>JACAFB010000034.1 GCA_013388545.1 Ignavibacteriaceae bacterium
CGGATTATCTGCCCGGTGAATCCCTGCATCGCGTAATTTGTCCAGTTACCTGTTTTTGTTACTCCTGTTTCATCTTCATTCTTTATTGTTGCTTTCGGCCGCCAGATGTTTCCGTTGCGGTATTGAAGCAAAGCCGCCTGCTGATAAAAATTTGAACCGAGATAATTACCCACAAGGTTATTATTTTTCCTGAGTCCTTCATAAAAAAACAAGCACTCACCTTTTACGTTGTTCGTTCTATTAAGATTTATCACCTGGCCAAGAAGAGTGGTATCTATAACATATGAACCGGATTTAATCAGCACGCCCGCATAATAGATTGAAGGATTAACACTCCTGATTAGCTGAAGAGACTGGCTGAGGGCTGATTGATATCCCGAATAATCATAACGATAAAGTTGAGGAATAATGTTGTCAACAACATTATTCTGAGCCCAGTATTTAGAATCCTGTAAATATTCATCATAACCCCAGGGAAAAGGAGTTGGCGAAGAAGATAAAATAAGATGTGGACTTCGGGACTTAACTGAATCCCTTACACGAAGAAAATATTGATTCAGTTTATCGGCACGCCAGCGCTTCCAGTTCGCATCATAAGGATTATTTGGTGGAAGCGAGCCGCTGTGTTCAGATTTATAAATGCTGACTGTAACTGAATCATAACCTCCTTCAAAGGGCATTGCAGGCAAGCGATCGTCTCCCTGAACACCATCAACATCATAATTATCGATGACTTCAAGCATTAGCGAAAGTAAATAATCCTGAACTTCAGGATTTATCCCACTAAGCCAATCAAACCCGTTCTTCACAACAAGTTGTCCCTGATTATTCTTTAAAGCCCAATGGGGAAATTTTGCTACAATATGTCCACCATTAAGGCTGTATGAGGATGAAAAGCCAAACTCAAACCAGGGAATTACCTCAATTCCAACCCTATGAGCTTCAATAATTAATCTTGTAAGAAAATCCCTGTTTTGAAAAGCCGGGTCAGGAATGGTAGGTGCATCGAAAAGACTGTCCATAATCTGGCTTGGATATAATGTATAACCCT
The DNA here is from genome assembly GCA_013388545.1 of Ignavibacteriaceae bacterium. Lineage (GTDB taxonomy): Bacteria > Bacteroidota > Ignavibacteria > Ignavibacteriales > Ignavibacteriaceae > JACAFB01. Next base: position 1,052 of record JACAFB010000034.1, read on the forward strand.
TATTGTAAACAACAGGAAAAACAACATTGAATCCGATTGATGATAAATAATTCATCGCTTCAACTATGCTGTTGTCAGTATTCAGCACATAGCTATCAACATTAGTCATCCACGTTGCACGAAATTCTTCAAGCGGTTGTGCAAATATTGAAAAGTTAAATGCTGCCAGAGATATTAAAAAATATTTTCTCACTTTACCTCGTTTATTCAATTAAATCAGGAAATTCAGCCCTATCTTTATAAATTTTTCTGAAGAAATCAGGATATTTTTTTATACCTTCATAAAAGAAAAACACCTCGCCATTAATTCCATTTCTACGGTTTTCATTAATCATTTTTTCCAGAAAATCTAAAGATGGCTGATAATCCCCCACTTTCAATAAAATCCCGGGATATAATTTATTTAAATCTTTTTTCGCCACCTGGTCATCAACAATTGCTTGTAAAGCTGAAGAATATTTTTCAAAATCATACCTGTAAACCTGGGGACAAACTAAATCAACAACTCCTATATTAACCCAGGTTGGCCAATCCTGCAGATACTCTTCTTCACTCCAAGGGTAAATACTGGGAGCCATTGATACAATTAAGTTTTTGTTGTATGCTTTAACGGAATCGTATATCCGCTTCATAAAATCAGTAAGCAGGTTTGAACGCCATTTTATCCAATCATAGTCCTTGTAGTATTCAGGAGGCGTTTTTCCATCGTGTTCAGATTTGTAAAGATTAATTGTATAATCATCATAACCTGACTCCGATGGCATTGCCGGCAAGCGGTCATCGCCCTGTATGCCATCTATTTTATAATTTGAAACGACTTCCATAATGAGCGAGAGTAAAAAATCCTGAACTTCAGGATGAAATCCATTCATCCATTCAAAACCATTCTTTGTGACAAGCTTTCCGTTTACATCTTTGGCTGACCATTGTGGTTTTTTCCCGATTATTGGTCCGCCATTCAATTGAAATGAAGAAGAAAAACCAAATTCAAACCAGGCGATTACTTTAATATTTTTTTTATGTGCAGCTTCTATCAATTCCATTAGAGGGTCTCTGCCTGTAAACAAGGTATCGATTTCAACGCCGGTTAATTCTTTCATTATTTTACTTGGATAAGTGGTCATAGCTTTATTCCAGGTAACGACAAAAATTGTATTGAATCCAAGTTCATCCAGAAGATTAACAGCTTCTTCAATGTTTTTTTTAGAATTCAGGACTTCACTATCAACGTTGGTTAACCAAACACCTCTTACGGCAGATGTTTTTGTTTGTGAGCAAGATTGAACCGAAAAGAAAACTCCCGGAAGGATTAAAAGCAGTAAAATTTTGAGTAATAATCTCATAGATTTAATCTTATCCCGGCTCTGAAATCTATAAATTGCAAACCACTCACATTTTCCAGATTAAGCTCTAATGTAGGCCAGAGTTCGCCTATGATTAATTTATAATTTCCGCTCAGGTTCAACCATAAAGGATCAAACAACAAAATGTTAAAATCCAGTCCAAGATTGATACCTCCGCTCCAGTCCTTTTGTCTTAAAGAAGGGACCTTTAGTTCTTCAACGAGGACAAAATTGCCCGAACCGGAAGTATCAACTTTAAGAGAATCAAAGTAGCTGCTTCTGAAATGTTCCCAAAAATAAAAGCCAAATCCAATATTAACATCAGTTGTAAATATTTCAGTTTTTAACAAATTATATTTAGCCTCTGCGAGTAAACCTGCGACGGTCAAATCCATCTTTAAATTTGGCAACGGAAATGTGTATGAACTGATCTCACCTCCGATTTCCGCTTCAATTGTCTTGAATCTTTTATCTTTATTTACTTTAGTAAGTTTAAAGTATTCCAGCTTTCCTGTCCAGGTCCAACTATCGCTAACTTCCTTACCCGCATAAACAATTCCGCCGAATGCACCTTTAAGCCTTTCAGAAAGAGTTCCCAGCGGAAGATTATAATTCGCATCGGCACCAATGATAAGACTTTTCGATTGTGCGAGGATATCATTGAAACATAAGAACGTTAATACAGCAATAAAAAAATATTTGAATTTCATATTAGTAATTAATTCCTAATCCAAGTTTAAATGAAATTTCATTTCTAAGTGGGAACTGGTCATAACCCGATTTTCCTTCACTCGAGAGAACATAGAAGTACTGTCCGCCTGCAATAAGAGAAAATGCATCAAAAATTTTATACTCGACATCAAGTCCACCATTAACAAAAAACAGGTTGCCTTTTTTATTTGGTGCAAAATTTCTGAAAGTATAAGTGAATGAATAATCAACTTCCGGAAATTTCTTTGTCCATGTCTCTTCAGCAAACATTCTTCGGGAATAAAAATAAACTCCGCCTCCGGCTGTGGGGATAATTGTAAATTTATCCATTACTTCAAAAGCATATTCTGCATTTAGATATAAGGGTATTAAATCCATCTTCTGTATTGCCTGAATTAAAACACTTAAGTTCGGATCCGCATTTAAATCAGAAACTATTTTATTGTAATATCTGTCGGTCCAGAACTCCCAATCCCAGTTATTCAAAACATCAGGTTCATTAAGCGAGTAAAGTTTATAACCGCTGTTAAGAGTTAAAAAGAGTTCATCAAAAATCTTAAATTTTAATTTCACCATTCCGCCTACAGCATCAGCATTGGTGACTTCAAGCCGTTTTGAAGATGAATATGAATAATCGAGAAAAGCGTTAACCGAAGTAAATTGGCTGAATAGTGGCCAGTTGAAGCCAATAATTAAAACAGTAATCAGAAATAATTTTTGTCTCATAAAATTCTATCCTTTTAAAGCATACCGACAGAAAGAGAAAATCTTAATATATCGCCAAGTCTGCCATAATCAGAATAAGCAAAGTCGATGTTAAGTGGTACGCTCAAATTTGGGTTAAGACCAATTCCTAAACTGAAAGATTCTTCGTCATAAAAGAACTTATAGCCCCCGCGAAGGATAACAGTATTATTCCATGCAACTTCACCACCTACATTAATTCGCTCATCAGAATTATTGGGATGAAGCAGTTCAGCTAAAAGTGTAACTCTGTATTCCGAGTTTAGATCGCCCAGTACTTCTGCAGCAGTACCTAAACGAAGTACCGTTGGCATTTTGAATACATCGGCAATAAATTTTGCATCCGTGCCAAAATTTTGTAAAGCTGCTGCAATTCTTAAAGTACCAAAGCCAGTGTAGTAAAGAACTCCGCCATCAAAAAGAATGTTGCTTGCTTTGTAGATGTAAATTTTTTCCTGCACGTATTTAAATGTCACACCAAAAGAAAATCTGTCTGTTAACATTTTAGAATAACTTAATCCAAGCGCCAGTGAATTTGCATCATAAGTGCCGACTATCTCGTATACTCTCTGACCGCCGCCAACTACTGTTCTCGGAATTGAGCCGTAATCCATCATCTGGAATCCGAGAGCAAATATTCCAATTGGCGAATTGTAAGCATAACTTGAAGCATAATTTTTTATATCGGCAATCCACGGAGCGTAAGAAATTGAAATTGAATGAACTTTTGATGTGAAACCAAGTGCAGCAGGATTTGTAAAATATCCCTGTGCATCCATATCTGATAATGCTATTGAGGATTCGCCAAGGGCTGCAGTTCTTGCAGTAGCAGGAACCTGAAGAAATGTAAATCCGGCAGTTGCAGTTTTCTTAAAGTCCTGAGCCCTTGCAACAGGATCAAACAACAACAGAACCGCAAAGACGAAGATGATTAATCCGACTGAATATTTTTTTATGATCTTCATAAAAATTCTAAGTTATAGATTATTGAATACTACCTAACAATGCCGAACTTCCCGATTTTTGTTTCGCCATTATATTCGATATGATAAATGTACATTCCGCTTTCGGCATATTGACCGTAATCCGTAAGCTGATCCCAGGAAGCAATAGCTCCCTGTCCCTGATCTACGTTGATTGTTTTAACCAGGTCACCACGAATAGTGTAAATTCTTATCGTGCAAGGATTGGGAATGTTTGCAAACTGAATTATATCTCCTGCACCTGGTCTCGAGAATCCTTGTTCAATCACAAATGGATTTGGTACCACAAGCACATTATCTAAATTTGATTTTGGAGCTAGAGTGGCGATAAATGGCAAGCTCGTTCGGTTTGCGAATAATGACGTCTCCAGAGCAGGAACATTTGTTATTGTTTGAATTCCCGTCCAGGTTGCTTTAGCTGTGTCAAAAGAGGTAATTGCATAATAATATCCGTCACCAATTACCACTGAAGAATCGATATATGTATACTCGGTTCCATTGAAATATTTAGCATCAGATTTATAAACCGTATCGATTGCACTCCACGGACCGATAGGTAAATAATTTGAGCGGTAAATTATATACCCCTTTAAATCCAGAGTTCCATCATCCGGATCAGGAATAGTTTCTGCTTCAGTACCCCATTTGATAACATTTGCAACTACATTACTCTCTTTAAAAAATTCTAACTTAAACTCGGGTGCTGCCGGTGGATCAGGATGATTAAAATTATTCTCAAATGTAAACTGTGCCCTGTCTGCAGATGCATTAAAAAGGTCGCGTGTAACATTATTTATTGTATTGGGAGGAATTGTTTCAGGCTGAATTGCAAGAGAATAATCAGCTCCATTAACAATTTCGGCAACAACTATTCTTATCGAATCACCGGGCATAATATCCCACGGACCTAATTGCATTAAAGACCACATTCGGGATTTTCGCATATAAACAGTATCAAATACATCTTCAACAAAGTTTGCTGCAAATCTGATATCTTTCATCACCTCGTATTGTGCTTCCAAAGAACCAATATTTGTAAAAGGACCGCTCAAATCGATTGAATTACTTGCAGCCGACCAGCCCTGCCTGATTATGTTGGATTCTTTTCCTGCTTTATCTCTTGAAGAATATAGTAACTTAAATCCAGCATAAGCTGGTGAAAGATATTCTCCTGTTGGATTTCCATCTATTCTTGGACCCATGAAAGTTGCAAGACCAAATTCCTCGTTCACAGGAGTTTCGAAATAATCCGTTGCTCTGCCAAAAACAAGTCTCCTCGTACGGCTGTAGTTGAACCAGGTATTTCTTGCACCAGCAGTAAGTGCCGGAAAAAGAACCGACCACGATCTTGAGTTGCAGTGTATTCCATAATTAATCACTGCATAAAAATCATAAAGTGTATCAGCAACAAATCTGTCCGGAGGAACTTTGGTCCTGATTTCAGGGGAGATATTTTTAATCACATAATCATGAATTATATAATTCTCGTCAGTCTTTGAGCCGCTCCATTGGTGAGTTGTTCTTCTGACTCTTACCGGAAGCATTCTTTTAATCTGAAATTCATCCAGATAATTGACGTTGTACTCCCAAACGGTTTCAATAACTTCTTCTCCGGAATTAGGATCTGTCTTTAGCCAATAGTTTTCATTATTAGGATAGAGGCGTGCTTGCTTTGTAACAATATATTTTGCACCAGCACCTTCACCAACAGAACCGGCGTATAATGACCATTCCTCAACAGAGAGCAAACTATCTTTGGTCCACTTAGCTCCAACATACAATCCGCCTGAAACCATATAAGAAGCAGATCCGCCAATGTTTTCATTAATTAAGCTCGGATCAAACCCGGGCCAGTCTAATCCAATTCCTCTTTGAACCCAGTTGCTGAATGCTGGGCCAACTTTTCCGAAGCCAACAGTCTGCCAGAGTTTTCCTCTGGTAAGAATAATCGATGATGATTCAATCTGCGGAAAAATTTCGGCGGAAGAAATAAAAAAAGTCAGAAGAAAAAATATTCCAATGTTTTTGATTGCTTTCATAATCTCGCTTGAATTAAAAATTAAAATCCAATTCCAAGTGTAAAGAATACCTGGCGCGGTATATTACTATACGCCCTGTAGGGAGCTACTAAATAGCTAAACCTTTCCGGATCATTTCCCGGGTCCATCATTGTTACTCCCTGCTCAATCCATAACGCAAGGTCATCGCTTGTCATCGGCGTAATCCACTTGTTTTCAAACAGGTTCATTACCCTGATGCCGAGAATTATCTTGTAACTTTCAATTTGAATATTTTTAACAAAATTCAAATCTACGCTTGACTCAAGAGGATATCTCCGGTTGAAAACAACGTCCTGAAGATCAAATTCAGTTACATAAGTAAACGGTACTCCCGACTGAACTGAATATGTCATACTAATTACAGAATTTTCAAATGGCTTAAACCCAAGAATACTTAATCCCTCATCCTCTCCGGTAAAATATTGAAGCAATGCTCTGAAGTTATGTGTACGATCCCATCCTGCAAGAAACTCGTTTGTATAATTTCTTAATGCTGTGGTTCTGCTGTTATCAGGATACTTTGCACTTGGGCCGTAATTACCAGAAGTTGTTTGAGAGAGGCTGTAACTTAACCTGTACGACCATTCTGCCGTGGTGAATGTTTCGAATGTAACTTCAAATCCGATTGTTGATCCAAAGGCATTGTTAGCATATGAAGAATAGAAATACAACGGTGTACTGCCGACTCCTAAAATAGGTCTCTGATTTTTAAATCCTGTGGTCGATGCAATATTGATAGTGCCTATCTGAGAAACTCTGTCGTTATAATATAAGACAAGATCCAGCCTATGATTGTCATCAATCTGCTGCTGTAAGCCGAATTCATAATTAATGGTTTTTTTATGATCAAGATTCGCGTTTCCAATTCCCTGCCAGCCAACCCATGTCCTTCTTGACAGAGCTTCACTGAATATCGGCAGCGAAGCAAAATGTCCGTATTGAATTCTGAATGCTGTGCTTTCACCAATCGGGAAAGACACACCGATTCTTGGCAGCAAAATAAATTTCGTTTCCGAATCCTTGGTTAACGGATTACCAAATTTGTACGGACCATCTGTACCTGGATATAAGATATCATATGGATCAACAGGAACCTGGGTCTGGAAATTATAAATCTCGGCACGCAAGCCGATGTTGGTTATCATCCCTGAATATTCCATTCTGTTTTGAATGTAAGCGCCAATGCTTATAGGATAAGCTTTGTAGTAATCAGCAAAACCGTTTCGGGCAACAAAGGTGTTTGCCTGGAAGCTTGAATTAACACCATTATTGATCATATCCCAATAGTTGATCTGAACGCCTGATTTGATCAATTGATTGAATGTGAGCTGGTTTGTATAGTCTAATTTTAATCCAAAATTTTCTGTTCTGCTGTCCTGATAATAATTAGTGCTGAAACTAAAAGGAGCTCGGAAATAATCTTTCTCCCACCAGCTTCCTTCCCTTAAAACAGTACCGCTTGGATCATTTAAACTATCTGCACGATCAACCTCAAGGCCGTATCCTGCGAGATACTTAAATGGAATTTCATATCTTTCCTGCTGATGTGTGAGTGTTAACTCAGCAAATGATTCAGTATCAATTGTATAAATCCAGTTTAATGTTTGTGCTATTGTTTGTTCTTCACGAACGGGATCGATTGTAACAAGATATTTTGTTGAAACTCCGGGGGGTGTAAAAGCCAAACCCGACCAGCGAATATCAGTTGAACCCGACCATATTCCACCGTAATAACTCTGATAACTGGTCATAAACCTGAGCTTGTGCTCAGGCACCGGCTGGTATGTAAGGTTCAATATATAGTTTTGAGTTACCTGAACTTTTTCAGGAGTTGGAAGACGTGTCGGATTGCGTTTGTATTCACCTGATATGTAAAACTTAAGTAAATTTGGATCTTTACCCAAAGGGCCACCAAAACCAAAAAGATACCTTGCATAGTCATACTGCCTGTAATCATAAACTCCCAGCACATTCTCATCGCCGGGTTCATGGTTTTTAACCCAAAGTTCGTGAGCCCATTCTATTTCCCTGTTGACTACCTGTTCATACAAGTCGGGGTTTGTATTTTTTAGCCAATCGTATCTTAAATCTAATTTAAGTTCTTTGATAATGTTGTCTTTTTGCGCCATCCAATTTTCAAGATCACCCCATTTCTTCCATTCAAAGTTTGAATGATCATAAAGGTATGGGCCGTAGTGGTACTGACCTGAGGGGCGATATTCAACTCTGAATTCACCCGTAATTTTAGGTGCACCATCTTTCAAAACTACTTTAACAACTCCAGCCTGAGCATTTCCGTATTCAGCAGAAAATCCACCGGTAATTAACTGAAGTTGTTTTACACCAAGCGGATTAACGTCATATTTCCAGGAATTGTTTGCCTTATCGGTTCCGAAAGTTGCAGGTGCATTTGTATTAGAATTCGTCTGCTCAATACCGTTAATCTGAAAATTTACTTCATAAGAACCTGAACCGCGCACCAGAAAATCACCTTTCTCACTTCTCTGAAATCCGGAGTTCAAATCCAGTGCGCCCCGAATGCCTTCAAGTGGTGCAACACTAATCTGCCGGTCATCAATATGCGAGTAAGTAGAAGTTCTGTCTTTAACAACAGGAGGCCGTTTTGCTACGACAACAACCTGCTCAATCTGCACTGATGCATCCTGTAGTTTAAAGTCTAACTCAGTTGTGCGGTCAATAAATACTTCAACTTCTTTTTCAACCGACTTTGCATAGCCGACCATGCTTGCAGTCACATTATAAATTCCGGGCGGAATGTTCAGAATAAAGAACCTGCCATCAAAATTTGTAGCAGCACCCAGTGTTGTGCCTTCAAGAACAACGTTAACACCGGGCAGAGGCTCATTTGTTTGTGCGTCGATAACCGTGCCTGATAATTTTCCGCTTTGGCCCTGGCTGAATAAGAGTTGAGAAATGGTTATTGTAAATATGAAGCTAAAATAAACTGTTCTAAAAAATCTTTTTGCTGTTTTCATATTAAACTTGCTTTTCTGTTACAGCAATGAAAAATTAATTTAAACTAAAAAAATCCCCGACTTCAATTAAGAAGCCGGGGATCTGAATTTTTACTTAATTAGTAACATCTTCCTACTTAGCTGCTTCTGCCCCGAAGTCAGAGTGTAGAAATAAACACCGCTTGTAAGATCCTTTCCATCGAAAGACCGTGTGTACTTTCCTTCAGGCAGAAATTCATTGACAAGGGTTGCGACTTCATTACCAAGAATGTCTGTTATAACAAGTTTAACCTGCGAATTTTCTGCAAGAGTAAATCTAATCAATGTTGATGGATTGAATGGATTAGGATAATTCTGAAACAATTCAAAATCATAATTCATCAGATTTTCATCTTCAACACCGACAGGACCCTTAACAAATTTAAATGCAGAACGTCCCCACTGATCAACGACATATGCTGTTTTCCCGTCTTCTGAAACTGCAACATCAGAGGGTGAAGGCATAGGTGCACCATTGGGATCAGGAAAATCTTCGCTGAATTTGCTGGGCAGATCATATATTTCAATTGCATTTATTCCCTGAACTTCAAAAGCTTTTACCCACCTTCTGGTAGTATCAACTCCTGCTACCCATAGATAGCCATCGTTATCAACGGTGATTCCATAGGGATATGGATTAATAAATGTCAGGAATCCATCAAAATCAGTTACACGGAATCCTTCATAGTTAACAGGATTTTTCTGTGTACCGTTTAACCAAACAGCTATTCCGCCTGTTAATTGAGTATTTGAATACGAATTTCTGGAAGTATAAAATACAGTTAAACTATCATCATAATCTCCGCCGGGCAACAAGGCAACATCCCGTATCAAATCAATTCCACCGGTTTGAGGTCCTCCCGGTTCAATTGTATAAGCCGGTGGTGGTATATAAGAACCGTATGCTGCACCATTCCATCCATAACTAAAATTGTAACACCTGAAGGTTGTTCCAAAAGAAATTCCAGCGAAGATTATTGAGTCCGAGCTAATATCTATACCATGATTGTAAGAACCATAACCTGAGCCCTGTAATTGATGTCCAAATTTAATAACCTGAAGAGTGTCAAAATTAGGATAAAGATACATAGCTGATACAGTGTTTGGCTGAGTTTTAGGATAAGGTTGAGTTGCACTTATATATAATGTATTTCCAAGCGTTGTTAGACCTCTTAAAGCTCCGATATTTCCAAGCAGGCTGTCTGAGTCTCCGTTGTTGTTGTAGTCGATAAATTTCTGGAACAAAGTATCACCCGGAGGTAAAAAATAAATTGCATTATGAGCTGATGGATCCTGAATTCGCGTTGAAATAACCCAGAGCGTTCCATCATCAGCAAGCGTACAGAGATAGGGTCTTACAATATCACTATCTGCAGGTGGAAAATATAATTGATTAACATATTGCCAATCATTTTGAGATAAAACATTGAATGATGTAATAAACAGAATTGATATTAGGTAGATGATTCTCTTCATAGTTTCCTCACTTCATTTTGAATATTATTTCTTTAAATTCCTTTATAATTCCTGTCAAAATATATTAAATAAAAATAAATATTGCGACTATTAACTTTATAGTTTGCGATTTTTTTTGAATAAAATGATTAATTTTACAATTAAAAATCAATCCTTCTAATGATGCACGCTCAGATTATTCTTCTTATCGGTGTTTTTCTATTTATGGCATTAATGATGTTTTTAAGAAAAATACCGGCACTGATAGCTCTTCCCGTTATGGCTTTATTGATAGCACTTATCGGTGGAATTAATTTTGATGATATGATTGAATATGTAATCGGGCAGGGATCTTTAAAGCTTCATCAGGCATATACTATTGCTCTTTTTGGAAGTATGCTAAGCGTGTTAATGCAAAAAACCGGAGTTGCTGAAGCATTCATTAAAAAAGGTGCTGAGCTATCAGGCGATAATCCCTGGTTGATAGCAGTTATAATGCTTTTGTTAATTATTGCTTTATTTACTACTCTCGGTGGCCTCGGAGCAATTATTATGGTTGCAACAATCGTTCTTCCAATAATGTCTTCTGTTGGGATTGGCTCAATGACTTCAGTCGGAATTTTTCTTTTTGGATTGAGCATTGGCGGAATTCTTAATGTTGGTAACTGGGCAGTTTATATAAGTGTAATGGGTTTAACGGTTGATGAGATCCGTCCTTTTGCCGTGCTTATGTTTTTAATTTCTTTTCTGGGAGCGATAGTTTACATCACAGTTCAGATTTACAGAGATGGACACGATCTGGACTTTAAAAAAATAATTTTAAGAAGTTCTGTTATCATAATCTTATTGTCACTTCTGTATTTTCTGATTACTTCCGTGGCAAGTAAAGAACTTCAGGATAAACTGAGTTTAATCATTTCGCAGATTGGAATTGGGCTTAAGTGGATAATTGCTGTTGGAATTATATTACTATTTATATCAGCATTAATAAGAATCGTTTTGCATAAAAATGAAAATGCAGTTCAGCCGCATTGGATTTCATTTCTATCTCCAATTCTTCCACTGTTTTTAATTCTTTTGTTTGATGTAAATTTTATTGCAGCATTTATAGTTGGTCTGATATATGCTTTTCTTACAACTTATAAAAAAGGCAGACTCAATTTATTCATTCAGGCATGCTTTGAAGGCGGTGGAGTCGTTATGCCTGCAGTTGTTTTAATGTTTGGAATAGGAATGATGCTCGTTGCAATTATGGGTCCGGGCGGAAATTTGCCTCAATACTCAAATGGTTGGCCTGTATTAAATATTATAAAACCATTAATGGCTCACATAGTCCCCACTAATGCAATAATGTATGTTTTGATCTTTACAGTTGCCGCACCATTAGCTTTGTATCGCGGACCGCTTAATGTTTGGGGGATGGGATATGGCATTGCAGCAGTTTTTCTTGCAAGCGGAATGAATCCCGGTGCTGTTATGGGTTTACTTTTAGCTGTTGGACAAATACAGGGTATTTCTGATCCTACTAACACTCACAATGTCTGGCTTACTAATGAAATGAGGGTTGATGTTCAAAAAGTTTTATGGAATACAATTTCTTATACGTGGATTCTTGCAATAGTTGGATTAATTATTTCATCGATAATGTTTATGTGAATCAATGCCCCGTAAAATTAAAATAGGAATTGATGTTGGCGGCACATTTACTCACGCAGTTGCAGTTGATATAAGTGACTTTAAACTTATTGGCAAGGCGTGCGTTCCAACAACTCACAAAGCAAATGAAGGTGTTGCTAAAGGAGTTATTGACTCAATGCAGTTACTTATTGAAGATTACAAAATTAATCCGGCTGAAATAATTCTGATTGCCCATTCAACCACGCAGGCAACAAATGCTTTGCTAGAAGGTGATGTTGCTGTGGTTGGAATAATTGGAATGGGTAAAGGACTTGAGGGAATAAGGGCAAGGAAAGAAATCAATCTTAAAAATATAGAACTCTCGCCGGGTAAATTTCTTCAGACAAAATTCAGATTCATTGATGTTAGAAATTCTCTTACCGAAGAACTTATCAAACAAAATATTAATGAGCTTTTAACTGAAGGCGCACAAGTTATTGTTGCATCCGAAGCCTTTGGAGTTGATGATACAAAAAATGAAGACTTTGTAATAAGCATTGCTGAATCAATGCATCTTCAGGCAACTGCGGCAAGCAGAATTTCTAAACTTTACGGATTAAAAGTTCGTACACGCACTGCTGTTATCAACGCCAGCATGATGCCCAAAATGCTTGAAACTGCAAACCGGACTGAAGAAGCAATTCGTAAAAGCGGAATAAAAGCTCCTTTGATGGTAATGCGTTCCGATGGCGGAATAATGGACATCAACGAAATGAGAAAGCGGCCAATTCTTACTATGCTTTCCGGTCCTGCTGCAGGTGTTGCCGCAGCTTTGATGTACGAAAAAGTTTCTGACGGAATTTTTCTTGAAGTAGGTGGAACATCAACTGATATTTCCGTTATCAAAAATGGTAAGCCGCAAGTAAAGAGTGCACAGATCGGAGGCAACAGACTTTATTTAAGAACTCTTGATGTAAGAACACTTGGAATTGCCGGCGGTTCGGTTCCAAGAATACAAGGGAACAAGATTGTGGATGTTGGTCCGCGCAGCGCTCACATTGCAGAACTAAATTATGTTTCTTTCAGCAATGAAGATTTTTCTGATATTGAACTTGAAAAAGTACAGCCGCTCAAAAATGATCCTGATGATTATCTTTCCATTAAAGTAAAAAATGAGTTTAAGAAAAGATTTACAATTACTCCAACCGGTGCTTCAAATTTTTTAGGACTTGTAAAAGATATTGGTCACGGTTCAGCAAATCTCAATTCAATTAAAAAATGTTTTGAGTCTCTTTCAAAAATTCTTGCTAAAGATGCTGAGGGAATTGCAAAAGATATACTTACCATTTCTGCGGAAAAAATTAAGCCGGTTATTAATCAATTGTCAAGAGAGTACAAATTAGATAAAGAATTAATCCAGCTTGTCGGTGGTGGTGGTGGTGCAACTGCTTTAGTTCCTTTTACAGCACAGCACCTTAACTATCCTCATAAAATTGCAAAAGATTGTGAAGTTGTTTCTGCAATTGGTGCAGCACTTGGAATGATACGTGACTCAGTTGAGAAAACTATAATAAATCCAACTGAAAATGATATAATTTCATTACGCCAGCTGGCATTTGATTCCGTTGCTTCAATGGGCGCAGTACCCGAATCAATTGAAGTTACTGTTGAGATTGACTCAAAGAATAAAAAAGTGATTGCGGTTGCAATGGGTTCAAGTGAAATGCGTTCAAGGGATGTTGAAATTAAAGAATTAAGCGAAAATGATATTGTAAAAATCGCTTCAGTTTCGATGAGGGCGAGTGAGGATAAAGTGGTTATAAGCGGAAAGACCTCATTCTTTTATGCGTTAACTTTCAGGAAAATAAAAAAGCACTTGTTCGGATTGGTAAAAGATGAAACTCAAAAGCTAAGAGTGATCGACCGTGAAGGGACAATCAAACTTCAGCTTAATAATGCTTTATGCGAAAGTGTTGAGGTAAATTCCGTAAAGTCTAAAATAAAAGAAATGATCGGAACCCTTACTACTTTCGGTGATGCAGGTGCACTTGTTCCGGATATATTTTTACTTGTCTCATCAAGGATAGTTGATTTTACAGGCTTGATTAATGAATCACAAATAATGGCACTGGTTGATTTTGAGCTTTCTAAAATTCCACGGAACGAAAAAATAATTGTTATCGCTTCGCCAAAGAAATAACAATGAAAACCGATAAGACATATGATTATATAATTTACTCCGCAAGTTTATCTGGCGTGTTAACCGCAATTGACTTATCGAAAAAAGGAAATTCTGTTTTGCTGTTAAACTTTTATGGATTTATGGGTGGAAGCATTACAGAAAGTTTGAATTGCCACCAGGTTATAGATGAAGAAAGTTTAAATGGTTCAGCAAAAACTCTTTTTGAAAAAATAAAGGAAACAAAACATGCAATACTTAATCAATCGGGAAATGAATTTATACTAAATCCCGAAACAATTAAAATAATTCTGCAGGAAGAGATAGAGAATTCAAATATCGATCTGCTTTTTCATATTGTCCCCTTTTACTTAAAACAAAGAGAAGATTATGTTGAATTTTCTGTAACCGGCAAAGAAGGTATTTTTCAAATTAAAGGTAAAACTATTGTTGATGCTTCCGATGAATTTGATTTATTGAAACTTGAAAATGTAAAGAGAAGTTTGAAAGAAATTTATTACAACCTGTTTCTTACTGTATTAAAGGATGATAAGTGGCAAAGCTTTGAGCTTATTAATACGCTTAAAAAGCTAGATGATAATCGTTACTGGGTCTCATTAAGTATTCCAAAACCTGATAATGATTTCTTTATTGAAAATGCTTCTCAGAAGATATTAAACCAGTTCGAAGAAGTAGTTCAAAAAAGTGAGGGCAGAGTGCAATTGGTAGCTCCGCAATCTCAAAGGATTTATGAAGTTGATAGATTAGTGATATCTGAAAGTGTTTTTCACGTTAAAAGTAAGCTAAGTAACTTATTCAGTATGCAGGCAAAATTTAAAGAATTATCTGAATTAAGAATTGGCTTAAAAAATAATTAGTAGTTCTCGTGAAAACCTGCCTTTGCCAGCAGATAGCCGGGAAGAAATAAAATTTTAATTAAATAGATTCCCACTTTCGTGGGAATGACTACACAAAAATGAATAAAGAAATAATTTCAAAACTAAAAAATGGTCTTATCGTATCCTGCCAGGCTGAAGGCGACTCGCCTTTTAATACCCCCGAAGGAGTTACAATGTTTGCAAAATCTGCTATTGCAGGTGGAGCAGTTGGAATTCGCAGTGAAGGAATTGAAAAAATTAAAATTATTTTGAACACTGTTGCAGTTCCTGTAATTGGACTTATCAAATCACAGTTTGAAGATGGAAGTGTAAAAATAACAGGATCATTTTTAGATGTTGATGATCTTACATCAATCGGTTGTCCAATTATCGCTGTCGATGGAACATTCAGAAAACGTGAGGGATTAACAGGTCCAGAATTTATTCGCAGAATTAAATCAGAATTTAACTCATTTATAATGGCAGACATTTCAAAAGAAGATGAAGCAATTGAGTGTGAACAGGCAGGTGCAGATTTAATTTCAACAACATTAAATGGATATACACCTGAAACACTTTCTGATAAAGCATTTTCTCCAAATTTTGATTTGGTGAAATCTCTGGTAAAAAGAATAAAGAAACCTTTAATTGCCGAAGGAAGAATTAATTCACCGCAAGCTGCAAAAAAAATGATTGAACTTGGTGCATTTGCAGTTGTTGTAGGAACGGCGATAACACGGCCACAAATAATTACAAGCTGGTTTGTTGATGCGATCAAAAAATGAATGAACTAAAAACAAAATACGATGTAATTGTAGCCGGAGCAGGAATTGCAGGGATAAGTGCTGCTGTTAAAGCTGCACGCGAAGGTGTTTCTGTATTATTGATAGAACATTACGGTTTCGTTGGTGGAATGTCTACGGCTGGAATGGTCTCCCCTTTTATGAAACATTCTGTTAACGGAGAAACTTTAGTAAGAGGAGTATTTGAAGATATTGAAATTGAAATGAGAAATCGAAACGGAATGATCGATAATGGTTTTTATGCATCTGCATTTCGTGCTGCATCATTTAATCTTTTGAAAAATGCCGATTGTAACCTTCTTCTGCATTCTGAAATATTGAAAGTAAACAGAATTGGAAATACGATCGATTCCCTAACTGTACTCATTAATGGAATTGAATATGTTATCCGCGCAAATGTTTTTATTGATACTACCGGAGATGCTCAGTTACTTTATCTTGGCAATTTCCCCTTTGCTAAAGGAGATGAAAAAACCGGCAAGCTTCAGGCACTTACTTTATTCTTCAGAATGATAAACATTGATATTAAGGTTGTTACCGAATATGCAAAGGCAAATAAGGATAATTTTTTCGATTGGATGGAGTACAATTTTGACTTTAAAAAAATAATTTCTATCGCAGGATATTTTAAACAGGTTAAAAAAGCTATCAGTGAAGGCAGATTGCAGGAAGATGTTCAATATATTTTCTTCACAACTTTACCCGAATCCGGCGAAGGTTCATTTAATACTTCAAATATTCTTGGCGTCGATGCTTCAACATCTTACAACTTAACTCAGGCTGAACTTCTTGGAAGAAAGCAGGTTGAGCAGGTAGTAAAACTTCTGCAAAGTGAAATACCCGGATTTGAAAATTCAATTTTGCTTGAGACTGCTGTGCAGGTTGGAGTGAGAGAAACACGAAGAGCCATCGGAGATTATATAGTAACCGGAGATGATATAAAATCCGGGCATAAATTTGATGATGCCGTTGCGCGTGCTGTTTATGGAATAGACATTCACGGGCAAAAAGATGAAGAAAGCAGGATGGAACATTTGCCTGAAGGACAATATTATGAAATTCCTGTTCGTGCACTTATAGTTAAAGAAGCCGAGAATCTTTTAGTTGCTGGAAGATGTATTTCCTCCACACGAGAGGGACACAGTGCATTAAGAATTCAACCAACTTCTTCTGCAACCGGTGAAGCTTGTGGTGCACTTGCTGCTTTAAGTGTTAAACAAAATAAACCTGTAAGAAAAATTAATTACTGCGATTTACAAAACCTGATATCGCATAATCTTAAAAAGAAAGCATGAAAATAATTTTTGGAACAGACGGCTGGCGCGGTTTATTAGGCAAAGAAATCAATGAAGAAACTGTTGCGCTTGCAGCTCAGGCATTTGCTGATTATAACCTGCAAAAATTTTCGCAGCCTTCAATTGCAGTTGGATTTGATGGAAGATGCAGCTCTGAAAAATTTGCAAAAATCTTTGCAGAAACTCTTTCCGGTAACAATATTGAAGTTTTTTTATCTGATAGAATTATTCCTACACCTGTGCTATCGTTTTTTGTTAAGCATAATAAATTAAATTCAGGAGTGATGATAACAGCCTCGCATAATCCTTCTGAATACAATGGCGTAAAATTTAAAGCTGATTACGGCGGACCATTTCTTACTGAAGAAACTCTTAAAGTTGAACAGCTTATCAGTAAATCAGCAATCAGAAAAAAAAATGATAAAATTGAAAAAACTAATTTTCTCTTGGCTTATACAGAATTAGTTGAGAAGTTAATCGATTTTGATCTAATAAGAAGATCACGTTTAAACATTTTGATTGATTCTATGGGCGGTGCCGGATCAGATTATCTTGAAAGAATTTTATTGGCTCATGGTATTCCCGCAAAAACAATTTTTTCTCCGCCGGATGAAAATTTTTATGGACGATTAGCCGAACCAATTGAGAAAAATCTCAGCCCTTTGAAGAAAGAACTTCAGGAAAATGATTACTCTTTAGGATTGGCAACTGATGGTGATGCTGATCGTTGCGGAGTGATGCTTAACACTGGCGAATGGCTAAGCGTGCAGGAGACAATTTTATTGCTAACTGATTTTATTGTTAATACCAAAAAACTAAAAGGACATATTGTAAAAACAGCAAGTGTAACCGATAAATTAAAAGCACAATTTGAAACCAAACAAAGAAAAATATTCGATGTGCAGGTTGGATTTAAATACATAACCGAGGTGATGATCAATAAAAAAATTGCTTTTGGCTGTGAAGAAAGCGGCGGCTTTGGTTATGGAATTCATATCCCTGAAAGAGATGGAATACTTTCATCACTCTTTATTATTGAAATGCTTGCGCATTCAGGTTTTAACAAACTAAGCGATTATGTTAATCTTAAGAGAAATGAGTTGGGCAATATTTATTATGATCGAATTGATTTGAAATATGAAAAGCCCGGCAGAAATGAACTTCTGCCAAATCTATATAAAAAGTATATAGACGACATCAAAGGTTTCCGGGTAATTCACGTAAAAGCTTTTTACAGCAGCAGAAATATCATTAACGGTCTAAAGTTTTTTATGGAAGGCAATAACCGCTGGTTGTTAATGCGTTCATCCGAAACTGAACCGATTGTCAGAATTTATGCCGAAGGACAGAGTGAGGAAGAAGTAAAACAATTTTTAGATTTTGGAAAAAACACTTTAAATAAATGATCCTATCATTCCGAACCTGTTTCGGAATCACAAAGACAAATTAGATCCTGAAACAGGTTCAGGATGACTTATAATAATATGATGAAAAAGAAATTCGCAGATAAAAAAGAAGCAAAGCAGCTCGTCTCTAAACTTGGTAAGGAGTTTGCAATTGTTAAAAATCCTGGGTACATCCACCCTGAGTATGAACTCTATCCGCTTGCGCCAAAAATAAAAAAGCCAGCAAGCAATCTTGCTGCTTCTGTAATGGACATGGATGGAACAACAACTACTACAGAAGCACTTTGTATTCACTCACTTGAGTATATGGTAAGAAAGCTCTCGGGCCGAATGACAGATGAGCAATGGAAAGGATTGGATTCGATAAAAGATTATCCTCATATAATCGGCAACAGTACAACAAAACATGTTGAATATTTAATTAGTAAATACCAAAAAAGTTTCAATAATAATCAGATTGTTAAATCATTTTTATATGCTGCTGGCTGGACGATCATTTATGGCAAAGATGCCAAGAGAAAAGAAGAGGTTGTACAGAATTTAAATGATTTGAATTGCAGCGGATTGATAAAAGATGAAAGATTACTGAAATTGAATCACTCATCTTTACCGGATGATGAAGATGAAGATCAACTTAGCGCTTACTTATTTTCACAATATAATCTCCAATTCAAAAGAGCCGACTTCAATTCATTGGTTAAAATTGGTATTGATGTTTATTATCAACGATATCACGAAATTCTTGAACGTATAAAACTTGGAGAGGGAAAATTTATTGCTCAAAATCTTTTTGGCAATCCGAATAAACATTTGATTGAAGCTATGCCGGGAATTGAAATTTTTCTTCCAGTGATAAAAGGTCTTGTCAATTCAAACGAAGATATTTTCTTTGATCAGCTTTTGAATGATTATGAAATCAAATCAGGCAAGAGATTTCCGGATAAAAATATTGATAAGGCAAGAATCATGTTTAAGAAAATATGTAATCATTTTATAAACAATCCGCTAAAGGTTGCAATTGTAACTTCTTCAATTTTTTATGAGGCAGATATTGTTCTGCGAGAGGTGTTTAAAATCATTTTATCAAAACTGGATAAGTTACTGCCGGAAAGTAAGAATAAAATTACGATATTAAATACGTTCAAAGATTACAGAAATTATTACGATGCTATTGTTACAGCAAGTGATTCAAATGAAATAAGATTAAAACCTCATCGCGATCTTTACAGTATTGCCTTGTACAAACTAAATGTACCCAGAGAAAAATTTGCACAGGTTGTTGGATTTGAAGACAGTGAAAGCGGTACAATTGCAATTCGCGCAGCAGGCATAGGATTATCAATTGCCGTACCCTTTGCAGAAACCAGCGGACATAATCTTAATGCTGCAACTTACGTTTGTAAAGGCGGATTACCGGAAGTAATACTAAATCATAATTTATTTTTAAAACTCAAATGAAAGAAAAATATAAAAACAAAGTTTTTCACGTTATCTCAAATACTCACTGGGATCGTGAATGGCGTTATCCTTTTCAGCGCAACAGGCAGATGCTTGTTGACATGATTGATAAAGTTCTTGAAATACTTGAATCGGAACCGGAATACAGGGCTTTCCATCTTGATAGTCAATCAATTGTTATCAAAGATTACCTTCAGGTTCGTCCGCACAAAGAAGAACAAATAGTTAAACTTGTAAAAGAAAAAAGATTATTCATTGGCCCGTGGTATGTTTTGCCGGAACAGTTTCAGGTAGGCGGAGAGAATCTTATACGTAATCTTTTACTCGGACATAAAACCAGCAAAAGATACGGACGCGTTTCAAAAATTGGATACTCTCCTTTTTCGTGGGGACAAATCTCACAGCTTCCTCAGATTTACAAAGAGTTTGGTATTGAATTAATTATGTTTTATCGCGGTGTTAATTCAATTGATTCTTCAAAAGCAGAATTTTTGTGGATCGGTGCTGATGGAACTGAAGCAGTTTCTTCGCGCTTTTCTACAATGCCACGCTATAACTTTTACTTTTATATTTATCGTCCAGTTGTTCATAATGAATTCTTCTCCGATATTGAATATAAATGGTCGCGTGGTGGTGTCCCGTTTCATTTTTCTGACATGCAACTGGCTGATGAAGATTATTTTATCATTGATTCAGTTAACGGATATTTTCCCGAAAACATTAAAAAACAGGTTGAGGCAATTATTAATGATCAGGTTGATGATTTTACAACTCCACACGTAATTTGGATGGAAGGACACGATTCAAGCGGTCCTAATATTAAAACTGTTCAGATAATAAAAGACATAAAAAAGATATTTCCTGAAATAAATGTTGTACATTCTACTTTAGAGGATTATGCAAAACTTTTATTTGAAAGTGTTGATATTAATTCCCTGAAAAAAGTTTACGGAGAAAGAAGAAGTTCTCAGTTTGACCGGAGAAGCGGAAATATGTATGGATATACAACTTCTGCAAGAATGTATCTAAAGCAAAAGAACTTTGAGGCCGAAAAGTGGACCCAGTTTTACGCTGAACCATTTAATGTTTTTTCATCCTTAACCGGAAGAGATATAAATGACCAGTATCTTGATAAAGCCTGGGATTTAATCGTACAAAATTCTTCTCACGATTCAATAGGTGGATGCAGCCTCGACCAGATTCACGATGATATGATGAGCAGATACAAACAGGCAATTGAAATTTCAAAAGGAGTGTTTGAAAGATCTGTTAAGCACATTATTAAAAATATTAACCTTCCGGATGTAACAAGTGATAATCTTTTCTTAATTGCTTTCAATCCAAACAATTATTTAAGATATGAAGTTGTTGAATGTTTCATTGACATTCCAAAAGAATATGATCGAGGTGATTTTAATATTTACGATTTGGATGGAAATGAAATTGAAAAACAAATAGTGAGTTCTGAACATCATCAACCTGTACTTGAACAACTAATTGACCGGCCAATGTATTTTGATATGATTCGTTATCATTGCTTTGTTGAGATAAATAATGTTCCGGAGTTTGGATATAAATCATTTTGGCTGAAACCAATTAGAAAGTCAGAAGTCAAAGGTCAAAAGTCAAAAGATGGGTTAGCCAATGATAATATTATTGAGAATGATTATCTGAAAATAAAAATAAATTCAAACGGCACATTCAATCTTTTTGATAAACTTAATAATAAAGACTTTAAAGGGCTGGGGTATTTTTATGATGAAGGTGAAGGAGGACATGCCTGGGTGAATATCCCAACCAAACCTTTTATAACTACATTAAAGAGTAAAGCAAAAATAAAAATCATTCAAAATGGATTACTAAGTACTACATTTAAGATCAGCCATAAAATAAAACTTCCAATAAATTTATCCGAACGCAAAAAGAAAAATCCAAAACTCTCTGCCGTAGATGTTAATTTGTTTATCACTCTTAATAAGAATTCAAAAAGAGCAGAACTAAAAATTGAAGTTGATAATAAAGCTGAAAGCCATCGGCTAAGAATAATGTTCCCTACAAATCTTGATGCAAAATTCCATTTTGGTGAAGGACAATTTGATGTTGTAAAAAGATCAGTTGATAGACCTGATACAAAAGACTGGATCGAACAGCCGATGTATGATTATCCTCTGCATCATTTTGCAGATGTTACAGATGGTAAAAATGGCTTGGCTGTATTGGTTGATGGTTTGAAAGAGTATGAACTTGTAAATGATAAAAATAAAACTCTCGCAGTTACTTTATTGCGCGGATTTGAATATATAATAGCGCCAAGTTCAAAACAGGATTATACACATCTTAAAGGAAGTCAATGTTTAGGCAAATCAAGCTATCGTTTAGCTATTTATCCTCATATAAGTGATTGGCAGCCTGGAGAAGTTTACAAAGAAGCTTTGAACTTTAATAATAACATTAGACTAGTTCAAACAGGTAAAGCTCAGGGTAAATTGCCATCAGAATTATCTTTTATGAAAGTTACCCCGGATGATCTAGTTTTTAGTGCATTAAAAACATCCGAAGATGGAAATGGATTTGTGCTGAGAATTTATAATCCAACAGAAAAAGATATTGAAGGCAAAGTGGAATTTTACAATTCGCTAATTAAAGTTGAACAAGTAACTCTTGAAGAAGTATTGGTCAAAGAAATAAATTTAATTGATAAAAAAGGTTTTACCGTTTCATTGGCGAAGAAAAAAATAGGTACGTATAAAATAAAGTTTACTTAGTGATTCTTAGTGCTCTCTGTGCCTTAGTGGTAAAATTGTTCTATCACTTAGTTTAACAGATAATTTAGTTTCACAATTATTGGAAAAATTCAGAAAGATAATTTATGATAAAAAATAAATACGGTTACTTCACTAAAGACGGAAGAGAATTTGTAATTACTGATCCCAAAACTCCCCGTCCGTGGTTTAATTATATGTGGAATGAAAATTATGCAGGATTAATTTCTACCACAGGCGGTGGATTCAGTTATCTCGAAACACCGCGAGATAACAGATTAACCAGAATGCGTTACAACTGCTTACCGTGGGATCGGCCCGGAAGATATGTTATTGTTAAAGATGCTGATACCGGTAAATACTGGTCATTAAGCTGGGCTCCTACTATTGATAAAAAATACGACAAGTATGAATGCAGACACGGACAGGGTTACACAACAATTATTACTGAGAAAAATAAAATCCGCGGAGAGATAACTTACTTTGTCCCCGTTGATCTGAACTGCGAAATATGGAAGGTAAAGCTTACTAATCTTTCCGGCAAAAAGAGAAAGTTAGAGATATACTCATTTACCGAATTACTGATGGGAAATGCTCTGAATGATATTATAAACCAGCCTAACGACAAACATTTTACAGAGATTAAATTTGATAAGAAAAATGAGACGCTCATTTGCACACGCCGCTACTGGGTGTTGAATAAAAAGGTTTCTGTTGCTCAGCCAAACATTGATTGGCGATATAATTTATTATTTACGACTACTCTTCCTGTAAGTGGATTTGATGGCAGTCTTGATAATTTTATAGGCAAATGGAGATCCGAATCAAATCCCATTTCTGTTGAAACAGGAAAGATGAGCAATACAGAGATCACTGCCGGTGATCCTGTTGCTGCGCTTCAATCAAAAATTTCATTAAACAAAAAATCTGAAGCTGAGTTTGCAGTTATTATGGCCGTGGTGCCAAAGGAAGAAAAAAATCCAATCAAAACTATTAAGCTTAACGAGCTGAAAAAACTTAAAACGATTAACGAAAAACTTGACGCACTAAAAAATCATTGGACAGATTACCTTAGCAGCTTTAAAGTAAATACACCAGATCAAAAATTTAATTTATCATTGAATATCTGGAATCCATATCAGGCTGCAGTTACATTTGATATGGCACGCAATTCAGGATACTATCACGGCGGATTATTATTTGGAACAGGAATGCGTGATCAGTTTCAGGATATTCTTGGAATGGTTATCTCTCAGCCTGATCGTGTCAGAAAAAGATTACTGAATGCTCTTCGATTCCAGTTTAAGGATGGATCAACTCTGCACAATTATTTTAAGATAACCGAGTGGGGAGAAAAAACGAATCACTCCGATACTCCGCTCTGGATTCCATTTGGAATAGTTGAGTACTTAAATGAAACGGCTGATTTCTCAATACTTGATGAAGTTGTAACCTTTTATGATGAAGGTGAAGCGACAGTTTACGATCATTTAAAACGCGCAATTGATTTTGCAATTTCTGCCTGCACAGATCGGGGTTTACCAAAAATAATGAATGGAGATTGGAACGATACTCTTGATCATATCGGACCAAAAGGAAAGGGCGAAACAGTCTGGGGTGCATTTTTCCTTGGCTATGTTATAAGAAAAACTTTTGAGTTACTTGAATTCAAACAAGATTACTCAACACTTGAAAGATGGAAAGAAAAATATGAGCAGTTAAGAACAGTGATTGATGAAAATTGCTGGGATGGTAAATGGTATCTTCGTGCATTCAGAGATGATGGGAGTGAAGTTGGTTCATCAAAACATAAACAGGGAAAGATTTTTGTTAATGCACAAAGCTGGTCTGTTATTTCAGGATTAGCTCCATTGGAAAAAGCAAAAGCTGCAATGAATTCCGGTAAAAAATATTTAACAACTCCGTATGGAATGCAAATAGTTTATCCATCTTATACAGAAGTTGAAGATAACACCGGCCTTATAAGCCGCTGCGTTCCCGGCAAAAAAGAAAACGGAGCAGTTTTTAATCACGCTTCTTCCTGGTTTGTTCTTGCTTCAATAATAAATGATGATGTTGATTTTGCGTATGAAACTTACTCCAAAATGCTCCCGACAAATTCATCCAGGAATATTGACAGGTATGAAGTTGAGCCTTATGTTTTTGCAGAGTATGTCACCAGTCCCGAGCACGAAACAGAAAACCAGGCAAGCCATAGCTGGTTAACAGGAACTGCTGTTTGGATGCTAAGAATCGGCCTGGATTATATTTGCGGTTTCAGAACATCTTTAAAAGGAATGATTATTAATCCGAATATTCCCTACAGGTGGAAATCATTTTCTGCTTACCGGCATTTCAGAGGAAAAAGAATTAATCTCAAAGTAGAAAATCCTAAAGGGAAATATTCTGGAATCAAATTTATAGAAGTAAACGGAAATAAAGTTGAATCTAATTTTATTAATCCTGAAGGCTTTTCTGAAAAAGAAATAAATGTTAGAATAGTTTTAAGTTAATTTTAAATGTCATTCCCGCGGAGGCGGGAATCTAGTTTTTTAAATTACTGGATTCCCACTTTCGTGGGAATGACAATTATTGAGGAGTTATTTATGAAAAGAATATTACTGTTTTTGTTTTTATTTACCACCGTGTCTTTTTCGCAAATAAACTGGACGGAGATAACATCAAACTACACACTACCAGCTGGAATAAAAGTATTCAAAGGAGAGAGGTCATCACCAATTTTAAAGATATTTTACATTGATGTTGATATGAATAATCCTGATCTGGTTATTCATCCCTATATAGGTCCAAATAAAACTATCAACAACTTCATTCCCTTTGTAGGAGCTTATGCAGGAATAAATGGCGGATTTTTTGGCGGCTCAACATCATATTCTGCAGTTGTTTATCCTTATGAAGTAAAAGCCCAAAACGTTGCAACAGTTACTAGATTCAGTCAATCTTATCCTGTTATCAGAAGTTTCTTTGGAATGAATTTCGATCGTACATTTAATGTTGAATGGATATACCATTTTGGCAGTGGTGTTGAAGACATCTACCGATTTGATGCGCCAATGCCTTATACATTAAACCAAACAACCCCCCTGCCTCCACCTGAGCAATCTGCAGGAAACGTTTATGAAAATCTGCTTGTGGGTATTGGCGGAGCTCCGACTCTGGTAAAAAACGGGCAGGTCAATGTAACATACAATCAGGAAATTATGTGGGGATCCGGTGTTGGATTTGATAATGGCGATCCCAGAACTGCAGTGGGTTATACTGCAGATAATCATGTTATTATGATAGTTGCCGATGGAAGACAAGCTTCAAGTCAGGGTGTTGGATTGCCTGAACTTGCCCAAATAATGATCGACCTTGGATGCATTGAAGCGATGAATCTTGACGGCGGTGGATCAACACAAATGGCAGTTGGAAATCAATTTGTTAATACTCCCTCAGAATCCAGAGCAGTACCAACAATCTTAACAGTCACTCATAAAGATTCATTACACATTCCTGCTATCCCGCAATTTGAAAAAATAATTGATACCGGCGATCCCGAGGCAAGTGTAATTGGAAATGATTGGTTCCCTACTGCAAATCCTGGTTATTGGGGAACAACCCCCTCGCTCCTGCACTCTCTGGGCAGCGGTCTGAATTATGTTGAATTCAAACCGGCTTTTCCTGCTGATGCCGAATATGAAATTTATGCCTGGTGGGTTGCTTCGGCAAACAGGTGTCAAAATACTCCTTTTATAATTAAGCATAAGAACGGAGTTGACACAGTTCGCGTTAATCAGGTGCAAAATGGTTCAATGTGGAATTTGATAGGGACATTTGATTTTAGCCCGGACACTGCTCAAAAAATAATCATTTCTGATGCAGGAACTATTGGAACTTATGTCGTTGCTGATGCAATTCAGATTATTTCATACGATCCCTCAACTGATGTGAATATTGAGGATAGTCCGTTACCGGGAGAGTTTAAATTATTTCAGAATTATCCTAATCCATTCAATCCTGAAACTAAAATTAGTTTTTATGTTGGTGAGCAATCAAAGATTCAATTAAAAATTTTTGATTTGCTGGGAAATGAAGTAAGAAATATATTAAACGAAGAAAAATCTCCAGGTTTTTATTCAGTTCGGTTTAACGGATCAGGACTTCCATCCGGAGTTTATTTCTGCAGGCTGATTTCAGCTGATTTTTATGATACAAAAAAATTAATTCTACTCAAGTAACATTATGATGAAAAATATTTTTCTGATTTCCCAATTTTTGATTTTATTCTTTTATACTTTTTCTTTTGCTTCACAGATTTCAGGAACCGTAAAAGATTCAAAGACTCATCTGGGAATCAGAGATGTTAAAGTTGAAATTGTTGATCAGTACACCGGAAACCGGGACTCAGTTTTTACAAACCCGGACGGCATATGGTACTATAATCTTCTTTCATCTGCCGATATGAATTTTAACGGTCCGGAAAATTTTCTTGTATATCAGAATTACCCCAACCCATTCAATCCATCAACAAGAATTCAGTTTTTTATTTTAAATGAGAATATTGTAGAGCTGTTTGTTCATAATATTCTTGGAGAAGTGGTTGACTATAAGCAGATTTTTCTGCAGGCAGGCGAATATTCAATTGATTGGAAAGGCACAGGCTCGGCTGGTGTTTATTTTTATACAATCAAAACCGGTGAAAAATCCATCACAAAAAAAATGATTCAGCTTGATGGAAACAAAGACGGCGGTGGATTCGGAGAAGTCAATACTTTATCGGGCAGTGGTTCATTCATTCTTTCAAAGCCTCAATCAAAAAATTTAATGTTAATTTATTCAAAGGTTACTCATTTTACGGATACGATGTATGTTGAAGTAAATGGCGGAGAAAATTTTTTATTCTTCCTGAAATCTATTCATTCAGCTTATTCGCTGATAGACCTTCATAATGATGTTCTTGAAGTAATGATTTCTGATCCGAACTATCATTTAAAGGACAGGCACAATTATAATCATACTGACATTCCACGACTTCAGGAAGGCGATGTTGATATTCAATTCTTTTCTGTCTGGGTGAGCCCATCACAATACACCAATTATTATCAGCAGGCACAGGTAATGCTGAACAGATTTTATGATGAGGTTTCACAAAATCCCGGCACAATTGCACAAGCAACTAATCCGGATCAGGCCGATTCAATTAATGCACTAAATAAAATTGCTGCGGTTATCGGCGTTGAGGGCGGTCATCATATCGAAAATAGTATTGAGAAACTAATTAATCTTTATAATGCAGGAATGCGTTATATGACCATTACATGGAATAACAGTACCGATTGGGCAATTTCAGCTCAGGATTCAAGAACACTAACCCATGGTCTTTCTGATTTTGGAAGACAGGTTATTCGAAAAATGGATTCACTCGGAATTATTATTGACGTTTCACACGTTGGTATTAAAACAATTCAGGACATATTAACAGAAACAAACAATCCGATTATTGCATCGCATTCAGGAGTAAGGGCAATACGCGATCATTATAGAAACCTTTATGATTGGCAGATCATTGACATTGCAAACACTGGCGGAGTGATCGGAGTTATTTTTTATCCGCCATTCCTGAATGGGACAAACAACGCAGATATTGATGATGTGATCCAACATATTGAATATATAAAAAATCTTGTCGGGATCGATTATATTGCAATTGGATCAGATTTTGACGGAATCGGCGTAACACCGCTTGGCCTTGAAGATGTTTCCAGGTTTCCAAATTTAACCAGCGAATTATTGATCAGAGGATATTCCAAAGAAGATGTTGAAAAAATAATGGGCGGAAATTTTAAACGGGTTTTTGAACAGGTTTGCAATTCCAATAAAAATAAAATAGCCGCTAACATGAATTAAATTGACTTAAGAAAAGAATTTTTCACCTCAGCTATTTTACAAACATCATTTTTTTACTATCCCTGAAAGTAAGTCCAGTCTCGGGTGAAGCGGCAATTAACGAGTAAACATAAACTCCTGAAGCCAATCCATCACCATAAAAGAATTCATTATAAATACCAGCACTTCTCTCTTCATTAACCAAAGTGCTGACTTCATTGCCTAACAAATCATAAACCTTTAGCTGAACGAGAGATCGTTCCGGTATTGTGAAAGAGATTACAGTATTCGGATTAAAAGGATTAGGATAATTTTGCATCAAAGCAAAGTCCTCAATAATTGCAAGCTGTTCATCCGTTGAAGATGGATCATCGGCATTAACAACCTGCCCGGGACCAACTGTTACAACCCTTGTATATGCACCATTCAATGCCTTGATTGTGTAGGTGCCCGGTTTAACATCACCTATTGCATAATTTTCCTGATATACATCATCCGATCCTATGTAAGGATCGGCAAAGTTGTAAGTTAAAGCATAACTAAAAGTTGTATACGGTGGTCTTGGTTTAGGATCGGGGAAAATGTCAACTCTTGTATTATTTGAAGCACCAGGAACTTTGCCGTAGATTGCTCCCATACCAGTGATTGCGCACCAGAGTTCGGGATTTCTGCGAGATTTAGGGGAACTAAAATTCGGAGTGTTCATCCTGATTTCAAAATGAAGATGTGCACCGGTTGAATATCCGGTGTTTCCGGAAAGCGCAATTGGCTGGCCCTGAGTTACTGATTGTCCCTGTGATACATAAGGCATTTTAAGGTGCATATAATACAGGTAAATATTTTGGGAATCGTATTGGCTTTTAATCACAACATAATTTCCGCCGCCATTAGGTTCATATCCGCCAATAGTGTCGGCAGGATTGTATCCCACAAAATAAACAGTTCCATTAGTAGCGGAAAAAACCGTGTCCCATTTAACCAGAATATCAATACCCCGATGTGCATACCCGGGGTTGGAAACACTTGGTTCTCCGTATAAATAGGAACCATTGGTTTGAATGTTATCCGGAACCGGCCGCAGGATTCTGAATTCCTGCGCCCGGCTTACAGAAAAAAATAAAACTGTTGTGAGAATTAAATACTTCATAATTATCAGAAATCTATTCCAAGTGAAAAATAATGCAGCTCATCTAATCTTCCGAAATCCTGATATGCGTAATCAAAACGGATTTTCAGGTAATCGAGATATTGAAAAGCGAATCCAATTCCCAGAGTAAGACCTTTTTCAGAATCTCTTTCGAAAAGAGAATTATAACCAGCACGAAGCATTACAATTTCTTTCCAGGCATATTCACCTCCCAGATTTAAATACTCCGTATGATCATTTGGATGAACAGCATCAACTGCAGTGGTCAGTCTTGAACTTCCTTCTTTAATCAGATCAGCAGAAATGCCAACTCTGAAAAGAAGGGGAAGATCAAATTTATCTAGCTCAAGATTTGTATTGATCAGATTTTCGCCGCCGGGACCAACGGGGTAAATTACTATAACATCTCTTCCTTCAAGCCTCATCTTTGTACCAAAGTTTGAAATGCTTGATGCAATTCTGAATTCATTAAGAACAGGAATTTTGTAAACGGTGCCAATATCAATTCCGAACCCAGTTGCGTTCATATTCCAGATATTTTCGCTGATGTATTTGACATTAAACCCTATGGCAAAATTGTCGGTTAAATATCTTGAAAAATTAACTCCGATAACTATAGAGCCCGCATCGAAATATTCCCCGGTGCCTTCGGGTTTTTCAAGGGTTCTGACAAGCATTTCGTCCATCGATAGAACTGAAACGAATGCACCCACGGTCCCGATGTCGCTAAGGTGAGTAGTGAAAGCTGCAAAATCATGATTGATATCAAGAAACAAATTAGTGTGATTAAAAAACACGCTGTTGTTTATCAGATTGGCAGTACCTCCCGGGTTCCAGTAAATTGCAGAAATATCATCAGCAACTGATGTGAATGCCCCGCCCATTCCAATTGCACGGGGCCCTACATTCAGCTTCAATACCTGGGCGGAGGTGGTTCCTGTTTTTAGTGTTTGTGAATTAATCTGCACAGGCAGAATAATTGTCAGTAATACTATTAAACTACAAATAAAAGTTTTCATAATCGATTCTCCTGCTCTGCTTTTACTTTATGAGAGCAAACTTGATTAACTTTTCACCAATCCCCGGTGCATCAATATGCGCCAGGTATATACCATAAGCCACGCTGAATCCATCTGTATTCAGCAAATTCCAGAACTCTCTTCCGTTATCGACATTTGTTTCGTGATCAATTTTCTTTACCAGTTCTCCGCTCAATGTAAAAATTCTTATCGCGCATTTCATTGGAAGATTTTCAAAATAGATTCTTCGTTCACCTCTGTTCTGACTTGGCAGCCTGTTTGGCGGTTCAATTTCATTTGTTGCGACATAAGGATTAGGAACGACATAAATATTGTCTAATCTTGATTTAGCAAGTGAATTGCTTACAGCTCCGGACTTTGTTTTGAGAGTGAATACATCTGATTTGGTATAGGGCCTTTCGGAATAAATCATAAGAACATCTCCATTGCCCGGTACTAAAGAATCAGAAGTTGAAACTGCCTGCACTTTAATATCCCAGGTTAATGTATCAGTATTTAATCCCTGTGCGCCGGGCTGGAAGAGTATGATTTCATCTCCTCTTGTCCACGCAGTATCTTTTATTCCGTTCTCCTTCAACAGTGATACAACAGGTATAGGAATTCCAGTTGAAATTTCTTCAACTTTATATTTAACAGGAATTTCAGGATTTGTTGGCGGACTGAATAGTTTAGCTGTACCAATTTCCTGATCGGAAAAAGTTATTCTATAATCTCCGGGGTAAAACTTTTTCCTGCTGGCTGCACCTATTAAAGGTAAAGTAACACTTACCGGAATTTTCAGATTCTGACCTCCAACCCAGCCTGATCTAAGGCTGTCAAATGCAAGCTTTTCATAGCTGAACACTTTGACAAGAATTCCATCAAAAGTTGGATTTGCGTCTGATGAATCAAGTGCAGTGCTTTGATAAATTGAATAGAATCTATAAGTGATAATAAATTCACTGTTATTCGGCATCGTACTGCCATCAGCTCTTCTGATTGATCCCTTTTCCGGATTCAGTATGTAATCGGTTCCTTCCTGGTAAACTTTGCCGGATTTATCTTTCACTTCAAGTGTAGCGTCCTGAATAATATTCCTTTTTGAAAGATTCGTAAATTTTGTATCAAAGAGGAAGAAACTTTCGGTGTATGAATTTTTACCTAACACGGAGTAATTCAATTTTTTCAGGACGGTGTCTTTAAGGAATAAGCTATCGTTAAAAGTCAATGTGTATTCTTCATTTTGCACAAGCAGATCATTGACAATGCTAAAATCAACAACTCCGTTTCCAAAACCGCTGAGGTGAGTCACATCAGTATTAGAAATTTTAGGCGGCTCATACCCGCTTGCACGCGGTCCGGGAATTACCTGCACTGTATTAACATCAAAAGTTAATTTGGATGTAATAGGATCTTCAAAGATTTTCTTCGAGGTTTCAGAAGGAGGAATTCCAAGTGAGTCACCGTGGTCATATGCTACAACTGCATAGTAATAAGTTTGGCCATTGATAACATTATTCGAATCAACAAAAGTATGTTTTAACCCCGAGTTGTCGCCCAGATAATAATTAATGCCGCGTCCCTGGTATGGAACCGGATGATAGCCTCTCCATTCATTCTCAAGATCAAATTTTGCGTCGAAACCGTTTAAATCTTTCAGTGGTTCATATAAAAATTTTGAACCCCGGCCATCGGTAATTGTTTGAATATCCGAAAAATCAGGTTGAGTGCTCCGATAAATAACATAGCCTTCAAAATCTTTTCCTGTAATCGGATCGACACTTTCTTCAGAATTTGTATCCCAGTAAAGAGTAACTTTTTTATCATCAGGTACAGCAGTTAAAACTGGTGTGTTCGGGGGTTTGAAGAATCGGTAATTCTTGTTGTAAATATCCTGAACGGTTTCAGCAGTTACCAATAAGTCGTTCAGGTCCTCGCCAAATAAAAAAGCCATTGAAATTCTTTTTGTTTCTCCCTTCTTGAGAGAAATATAACCGGAACTGAAAACGAAAACTATGTCAGCGCTTTGTGTAATTTCAGAGAAACTGCCCGGAATTGACTTATCCCAGAGCACTTCGTCTGCACTAATCTTTAAATCTGTATTCCAGGTAGAACTTGCAAAACTTGTCAAACCGATTTGGTCAGATTCATCGAGATCGGTGTATTCAAAATTTGGCTCACCGGGCTGCAAAGGATCAGGGGATCCGTCAGGAAGTCTCAATCCCGAAGTAGGAACTCCATCGCCTTCGCCAGCATCGCCGGTTCCTTTTATTCCATCAATTCCCAGATCATCAGTTTCTGAATTCCAGTCACCGTCATTATCTATTCCGTCGTTTTGTCTTTCATCAATTAATCCATCGCCATCATCATCAATTCCATTTTCGGGATTACCCGGGCTTTCAAGAAATTTGCAGCCAAGATATCCAAGCTTTAATCCGCGATCACCAATCATATCAGGATCCCAGAAATAAACCATGCTTCTTGCATAAACGGGAATGTTCCCTACACCCGGTCCATATGGAGGAACAAAGAAACCATTATCATCATCGTTATCATTTCCTCCGACATCCGGGTCGCCATAAATTCCGAAGAATACTGAATCAAGGTCTTTGTCACTTATATTTGTGATTGACCAAACAAAGAAAATGGAGTTAGCAGCTAATGAATTACTCCATTGAAAAGCTCTGCCATCAATCTGTATCCCCAATCCTTTTCTTGTTGTGTCATTCTGAAAGGGATAATACTTAAATTCTTTGTTAGAACGATCATCCATAGCCCAATAAACTTCAAGATCAGCGTTGTTTTCTCCCTGAACAAGATAGCCGGGCCAGACATATTCACCAAGGGTTGGGTTGTACCATTCTCTTGGCCAGCTATCAGGTTTACCATCTCTGTCAGAATCGAAAGCAGGATTCGAAGCCATAAATTCCTGGTTCGGATCAGCGTAACCCGGAAGTGGTTGAAATGTCCAGTCCTCACCGGTTGCGGGGTCTCTTTCTCTAAGACCCGGATAGTCGTAATCAAAAAGTCCATCAGAAACAATTATTACTCTTTTTGTCGAATCGCCATCTGGATGAACCCTTGCACCAACTAACGGACAAAATTGAAATATGTATGGCATATCCCGCCAAACCATCGCAAGTTGTTCACGTAGATTCCTTCCCGGATACCCGGGTCCAATTCCACCATAGTTCCAGATTTCACAAAGTATGTTGTTCCCATTTAACAGGTATCTTTTTCTATCTTCAGGACCAGTTAATTTATCCAAACCAAAAGACTGGTACTTTGAGAATGTTGGATCCGGCGGGGTATTATTAATCGGATATTCCATTATTCTTGAATTCATATAATCAAGAACAGCTTGATGCTCTGATTTACGCTGCTGTTCTCTGTTTTGTGCAATTGCAAATGAAGAACTAAGAATAATTACACTGAGAAAAATTATAAATTCTTTTATTATGATTCTGAACATATCTGTTCTCCGTTTCAATTAAAATTCCAATGAAACACCAAGCCGAACTTCTCTTGGTGCAGAATAGTAAGTCGGTCTTACAAAATATTCATCAGCAGATTTTATTACTCCCGGATAAAGTCTTGCCAATCTGTTTGTTTCTTCAGCGCCGCCTTTTGTTTGTTCAAGAGAATAAGTCGCTCTTCCGGTATCATCGTAAACAAATCTTTCATTTTTGGTGTCAAACACGTTGAAGATTTTTACAAAAAGTGTTAGTAAAAGATCTGATATCTCAAAAGATTTTTCAGCCAAAATATCTACGTTTGTTTGCATCGGCTTTCTTTCACTGTTCGACCGCAGGTAAAGCCTTCCCTCGGTTAGCTGAGGAGTATATGGTAATCCTGTCCCAAGATTTCCAACAAGGGTAACTGTCCAGTCTTTATCGCTTCCAAAAGTAACAACACCATTCAAAGTGTGAGTTTGATCCCATGCAAGAGGAACTGTTATTTTTTCACTTTGTCTGCCGGAAGATAGATCAATAAAGAATGCATCGGCACCAGTTTCGTTGCCCTCAGCGACCTGAAATGTATAATCAATTGATACACCAAAAAGATCGCTGATCAGCTTTCGCTTCGTAAGTGAAAACGTAATTCCTTTAATGTTACCATAATCTTTATTCACATATTTTTGATAGGTAGAGCTTGTGCTTATTCTGATTTCCTGCAATGCGAGCAAATCTCTTACATCTTTATAAAAGCCTGTAACATTAAAAGCAACTGATTCAGATAGCTGCTGCTGCAAACCGACTTCATATGTTACTGTCTTCTCAGGGTTAAGATTTGAATTTCCATATACAGGTGTTCCAGCTATGTCTTCAAAATTAGGATTGGTATAAAGAAATCTGTAGGGCGGAAGCTGATAAAAGTGCCCGTAAGAAAAGTGGATAATTCCTTTGTCAGTAATAGGGAAAGAAATTCCAAGTCTTGGGCTGAAAGTATATTTAGCTTCAGCATCAATAAGATTCTCTGTTGGCTCAAATGTATCGGGGGCATAGACTGCATTTGACCTGAAATAATCGAATCTTAAACCTGCATTAATAATCATTGTTTCAAATTCCATTTTGTCCTGCAAGTAAGCGGAATACTGTCTTGGTTCGCGCGAATATAAATCGTGTACTGCAGTTTCTGGTCCAAGAATCGTTGGTGTTAAATAATTAGTGGTATCTCTCAGAACATCAAAATTCTGGAAATCCATCTTTTCAAATTTTGCATTTGCACCAAATTTTAATTCATGCTGGTTAGTAATCTGACTTGTAATATCAAACCTCAATTCAGTAGTGTATGATCGCTGATAGAAATGCTCATTCAATGTTCCTCCCACTGCAAAAGTATATGGAGATACTTTGTTATTCTTATGTATTGGCTGATACCGAGGATCTGCATGAAGATTACTTAAATCCATCCCGGGTTTGAAATCAACTTCATTTCCTGATTCATCAAGAAGCGGGAATAAGTATCGTTTAAAATCATAGACATTATATGCTCCTTTCAAAGAATAGAAAGTGTTGTTGTCAACCGCTTGTCTTATTTCCAGCGAATTAAGCAAGCCCCACTCATACCTGTTATAGTTTGCATCGGGATTAAATTTCAATTCGTGATTGTAAGTTTGATACTTCGAGGTTGAGTACACGAAGTCGTAGTTAATTTTTATTGTACTTATCGGTTTAAAGGTAAGTTTTGCAGTGGTGTTAAAATCTTTGCTTGGATTCATCGACACCAACTCTTTATTTCCGGAAAGTGGAATTACAATAGAATCTGGATCAGATGGGCTTCTGTATAAAAAGTCTTCAATTGTATGATCTCTTCTTCCGTACAGATAACCTTTATCATTATTATACCTTCCGGAGATAAAAAATGTAAGATTGTTTTCAAGCAATGGAACAGGCCCGCCGAAAGTACCTTCAATGACCTGGTTATTAATCAAATCAAGATCATCAATGTTCATAAAAACATCATCGTTAACACTTACATAATCTCCTGTATAATAAGAAAGCGAACCGCGATATTTACCTGTTCCTTCTTTTGTAATTGTATTAACTACACCGCTAAGAGCATTTCCATATTCTGCATTAAAAGTTCCGCTAACGACTGATAACTCCTGAATTGCATTCGGAGAAATCTGCACTGTTCTGCCAAAGTCGAAAGGATTGACCGAAGAAACGCCATTAACATTATAAGCAATTTCGGTAGATCTTCCGCCGCGAATATGAAGCTCACCACCTGAACCTTTTGTAATTCCAGCCTGCAGTGAAAGTATCTGGTCTATACTTTCGACAGGAAGAGATTCAATCTGGCCAACATCTACAACAGTTTTTGAAGAGGTTAAATCTCTGCGGACAAGCGGCTGCTTGGCTTCAATTACAATTGCTTCCAGCCCAATTGTTTCGGCTGACAGCTCAACATTGATAGTTGTGGTGTAATCTGTTGAAACCCGTACATCAATAACTTTCTTTTTCTGATAACCGATACTTGAAAAGACAAGAGTGTAGCTGCCGGGTTCTATATTATTAATTATGTAGGTACCGTCAATTCCGGTTGCTGCCCCCAGTGTGGTCCCTTCAATAATTACATTGACCCCGATGAGAGGTTCTTGAGTTTCAGAGTCTACAACTTTGCCAGCGATTTTTCCGGTAGTACCCGCGAAAGTCTGATGAAATGAAATAAGTAATGGAATGCTGAATAGAGTAAAGAAAGTGAGTAAAATTCTTTTCATAGCTGCCTCACGATGGAGTTAAATACTATCTGGTTTACTTTTTAGAGCCGGATTAATAAGTGTCTGAATAGAACAATAAATAAAAAGGTTGCCCGCTGAGGAAATAAAATTTCATTCTGCAAAGCAGGCAACCCAAAAAAAGTTCAAGTTATTACTTGATTAATTGCATTTTCTTTGAAACAACATTTTCGCCCGATCTGATGGTGTAAATGTATGTTCCGCTTGCAAGATTCCTTGCTTCAAATGTTACATTATAAGAGCCGGCATTCATAACCCGGTTGTCAATCAGAACTGCCACTTCATTTCCGAGTATGTCATATATTCTCAGATCAACATTAGAAGCTTCTTTAATTCCGAATTTAATATTAGTAGTTGGATTGAAAGGATTCGGATAATTTTGCTGAACATAGAATGCATCAGGGATCTGATTGTTTTCTCTCTCTATTGCTGTAAAGTTCCAGTCGAGATAGAATACATCAATAACATCAGGGGCAGGACCTCTCGGATATCCGGCAGTTACAATGATTTCATCATCAGTATCGCCATCAAGATTAGCAACGCCAATAACATCCATCTCAGCACCAGGAACCGATCCTGAATCAATAACAGATGTAACATAATTTGCCGGATTGGTAATATCACCGCCCTGATATTCCAGTCTTAACACAAGAGAATTTGCAGTTGTAGCATCAACCCATCGAGTACCAAAAACGATATCGAGTTTTCCATCACTATCAAGATCACCCTGACCACTGCCGACAATTCTTGCGGCTTTTAAAGGAGTAAAGTCTGCAATTTCAAGTGAAGTTAAGTTATCGCCATTTGGCTGCACCAAATAAACTTTTGCAGGAGCAAACCACGCACCATAAATAATTTCTTTTACACTATTGCCATCAAGATCAACAACCTGCGATCCTTTGAAAGAATTTCCGGCAGCAACTCCGGGAATTGGTGCAAGTGATTCATAGTTTGTACCGTTGAACTTTACAGGGAAAATACTTGCGTTTGCATCAGAACCCCAAACGTATACATAATTACCAAGAACATTGATATCCCATTTATTTCCAGTACCAGTAAAGTTGAGATCCTGAAGTCCTGTGAATTCCTCAGTCCATGTTTCAGTACCACCGCCCAAATCCGGGATATCGCTAACGGAGAAAATACCGACATGATAATCTGCAAATCCACCTGATGGTGGTTGTCCGGCTCTTCTATCACAGAAAATAACCTCCTGCTTTCCATCGTTATCAACGTCGGATGCTATAACTCTGCAAGGTCTGAGTTCAAAATTATCCTGCGAAACAATTGTAGTAGAGGCATTTGGTAAAAATCCTCCAAAACCATCTGATACTCCCATATCATCACTTCCGTCACCGGGATATTCATATACAAGGATTCTTTTGGGATTCGGATTAGTAGTTAAATCCAGATAATTAATAGGTGTCCATATTAATTCGGGTCTACCATCGCCATCAAGGTCACCTGTTGTTAAACCTGGCCAAGTATTTTGCAACGGAATATCTGTTACTGCAGCCCAAACAGAATCCCATGAAGTACCATTCCACTCAAACTTGTAGATACGCGGAATCAATACTTCCGGCGGGCTATCAACTGTATTAGTGTTGCAGAGGTAGAATTCTTTATTACCATCATTATCAAAATCAACTCCAGCAACAATTCCTCCGAATCCGTTACCTTCGTATTGAATTGAGTTAATAATTGTTGTCCGGTTAAATGTCTGCTGGGCTTGAATTTGAACAACAAATAGAACCAAAAGAATTGAGAAAAGAGTCATTAGTCGGTTCATACAACCTCCATGATTTTTTATAGATGTGTATTAGAAAAAGAGTCAAACAGTTTAGTTTTGTAATTAAAATTAATGCTTAATGATTGTAATTGCAATGATTTAACAAATTTTTTTGTTATGGCATTTCAATAGCTTTCCGTACAAAACCATCGGCAGCTTCCAATCTTTTTATCGCCTGGTTATAGTCAACCCCGGCTTTAATCATGACCAGTGCAGTTTTAACATGTCCTTTTGCTTCATCAAGGTATTTTGAAGCTTCCTCATAAGACAGTCCGGTAATAGTCATAACAATTTTTTTGGATCGTTCTATTAATTTCTTATTCGTCATCTGGAGGTCAATCATCATATTCTCATACACTTTACCTAATCTTATCATCGAAGCTGTGGTTAACATATTTAATACAAGCTTTTGAGCAGTACCACTTTTCATTCTTGTAGAGCCCATAATTACTTCAGGTCCGACATAAGGGCAGATTGCTACATCAACTTCTTTTATATCAAAATCTTTTCTGGGATTAGTTGTAAGGTAAAGAGTTTTTGCTCCAAGCTCTTTTGCTTTTTTCACAGCACCGACAACATAAGGAGTACGCCTGCTTGCAGCAATACCACAAACAACATCTTTCGAAGTTACTTTGGCAGCGATAACATCTCTTGCACCGTTCTCTTCAAAATCTTCAGCTCCTTCCTGAGCTCTGAACATCGCTTCCTTCCCACCAGCAATATATCCTTCAATCATTCCGTATGGAGTTCCGAAAGTTGGCGGACATTCAGATGCATCTACAACTCCCAAGCGACCGCTTGTTCCCGCACCGAAGTATAAGAGTCGGCCTCCATTTTTGATAGAATGAACAATTATTTCAACTGCCTGTTCTATATAAGGAAGTTCCCTTTCAACAGCATATGGAACAAGCTTATCTTCCTGATTTATAATTCTGAGTATTTCCGGTGTTGAAGCCACATCAATTTTCATTGAATGCGGATTGCGTTGTTCAGTGGTGAGTTTGCTTATTTGTTCGAAGAGCTTTTTAAAATCCGTTTCTGCCATTTGTGAATCTTTACTTTACGGAAAACATACAAATTTTCTTATTCCAAATATAAGAATATATTCCAATAGGTTAATAAGAAATCATCTGCTTTCTAAACATCAGAGGTCTGATTATATTTACTTCGAAGATTAAATTATATTTTGTAAAAATTGTTCGAAGAGATATTTATGTTACTTTCCAAAGTTGAGCAGGTCTACCTTGACCTATCAGGTAAAGAATTAATATATTCGCCCACAGAAAAAATTCCCGTAATTCAAGTTCCAAATTTTCCTGAGCTTGGCAAGCTGACAGCATTAAGGTTTATCGAATGGGTCCAGGCAAACCCCGAAGGTGTTGTTTCTCTTCCCACAGGAAAAACTCCTGAACATTTTATTAAATGGGTTTCGCACATAATTAAAAACTGGAATAAAGAAGAAATTTCTTCAATCTTAAAGCAAGTTGAAATTGACCTTTCGAAAAAGCCTGATGTTTCAAAACTGAGATTTGTTCAAATTGACGAATTTTATCCAATTGATTCTGCTCAGCATAACAGCTTTTATTATTACATCCAAAAATATTATTTCAGTAACTGGGGGCTTGATCCTAAAAAAGCAATGTTTATGAACATTAATGAAATACCAACCCCCAACAATCTGCCCTTAAATGAAATATTCCCTGATCAGATTGTCGATCTGTCACTCAGAACGCGCTGGGCAAGTACAACCCAGGAAAGACTTCAGAAATCAGCGATAGAAATTGTTGATGAATTCTGTACTGCTTATGAAAGAAAAATCAGAGAAATGGGGGGAATAGGATTTTTTCTGGGCGGAATTGGTCCGGACGGCCACATTGGTTTTAATGTGATGGGCAGCGATCATTATTCCACCACCAGATTGATTCATACAAATTATGAAACTCAGGCAGCAGCTGCAGGCGATCTCGGGGGAATTGAAATTGCAAAAAACAGACTTGTAATTACAATTGGCCTTGATACAATTACTTATAACCCTGAAGCGACTGCAATTATTATTGCTGCCGGAGAAGCAAAATCAAACATTGTCAGAGATTCAATTCAGAATGAACAGACAAATAAATATCCGGCAACAGTTTTACAGCGATTGAAGAATGCAAGATTTTATTTAACTAATGGCGCTGCATTCAGGCTTGTTGAAAGAAGATTTCACGATGTATCTCTTGAAAAGAAAATATCACAGGTTTCAATTGAAAGAGCAGTGATTAATCTAGTTCTTGAAAAGCAAAAAAGCCTATTTGATCTGACCACAGAAGATTATAAATCAAATAAGCTGACTCAACTTATTCTTGAAAGAACAGGTAAATCTGCTAAAGAGATTGGACAAGAAATCTATGATGCTATTCTTGAAAGATTTAACAAAGGAATGGAAACCATTTCAAACGAAGTTATACTGCACACAGGTCCGCATCACGATGATATTCCGCTTGGTTATCTTCCACATATAAATCACCTCACAAGAAATCCCAGCAACAAACATCATTTTGTTACAATGACAAGCGGATTTACCGCGGTTACTAATTCATATATGCTTCAATTGCTGGAGGATTTAAAGTCATTCCTGTCAAATGCTGATTTCCGCGGCAGATTCAAAGACAGGTATTTTAATCCCGAATTTAAAGATGGCAAAGATCGTGATATCCATCTTTATCTTGATGGACTTGCAGCTCACAGCAGAACCATCAGGAAAGAAGCAGTTTCGAGAAGACTTTTAAGAAATATGATTGAAATTTATGAAGAGGACAATGTTAATTATCTCGAGGACAGAGTTGACGAACTGATTAATTACTTTAAAACTCAGTATCCCGGTAAAAAAGACATTCCGCATGTTCAAAAACTCAAAGGCATGATGCGTGAATGGGAAGAAGAATTAGTTTGGGCTTTCTTTGGTTTCAACACAAGCTCGGTTACCCACATGAGATTAGGATTTTATCAGGGTGATATTTTTACTGAAAATCCTGAAATGAACCGCGATGTAATTCCAATTCTCGGATTGCTCAAAAAGATTAAGCCAACAATTGTCACGGTTGCACTGGATCCTGAAGGGAGCGGGCCCGACACACATTACAAAGTTCTTCAGGCAACTGCTGAAGCTTTAAAGTTATACGAAAAGGAAACCGGAATTTCTAATATTAAAGTTTGGGGTTACCGGAATGTTTGGTACAGGTTTCATCCTGCAGAGGCAAATATTTACATCCCTGTCAGTCTGAATTCAATGGCAATTATGGAAAATACTTTTTTGAACAGTTATGGCTCTCAAAAATCAGCGAGTTTTCCGAGCTGGGAATTAGATGGACCTTTTTCAAGACTTGCCCAGCGAATTCAGGTTGAACAGTATCAGACTATCAGCACCTGTCTTGGAAAGGATTATTTCCTTAAACATGATCATCCGCGAGTACGCTCTGCATTCGGGATGATTTTCCTTAAAGAGCTTACGTTGAATGAGTTTTATGAACATTCATCCGAGTTAAGAAAGCTGACAGAAAATTATTAGTAATGATTATCTAAAATATTTTCATATGGTTTAAATAATGAAAACAACAAGAAGAGGCTTCATTAAAACCGGAGGTATTATTGCCGGAGCAACTGCATTTGGAATTCAGACCAACGGCTTTGCGAAAAACTTTATAAAATCTAAAG
This sequence comes from Ignavibacteriaceae bacterium, assembly GCA_013388545.1. GTDB lineage: Bacteria > Bacteroidota > Ignavibacteria > Ignavibacteriales > Ignavibacteriaceae > JACAFB01. The sequence continues at coordinate 43,541 of JACAFB010000034.1, forward strand.
GCTCTAAAATGAAATTTACATTTAAACCCTATACACTTGAGCTAAAACATGTTTTTACTGTTGCAGTGAATTCACGAACAACAACGCCGGTTATGCTGACTGAAATTGAATACGAAGGAGTCAAAGGCTTTGGTGAAGCTTCAATGCCTCCTTATCTGGGTGAATCTCACGAAACTGCAACCAGGTTTTTATCAAAGGTGAACCTTGAGCAGTTCAATGATCCTTTTGAGCTGGAAAAAATTCTTGAATACGTTGATTCAATAGAAGAAAAAAATACTGCAGCAAAAGCCTCAGTTGATATTGCATTGCACGACCTTATCGGAAAACTGCTAAATATACCCTGGTATAAAATCTGGGGATATGAAAAATCTGCAACACCTTTTACCTCTTTCACAATAGGCATTGATACTCCTGAAGTTGTAAAACAAAAAGTTAAAGAAGCCGAAGAGTATAAAATCTTAAAAGTAAAACTCGGTCGTGAAAATGATAAGGAAATGGTTCAGACAATTCGTTCGGTTACTGACAAACCTTTAACAGCTGATGTAAACCAGGGCTGGAAAGAAAAACAATTTGCTCTGGAAATGATTGAGTGGTTAAAAGATTACAATGTTAAATTTATTGAGCAACCTATGCCTAAAGAAATGATTGATGATATTGCCTGGCTCACTGAAAACTCACCCCTTCCGATTATTGGTGATGAAGCTGTTCAGCGAATACCTGATGTATTGAAAGCTCACGGAGTCTATTCAGGGATAAATATCAAGTTAATGAAGTGCACGGGAATGCGCGAAGCTAATAAAATGCTAAACCTTGCAAAATCACTTGGCATGAAAGTAATGCTTGGATGTATGACTGAAACAAGCTGTGCAATTTCTGCTGCTGCTCAGCTTTCCCCAATGGTTGATTGGGCTGACCTCGACGGGAACCTTTTAATTAAAAATGATCCTTTCGAAGGAGTGAAAGTTATTGACGGGAAAGTTACATTAAATGATTTTCCCGGAATTGGTTTAAAGAACTGAAAAATTGAGTCACAAAACTAAGCAAAACGCCCGATTTTATTCGGGTTTCTATTATTGAGATTAATCATTAAATAATAAAATTCTGTTGACTCATTTGACTTCGAGATAATTTATCACGAGTTTCATTAATTCATTTCGTTGCTTCTCACCCAAAATTGTTTCGAAAGGAAATGAAAACGAAACTATTCCGTAATCCTTCTTATATCCAATTGCTGCGCTGAAATTATTTTCTGCAAATCTCATCAGCACTTCGCTTCCGTTTACCGGTCCAATTTCATCAGGTGCTTCAACTTTATATATTGAATCTGAAAACTCTGAATTATACCTGAACTGGTACTTACCCGCTAACATTTTTCCGGGAACTGTATAGACTTCGCCGGTTCCGTCAGCATTCTTTGCTTTGAATTTTATTTTCAATATATCATTTGCAAATTGAATTCCCGAGCTGTCTTCATCAAATGAATATAAATCACTGGAAACATATGAACCCGACAAAAACATCTTTTTACCATTCGCAAGGTATGATTTTATTTTTTCTCTGAGCTGAATCGGAAACGTTTCAAACTCAAAATTCTTTCTGAAAGACTGCTTTGGATAAAAAGTTTTTTTCTCTTCGCCAAGAATTAAATCAACAAAAGAATATTTGTTCAAATCAACCGAACCATCCATTACTGACTCATCACTTGAAGAACAAAATGAAAAGCCGTTGTTGACAAGGGCTTTGCCGTGCAATCCTGTAAAATCAAAAGTATTACCTGCAATTATTTTAGTCTCATACTCAGAAGAACTGGTTCCGTGACCGGGATTATCATCAGTTTCCCACTTTGAATCCGGATCATAATTGAATTGCCCGCCTGTGAATCCATAATCATATTTGTCAGGAACTCCTTCGTCGATAAAATTAACAAAGCCAAGAAAGTCTTTGCTCTCAATTGTTTCGGGTGCCGCTACACGGTCAAATCCATTTATAACAAGCACAGCAGATTTGTCATCATTTATTTTGCAAACTGAAAGTACCTCTGAAGGGAAGCTTTCTCCTCCCTTGTTTACTGCAGTCACTTTGAAGCTGTATACTTTCCCTTTTTCTATTTGATCAATTATCATTTCATTTGTTAATGAAATTCTGCCATTGTCAAAACCCCCATCATCAATTTTAGTATAAACAATATAAGCATCGGGTGTAGCAGTGGATTCAAGTTCATCAATATCCGGTTTCCATTTTAACTTCACTGAACCATTTTCATTGAATTCAGTTGAGAAATGTGTCACAGGCAGAGGCTGAATGACATATTCATAACCGTACTGAGAGGATAAAAATTTTAGTATGCCTTTATAAATTGCCCGCGACACATCAAATCTAAAACGTGGATCAAGAGCAAATTTCATGTCTAAAAAGTTTTGATGCGAAAGTAATTCAAGAAGCAGAGACGGAAAATTCGGCCGTGCTGCTTCACTGTACATTGCGTCCCACAACTGTCTTCTTGACCAGGCAGAATCATACTTTAACTTAATATCCTGTACCAGCTGAGTTTGCACAATGTCAGCAAAGTCACGGTTAGCTAACCTTGAAACACTATCGGGGAAAACTCCCAAAGAATCACTACCGGCTACACTGTAAATCATTAAAGTTCCAACTACAGTATCATTATGCGTTATTCCGGCATCAGTATGAAATGCTAAAGAAACATCAATCGGAATTCCGAGTCCTTTTTCATTCCGATTTCTGTTCGGTCCAAAAGGTTGTCCACAAAGATAATTTCCATATTCGGCACGTGATTGATAATCATCCTTATAATCATCCTGATTTTTATTAAGGTTATAAACAAGCGTGTCAGGCATACCTGCAAATTGAAGCCAATAACGAGATCCTTCAATGTATTTTGGTCTTTCGCTAATCAGTCCTTCCCGTTCGATAATTCCCATCCCGCCACCGAATCTCACTGCATCAGCAGAAACAATTTTCCCTATCTCATTACTTTCATTGGACAAGACAACTCCTTTTTCAGGATTGCGGCCTTTATTAAAATGAAAAGTTCCGAGGTAAAGCCAGGTTCCTCCGCCAATTTTTTGATTAACAGAATATTGAGTAACTCCGCCGGCATGTTTAACAAGATATTTTGCATCACTAACATTATCCAAAGACGAAGAGTATGAAATGTAAACTGCATAATCTCCATCTTCAGGTATATCGGGAATCCACTTTACAGCTGCGGTTTCTTCAGGGCTTGAAATGATATATCTGCTTGTGCCTTGCTTAAATGGGTTATCGCCATCTTTGAGCACTAAATCTCTTAAAGCAAATCCTGCATCATTGCTTGTTTTCCATTCAACTTCAGGGACTGATGAGGTTTCGAAATAAGTTTCAGTATTACCAAAATCATTATCAACAATCACTTCATTTATTTGAGTATCACGCTCACGCGGTACGAACACAATTGCACCTGCATTTTCTAGCATCGGAATAAGATACGGAATGGTAAACATCAAAGGTCCTTTATCTTCAACTGTCTGGAACAATCTTGCACGCTGCCACATCCAGCGTTTTTCGGTATTGTTGTAATACCAGCCGTGGCTATGCCAGAGAAGAATATTTTGTTTGTATAAACCATTGGTAATTTCAAAAGGCCTGCTTGTGTTTTTTATAATAGGAATTCTTCTATCAAGCGAAGATTTTGGTAAGCGGGATTTGTCAATTTTAGTTTTATCGGTCCTGAAATAATTTGGGATTAAATCTTCAATCAAAATTTTGTTGGAGAATATTTTATAATTGAAGCCGGAGAATCTCTCACCGAAATAATTTCTGACTTCAGAATAAATACCACTAACAATTTCTTCTCTGAAAGGCACCAGGGATAAATCCTTATTGAAATAAAGACTAATCTCTTTATTTAATGAATCAATCACGAAGTTTTCCACTTTCGAATTTGCATAAAAATTGAATGAATCTTTCAGCTTTGTTAGCTCACCGGAAAAATCATTCTTTTTTAATTCGAATTCCTCATAGATAGATAACTCTGAAATAGCAGTACATCCGGATATCAGAAATAAAACCATTAGTAGTAAAGGAACGAAATACTTCTTCATAACCGATAAAAAAATTTGAGATTGAATAAAAAACCCTCCGTTTTAAGGAGGGTTGTTAGTTAGCTTTTTACTTTAAAAGAATCATTTTCTTTGTTGAAGTGAAATTATTCACATTTAGCTGATAAAAATAAATTCCGCTTGCAAAGTCAGAAGCATCAAAGTTAATACTGTGAGTTCCAGCTCTCATAAAACCATTAAAAAGCTCCGTCACTTCCTGACCAAGCAAATTATAAACTTTCAATTTTACAAGCCCTGATTCAGGAATCGAAAACCTGATTCTAGTGGATGGATTAAACGGATTGGGGTAATTCTGTTCAAGATTATAACTCTCAGGGATATTATATTCATCCTCAACACCTACAGTAGTTCTTGTTTTGAATTTCCAGGTTTCAGACCAAGGACTCGATCCAAAAAAATTGTATGCTTTAATTTTCCAATGGTAAATCCTGTTTAAATCCAGACCAAAAACTGCAAGCGTTGTGTCACTAATCCCTGAAGAATCGATTACAACAGAACCCGGATTAAAGTCCGCACTTTTTGCAAGCAAAAGTCTGTAAGCCTCAGCCGAATCGGATTTGAACCAGTAAAACGTTGTATCAATTGGAATATTCAATTGATTATTCGGAGGATAGTAAAGCAAAGGAATCCTTGGATAACCAGTTGTAAAGTTAAAGGCAGAGGAGAAATCACTGGCACCTCCCGCATTCGAAGCGCTTAAGCGCCAATAATAAGTAGTTAATCCTTCAAGGCCAGTAACCACGTGAAAGGTATCCGGTATCTCATTTTCGTCAATTACGATTCCAGAGTTAAAAGTAGGATCGGTAGCTATCTGTAATCGATAAATTGACGCAAGTTCGGGATAAAACCACTTGAGCGTTATCGTATCTCCCAGATTAGTAGCGCCGTTTAAAGGAGAAGCCAAAACAGGAACCGGAGGTGGATTTACCTGAAGAACTGAACTCATTATACTTTCATTATAGTTTTCATCAAGCGAAGTAACCACAAAATAATAAGGTCCATTTGGATTAGGAGGCAACCCGGGAATACTCATTCTGCTTCCCTCTATATTCAGAATATGAGAGGGATCTTCAAGATCAGTCGGCTGAACATTCGGATAATCAAAACGGTAAACAACATATCTTTTCGCTGAGTCACCATCACTGGCAATCACTGGCAAATCCCATTTGAGGCCTCCCTGCCCGTTAGGCAATCTTTCAAATGTGAGATTCTGAGGTGCATTTGGAGCAACAACATCCTTCCAGTTCATAACAGGATTAAGAGCTATATAGCGGTAGAGATCAGTTTCAAGAGAATCAGTAACCCCTTTGAAGTTAGCAAGAAAACTTTTTGCTCTAAAAAAAACTCCGCCCTGAACATCAGGATTTGCTCTGTCGAATCTTATTTGTCTGGGGATTTCATTAGCTGCCCAATTGCCGTTATTTGGATCGACTCTATAAAGAGCATGCCCGGGATAAAAGTGTCTTCCATTGGCATTAACTGAATCTCCCCACCACGGTTGAAGCTTACCATAATCCTGACCACCGCCAAAAGGCCAGTAAAGCTGTGGTGTTAAGTAATCAATCGATTGATTTTGCAGCCAGGCAATTGCATCGCAGTAAATTGTACTATAAGCATCCAATCCGGTAATTCCGGGAGGAACTCCATTTTTCCAGATTCCGAAAGGACTGATACCGAATTTTACATAAGGCTTTACAGATTGAATTGTATCATACACCTGTTGAACCATTATATTCACATTATCTCTTCGCCAGTCAGCAATATTTGTAAAGCCGCGTGGATATTGCTGGAATGTCTGCTGATCCTGATTCGTAATCTGATTAGGCGGATAAGGATAAAAATAATCATCGAAGTGCACGCCGTCTACATCGTACCTGCTGACTACATCATGGATTACAGATGCAATATAGTCGCGAACCATAGGTAAACCAGGATTTAAAAATTTGAATGAGGAAATCTGAATTACCCAGTCGGGGTGTTGAATAGTAACGTGATTGGGTGCAATTGGATATGATCCGACAGACCTTTCTGCCCTGTAAGGATTGAACCAGGCATGTATCTCCATTCCTCTTTTATGAGTTTCCTCTACCCAGAATTCAAGCGGGTCATAATAAGGGCTTGGAGGATAACCCTGAGAACCCGTTAACCAATAAGACCAGGGATCAAAGCCGGAACTGTAAAGTGCATCACACTCGGTTCTGATTTGTAAAAATATTGTATTGATTCCAATTTGTTTTAACTCATCTAAAAGGATAATTACCTCTTCCTTTTGAACATCAGTAGAAGCTGTACGCGATGAAGGCCAATCAAGGTTCGTTACAGAAGCGACCCATGCAGCTCTGAGTTCTCTCTTTGGCGGATTTGATTGAGCGTAAACCAAAGTAGAAAAAATGATGAGTATTAAGACGGGGATTCGAAAAATATTTTTCATGGTCATTCCAATTAAAGATGCAATTGATTAATGTAAAAATACTAAATCCCCCTGTGAAATTTAATTCAGAAATATAAATGAACATAAAAAAGCCCTGCAATTGCAGGGCTTATGAAAAATGAAAATGATTATTTCATCAAAATCATTTTGTTGGAAATTGAAGTTCCGTTTACAGATAAGGAATAGATATAGGTACCGCTTGAAAGATTTGAAGCGTCAAAATTAACTGTATAGCTTCCGGCTGATACTTCGTTATTAACCAAAGTAGCAACTTCTCTTCCAAGAAGATCGTAGACCTTAAGTGTAACAAACCCGGCTTGCGGCAATTCATAAGAAATCTTTGTTGATGGATTGAAAGGATTCGGATAGTTCTGTGAAAGTTTATATCCGTTAACTACCAATTCATTATCCTTTACATCGCCGCCAAGTTTTTCAGCTTTCTGCATAAGCATATAACCCGAACCACCGAAACAGCCGAAGTAAGCTTTTAATCCGTCAGGACTGAAGTCGATTCCACGAGGTCTTTCAGTTGGGCTCAATGGAGTAACAAACTCCCATTTCAGGCTGTCGAGAACCTGACTAGTTCCGACATTATATTCATACCACATATTAGGTGTCCAGATGCCAAGGCTTGAATCTGGAATATCATTATAAGAACCGGCTGCAACCCAAAGATTTCCTGTAGCACGGTTTCTTGTAATAGATTCGCAGGCTACTCCGTCCATAATCGTACCAATAGAATCAAATGCTGAAAGTTCATCAGGTCTCTGATATACAATTATGATCTTCCTAGTATAACTCGGGAAGTAAATTGTGTTCCCATCAGGAGATACTTCAATGCTTCTTGAGAATCCTGTCGGAATTATAGTAACAGCATTTCCAATAAAGTTGAAATCGGTATCATATTCCTGGATGGAAAGACCAGCATTAACAACAGGTGCGACAAATATTTTACCATCATTGCTTATGCCCGGTGCAGTTGGGGATGTACCGATATTCAAAGCAACTTTGTTCATTCCTTCGCCAGTCTGGTAATTAATGCGGTACATATTCTGTCCACCTTCAACGAAAACGATATTACCATTCTGGTCTGGTCTCATTCCTCTCATAGAGTTCTTTAATGTATCTGTAGTACCGCCAGGAATAGATAGTCTCCAAATTGGAGAGAAAGGAGCGGGGGTACCATCAGCATTATAAACCCTGATAAGTCTTACACTTTTTATAGTGTCGGTTGTACCGGGGATAACATAATTTTCTGCACTAAAATTGCCAGCCCAAACTTTGCCGTCAGGATCAACAGCAATACCATGAAGCTGACCAAGCACACTTGGATCTGGCCAGGCACCTAAATTCTGCCACTGAGCAATGCCTGATACAGAAAACAATACAAAGACAAAAAGAATAGTTGAAAGAATTTTTTTCATAAATATAACCTTTCATTTAGTTGTTGATAAGTTAATTAAAATCATTCGCGACCATAATAAGTAGCTCCCGGTTTCAGCAGATCAAGTTTGTAAATAGTTCTGCTTTGTGTTGGTGTATCATTAATTGATATGTAGAGATAATTTCCTGTTCCCCAGCACATTGCATAAACCGAGGAATTGATTAAACCGGGATAAAGAGTTTCAAAAGATCCATTGGTTTTTAATACAGTTACAGGGTCGCTGCTTCTGCTTGTGCCAAGATAGAGCTCACCATCCTGTGAAATAGCCATAGCAACAATTCCGGAAGCTGTATCCACCTGAGTAGAATAATTGAAATATTCTTCAGGCACTCCAAGGCTGTCGGTGCCAATAAAAGGAATTCTTAAAACAATTTCTTTATTATTTGATGTTACAGCAGCAAAAATATAATTCTGGTATACCTTAATCGCATTAACTGTTCCATTTACCGGGAAAGCTCTTACATTTTTATCCAGCCTTACTCTGAAAATATTATTTTTTCCTCCCGCCCATAAATTTTTATTTATATCGAAATCTGTACAAACTACGGACTCGGTAATTCCATTACTCCCGGCAACGAAAGTCTTTGCCTGTTGTCCGGCTTCAACCTGGTAAATACCTTTTACAAAGTTGGTTGCATACAAAATTGTATTTGGACCATAAGTAATCGTATTGAATTTTGATAAACCGGACCTTGGAGGAGCAAATTCAGAAGCGGTTCCATTCGGTTCAATTTTCAATATGCCCTTATCGAAATTAGAAATGTAGAAATTACTCTGATTGTCGATAGTAAAACTGTATGGAATTTCGCCCTTCTTTGCATCAAATGGATAATACTCAGATACAGCCGGCTTTAGCATAATGGTAAGTTTATTGCTTATCATCTCAGCTCCCTGAACTGCAACTACGACATTTACTGTATCGGAAATTACAATTGGGACTTTAACTAGGATTTTTGTAGGAGTAGCAGACTGAATCGCTCCTTTAGTTCCATTAAAGTAAACAATTATTTTGGCAGGATCGTCTGAGAAATTTTTTCCATTAATCTCAATTACTGTAACACCGGCCAATGCAGAATCCGGTGGATTAAGTGAAATAAGCTCCGGTGTTTCATTACTTGGAGCTATTAGTGACAATAAGCTTGGATCCGGATCTTCGGCACAGCCATTAATCAGGAATAGCAAACTGATTGAGAAAAACAGAGTAACAAATTTTTGTATCATTTTATTCATGGCAATCTCTCATCTAAATTAATAACCGATGTTAATGGAAATTCTATGAACATTATCAAAAATTCCGAATGGTGTATATCCATAATCAACCGCGAATTTTATATCTGCCAATTCCTGTCTCAGACCAACTCCCGCTGAAAATTCCTGTTCATCCATTGGGAATGCATAACCACCGCGAAACACCAAAGTATTCATAAACATATATTCTAATCCAAGGAAAACCTGTTCAGGATAATCTCTTGGATGAGAAGCATCAACTGCAACAAGTAAAGAGTGCATATTTCTATCAATTTCAACCAGGTCGAATGCATTTATCGACATTCCGATTTTGAAAGTAAGAGGAAGCTGAAATCCTTCTTCTTTATATCTTAGTTCTGCCGAGAAATTCCTGATTGACATTCCAAAGTTAAGACTTTTAAACCCGGTGTGATAAAGAATTCCAAAATCGAATGCCATCGCATCAACAGCATTCTTCTCGGATATCTTATTACCTTTATCATCAAATCCCACAACAGCAGTACCCATAGACTGGCGAACATATTTAACGTTACCGCCAATTGAGAATTTTTCAGAAAGTTGAGTTGCATATCCGAGTCCTAGAGAAATTGCGGTTGGTTTAAATGTACCAACGTCAAGATAGCCGTCATCATTCGGTGCCACAATTGTTCCAAGGAATTCACCGTAATCAACAGCAACCAGTGATAAACCGAAGACACCATAATCACCGTCGAACAGATTAAGTGCCGCAGTACCGTATATGTAATTGATATCAGCTATCCATCTCGTAGTCCCGAAAGAAAAGTCAAACAATCCTTCCATTTCAGACATTGTTGAAGGATTGTAAAGCATTCCGGTAGAATTATGCAAAACAGCCGAAACCGCATCGCCCATTGCGCTTGACCTCGGATCCATTGAAACACTGAGGAATTTCAAGCCTGTTTGAGCTAACTTCTGCCGCTCTTGTGCAAATGAACTGCTGAATAACACAGCAGCAACTACCAGGGCCAACAATATTGAAATAAATTTTTTCATTTAAATACCTATTATTGATATTATTTCAATTCAACATTTTATTCTAATAAATCAACAGTAATTTTAACTACCCCGCCTGGCAGGTTTGGACTGCTCAGCTGCAATGGATAAGTAACTCCGCTTTGTGCGCCAGAGGGAATTGTAGCTTCAAATATTTTATAAGAAGGAGCCTGACCACTATCTTCTCCGTTATCCAATTCAATTGACACGTAAACTTTTGCATTCGACAAATCAAGAGGAAACGTTACCCCAGCCGGAGGATTATTAAGGAAATCCTCACCCGGGTAATTGTATTTCGCCCCGCTTCCGCTGTAGCCCGAAAAATTATCCGGTGAAGAAGCACTTATAAATCTTCCAGTAGAAAGAAACACACCACCAACTTCAACCCAGCCTTCATAAATCCATCCCGAGAGCAAGGCAGGTAAGTACAGACCCGCAATTGGACCTGCCGGCAGGTTTAATGAATCAACAAACCACACTCCGCTCAATTCATTTGTGTTTGGACCGTCAGTGGGAGTGGAGAGATTAAAAACTGCTGAATCTGAATAAGCACTAAAGTTATTCACGGTTTCAGCAAATGCTAAAGATGCATTACCCAATTTGAATCTTCCTGAAAGAATTAATCTTCCTGAAGGAACAAAATCAGAATCATTCAAGACAGCTTTTCTTTCGATTGTAACATTGAAGATTTGTGCGTTCTGCAAATGCTGTAAAGGTTCGCTTGTCGTGCTATAAACCAGATTACCGTTTGCATCAGCATCAAGAGTAAATGCTTTTACAGGATCACCATCATCATTGTCAAACCAGCCAACAAAAGTCATTGTATCCGGTATTGCAGGCAAACCTGAAAGATTAACCTCTAACTGGCTAATGCTGCGGGTATCGCTGTTCTCAAAATATTCACAACCGCCAAAGATGAACCCAGCAGCTGCAAACAAGAGTATTAAATATTTTTTCATATTAATGCCTTTATAATTAAACTGACTTTAGTTTTACCTGATAACTGCGAACTTTGCGATATGTTTTTCACCGTTGCTGTTATCAGTAATAACTGCAATATAAATTCCGCTCACAATAATCTGGTTTGATGATGTAACTGAATACCAGTATGCATCACCGCTTCCATCTGTATGTTCGATTGTTTTAATCAGTTCACCGAGTTCGGTATAAATTTTTATTGTACAATTACCCGGAATATTATAGAAAGCAATTTTATCTTCATCGATGGTACCCGGGAATCTTACATCACTGCTTGCATTTACAATAAACGGATTAGGAACAATCCTGATATCACTCAATTTTTCTCCTGCAACTCTCTTTAGATTTGCCGGATCGTAGGTCTGAGTATAATATCTGCTGCTTACAAGCTTACCGGGAGGAGTTCCGGCGCCTCCCGGCTGATCAGCGCCAACACATTCCATATAATAGAAATAATTAAATCCTCGCACTACTGTAATATCATCGAAGCTTCGTGCGCTTGCATCAAGACTGGCAACCAGAGTATATTCCTCATCATAATCGCCAACTGCACGATAAATTCTGAAACCAGACGGGGGATTTGGATCAGTTCCATCCAATGTCCAGCTAAGTGAAATTCTGTCACCGCCTGAATTAACATCGAAAGTCAGAGGAGGCCTTGGGGGTTGCGGCATATCCCAGTTGTTGTTAAAAACTTCGGTTGCTCGTTTGAAGGTAAGGAACAATGAGTCACGCCCTTTATCAAGTACTAATCTGTTCTTTTGTTCAGCAGAGATCTGCCCGGCTTTGAACTGAACACCATATTTGATTTGATCAGCTCTGTTCATTCCTGCAGCACCTTCAACCAGTACAATAGTAATGCTTTCACCGGGAGCCAGAGTATATGGGCCATACGCATTATTGAAAGAAAATCCACCACTGTTTCCAAGATTCGGATTTGTTTTCTGTATTGCAAAATCACCACTTGGTTCAACCAAATCCGCATGTCGAGGCGACTGATGTCCTTTAGCCATAAAATCATATTGCTGAGTCATCCTGTCAACGTTGAAAGCATTATCAAGCCCTGCAAGGAAAAGACGGCTGTCTGAGTCTTCATAGCTTGTTGTTCTCGGTTGATTAATGTCGTCAGTCTTATCGGTTGCTGATTTATCGGCATATAGAGTCAGAGTTCCTAAAAATTGAGTTCCGCCCAATCTGCCGATTGTATCTTTCGGATTGTTATAAATCAGTGCATTTGAATTCAAAGCCCATATTGGTCCGCCAATGTTATCATAAGCTACATCTTTTTCGGCGGTATAACCATGCCAGGAGAATTGACATCGGTATTGTTGATCAGGAGGATCAACTTTAATACCATCTCCCCTTGCATCATTCATCGTATTTTTTCCCCAGCCAGTGCTGTTACCAATTACATATCTTACAGATGCATTGACCGAGTTTCGATATGTCCAGAAAACATACATATCTTTAATAGTTGTTGAGGGTAGTTCAATCTCATCGTCATCATCAGTGTTACCCGTATTGGTAAAGGTGTATTCATGAACAATGTAGTTATCGTTGTATTGCTGGCTGAACTGAAAAATTTTTCTTTCCATTGTAACACCAAGCTGGGTGTTTACAACATTCAAGAGCATTCTGTCCCATTTCATAGTATCATCTTTTTTGTCGATGGTAACGTCTTTCTGAAAGCTTGGGACACCATCAACTGAAACGATAGTGGGATCAAACTTGGCTATCATCTCAAATTTTATTGGATAAGCTGCGAAGAATTGAGGATTTCTGGGGCCCACTGTAACAACTTTGTAAGGAAGATTATTCCCATTTTCATCAACGAAATCTTTACATCCAATCCAGAAGCCTTTTGCAGCCTGCATATCCTGATAACGATAAATAGCAGGCCATTGCATTCCGTATTGCTGCCTTTTCACCCAAGCTTCTTCCAGTTCACAACCTATCTCAGAGTACCAGTTATGCAAAGAACCAACAGACATCCACTGGTTTTTATACTGAGGATAAGATTCATCCTGTGAAAAAAATACCAGCACAATCAGAGGAAGAAAGAGCAAGGGAGTTAAAAACTTATTAAGAATATCAATTAACTTCATTATTTCCTCAGGATTTCTTTATACTTAAAAATTTTGTAAATCAATATTTAATTTGATTCCGAAATACACATCTCTCGGATTAAGAAATGCCGTATACGGAAGATTAGGCATATCGATATAAGCTTTTGTATCGAGCACTTCTTCAATTCTTGAATCACTGACCTGCGACCAATCAGTATTATTCCACTGATAATATTTACCGGTTGAGGCATCATAATAATATGCTCTGGTGTTGGGATTTTCTACCAGGCTGAGTTCTTTAGTATAAACCATTGGCTGGTAATCAACACCTTCGTCACGAAATTCGCCTGGAACATCATCGCCCGGAATGTTTCCATAATTGAATTTCCCGACAATATCATCAGGCAGATGGAGCGATTTCATATAATTATCATAATCTTTTCCATCAATAAATCCCGCCCTGTAACTCATATATTTTATATTGAATACATTGAAGATATCCATGAAAAATTCAAGGTCTACAGGTCCAAATCTGAAGCTTTTGGACAAACGCATATCAACGTTATAGAAGTCTTTCCACTGAATATTGTATTCAAAACCGGGTTTAACACCGCCGGGACCTGTCCATGAGAAATATGTACCTGAAGACCATACTGCCAGAAGATTAATTCTGAAATCTTCAAGAATATTAATTCCACCCAGTTTCGGACCCCAATCAAGAGGAGTAAATAAGTCAATGTTTGCGCGGGCATAAGGAGTAGGAATTGGTTTCTCCTGCTTGAAAGCGTTGGTCTCTCTTTCATTCTCTCTCTGAAGTGCAGGATTCTGATCATAGCGGCTTAGACCAAAATAGCCGTATGTTGATACCATATAGGTGTAGTTAATGAATCCAGTTATCCAATCACCACGATTTTTTCTAAGTTCAAATTCAAATCCGCGAATGTCTTCGTAGTTATTAGGTTCTGGTACAAAGTAGTTAACAGAATTATCTCTGCTAACATATTGGACTAACCTTGGTTGATCAGTCACATCTTTGTAATATCCTTTAATGCTTAAAAGAAATTGATCCCACAAGTTTTGTTCATAGCCCAATTCATAAGCAACTGTTTTGGGAAGAGGATTATTCGGATTTGCCAACCGGGTGATTTCTTTTGAGTTAAGATTTCTTCTCAGAAGGAATAGCTGCTCGGGTGCCGGGATCGACCTGAAGTGCCCATAATTGAAATATAACTTGCTGTTTATTGTAATCGGAAATGCAACACCGAGCCTTGGACTTATATCAATTTGTTTTTCAACATCCTGTTTAACAAGCAGTGTATCTATGCCTTCAGATAATGCCCCTGATAATGCTTTATTGAATGGATCGTAAACATACCATTGCCCTCCGGGGTCCAGATAATCAAGACGCAAACCAATGTTGGCAATCATTCCTTCAAACTCAAGCTTATCCTGCACATAAAGGGCGGTTCGTATTGGAAATGTCCGCCAGGTTGATCTTGAATTATTAGTGGGCAGCGAAGGTTCGATTAATGCGTAATTAACATTGTTATCTGTGTAAATAAACTCAAAACCGGTTTTGAAATAATTATACTTATCTATCTGACTGGCATAATCAAACTTTAATGTATATGTAACAAGTTTACTTGTATCTCTCGAGTTGCTGAATCCCAGCCCCATGTTCATTGACGAACCAATACCAGCACTGGTGCCACTGTAAACCCCGAAAGGAGCTTCGTCGAAAAATATACCACCAATGTATGTACCTTTTGATGAGTCAGTCGCCAATACTATTGTTGAATCGGGCATCATAACATTAAAGTACCTTGGTCTGCCCGGGGCAGTGAGATAATTAAAGCTAACTCTGCTTCCAACAACTTCATAAAAAGTTTGAGGACTAATAACGTGAGTAAATTTAAATCCATACATTCTGTTGAAAACCCGGCTTGGTGCCCAGTAATCGGTAGCATATACACGAGCATCAAGATAACTTGCGCCTGATCTGCTGTCTATTACACTGGCAATTCCAGAAGGCGACCTAAAAATTCCGGGGCCGCCGGCCCTGCTGCTTCCGGTTCCGGTCTGCTGGCCATATAGCCAATCAAACGAAAGTTTCATCCCTTCGGTAATGTCGGAAGTCAGCTTTGCTTGAATGTTATAGTCTCTGAAAGCGTCGTCCGAAAGAGGGAGATAATACATTTCTCTGGTTTGCCTGTAGGAAGCTGAGAACCGAAGATTTCCGAGTTCTTCACTTATTACCGGAACCGGTCCTGCTAAACTCATATCAACATCAAAATCAGATTCTATAATATCCGTTTGTTTTCTGTGCTGCCATAGAAACAATCTTTGAGCAGCTTCCGGAGAGAGGTTGTTGTTTGGATTATCATCACTGAAAAGCTCTTCAGAAACTTTGTTCCAGCCTCTGAACTCCTGATATTGAGCTTGTTCATAAATATCCCATGCGCCATTTTTGGTTCCTGTCCAGGCAACAGCATCATCGATATATGGTTTAATCCAGTATGAATTTGGAGAATTGATTGCATCACCAAAATGTTTTCTTCCTGGGGGTCGGTATCTTCCGATGAATGAGAAGGTGTATTTGTCTTTTTTACCTTCCTTGGTAACAACATTAATCAATCCCGATCTTATATTTCCGTATTCGGCATTGAAACCACCAGTTTGAATCTGCAATTCTTCGATCGAAGTAAAGCTGATTCCGGTATAGGGTGTATTGTCTCTTTCGTCTCTTAGAGTAATTCCATTGACGACAAAAGCAGTCTGATCGCTTCCACCACCTCTGATTGTCAAACCCTGAACTCCGGCTTGCAAGCCAATAACTCTTGAAACACTTACAACCGGCAGGTTTTCAATTTCTTTTATGTTAAGGTTAACAACGCTTGAAGAAACATCCTGCCTTACAACAGGCTGCTTGGCAACTACAACTACTTCTGTTGTTTCAAGAGTGCTTGAGCTCAAGTCAACATTAATTTCAGTAGTAAGATCGATGTTAACACGAACTTCGCGAATCGATTGAGATGCATACCCAACCATAGAAGCCTTAAGTGTATAGGTTCCGGGGGGAACATTAACGATGACATAATATCCGTCGATATTACTAGCTGCACCCAATGTAGTGCCTTCAAGTATAATGTTTGCACCAATTAAAGCTTCATTTGTTGCGGCGTCTCTAACGAAACCATTTATTTTACCAACTTGCGCCAATAGCGGATTTGTTAATAGAAAGGTAATCAGGAAGCAAAACGGTAGAAGTTTTTTCATATAGTATTACTCCTTTAATATTTCTAAAGGAAAAAGTTTAAGCTCTGATGAAAAGAATAACTTAATGCAGAAACAATTATTTATCAGAACAAAATTTATTTATATCAAAAATGAACTAATTGCTTAACAAAAACTAAAGAATCTACTTGTTAAAGTCAATCAAATTTCGTTTTTGAGAAGGTGATAATTATTTATGATTAATTATTGATTTACTTATTGATTCTTGCGATTAATTCAAAAGTTCTTAGCTTATCTTTATAGAAATTATTGTTGTTTAGTTTTATAAGGTCGAGCTTTGCGTCTGAATTACCTTCCCATCGCCGGCATAGATAAAGTGAATCATATATTCTCCCAATTTTATATCTACGTGATATTGCAAGACCAATTGCATAATCCTCGCCATAGCTAACGTTTGGTATTTTTAATTCTCTTAGCACAGGAGTGTAAAATGCCCTGGGCGCTCCAAGGCCGTTTATTCTCAAAGCATTATTCGGACCATTATCAGGCGTCCATTCTTTATGATCAATTAAGCCCGGAGGCAGCTCGTTTAAATTGATATCTGTAATTTGATATGAGCCTATAACCATTGCAGATTTTTCAGAATAGAATGTGTCAACAATTCTTTGAACTATATTTTCATCCTTGTAAACATCATCGCTGTCAAGCTGAATAGCAAACTTTCCGCACTTTGGTGAATGTACCGCTTCATTCCAGCATCCTCCGATACCAAGATCATATCTTTCGGGTATTATGTGTATTAACCTTTTATCCTTTAATGCATAGGATTGAATAACTTCATACGTTCCATCAGTAGAATGATTATCAACGACTAATAAATTATACGGAAAGGTAGTCTTTTGCATCAGCACCGAATTGATTGCATCACCAATTGTTTTAACACGATTTCTAACCGGAATTATGACTGATGCTTCAAATTCAAATTTTGGTGAATTAATTAAATCAACTTCTTCAAATGGCGGTTTGAGTAAAGCATTTATTTCATTAAGGTGAAATGTAACTGCTTTTTCCATTTCGATTTGAACTTCTCTGTTCCGGGGATCCACATAGCTGAAATGCTTTTCTTCTGAATGTGCTATTTCAACCTGACCAACGGTATAGAGAAATTCCTGTATTCTTGTAATAGGGTAGTTTTGAGATATTTTAAGCCGTAAATCGTAAAAACCTGAAAACCTGAAATTACTCTTTCGCATATTTATAGATTTTTTTATCGCTTCTGCTTTAAAGAATAGTAATTCTCCAAAATCAAAATCATCGCGCAGACTTCCGAACTGATAATCAATCAACGGGTGTTGTAATAAGTTTTTATTCTCTTCTTCGTAATAATCCGAATAAACCATTCCTGCCCCTGTGAACTCCGAAACCTGCAGAAACCTTTCAATACAGAATTGACCTAACATCAGTGGTTTGTCATTTAAAGCAATTATCACATAATCACTATCAGCATTTGATGATATCAATTCTACACACTCACTGCTCTTATAGTTTTTACAATATAATGTTTTTGCAGACTCAACTGGAGTTACCGAATCGGAATTGCTGATCAGGAAAATATTTTTTACAAGCGAGTTGTCTGAAAATTGCCTGACATTGGATTGATTTATTTTAGGATTGCCGTAAGGAAGAAATACTGAAATGGTCTTTTTCATATGAATTCTCAGAATTGTTTTATAGTCTTATTCAAATATATAATTTGATAAGATTAAATGTTGTCTTGATAAAAACTTTATTTTTGATATATTGGAACAAATTTGCAAGTTAATATTTGGATTTTTTATTATTAAGTATGAGTAAAGCAATGAATAAAAAATTAGTGATACTAACATTAATCATCTCCTTAACATCAGTTCTGGTTCCTCAGCAATTAAGTTCAACGGGTGAAGCAAAAAAAATAATCGACGGTAATGGTGAAGTATTTATGAATCCATCCTATTCACCTGATGGTTCAATGATTGCTTTTACTTCAAGAAGTTACAATGGAATATACATTTATTCCTTAAGCAGCCGGGAGATAATAAAAATCTCGGATGACGCTTCTGCAGGATTTTCTTTTAAATGGTCAACCGATTCAAAATCAATCTTAAGCAGGGTTGCACGCTATGAAGGAATCAGAAGATATAATGCTGTGAAAATTTTTGATATTAAAAACGGCGTTTCAAAATTACTCTCAGATTATAGAACACAAATGCCATTTCTGCCTGAATGGGCTGATGGGGATTCCAAGGTCATTCTTCCAACCAAATCAGGTTTTGAACTTTTTGAGTCGGGAAAAGAAAAGATACCTTATTCTTCAAATCCAAATATCGCAGTATTTATTAAGAATGATAAAATTGGAACTGTCACTCTTTCTTCCTCAGATGAAAAAAGTTTTGAACCAATTAAAGGAATGCAGGCAATCAATTTAGCTATTTCTCCCGACAGGAGTAAAATTGCGTTTGAGATTGTTGGTGGAAACATGTTTACAATGAATTTAAGTACGCTTGAGCTTACGGACCTCGGCGTTGGTCATCGACCCGATTGGTCTCCTGATAGTAAATACATTGTTTATATGATCACCGAGGATGACGGACACAATATCACCGCATCAGATATTTATGTTACAGATTTAACCGGAGTATTGAAAACCAACTTGACAAACTCACCACAAGAGATTGAAATGAATCCTTCCTTTTCTCCGGATGGGAAGAAAATAGTTTTTGATCTGTTGAATGATGGTTCAATCTATCAAATTGAAATTGAATAAAAAGACTTTGAGGAAATATGAAATTGAGATTAACAATTTTTGTTGCGCTGATTTCATTCAGCAATATTATTGCCCAACAGGTTACCGGATTGGCGGGCTGGAATATTTATCTTGATCCCGGCCATAGCCAGGATGAGAATATGGGAATTTACGGCTACTCTGAGGCCAAAAAAAATTTACGGGTTGGTATGAACCTCAGACAAATGCTTCTCGATTGGACTGATATAGACACTGCATACATATGTAGAACAAACGACCAGCAACAAGTTTCACTTGGACAGAGAACCGACCAGGCAAACCAGCTTGGCGCAGCCTGGTATCATTCAATCCATAGCGATGCTTCTGACTCTCCGGATCCAAACAGCACACTTTTGCTCTGGGGACAATATTCAAACGGACTTGAAAAAATTCCCAATGGCGGAAAAGCAATGAGTAATGTTATGGTAAAACTTTTAACTGCGGGAATGAGAATTCCGACCAGAGGTTCAGTTGGTGACTGTTCTTTTTACGGCGGCTGTTCAGGAAGCGGCCCTTACCTTTGGGTGAACAGAGAAACAAATATGCCCTCTGAATTGAGCGAAGCAGGATTTCATACTAATCCAAAACAAAATCAGCTTAATATGAATGCATCCTGGAAACGACTTGAAGCTAAAACTTTCTGGTGGTCGATACTCAGATATCATAATATTCAAAGACCATTTGTCGGAACAGTTACAGGAATTGTGAAGGACATTGAATCAGGATTAGCAATTAACGGTGCGTTATTAAATTTGAATGGTCAAACAGATACAACTGATACCTGGCAATCATTATTCTACCTTTACTCAAGTGATCCTAATCTTCTTAGAAATGGTTTTTATTATTTTGAAAATATTCCGCCAGGAACATTCCCTATAAATATTTCTGCTCCCGGATATGAGCCTTTAATAACCAATGTCACACTTCAGGATACATTTTTTACCTTTAAAGACATCGAGTTGATTTCTACAGTTCCTCCTGTTGTAATCTCAACTTCTCCTGAAGCAAATGACAGTCTTTATCCGGGATACAATACGCTTTCAATAACATTCAGCAGGCCGATGAATAGAACATCAGTGGAATCAAATATTCAATTTTCCCCGGCAGTCTCCGTAACTTATTCCTGGTCGAATGGCGATAAAAAAGTTGATATCTCCACAGGAAACTTTTTGTTCCAGACTCAATACCAGGTAACAATTCTGGGAACCGCTGAAGGAAAATACGGGCATTTATTTGATGGTAATGGTGATGGTGTTGGCGGTGATCCTTTAACTTTTTCTATTTATACGAAAGTTCAGGACATTTTGCCGCCCGAAGTAGTTTCAGTATATCCTCCCGAAAACTCAAGCTCAGTTGAATTGAACCCGGTTTTAAATATTAGTTTTAATGAAAGGCTTAACACAAGTGGCTTATCTAATCGCTTTAAAGTTGTTAAGAATTCAGACCAAACAAATGCAACTGGCATTCTCAGACATTATGCAGTTGGAGATAGAAGCGTTTTAAACTTTTTCTGTACTTCGGGTCTCGCTGAAAATGAATCCTACACAATCAAACTTTTGCCGGGGATAAAGGATATTTTCGGGAATCAAACTGTAAATGAAATTGATTTTGTTTTTTCTACCGGCAATTTCAACTACAATGAGCGAATAAGTATCGATGATTTTGAATCTGGTATAACAAACTGGTGGCAGCCCGAGCAATCAAGCTCAACTGTCGGCATAATTCCCGAACAAACTGAAGCAGCTTCTTCAACAGGAGTTCTTAATTTGTTAACCGGAAGCTCCAAATCTATGCTGATTCAATATGCCTGGAATGTGAACGCCACTAACTGGCTTCTAAGAGAATTCTACAAGCTTTCAACGCCGTCTTTTAATAACAGCGGATTGCTGCAAGTTTATCTTTTCGGTGACGGTACAAATAACAAATTCAGATTTACTGTTAATGACCAGGGGCCGGGCGGACACGAAGTAAGTCCCTGGTATCCTGTCGATTGGATTGGCTGGAAATTAGTTTCCTGGGATCTTGCAGTTGGAGAAACCGGCACATGGATTGGCAACGGAATTCTTGAACCACCTTTAAGCTTTGATAGTTTTCAAATGACTTATGAGCCGGGAAATCAGTCAAGCGGTTATCATTATTTTGACGACTTGCGGATTGCTACTCCTGACCCAACAGGAATTGAACAAGTTGATAATTCAATTCCGGCTGCTTACAATCTCGAACAGAATTTCCCGAATCCTTTCAATCCTTCAACGAATATAAAATTCAGTATGGTTGAAGAGGGAAATGCAAATCTCATTATTAGTGATATTCTGGGAAGAGAAATAGTAAAGTTAGTTGATGACAATCTGAAAGCCGGAACATATTCCATAAACTTTGATGCATCTGATTTATCAAGTGGAGTTTACTTCTATACTTTGATCACAAAAAATTTCAAGCAAAGCAAGAAAATGATTTTGATAAAATAATTTTGGCATAGGATCCCTTCTTCACCGAAGGGATTTTTTTCATTTAAGCTGTTATTGTCTTTCAACCAATAACAAACGAATAAATTATAAAAAATCTTGCAATATAATTTTATTATTCAGCTAAACCTGTTTTAGCGGTTTAGCAATCCGTTAGTCAGCAATAGTTAGCAGCAATCCTATCGGCTAAGGAAATATTGAAGATAAAACTTCATTCTTGCAGTGAAAAAAATCATTTTTCCCGGGTATAAAGTTTTAATATCTGAAATCAGGAAATAATTTGTATGAAAAAATTTTTAATCAAGTTTTTAACTCTCTTAATATTCATATCAGGATATTTATTCCCGCAGCAATTTAAATTTGCATGGCTCAGTGATATTCACATCGGTTATCCAACTGCTAAAGAAGATTTAATCCGCTCTGTAAATGACATAAACACATTTGATGATATTAATTTCACCATAATTTCCGGGGATATTACCGCCGTCGGTTCATTAAAAGAACTGTCAGAAGCAAAATCGATTCTTGATAATCTTAAAAAACCTTATTACATCATTCCCGGTAATCACGATACAAAATGGAGTGAATCAGGTGGTATTGATTTTATCAGGCTTTGGGGGAATGACCGGTTCGTATTTGAATATGATAAATTCTTATTCATCGGCTTGCACGAAGGACCCAGAATGAAAATGGCAGATGGTTTTTTTGCACCGGAAGACCTTCGCTGGTATGATTCTCTGATAACAGCTCTTCCAAACTCTAACCAACCGATTTTTTTTGTCACCCATTACCCTCTTGATGAATCAATAGCTAACTGGTACGAAATGCTTGACAGGTTAAAGAATGTGAATATTCAACTGGTACTTTTCGGGCACGGTCACACAAACAAGCTTTACGACTTTGAGTCCATAAAAGGAGTGATGGGAAGATCCAACCTGAGAGCAAAAGAACAAATTGGCGGATATACAATTGCAGAGATTAAGAATGATTCAATATTTTTTTCTGAGAGAATTACAGGCTATGAGACGAAACTTCCCTGGCTTTCACTGGCTTTGCAGCAAAGAAATTTTGAAGCTCCTTTATTTCAGGAAAAAAGACCTGATTATTCGGTTAACACCTTATTTCCGAATGTAAAAACCTTCTGGCAGCAAAATATGGGCTGGACGATCGCATCTTCAGCTGTGGTTGATGATAATTCTGTCTACTTTGGCGATGCATCTGGATTTTTTTATTCTCTCAATAAATCTGATGGTAGGATAAACTGGAAATTCAAAACAAGGAGCGCAATTTATTCATCCGGAGATTTATCCTGCGATTGGGTTGTATTCGGAAGTACAGATAGTTCAATTTACTGTTTAAATAAGAATGACGGAAATTTAAGTTGGAACTATAAAACCAATGCCTCTGTCCTTGGCTCACCATTAATTGAAGGTAGGAAAGTATATATAGGATGCAGTGATAATAAATTCAGGAAATTAGATCTTGAAACGGGCGAACTTGTTTGGGAGTTTGATGGCTTAAATGGATTTGTAGAAACAAAACCTGTGCTCTATGATGATAAAATTTTTTTTGGTGCCTGGGATGAATTTCTCTATTGCTTAAACTCTGAATCCGGAAATCTCATCTGGAAATGGAAGGGAGATAAACCCGGAGTATTTTATTCCCCGGCAGCCTGCATTCCGGTCGTCTCCAGTGACATAATTTTTATTGCAGCACCAGACAGAAAGCTAACAGCAATTGACATCGAAACAGGAAAGGAATTTTGGAGAACCGGTAAATACCAGGTAAGAGAAACTCTGGGACTATCTGAATCAGAAGATAAACTGTTTATCAGAACTTTAAATGATACGATAATGGCTTTGATGGTAAGTAAAGCTCCTGAAGGACCCGTCTGGATTACTGACTGCAATTTTGGATATGACATAAGCTCAGCACAGATTGTTGAAAAAGACGGCTCGGTATTTTATGCAACGAAGAATGGATTGATATTTTGTCTTGATTCAGAAACCGGAAAAATCAAATGGCAGCATAAAATCACAAATGGATTTGTAAATACAATAACGGCCTTGAGCAGCAATGAAATAATTACTACCGATTTTGAGGGAAATGTCCGATTAATTCAGTCAGCAGAATAACTTTTACTATTAAGTTTAACATATGAGGATCACTGTTTACTCATTTCAAAATCTTTAGGATCATAACCTTTTTCTTTCAGCAGCTCGAAAATTTTATTCAGAGTATTTGTTTCAAGCTTTGGAGTACGACTTAGAATCCAGCCATAATTGCGTTTAGGTGTTCCAATTACCGCCCATTGGTAATTTGGATCAAGACCGATTATCCAGTAGTCACCCCAAAAAGGTCTCCATCCCAGAAAGCTTACAAAGCTAACCTCAAGTTTTGAATTAGTCTTTTTATCAACAACCCGGGCTATTCCAGTTGTTTCATCAAGGTCACCATCTTCATCAATACAGGAATTAATTACAGTAATTTCACCATCAGGTTTTATTGAATACTTTGCAGTCGTTCCCTTTATACAGTGATCCTGAAAACTGTTTGGGATTTTTGCAATTTCGTACCAGAGTCCTGCATATTTTTTAAGGTCAACAAAATCAACAGTCTTAAGCTGAGCCTGCTGGGCTGATAATTTGAACGCAGCAATAACGATAAGAATTAATATAGATTTCACGTATTCTATTTCAATAAAATTATTTTATGGGAAGAGTATCCTTCCGTCGTTTTCATAAATAACAAATAAACACCCGAAGAAAGTTCATCACCACTAAAGTGTATTGTGTGTGTACCTGTTTGATAGTATGAGTTAATTATTTCCTCGACTTCTTCACCAATTAAACTGTAAACTTTAATGGATACATTACCGGGTTGATTAATCTTAAATCTGATTTTAGTCGTGCTGTTAAATGGATTAGGATAATTAACCAGTCCAAATTCTTCCGGCAAAAATTCGCCGGTAAAATATCTCAGATCTGTCAGGCCAGCCTTTTTCTGAATAATCCTGTTGTAAGATTGATTTATTCTATCTTCAGTAATAACACCCGCTGAAATTTTTCCGATCACAATATTAACCACGCTGTCAACCAAAGATTTACCTTCAATTTTATTTGATGTATAAAGCAGAATATCATTGCCTGCTTTTATAGCTAATGTAACTGCTTCATCAAAGGAATAATTATTTGAGATTGCCCCCATAAACATTCCGTCAGTAATAATCAGCCCTTCAAAAGCGAGGCTGTCCCGCAGCAATCCTTCAATTATGTTTGAAGATAAAGATGCAGGATAAACAGAATCAAGGTTTGCATTGAATAAGTGTCCGCTCATTATGAAATCATTGTATCCATTTTCAATTAGCTTCTGGAAAGGAATCAATTCAGAATCAGCCCAGGTATTTGTAATGTCGGTGAATCCGAGATGTGAATCTGTTTCAGCACTTCCGTGGCCGGGAAAATGTTTCAGAGTATTAAATAAATTTCTTTGATGGAATTCATCTATAAACCAGCTGCAGTGCTGAAAAACTGTGTCCGGAATTCTTGAAAAACTTCTATCCAGATGACCAATTGCCGGGCTTTCCGGATTGATATTAACATCGGCAACAGGAGCAAGATTAATATTAATGTTTGCATCATCAAGCCAGCCTGCCATCAAACCTGCCCAATCACGGGTTATAACTTCATCATTAAAAATGGTTCCTATTTGATAAGGTGTAAAAGTATTAGCATAACCGTTTGATTCCTTTAAACGTGCAACCTTCCCTCCTTCCTGATCAATGGAAATAAAAAGCGGAAATAATGAACTATTTTGAAGTTGAGTTGTAAGTTGATTTAATTGTGACGGTGATTCAATATTTCCGGAAAATAAAATTACTCCGCCAACTCCTCTTGACTGCAAATCATTAATTAAAATTGTATCCGAAACAGTTTTGCCGGGAAAACCAACCATCAGCATTTGTGCAATTTTGTATTTCAGTTCAGGCTGAGCAAATGAAATATTTGATATCAACAGAAAGAAAAAAATTTTTTTCATCAAATCAGACCTTAATGAAAATTTTCCTTGCATAGAGAATCCACATCAATCCCAGCCAGATTAAAATATACGAGATTGCAAAGGCAAGCGATGCGTTAACCGGATTTAACCAGGATAAAAAGAAGGTATCAAAAATATATTGTTTAAGAGTTATGTCGGTTCTCTGAGCAGTTTCCCACTTTATCATATATAAAAGTCTTCCCACAATTCCCGATAGAAAGAAAACTGTTATCGCATTCATACCATAAACATGAAAAGGTTTTATCCACCAGGTAATTTTCTTCACATCGATGAACCAGTAACAGAAACCAAGAAATAACAGTGCAAGTCCGCCGGTATAAAGAACATATGAGCTTGTCCAGATATTTTTATTAATGGGGAACCAGCCATCCCAAATCCATCCGGCTGCCATCAGGATTACGCCCCAGGTATAAAGCCAGACGGTTTTTGTGGTTTGATCTTTATCGCTTCTTAAAAGATTTCCAAAAAATATTCCGATCATTGCTGTCCCAATTGCAGGCAAAGTTGAAAGTATTCCTTCAGGATCCCAGAATTTAGTACCAGACCATAAATGACTTCCAAGCAAAGTATAATCTAACCAAGCAGCAAGATTCGTAGTGGGTTCAAAGTTTGCATATCCAACACCGGGTACCGGTATGAAGCTCATCAATGCTGCATAAAGAATAAGAATAAATCCTGTAAACCAATACTGAAATTTAGTGTTTGTTGTAAGAAAAAGAACTGAAGCTACCATATAAACTATGGCTATACGTTGAAGCACACCTGGTATTCTTAAGGTACTCCAGGAAAACTCGTGTTCCAGCAATAATCCAAATGGAAATCCGGAAAGTATCAAACCGAGTAAAAATAAAATAATAGTCCGGCGTAAAATATTTAAATACAAACTTTTCATACTTCCACCCAGAGCTTTTCTTTTGGTAAGAGAGTATGAAACTGCAACTCCGACAATAAACAGAAAAAATGGGAAAATAAGATCAGTTGGCGTACAGCCATGCCATTTTGCGTGAAGCAGCGGCGGATAAACAGCGCTCCAGGTACCGGGATTATTTACCAGTATCATTCCCATAATTGTGATGCCCCTGAAAACATCAAGCGAAAGTAATCGTTCGGAAGGTTTCATGTAAACTCCAAATCAATATAAACTGTAGTATGAAAAATAAATAAAGTTAGGTGAAACATGATCAAATGTTTTTTATTTTTAGACAGCATTTTATTGAATTAAATACTCAAGTATGAATTATTTAATCAAAAAATACTTTTAATGTTAATTCAAACCTATTCCTTAAGGTGTGAATATGAAACTGTTATTTTTGTTTATGTTTATGACTTCTTTTGTTTCAGCACAAACCAGGTTCACTGATTTAAACGAACTCATTCTAAAAGGTGAGTTTACAAAAGCAAAGAGGATGATTGATGAAAAAATCCACTCAGGTACCCTGAGTTATCCGGAAATATTTGAACTTGAGTTTGAAAAAGAAAGACTGGAAAGAATTAAACTGGATTTCAATAAATCCTCGGACGATGTTCTGAAGTTTATTAATAAATATTATCCCGATCTTGAAGAAAAGGATTTAATTAAATGGGAAGAGGATGGTTCGCTTGAATACAAAATTATTGACGGCAAAAAATGGTACTTCTCAAGGGCAGCATCAAATCTTTTCAGAATTAATAAAGAAGCTAAAAAACAGAAGGAACTGATTGAGGGCTATAAAAAAGATCAGCTTGATGTTTTTCTTGAAGATTATATTCCGCAGGTTTTGGAAGAGTCGGCAAATTCACAGGAAATTTTTGTAAAACCAGTAACATTTAAACTTAATTATACAGTAACGGTTGAAGCAAATGCAGTTCCGGATGGTGAGATAATAAAATGCTGGCTTCCATTTCCTCGGGAAGGTCATCAAAGGCAGGTTGATATAAAATTCATTGCTGCAAATGTTGACGAGTACATAATTGCAAGTAATGATAATCAGCAGAGAACTATCTATTTACAGAAAAAAGCCGAGAAAGATCAGCCAACTGTTTTTAACATCGTTGTTGAAGTCACAAATTTTAACGAATCAAACCTTATTCTCCCTGAATTAATAAAGCCGTATAACACTCAATCAGGATTATATAAAACATTTACTTCAGAAAGAATTCCTCATATTGCCTTTACCGAAAAGATTAAAAAACTTTCGGAAAACATTGTTGGTGACGAAAGAAATCCGTACCTGGCTGCAAAAAAGATTTTCACATGGATTTCAGAAAACATTCCCTGGGCAGGTGCACGTGAATACTCAACGATCGAAAATATTTCAGATTATTGCTTAACAAGAAAACACGGCGACTGCGGAATCAAAACACTTTTATTTATGACACTGTGCAGATACAATGGAATACCAGCAAAATGGCAAAGCGGCTGGATGCTTCATCCCGGTGAAGTTAACCTGCACGACTGGTGCGAAATTTATTTTGAAGGTTACGGCTGGGTTCCTGTTGATCAGTCATTCGGCTTGATTGATTCAGAATATGAGGACGAAAAATATTTTTACCTCGGCAGCATTGATGCTTATCATCTTATTATTAACGATGACTACTCATCCACGCTTTTCCCTGCTAAACTTTTTCCAAGAAGTGAAACTGTGGATTTTCAGCGCGGGGAACTTGAATGGCGCGGCGGAAATTTGTACTTCGATAAGTGGGATTACAATATGGAAGTTGAATATAAATAATCTGGTGGTGAAACAATGAAAATCATAGTCAGCACATTAATATTTTTAGCTGTTTTTAATTTAATCAATTTTGCACAGGATGATGATCAGATGAAAAGCGTTGAAAAAATTATTTCTGATATAAAAGAGCAGTACGTCCCTGATAATCGTATAGCTATTTATAATATTTCTTCAGGAATAAAAAATGGAAAAATATTCGTGACCGGCGAGTTAAATTCGCTCGAGATAAAGGAAGAATTAATCAACCGTCTTAACGAATTAAAAATCGACTATAGAAATGAAGTTGAATTGCTTCCTTCGGCAAAACTGGGCGATAAGATTTTTGGAGTGGTAATTTTATCTGTGGCTAACTTACGTTCAAAACCTGATCATAATGAAGAACTTTCAACACAAGCTTTGCTCGGAACTCCAATCAAGATTTACAAAAAAGGCGAAGAAGGATTTTTTCTGGTTCAAACTCCGGATGGTTACATTAGCTGGATGGACGATGACGGTTTTCAAATAATGAACGAAAATGAAATGACCGAATGGTTAAAATCTGAAAAAATTATTTATATCAATGAGTATGGATTTTCATATTCGCAAAAAGATGAGAACTCACAGCGGGTTTCTGACCTCACTGCAGGAAATATTCTCAGGTTGATAAATGAAGAAGATGATTATTATAAAGTCCTATATCCCGACAACAGAGAAGCATTCATCAAAAAAGAGGAAGCTAAACTTTTTAATAATTGGTATTCTTCCCTAAATCCAAACGGTGAACAAATTTTACAAACCGCATATCGCTTTATGGGCATTCCTTATTTGTGGGGTGGAACATCAGCAAAGGGAATGGACTGCAGTGGTTTCACAAAGACAGTGTATTTTCTTAATGGAATTGTTCTTCCGCGTGATGCATCTCAGCAGGTGAACATCGGAAAACCTGTAGAATCAACAAATGGCTGGAAAGATTTTCTTCCCGGTGATTTATTGTTCTTTGGCTCAAAAGCAACTGATAAGAAAAAAGAAAGAATCACTCACGTTGCAATTTACATTGGTGACGGAGATTTCATTCACGCAGCCGGCAGAGTGAGAATTAACAGTTTTAATGAGAACAAACCATACTTCAGCAAATTCAGATCGAATGGTTTTATTCGCTCGAAAAGAATTTTGAATTCTATCGGTGAAAATGGAGTGCAAATGATTGAACAAAACAGCTTTTACAGAAAATAGTTCTCAGTAATTCCGGCAAAATATTATCCAACAATTTTGGAACTCCTTAATTCTGGTTATTACGATTCTTCATTGCATAAAACAACAATCAATTACTTAAAACTTAATGTTTGTTGTTTCAAGTTTAAAAATTGATTGGTATGAAACTAATTACCTTTATAGCGTTTACTAATTATGTAAATAGTCCGGGGTATCAGAGCGAGTACGCAATTCTCTGTGATTTTTTTATGAACTAAAATTATTTCAGGCCGGTTTCTTTTTTCCAAATCCCGGATCGATTTTAACCAAACCGGCAACAATAAATCCTGGAATTGTTGAAATTAAAACCCATTCGAAAAACCTCGGATACCCGATTTGTTCCTGCAAAGCGCCTGAGTACATACCTGGCAACATCATACCTAATGCCATTATTCCTGTGCAAATTGCATAATGTGCAGTTTTATGTTCTCCCTGTGAAATCATTATCATAAACATCATATAAGCCGTAAATCCAAATCCATACCCGAATTGCTCAAATGCAACCGCCGCATTAATAAGAATAAAATTATCTGGTTGAACGTGGGATAAATAAACAAATGCAAGATCAGGTGTGTGCATAATAATTACCATGGGCCAAAGCCAGAATTTTAGTCCCTGCCGGGAAATAACATACCCACCTATAAGCCCGCCGGCTGTTAAAGCAATTATACCGACAGTTCCATAAACGATTCCGACCTCTGACGTAGTTAACTCCAATCCGCCTTCTGATCTGGGATCGAGAAGAAAGGGTTGAACAAGTTTGACCAACTGTGCTTCAGCAAAACGGAATAAGAGAAGAAAACCCAGAATATTCCAGATATCTTTTTTCTGCATGAAAATTACAAATGCCTTTAAGAATTCTATGAATGGAACGAGCATTTCATTTTTACTCTGAGCACTTTCAAATTTTTCAACAAAAGAAGCAACAAAAGTTCTGAATAAGACGACAAGAATGATTACTAATGTTATCGTAGTTACTATGGTATTCCAAGGTGACTGAACATTAAATAAAGAAATAATGAATCCAAGGAGCAAGAAGGCCAGATAAACGATTCCTGCAAATATGAAAAACCCACCAGCAAGCAATCCAATCTGCGAGGCACTTAATTTTTTATTTTTCAAAGTTCCTATATCATCGGAAGGATACGGAAGAATAAATTTATGATATAAAAAAAGTAGAATGAACAAAGATCCTGTAATAATAAATACGATTGACCATGCCCCTTTGAATCCCATTCCGGGAGCGAGTTGTCCGGCAATCACAACCAGTAACCCCGAACCGACAATTGTAGCAACTCTGTAAAATGTTGAACGAACTCCAACAAAAGCCGCCTGCTGCTGCTGCTCAAGACTGAGCATGTAAAATCCATCAGCAGCAATATCATGAGTAGCAGATGCAAAAGCCATAACAGCAAAAATTATCAGAGTTAATTGCCAGTAAATTGCAGTTGGTGTACTGAAGGCAATTCCGAACAGTGCAATACTAACAATCAGTTGCATTGATATTGTCCAGAATCTTTTTGTTTTGAACATATCGATGAAAGGTCCCCAGGCAAACTTCAAAAACCAAGGAAAGTAAAGAAGGCTTGTAAAAAATGCTATATCAGAGTTTGATACACCCAGATTTTTATACATCATTACGGACACAGACATCACCATCACATAGGGTATGCCTTGTGTAAAATACAGAGTAGGAATCCAAACCCAGGGATTTCGGCTTGCTGATTTCGATTCAAACATAATACTCCCGGAATAATTTCAATTTATTTTTGCCGCCTGACTTTAATTAAAGCAACTTCATCTTAGTTTTGGCCAGATTCCATCACGTTAAACTTTTAACTGTTTTGCCATTAGTGCTGCACCAATTTCAGGAGGATTTTCAGGTTCTTTGATAAATACGTTTGTAAACTTTTGCATAACTTTTTCTCTAAAGACGAAAGAAAAATAATTTTCCTTTGTTATAATACTCCCGATGAGCGAAACAAAAAGAATTTTTTCATTCAATTTTTTCTCCATCGAAGCAATATGAAGCACAAGCTCGTCAGCTTCTGTTTCAAGAATTTTCTGTGCTTCAATATCTCCCATCTCAGCTGCTTTCAACACAATCGGAGCAGCAGAAGCTATATCAAAATTATTACGGTAAACCTCTGAAATTAAATCTTCAGGAGAGGAAATTTTAAATTCACTTAAAACAAGCTGAGTCATCAAAGTATTTTTTCCTCGTCCATCAAAATCTTTTGCTACAGCATTTAATCCTCTTCTTCCAATTCTATAACCGCTGCCTTCGTCGCCTAAAAATCTTCCAAACCCACCAACACGGTGAATCACACCTTTTGCATCTTTCCCGAACATAATTGAACCGGTTCCTGCAATCAGAATGCTGCCGGGTTTTCCGCTGAATGCACCCTCAAGAGCAATTCTAGCATCGCTTTCAACCCTGAAATTTTTAAGATAAATTTTTTTTACAGCAGCATCTTCAATTATTTTGTTCTCAAGCAATTCAGCATCAGTTCTTCTGCCCCCGCCGGTAGTACCAAGTACAGCTGCGTATATTTCATCGTAGGATATTTCTTTTTGAAGTAATATTTCAGAAATAAGATTAAGAATTGAAGCAGAAACTTTTTCAACACCAAGCATCAGAAAGTTTGAAGGGCCGCCTGCTGATTCGCAAATAACATTTAAGTCAAAATCCGTGATGACACATTTAGTTTTTGTGCCTCCTCCATCCATGCCGATAAGATACTGCATTTTTACTCCGGTGAAGACAAAATAATTTTATGTATTGAAAAATATGGAATTTACTTTCCATAATAAAAAGCCATTTTGCTGAGCGAAATTTTTAGCCTTAAATTTAAGCTGCAAATTTTGAAAACATTTCTCCGGAGCCTGAGATGAATTTTGTTAAAAGATTAATTCCTCTTCCCTTAATTACATTTTTTTTTATTTCCTGCTCTGCTGACATAACTAAAAATGGAATAGTATTGGAAATTGATTATCCCTCTGATCTTAAAATAATATCACGGGCTGATTGGGGCTGGGAGCCGATAAATGAACAACGCACCTGTCAAATGATTAAAAAAATCACTGTTCATCATTCGGGAGAAGAATTTAAAGATGATGCTGATGTTAAATCCTACCTGAAAAATCTTCAAAAGTGGAGCAGAGAAGAAAAGAAATGGATCGATATTCCTTATCATTTCATAATAGATCCTCAGGGAAAAATTTATGAAGCGCGTCCGGTAAACTATCCTGGAGATACAAATACCGATTATGATGTAAATGGACACGTGCTTATTTGTGTGCTTGGAAATTTCGAAGTTCAAAGGTTTAATCAGACTCAACTTCAGTCGCTGGTAAAGCTTTCAGCTTTTCTTAAAAATTATTTCTGTGTTAGAGATGAAAACATTAAGGGACATAAAGACTACACCAATCAAACCGTTTGTCCGGGGAAAGATCTTTATAAATTTTTTGAAGACGGCTCTTTATTGACAATGATAAACGAAGAGCTTCATCAAGTTCCTGTCATATCTACAAAAAAAGTTAAAACAGGAATTGAGGTTTTAGTTGAAAAAGATTTTGATCTGCTAAAAGGAAAAAGAATAGGACTGGTTACAAATCCTACCGGTGTTGACAGCAAACTTAAATCCACAATAGATATTTTATTTGAAGCCAAAGATGTAAATCTTGTAGCTCTTTATGGTCCTGAGCATGGAGTTCGCGGGAATTATTCTGCTGGTGAGTATGTAAATTTTTATATTGATGAAATAACCAATCTTCCGGTTTATTCTCTTTACGGAAATACCAGGAAACCATCAGAAGATATGATTAAAGACGTTGACGCGCTGGTTTTCGACATTCAGGACATTGGCAGCCGTTCTTATACTTATATAAGCACTATGGGATTAGTTATGGAAGCCGCTGCCGAATTTGGGAAGGAAGTAATTATTCTTGACCGTCCAAATCCACTCGGTGGAATGCGGATTGAAGGCAGCATCGTTGAAGACGGTTATTTTTCTTTCGTCAGTCAGTTTGCAATTCCTTACATACACGGTTTAACTGTTGGAGAGCTTGCTAAACTTTTAAATGAAGAAGGAATGCTTGCGAATTCTAAAAAATGTAATCTCACTATTGTGCCTATGGAAGGCTGGAAGAGAAACATGTATTTTGAACAAACAGGACTTCCCTGGGTGTTAACGTCTCCGCATATTCCGCATCAATATTCACCATTTTATTATGCGGCCTCAGGAATAATAGGAGAACTAAGAGAAGTACTCTCAATAGGAGTAGGTTATACTTTGCCGTTTCAGATTTTTGCTGCTGAATCCATCAATGCAAATGATCTTTCTGACAAAATGAATTCGTATAATTTAAAAGGAGTGCTTTTCAGACCAATAACTTTCAAGCCCTATTATGCCTTTGGCAAAGATAAAATGCTTCAAGGTGTTGAAATATATATTACAGATTATTCATCCGTCAGTTTAATTCCGATTCAATTTTATTTTGCGCAGGCTATGAACGAATTGTATGGAAGAAATATAATTGCTGAAAATAATGGACGATTCGACATGTTTGACAAGGTTTTAGGTACAAGCAATATTCGTGATTTGTTTATGAAGAATCTAAAAGTAAGTGACATTATGGAATACTTAAACAAAGATATCGAGAGCTTCAGGAAGACATCAAAGAAATATTATCTCTATGACTAGCTCAAATTGGAAGACCTGATTATTTATTTATAGGATTAAAAATATTGAAGTAAATTCCATTAGAATATTTTAATAAATCAATGAAGCATTTTGAAACAGAACTAATTCGCTATAAAGAAAATAATTTATTCGTCGAGAATGTCAGCATCGAAAAACTTGCTGAAGAGTTCGGCACACCGCTGTACGTTTACAGCAAAAATCATTTTATAAATCAATACAAACGATTTGAAAATGCTTTCAAAGAAATTGAATTTCAGATTTTTTATGCTATGAAAGCGAACTACAACCTAAGCGTTATTAATACTTTTATTAAGCTTGGCAGCGGTGTTGATGCCAATTCTGAAGGTGAGTTGTGGCGTGCACTTAAAACTGGAATCGATCCGTCAAACATAATTTTAACAAGTGTTGGTAAAACCAGGCACGAAATAAAACTTGGAATCGAAAAAAATATATTGATGATAAAAGCTGAATCAGAAGAAGAAGTAATGCTTATAAATAAAATCGCTGAGGAATGCAATAGAACAGCAAATGTTGCCATTCGTGTTAACCCCGATGTAGATGCAAAAACGCACCCATATATCTCAACCGGTTTATCCGGGAATAAGTTTGGCATAGATACAAAGACTGCTCTTTCAATTTATAAAAGACGAAGCGAGTTCAGGAATATCAGGTTTACCGGTATCGATATGCATATCGGTTCACAAATAACTGATATTGATCCATTTATTGAAGCAGTTGAAAAATTATCAGAGCTTTACTTCGATTTAAAGAATCAGGGATTACAGTTTGATCACTTTGATGTTGGGGGAGGAATTGGTGTTGCTTACAATGAAGATTCCGTTTTTTCGATTGAAGAATTCGCAGAAAAAACAATTCCAATTTTTAAAGAGCTTCAATGTAAAATCTTATTTGAGCCGGGCAGGTTTTTAACGGCTAATGGTGGAGTTCTAATAACCGAAGTTCTTTATAATAAAAAGAACGGTGATAAAAATTTTATAATTGTTGACGCAGCTATGAATGACTTACTAAGGCCAACGATTTATGAAGCATATCATCACATTCAGCCTGTTAAAAAGCACAACCGAATAGATCTGATTGCTGATATTGTTGGTCCGGTATGTGAGTCGGGTGATTATTTCGCTAAGAACAGAGAAATATCCGCGACAAAATCGGGAGAACTATTAGCAATTATGTCTGCCGGTGCTTATGGGATGGTAATGTCTTCAAATTATAATGCAAGAAGAAGACCAGCAGAAATTCTTGTTAATGGAAATAAGTACGATCTGATCAGAAGCAGAGAAACATTTGATCATTTAATTTGGGATGAAAAAATAATCTGACTATAATCAGATGAAATAAAAACCTGCTTTAACTAATCTGCTTGTTTTAATTGAAGCATTCTTTTCATCAGCGTAATCGGGTGAATTACTTCAACATTAACATTAAATTTTTTTACCCCATGCTTTATTTGCCCCATACAGCCAGGATTTCCAGTCAGAACAATTTCAGCTCCGGTATTTGAAATATTTTTCATTTTTCTTTCCAACTGAATAAGAGCGTCATTATAACGAACAACATTATAAATACCTGCACTTCCGCAGCACCAGCTGGCTTCTTCAAGTTCAATGTATTCTACTCCGGGAAGCGATTTAATTATATTCCTAGGCTGATTTGCAATTTTCTGTGCATGAACAAGATGGCATGCATCGTGGTAAGTAACTTTAATATTTTCATTAAGTGAAGCTAAATTCAAATCGGGTTTTTCCTCAGAGAGAAATTCAGTTATGTCTTTAATCTTTGATGAAAATTTTTTTGCTTTTTCAGCATATTCAGGATCATCTTCAAGTAAATGAGCATAGTCTTTCATGAAAGCACCGCAGCCGGCGGAATTACTAATCAGAAAATCATAATCATGTTTATCAAAAGCATCAATATTTTTACGTGCAAGCTCCAGGGCGAACTTCATATCGCCGTTATGCCCCATTAATGAACCACAACAGACCTGATCTTTTGGCGTTATTATTTTGCATCCGCATTTTTTCAGAACATCAATAGTGTCTAAATTGATGTCGGCAAACATCGTATTCATCAGGCATCCAAAGTGAAACGCAGTTTTATATTTTACTTCGCCTTCGGGCATTTCAATTTCTTTAATCTGTGTATCACTAAATTTCTCTGATATGACAGGTGAAAGAGTTTCAATTTCAAAAAGATTTTTTGAAATTAATTTTAATATTCCTGTCTTTTGTATAATCTTTTGAAGGCCGGACTTCTGATAAATTTTCAGAAACCACGAAAATAATTTTAGAGCTTTTCTTGATGCTACAATTCTGCGAAGTGCAAATCTTTTTAACGCAATCTCCATTTTAGAACCAAAACCAGCTTCATCTGCAACTACACGTGCTGCTTCAACCATTCTTCCATATTTTACACCCGCCGGACAGGCAGTTTCACAGGCCTGGCAATCAAGACAAAAGTTCATTTCCTCAGAAAATGATTCACTTAATTCCATTTCTCCCCGTGCGACAGATTTTATCATAAAAATTCTGCCTCTTGGAGATGAACGCTCTAATTTTGTGATGTCGTATGTTGGACAAGTCGCAAGACACAAGCCGCAATGCATACACTGTTGAAGTATGTCATCGTGAGGAAGGATTTTTAATAATTCTTTTCGGCTGATTTCTTTATGCATTAAAATCTTTTATCTGTTCTCTTCGTTTTGGTAAAGAACCTTCGCATTTGGGTGATATTGAAAATATCTTCCCCGGGTTAAGTATATTATTCTCATCAATAGCAAGTTTGATTTTTTTCATCAAATCAACACCGGTAGATCCTGCTACTTTTTCAAGAAATTGCTTCTTTGCTAAACCTGTGCCGTGTTCACCAGTGATAGTTCCGCCAAGTTTAATTGCTTCCTCAAAAATATATTCAAAAGCTTTGTGAGCTTTTTCAATTTCTTTTTGATTTCTATCATCGGTCAAACAAGTAGGATGAAGATTTCCATCACCGGCGTGACCGAAATTACCAAATATCACATCATATTTTTTTGATGCGTATAATATTTTCTCTATCATCAAAGGTAATTCACTGCGGGGAACAGTCGCATCTTCAAGAATAGTGGTGGGCATCTTTCTTGCCAAAGCACTGAATGCACTCCTTCTGGCAGTCTTTAATAATAAGGCATCAGATTCAATCTCAGCAATTTTTACTTCAGCGGCTTTATTTTTAGTTAAAATCTTTCTTATAGTTTCGGCATCTTCCTGAACTATGCTGCCTCTTCCATCAACTTCAATCAACAGCAGCGCTTCTGCAGTGCGCGGTAAACCGATCCGAGTATAATCTTCAACACAGTTGATCGTTGTGTGATCAAGAAATTCCATCATCGAAGGAACGATATGAGCAGCAATTATATCTGAAACGGCCTGTGCACTATCGGTAAGTTTATTAAAGTAGGCAAGAAGTGTAATTGATTGTACCGGCTTAGGAATTAATTTCAGAAGAATTTTAGTTATTATTCCTAAAGTTCCTTCACTTCCCACGATAAAATCTCTGAGATTAAATCCGGCAACGTCTTTCATATTTTTTCCGCCTGTAACAATTAATTCGCCGTTTGGTAAAATCATTTCAACGCCAAGCACATAATTTTTGGTCACACCGTATTTCAATCCTCTCAATCCACCAGCATTGTTTGCAACATTGCCTCCAATTGTGCACACATTCAAACTGCCGGGGTCAGGCGGATAAAACAAACCTATTTTCTCAACTTCTTTCTGTAAAATACCAGTTACAACTCCAGGTTGAACAGATGCGGTCAAATTGCTTGTATCAAGTTCAAGTATTTTATTCCATCTGGTCAGAACAATAACTACTGAGTTCTCAACCGGTATTGATCCGCCGCTTAAGCCGGTCCCCGCACCCCTTGGCACAACATTAAACTTTTCCGTATTTGCAAGTTTAAGTACCTGAGAAATTTGCTCTTCACTTTCCGGGAAAATTACAGCTTCGGGAAGTTGTTTATAAATAGGAGTGCCATCGTATGAGTAAACAAGTTTATCTTCGGGTGAGTCAAAGAAATTTTCTGATCCGACAATGCTTTTAATGTGCTCTTTGGTTGAACTGTTCATAATAATCCGAAATTCTTTATTCAAATTTAAGAATTTTGAATAAATGATTGGTCACAATTCAAACAGAATTAATAATTTTGTACAACTGATTTAATTAAACTGTAAATTCGCAGAAAATATTTTAAAAGACATGAAACCCGATATCTCAAAAGAACTCAAAAAAATTAATGAGATTCTGAAAAAGACCGGACAAAATAAAGTTCAGGAAAGTTACCTTCGCTTCCAACTTGAGTTGTTTCATCACGGCATAGAATATTCCAATCTATTAAGGCCATGCAAAATTAATGATGGCATTTTCAGGCTGGATAATTGGGATGAAAATAAATTGATGAAAAATTTTTTTGAAGCTGCTGATCATTCACGCCTGCTCAAATTTGTTCCTGCTTCTGGCGCTGCTTCACGAATGTTTCAAAGCATCGAATTATTTCTCAATGAAAAAATTGAATCGAAAGAATCTGAAAAATTTATTTCAAATCTCCACGGCTTTGCTTTTTATGATGATCTGGTTTTACTGCTGGATAAAAAGGGCGAAAACCTCGACGAACTAATTGAAAATAATCCTCGCAAGCTTATCGAATTTATTCTTTATAAGGACGGACTAAATCTTTCAAACACTCCAAAAGGTGGAATCAAATTTCATCGTTATGGAAGTGAATCATTCACTGCATTTGAAGAGCACTTGTTTGAAGCCATTGAATATACCATTGATAAAACTAATTCAGCCAGAATTCACTTCACAATTTCAAGGGAACATGAAGAACTTTTTAATAAAATTATTTCTGAATTCATTAAAAAAAATGTGAAGAGTTCAATAAATCTGATTGTATCCCATTCCTTTCAAAAAGAATCAACCGATACAATTGCGATAAATCCTGATTTTACTCCTTTTATGGATGAAAAAGAGAAGATACTCTTCAGACCGGCAGGGCACGGTGCTCTTCTTGAAAATTTGAATGACCTAAATGCTGATATAGTTTTTATAAAGAATATTGATAACATAACAACACGCGATGCAAACCTTAAAACTAACCGTTACAGAAAATTAATGGCCGGATTACTGGTTCAGATTCAAAACCAGATTTTTAATTACTTAAATCTTCTTGAAAACAATGAACACCCGGGAACAAAGCTTGAAGAAATAATTAATTTTTGCAGTAATGTTTTGAACATTCAGTTTCCCCGTGACACTGCTCGTTTCGACTCAAAACAAATAAAAGAATTTCTATTTAAGAAATTACACCGTCCAATAAGAGTATGCGGTATGGTAAAAAACGAGGGACATCCCGGAGGCGGTCCGTTTTGGGTTATGAATAAACACAGCGAAGTTTCTTTACAGATTGTTGAACAAACCCAGGTAAATTTAATTGATGAGAATCAAAAAAATATTTTTTCAGCATCAACTCATTTTAATCCAACCGACCTTGTTTGCGGTGTAAAAGACTACAAAGGAAAAAATTTTAACTTGCCAGATTATCGGGATCCTGATACAGTTATTATCACAAAAAAATCCAAGAACGGGAAAGAATTACTTGCCCTTGAACTTCCAGGACTCTGGAACGGCAGTATGTCTGATTGGAATTCAATTTTTGTTGAACTTCCTGTTTCTGTTTTTAATCCGGTTAAAGAAGTAAATGATCTTCTGAAACCAGAGCATCAGGGTTAATATTAAATAAAAAAAAAGAGCCATCCATTCAGGATGGCTCGTTAATACTCAATAATAAATGCTTACAATCCCAATCCGAAATCAAATCCATACAGATTTGGAATTAACATTTCGAAAGTCATCATATATGAACCTTCCTTGTAAACATCTACGATTGCTATCTTAGAATTGTTACAACGTGCAATTGCATTGTAAGGAGGCATTGATAAAAGTATATCGCCGGTTAATGAATAATCATCAGGACTGAGATTCAATAACATGTTGTTGATGGTAATATCAACTCTGTAATTAACCTGCATATTTCTATAAACTTCTCCATCGCGGCTCCACTGCCCTCTCCACTTTCGCTGATAGAAACCAGTTCCGTTGAATACAGGCTGACTAAGAAGTCCAACCCACTGACCTTGCAAAGATTCCTTCAGATGATCACCCATCGGGCTGCCGTTAACAAATCCATATTTTCCCTCGAGGGTAATCAAATATCCCATAAAATCTGCTAATTCAGGATTCTCAATAATGTTTCCGTTAAGAACATCTTTAAACTGCATTTTCCTGAGGTAAGAACCATTATAAGAATCTGGATTTTCAGCATCAGTTATTTCGCCTTCCCAGATGTGGAATCCATTTTCATATCTGTAAATAATTGAATCAGACCAATCAGCTGGTTTCTGAATCAAGTTATAAGCAGCCATCAACTTATCGTAATAAGTCAGAGAGTTTGATGACATCTTA
Organism: Ignavibacteriaceae bacterium; assembly: GCA_013388545.1. Classification (GTDB taxonomy): domain Bacteria; phylum Bacteroidota; class Ignavibacteria; order Ignavibacteriales; family Ignavibacteriaceae; genus JACAFB01. Next base: position 84,588 of record JACAFB010000034.1, read on the forward strand.
AACATATCATTGATGATTCGTTCAGTCTCGGATTTGATGTCAGCCGCAGTAGGAACATATTCCTCGAACTGAATTTCATCGGTGACTAATTGATCACCGGCATTTTGACAGGAGTAAAAAATTACTCCGCAGAACAGAATTGCAATTATAATTGCAAAACGATAGATTTTTTTTGCTCTCATTTTAGTAACCTTTCTTTTTTTGAAGAATTTATTTATTACCCTCTTTTTCAATAATTACTATTGATTTATTTATTTAATTAAAATCATTTTCTTTACACTTATGAACGGCTGATTATTATTTAGCGGCTGTGCTGAAATCCTGTACAAATAAATTCCAGAAGCCACTGAAGGCTGCCACTCAACTGTGTAATAATCCGGTTGTTGAATACCATCAACAAGAACCTCTACAACTTCGCCTACAGAGTTAAACACCTCCAGTTTAACTTTGCTCTCTTTACTCAGACGATAGCTGATATTTGTTGAAGGATTAAACGGATTTGGATAATTCTGTTCAAGGCTAAAATCAGAGGGAGTTTTGACATCAGCCTCTATTATTTTTGAATAAGTGTATTCACCATTAAGATCGATAGTTTTTAGCCGGTAGTTGTAAACACCCGAATTAAGGTTCCTGTCAATAAATGAATATTGTTTTTGTTCGGTGGAATTCCCACATCCGGTAACAGATGCTATTTCTTCCCATCTTGAATTAAGATCTCTTCGTTCGATTGCAAAAGAAGCACAATTGGTCTCAGTTCCGGTTGACCAGTTAAGTGTAACTGTATTTCGGTTTACAGATGAAGTAAATGAAAGTAATTCAACAGGAATTACCGACATAAAATGATAAGAACCGAATCCGTTATTACTTGAGAAAACATAAACATCTGCAGTTCCATTGGAATGCTTTCTGAAATCAATATCGCCAATTCCCAAACTACTGTTTGAACCCAGGTTATTTGTCTGACCATACACAACTGCATTATTCAGATCGCCGCCAGCAACTTCGAGAATTTTTGCGTTTTCATTGTCAGTTCCGAATTCGTAAACGGCAACGAAATCTGAATTGTTAAATGAACCCAAATACTTGATTGTGTTATTGTCATTACCCAGCAACAGAGGATTAATTGTGCTTAAAAGATTTCCGGCCGCATCGAATTTACTGAGCAAGCCGCCACTGTAGTTGATGTAAAATTCGCCTGTAAGCAATGGTGCAACGCAGGCAAGACCTGATGCTCCTACGACAGGAAGTGTGATAATTTGAGGTACCGGATTGATGGCGCCTGAAGCAGCAGACCAGATATAAACTTTTATCTGACCATTGTAAATGCCTGCAGTATAGATTTTGAAATCATTTGTACCATAGTCATTCAGAGTTACAAACCTGTCTCCCAACCTGATGTTTTCAGAAGCTGTGTATGATAAAACATTTACAGGAGCCTGGTTTGGTGAAGTCCACAAATATACTTTGAATGGAACAGTTGATGCGTCGGAAGTCAGATTACAGCCAATTATTTTCAAATCACTGGTGAAGTTGATGTCATTAATTGAATATTCTCCGCCGCTGATTCCTGAAATATTAACTTCTCCAACATAAGCTCCGGAAGTATCCTGCATTTTAAGAGACAATCCATTGCTGTGGCTGATCACAATTACTGTTGGTTCAAGAGTTTCATTTACCGAATTAATGAAACCAAAAGCAATTCCCCTTTCGGTATTATTTGTTGTTGAAAACCAGCCCGGAAGATTCCCATTAGCAGCAGAAACTTCCCAAACTATTGGTAAAGCCGGAGCAGAAATATCAATCTGGTTGTACTTAATGGTTGTAATTGTTCCGGTGGAAAGACTAATATTTGTTGAACCGGAAACATAAACATCACCAGAGTCTGTTACTGCAACACTTACACCCTGATCGGAAAAATCACCGGAGCTGCTATATCTGATCACCCATTTTTCAATACCTGATGAATTGTATTTTACAGTTGCATAATCCGGTTCTGTTCCTGTTCCATAACTCTGACCGGTTACGTAAACATTACTCTCAGCGTCAATTGCCATATCAAGAGCATCATCCCATTTATTTCCGGGTCCATTGTAGTAAGCGCTCCAATCTAAAGCACCGGCTGAATTAATTTTCAAAACAACATAATCTCTTGTAGAATCTGTAACAGAACCGTTAACTGATCCGGTTACATAAATACTCCCGTTTCCATCAAGCAGCACTTTTTTACCTTCATCCTGCCCGTTTAGTGGTCCATCAAATACATTTACCCATTCCTGATTTCCATTCGATACCATGTATTTTATTGTAACTATGTCTGATACTGTACCTGTGTTCATACTCGTACCGGTAACAAATAAGTTACCTGCATTATCGAGGACAAGGGAAAGAGCAAAATCTTCAAGATTAGCAGTTCCGTTATACCTTGAAGCCCATTGTTGAATTCCTGATATGTTGTATTTGACAGTAGCGAAATCATTTCCTGCACTGAATCCTCCGCTGCTGCCTCCGGTTACATATACATTATGATCTGAATCTACAGCAATATCATTTGCTTCATCAAACGAATTTGCAGGACCATTGTAATATGAAACCCACTGCTGAACACCCGAGGCATTGTACTTTAGAGTCAAGTAATTTGGAAAAAACCCTGACACCATCGATAATCCTGCAACATAAACATTGCCGGAATCGTCAATGGTTAGAGAATTTGCCCAATCCTCTTTATTTGCAGGACCATTAAAAAATGCGGCCCAGTCCTGACTTCCTGAGGCAGTATATTTAATTGTAACTGCATCACTGAAACCATTTGCAGCTTCGGATTCACCAGTAACGTAAACGTTCCCGGCATCATCAACAGCAATGTCATTTGGTGCATCGGAATTATTTGCTCCATCAAAAGAAGCCGACCATTGAAAAACACCTGCTGAGTCATACTTAACTGTGATTATGTCAGAAGTGTTATCAGACAGCAAAAGAATTCCGGTAACGTAAGCGTTTCCATCATCATCAATTACCATTTTTACTGCCGTGTTAAAACTGCCGGGTAAAGTGGAATTAAAATCCCGAACCCATCTTTCCTGAACGATAATCTGGCAATATGTTATTGCCGAAAAAAATAAGATAAACATTATGGATAATATTCTGTTCATCAAGATCCCTCCTAAAAAAAAATTGCAATTTATTTTGTAACAATTCATTCTGATTCCAAGAACGATATTCAAACAATTGTTCGTTATCATCTTTAAATACCCCATATTTATTTTCCTCTAACCAATTGATCATCAGACTGAATAAACGAGTAGTTGTCATAATCAAGTTGCTTGTCATCTTTTTCGACTGCAAATGTCGCAGATAATCCATCGCTGACCTTAATGTCCGACAAATACCATTTATTTACTTCTTCAGGACTGCCGTTTACGAAAGTTAATTTTGCCGGTTTATCAGGATGTACTGTTACACCAAATGAATTCAGACCGGCAGAAATACCTTTCCCCGTTGCTTTTATAAATGCTTCCTTTCTTGTCCAGCAGTTAAAGAATGCTTTGCTCCTCATTTCAAAGGGAAGAGTTGTCAATTCTTCAAATTCTGATTCAGAAAAGAATCTTTTTGCAATATTCAGATCAGAATATTCTTCCCTTATGAGTTCACAATCGATTCCTATTTCTCTTTTCTTTGAAAATGCTGCAATCATAAATGAATCCGAATGAGCAAGATTAAATTTTATATCGCACTCCGGATGTTCCGACTTATCTAAAGAAGGTTTTCCGAATTCATTATAAATGAATTTAATCTTTGCGGGATATTCATTTATTAACCTGGATAAAATTGTACGTAACACTCCTCTGCCGATAATAAACCGCCTCTGTCCCAATTCAAAGTGATACCTTGCTGCTCTTTCTTTTTCATCTGCAGATAGTATCGTATAAAAATAAGGCAGTTTATGGCTTAACTTATCAAGATCCATCTGCCAGATTTTAACTTCATCGTTCCTGAAGATGAAATTTGGAGTGTTTAACCTTATTTCTGATTTATCCTGCTGCATATTCAAATTATTTTAAGTACCGGGGAACGGACTTACCTTTGTTAATAAACCGGACATTGTACTGAGCAGCATTTGTTCGGATTTTAACAAGAAGAAGTGATCTCCGGGAATTTGTATCATTGAAAATTTATTAGTTGTTAATTCAGACCACGCATACAGTTCTGCAATTTCAACTTTGTCATCTTCCGCTCCACCAATTGCAGTAATACTACAATTCAAAGGGCTGCCTGAAGTAAACTGATAGGTTTCGCAAATTGCAAAATCTGCCCTCAGTATTGGAAGCATTATTTGCATCATTTCTGTATTGCTTAGTAACTCATCAGGCATTCCATTGAGGCTTCTTAAAACCTCGATGAACTCTTCTGATGGCAGATTATAAGTTACTTTCGGTTCTCTTTCTAAGTGAGGCGCAGATTGAGCCGACACATACAAATGAGATACTTCAATGTCGAACTTCGTCTTTAAGTATCTTGCAAGCTCAAAAGAAATAAGCGCTCCCATACTATGGCCAAAGAACTCAAAAGGCTTATTCAGATGAGGAAGAATTGAACCAGCCAAAGATGAAATAAGCTCAGAAAGATTATCAATAGGGTCCTCGCTTATTCTCCTGCCCCTTCCCGGAAGCTCAACTGGACAAACCTCAACATCTTCCGGTAAAAATTCAGGCCATCTTCGAAACATGAATGAACTTCCGCCAGCATACGGAAAACAAAATAATTTTCTGCTTGCCCACGGTTTCGGTTTTGGATATAGAACCCATTTACCTGAATTTGATAAATTTGAAATCATATCGCCCTCAAAATTCTTTTCAATTGCTCTTCGACTTAGCTAAAGTCTCTGAGTCGTGAAAAGCTAATTTGTTTTATACTGCCTGGCCTCCATTTTTTTTCTAAGGCTAAGCGGTCTCATATCAGTCCAGATTTCTTTAATGTAATCCAGACACTCCTTTTTTGAACCAACCTTGCCAACATCTTTCCAGCCGAGCGCATTTTCTCTATCTGCCGGCCAGATCGAATATTGCTCTTCATGGTTAACAACTACTTTGTAAATAGTAGTGTCTTCCTTCTCGTCCCAACTCATAGAACCTCCTTTAAATTTGTTATTGATAATGATTGATTAGTTATATGCATAAAGATTTTTATTAGCTTATTTCGAAATTATTTTTTCTTTTACCGGTTCAAGTCCTTGAAATTCTGTTTTATTTTCTGAATCACTTAACTCAGATTGAATAACAGAATCTCCAATCGTACTTGAAATATCCTGCGCCAGGTAATTCCTGAAACCTTCTCCAAATGAAAATATTATAGTCAGAGCTGACATAATTATTGCACAAATGCCATACAGCAAGGTTATATCTCTGCCGATTAATTCATATGCAAAGCCAGAAATACCCATACCAAGCGGCACCATTGCTCCTGAAAGAGTCATCAAAAAGCCAAACACTCTTCCTCTTATTTCAGACTTAGTAGTTGATTGCAGAATTGTAATCACATTAACAGAAACAAATCCATTCATTGAACCTGCAAAAAATGAGATGAAAAGAATCACAAGCGGCATGCTCATAAAACCAAGCGTGCCAAACAATGCTGATTCGATGAAAATACTTGCAATGATCGTATTACGACGAGCAATGCCGTTAAGCTTTAATATACCTGCAATCAGGTAACCAAACATCGACCCCAATCCATAAATAGCCAGAAAATACCCGTACCAGTCAGATGAAAGCCTGAGATGATCCTCTACAAAAAACGGCAGAAGCACAATGATAGGCGTAGTAAACAAGTTCAGCATTGTAGATAGAAGCACTAATTTTTTAAGTCCAGAGTAACCCCATACATATTTGAATCCTTCCAAAATCTCCTCTTTGAATTTGGAAATCCTTGACTTTAATGATTCGGATTTTTCGGGAATCTTCTGTGGAATCTTTATAAATATCTCGCTGATTCCGGAAAATATGTATGAGAAACCATTGAAAAAGACCAGAACAACCGGTCCAATTAATCTATACAGTATTCCACCAAGCCCTTGCCCGATGAACAATGAGATCTGTAAACTAAATTGAACCAAGGAATTTGCAGCAGCCAGTTTCTCACCCGGTACAATATCAGGAACTGATGCACTGATAGCCGGTGTGAAAAAAGAATTAACTGATGCAATAAAGCAAGAGAGAAAAAGCAACCAGGCAATTGTAAGATTTATTGATTCAGGCGCAAAGTACATTAATGCAAATAAGGATAGCACGCCAAGCCCGTTAAGTATATCGCTGATAACGATAATGTTTCTGCGGCTGTATCTGTCTGCAAAGGCTCCACCAATGGCAGAAAGCAGAACCGCAGGAATTGTAGAGGTCATTAGAATTATTCCAACAAGTTCTGCTGAATTAGTAACGTGCTTAATCCAAAGTATCATAGCGACGGAAAAAACCTGGTTACCAATGTTGCTCACTGTCTGGCCTTGCCAAAGGAGGAAAAAGTTTTTATTAAATAGTTTATTATTTGTATTACTCATTGTGTTTTTTCCGTTAATATGACTTTAACTTCTTTCATTGAGAAGCTGATTAATCTTTTCCGCAAGTACTTTAACATTTGGCTCCTGCATCATTGAAATATGATCGCCGGGTACTTCAATTACCTCTACCTTAGAGGCAGAAAATTTAGACCAGCCCAAATCGGGTTCTAATCCGGTGTTATCAGTATTATCTACAGCTCTGAATAACGAAATCCTGCCAGGATAATTTTTAATCTGATAGTTTTTCCATGCTAAACGCATGGTTTTGAGAATTCTGATGTAGAAACCAAATTGATCGATATTAACCCAAAAAGGAACCATCTTTGCTTTCTTTGCCTTCTTCAATACGACCCGAAGTTGATCCTTATAATCCATTGATCTCAATTCATCAACGTCGAGTGTAAAATTTGATTTAAATATTTCAGCAATCAGTTCTGTATCGTCATTTGGAAATTGCCCGGATAAAAACGGCCCCTGGTCAAGAAGTGCAAGCAAAGCAACTTCTTTTCCTGAAGAAATTAATTGTTGAGCAACTTCGTAAGCGACAATAACCCCGAATGACCACCCACCGAGATAATATGGTCCTTCAGGCTGACTTTTAATTATTTCAGCCACATATCTCTTAGCCATGATCTGAATATCATCGTCTAATTCTGATTTACCATCAATGCCTCGTGCCTGAACACCAAAAAATGCCCGGTCACCATTTATTTGCTTTGCAAGGTTAGTATACCAGTGAACACTTCCGCCGGACGGATGAAGGAAGAATAAAGGTTTCTGAGTTTTACCTTCTTTTAATTTTATCAATAATGATTTCTGTTTGGATTGATCTTTATCCTGAATATTGATTGCAATCTCTTCAATAGTCGGTCCTTTGAAAATATCAACAAGGCTTAAATTTGCATTGAACTTTTCCTGTAAAATTCCCAAAAGTCGAATTGCAAGCAGGGAATGACCGCCTGCTTCGAAAAAGTTTTCTACCACTGAAATATTTTTCCTGTTGAGAAGCTCTCTCCATATATCTGCAATTTCAGATTCAATTTTATTTCTTGGTTTAATAATCTCTATTTTCTCAGCAAGATTTTCTTCCCCCGGTACAGGAAGTTTTTTCCTATCAATTTTTCCGCTTGAATTAATCGGAAATTCATCCATCTCAACAAAGAATGAGGGTATCATATAAAGCGGAAGAGTACCAGATAAATATTTTTTCAGTTCAGATATTTTAATTTCACCCTTTTGCCGAGGAATAAAATAACAGACTAAAAAGTTCTCACCTTCGTTTAGCTTTATGGCATTTACTACAACATCTTTAATAGCCGGGTATTGACTGAGTACTGATTCAATTTCGCCGGGTTCTATTCTGAATCCTCTTACTTTTACCTGGAAATCTGTTCTTCCGACAAACTCGATATTACCATCTTCGAGATAACGCCCAACATCACCGGTTCTGTAAATTCTTTCCCCCGGTTTTTGGGAAAAAGGATTAGGAATGAATTTTTCAGCAGTAAGAGATGGTTGGTTAAGATAACCTCTTGATAGTCCAATTCCTGCAATGAATATTTCTCCCTCAACTCCTATCGGAACCGGGTTCAAATATTTATCAAGAATGTAAACCTGTTGATTATAAACCGGTTTACCGATTGGAATTATTTTTCTGTTAATATCTTTTTCAGTTAAACGGTATCGTGTTGCAATAACTGTAGATTCTGTGGGTCCGTAAGCATTTATTACTTTATCTCTTTTACCCCAGCGATGGAAAATTTCAGGGGTAAAACTCTCTCCGCCCGAAAGAACAGTTTTAAGATTATTTAATCCGTAATTAGGAAGTACTTTAAGCGCCGAAGGTGGCATAAGAATCATAGTAATATTATTCTTTTCCAAAATATTTCTCAGGTTTTCTCCCGGATATGCATCCTCCCTGTTAATAATGTGCAATTCAGCTCCGGAAAGCAGTGCGGAGAAAATGTCAGCAACAGAACCGTCGAATCCAAATGAGAAAAATTGCAAAATGCTGCTAGATTCATCTAAACTAAAGTCTTTCTTGTAAATTGCAGAAAGATTTATTACACCATTGTGAGATATTAAAACTCCTTTTGGTTTCCCTGTTGATCCAGATGTATAAATCACATAAGCTGCATTTTCAGGGAAGAATTCTCCGGCCGGATTTTTCTCCTGCTCGTTTGCCATCAGCTTGTCCATTACTTCAGTTAATACAACTTCAATACCTTCGAATTCAAATTGATCAACAAAGTTTGAGCTCGTAATCAGGAATTGCATTCCGGTGTCCCTGACCATAAAATGAATACGTTCTTTAGGCAGAAGAGGATCGAGAGGAACATATGCTGCACCAGTTTTTATAATTCCTAAAATCGATACAATCATCTCAATTGAACGATCTAGGCAAATACCAACGTATTGTTCAGGGCCAATTCCTTTATTTATCAAATAGTTGGCAAGTTTGTTAGCGGCTGAATTCAGCTCGAAGTAAGTAAGCTCTTTCTCATAAAACCTGACTGCAGTTTTATTTGGTGAAATTGTTACCTGCTTTTCAAACACCGTCCTAATAGTCTGGTTATAGTTAACATCGAGCCGGCAATTATTAAAACCTTCAACAATCTGATTGATTTCCTGACCGGACATAATTTGTATCTTATTTAATCCCACTTCACCCTTATCAATAAATTCAATGATCAGATTTTTAAGATGATTCAACACTCTTCTTATAGTATTTAGGGTGTATTTGGATTTATCAAAGACAATCCTGAGCAGAAGCCTTTCATTAAGACCTGCAACAAGAGTTATCGGATAGTTTGTGCTTTCATCAACTTCAGGTAAACTGATTTGAATTTCAGAAGTTGAATTTTGAGTTAATGTACTGACAGGATAATTTTCAAAAACAAGTATTGAATCAAACATTGATTTTGAACTCGGAATTTCACTCCACTTATGAATATCAATCAGGGATGAATATTCATAGTCCGTCATTTCTATCTGTCGGGACTGAATCTCCCTCAACCAATTGGATAAAGATGATTGACTATCAATTCTAATTCTCACAGGCAACGTGTTTATAAACAGCCCTATCATCTCTTCAGAGCCATCAAGACTAATCGGTCTTCCTGAAACAGTTGCTCCAAACAGAACATCATCAGAGTTAGAGTAAATCGAGAGAAGCAAAGCCCAGGCACCCTGAATAATAGTATTAACAGTTATTCTATTTTGAGCAGCGAAAGAACTTATTTTTTGAGTTAAAGTTTCATCAAAAACAATTTCTGTTTCAGATGGATCATCATCAAATGCCTCAATAATTTCGCTTTCATAAGGCAGTTTGGTTGGTTCAATAAATCCCATAAGCCGTTTTCGCCAGAATTTTTCGGCTGATTCGTTGTCCTGTTTTCTTATCCAGGAAATGTAATCCCTGAATGGTCGGCGTTTTTTATTTTCTGCAGGAAGGTTTTTCAGCAAACATTCATAATTATAAAAAACATCCTGCATCACCAAAGGCATTGACCATCCATCAAGCAGAATATGATGATAAGTCCAAATAAAAACATAAGAATCAGGATCGGTCAACAATAATTTAAATCGCATCAAAGGAGCTTTACTGAAGTCGAACCCAAGAAGTTTTTCTTCATTCTTTATTTCGTCAACAAACATTTTCTTAAAAGACGAAGTCTTTGAGGTTAAATCAATAACTTCAAAGGGCAAATCAGCTTCGCGGTATACAACCTGAACAGGCTCTTTGATTTTTTTGGTAATAAATGCAGACCTCAGAACCTGATTCAACTGAATAGTTTTTCCCCAGGCTTTCTTAAACAATTCAATGTCAAGTCTGCCATTGAGATTACAGCAGAACTGTTCTATGTAAACACCTTTTTCACTATCGAGCAGGCTGTGAAACAGCATGCCCTGCTGCATAGGTGATAAAGGATAAATGTCTTCTATTTTTGAATTATCAATTTTCATTATCGTCCAATCCATTCAGTGACTTTAGAAGTTCATCATATTCATTTTTGTTCCAGCCAAAATCTGATAACTGGTGCTCTTCGTCTTTTTTTTCAGACTCACTGTACAGAGCACTTACTTTTTTCACCTGACTGATGAATCTTTCTTTAAGATTTTCAATCCATTTTTTACTAAATATTTTACTGCTGTATGAAATTTCGAACTGAACTTTACCTCCATTTATTCCTCCATCAACTTCGAGTAAATACGGTCTTACCGAATGAGGATCTCTTTCATATCCTTTCCATTCAGAAGCAAATCCAAACAACTCAACCGTGTTAAATTGACTTTCAAGCTGGCCAAGATAATTGAATGATATTTGTGGTTTCAGCAGCCCATCAAAAATTTCATTTCTGTATTGAACACCGGACAAATACCTGATAATGCCATATGATATTCCTTTGTTAGGTATTGAATTAAGTTCTTCATTAAGAGTAATAATTTGTTTTAAGATATTTTCATCGGAATTTGGTTTTACAAGAACCGGATAAATACTCGTAAACCACCCGATTGTTCGTGAGCTGTCAACCTCTTTGAAAATTTCCTCGCGGCCGTGACTTTCAAGATTGAACGGAATGTAAGCTTTTTCAGGATCATCAGAATTACTTAAAGCATTTGCCAAGCAGGACAGGAATAATGAATTAGGATTAATTTTTTCAGTTTGAATAAACCGGGTAATTATTTGTGTTGTTTCTTCATCAATATCTACAGTTACCTGATCAGCTACCATTTCAAGATTTTCTTCAGGCTGGTAGTTGCAAATTATTTGCATAACTTTTTTATCAAGGTAATTCTTCCAGAATTCAGCATCTTCATTTAATAAATTACTGCTGCCCGATTCAACTTGTTTCTCAGCCCAGTACTTGAAAGAAGTAGTCTTCAAAGGAAGCTGAACTTTCCTGTTTGCAATTAATGATGAATATGCTGTCTGAATATCCTGCAACAAAACCGGCCACGAAACACCATCAATACACAGATGATGAACAACAATCAATAACCTGTTGGATTTACCTTCGGCCAATTTTAAGAATCCAACTTTTATAAGATCGCCTCTTTCTATCGAAAGGCTGCTCTGAATATTATTTACTGAATCCTCGATAGCCGCAGATAATTTATTTCCCTCAAGTGAAGAGAAATCATAATAAAGAACCAGATTTTTTTCCGTATATGGTTGAATGTATTGATTCCATCCATTCTCGTCTTTGATGAAACTAAGCCTAAGAGCATCGTGGTGTCTGACAACATAGTTCAAAGCCTGGTTTAAAATTTCAATTTCCAGTTCTGTTTTTACTTCAAGCAGAATTGATTGATTAAAATGTGACAGGTTACAAATATCATTTTCAAAGAACCAATGCTGCACCGGTGTAAGAGGAACTTTTCCTGTTATTTCATTTTGCTCAGTAACAAACTCATTCTCAGTTGATGCGTTAACCAATTCTTCAATTGTAGGATGTTGAAAGATGGACTTTGGAGTAATTCTGAATCCTGCCTGGTTTGCTCTTGATACAATCTGAATTGCAATTATTGAATCGCCTCCAAGTTCAAAGAAATTATCGGTGACACTTATTTGACCCAATCTTAAAACCTCAAGCCATATATTGTGCATAGTTTCTTCATAAGCGTTTCGCGGACTGATAATATTTTTTAACCCGGATGAAATATTCAAATCAAATGCAGGCAAAGCTTTACGGTCAACTTTTCCATTAGTGGTTAATGGAAGTGACTCGAGGAAATATACAATTGAGGGCCTCATATATTCCGGTAACTTTGCCTGCAAAAATGTTTTAATTAAATTGTCTTCAAAGGGTTTTTTGCTTTCAGTGTCGTAATATGCAACCAATCTTGAAACAGCATTAGAATCTTTATGAACTATCACAGCAGCGTTGACAACACCGTCAAATGATGAAAGGACATTTTCAATTTCACCAGGTTCTATCCTGTAGCCTTTTATCTTAATTTGCGAATCAGTTCTGCCGATGAATTCAATATTGCCGTCACTTAAAAGCTTTACAAGATCACCAGTCCGGTACATACGTTCCCCGGGATTAATTGAATAAGGATCCGGGATGAATTTCTCAGCAGTTAAATCTGCTCTGTTTATGTAACATCTCGCAACACCCTCCCCGCCTATAAATAATTCTCCCTGTACTCCCTGGGGAACGTGATTCAGATTTTTATCGAGAATATATATTCTTGCACCAGGTATAACTTTTCCAATAGGGACGGATCTCTCGCCGCTCCAACGTGATGCTTCAAATACAACACAGCCAACTACTGTTTCAGTTGGGCCGTATTCGTTGAAAAGCAATGTTTCAGGCTGATATTTTTTCCAATACTCTATTTGTGAAGTATTCAGATTTTCTCCGCCAATTACAAGCGAATTAGTAAAAACTTTCTGACTGGTTTTGGGCAATTGAAGCGACAACATCTCCAGATGTGCCGGAGTAATTTTTATCAAACTGTAATTACCTTCTTCAATCAAATACTGACTTAATGCTTCAAGCTCACTTCCCTCGGGAATTATCCTGACCATTTTCCCTGAAACTAAAGAAGGATAGATCGAAGTTACGGTAGCATCGAAGGATAAAGTAGAATGGAATATCGAACCGTTTCCTGAATTCACCGGATATGCAAATCCGCACCAATTAAGATAGTTGGTTAAACCTTTATGAGTAATAGCAGTACCTTTAGGTTTTCCTGTTGAGCCTGAAGTATAAATAACATAACAAAGGTTCTCCTCATTCAAATCAATGTCAGGATCATTCGAATTCTTCTTGTCAAGCCTTAATGAATTTATATTTATAAGTCTTAAATCATTTGAATACTTTTCAAATTTGCTGATGTTTTCAGAGTCCGTAATCAGAATTTTAACCGAACAGTCTTCAATCATAAATTCAAGCCTGTTCTGAGGATGAGAAGAATCAAGCGGAAGATAAGCTGAACCTGCTTTCAGAATAGCAAATAAGCTCACTATTGTTTCAAATGAACGATTAACACATAATGCAATTATTGTATCATTTCCTACCCCGCAATCAATAAGATAATGCGCAAGCTGATTAGCTCTATTGTTCAATTCATAATAAGTAAGAAAATCGCTGCCAAATCTTAAAGCAATGTTTGCAGGATTTTTCTTAGCCTGTTCTTCGAATAGTTTGTGAACAAATCGGGACTCTTTAGAAATTGATGGGGAAATATTCAATTCGCTTATCATTGAGCTTTCTTCAATATCAGAAAGCAGTTTCAGCTTTGAAACAGGTTTTTCAGGATTTGCGATTGCTTCTTGAAGAATATTTTTGAAGTGATTAGCCATTCTTTCGATTGTTGAAGGAAGGAAAAGATCAGTATTGAACTCAAATGCACCGCTAAGTTTGCTGCCTTCTTCCTGCATAAAAAGTGTAAGATCAAACTTAGAAGTTTTGCTATGCGACTCAATGGCATTTATCCTGATATCTGAACTAAGCAGCATTTCCCTATCCGGAGTATTTTGCAGCACGAACATTACCTGGAATAATGGGGAATGACTCATATTTCTTTCGGGATTTACCGCATCTACAATCTGTTCAAAAGGCAGGTCCTGATATGAGTAAACATTAACGGTATTTTTATGAACCTGATCAACAAGTTGTTTAAAGTCAGGGTCTTCAGAAAAATCTGATTTTATCACAAGTGTGTTTACAAAAAATCCTATCAGATTCTCTGTTTCAGCCCTGTTCCGGTTTGCAATCGGAGTTCCTGTGGGAATGATCTTCGAGCAGGAATATCTGTGCATCAAAACCTGGAACGCAGCGAGTAATGTCATATATAAGGTCACATTCTGCTCTTTAGCAAACTTCTTTATTGAATTTGTCAGTTCATCAGACAGACGAATTATTCTGAAATCACCGCTGAATGTTTGTTCTGATGGTCTGGGATAGTCTGTCGGTAAATCAAGCAAAGGAGGGATGTCACTCAAATATTCTTTCCAGAACCTCAGGTGTGAAGAAAGCACTTCACCGCTGAGCCAATTCCTCTGCCAGTAAGAATAATCAGCGTACTGAACCGGCAATTGCGGAAGATTTATTTTTATGTTTTTACTTAAGGAAGTGTAGATCGAACCAACTTCCTGCATCATTATTTGCATCGACCAGTCGTCGGATATAATATGATGCATTGTAAGAAAGACAATAAATTCATCTTCATCAGTTTTAACGACTTTGATTCTAAACAAAGGAGCAGAATCAAGCTTAATGATTTGCTTGGCTTCGTGTTCAATAAGTTGCTTTTCAATTTTCTCTTTCTCAGATTGCCTGAAACCGGATATGTCATCGTATGGAATTTTGATTGAAATTTTCTCTGATATTTTCTGAACCGGCAATCCATTTGAAGTTATGATACTGGTTCTTAAAATTTCGTGCCTTTCTATCACTTTATTGAATGCTGCTTCGAGCAGATTTACATCAAGATTTCCTGAAATCCTGTATGCTTCAGGAATATTATAAAATGGTTGATCCGGTTCAAGCTGATCGAGGAACCAGAGCCTTTGTTGTGCGAATGACAGCGGTATGTCTTCAGTTCTTTCAACTGGTATTATCGGCGGTGCACTTTCTGCTGAACCCGAAATAATTAATCTTTCAACTTCAGAAGCCAATCCCTCGATGGTCGGCTTTTCAAAAATGGTTCTCAGGGGAATATTTATCTTAAATTCATTTTTCATTCTTGAAATTACCTGGGTAGCCAGGAGTGAATGTCCACCAAGCTCAAAGAAATTATGAGAGACACCTGCCTTTTCAAGATGAAGAACCTTACACCAGATTTCAGAAATCTTTTCTTCATATTGATTTCCTGGAGCGATAAAAGTTTTATCAAGTTCTCTTTGTACCTCAGCAAAATCAGGATCGGGTAATGCTTTTCTATCAATTTTTCCATTTGGTGTTAAAGGAAAACTTTCAAGAAAAACATAAGCTGAGGGAATCATATAATCAGCAAGTTTTTTAGAGAGGAATTGTTTGATTTCGTTAATCTCAATTTTCTCAGGTTCATTTGTTACAAGATATGCTGTAAGAATTTTTTCTAATCCGTCCCTGGATTTTGCGAGCACAACGGCTTGACTAATTTTCGGGTGCTCGGCGAGAGCATTTTCAATTTCTCCAAGCTCAACTCTAAAACCGCGGATTTTTATCTGATTATCAATTCTTCCCAGAAACTGTACGGTTCCATCTGGCAAATAACATGCGGCATCGCCTGTTCTGTAAAGCCTTTTACCGGATGTTCTTGAAAAAGGATCAGGTATGAATTTTTCTGCAGTCAGATCTGCGCGATTCAGATATCCTTCAGCAACTCCTTTACCTCCGACAAAGAGCTCAGCCCTCACACCGGGCGCTACCGGATTGAGATTTTTGTCGAGTATGTACATTGTCATATTACTGAATGGCTTTCCTATTGGAACAAGAACATCATCAGGTAAATCGATTTTTGTATTTTCATAGAAGCAAGTATCGATCGTTGCTTCAGTTAATCCGAATGAGTTTACAAGCCTGGTTTGCTTACCACAAATTTTTCTGAATCTTTTATATTCACCGACATACCATATATCCGAACCAGCAATCAGAAGTTTCATGAAGTCCAATTTCAACTTATTTGTTTCGAGATAAGTGGCGAGATTTCTTAATACAGCAGGAACAAATTCTGCAATTTCAATTTGATGCTGCTTCATTAACTCATAAAGTTGTTCAGCTTCAAGCAGGATGTCTCTCGGAACTAAAATTAAACTTCCGCCCGAACAAAGAGCACGCACCCAATCGCCTGTAAAAACATCGAATGCAAAGCTTGCAAGCTGCAAATGGCGCTTACATTCAGTTCTAAGGTTATAAGAATTTTCCCATGCATAGTATGCATTAACCAAAGATGAATGAGATACCAGAGTACCTTTTGATTTTCCCGTCGACCCGCTTGTGTAAATCAGATAAGCTATATCATTTGAAGTAATTTCAACTTCAGGATTTTCTGCCGAACCGTCAGTTACCTCTTCCACGAAAATTACTTTGCCTTTAAAGCCTTCAATTATCTTTTTGAATATTACTGAAGTAATAATAACCGCAGCTTTCGAATCATAAAGCATATACTGAATACGCTCTTCAGGATAAAGAGGGTCAACTGGCAAATAGGCACAGCCTGCTTTGAGCACTCCGAGCAAAGCTTTCATCGTATCAAATGATTTGTTAAGCATTATTGCAATGATCGAGCTGCTGCTGACACCATTTTGAGATATTTTATGGGCAAAACGATTTGCTTCTTTATTCAACTCATCGTAGGTGATCTTTTGATTATTTAATACTACGGCAACTGATTCCGGATTTTCCTTTGCTGTTGATTCAAACAACTGATGAATTCCGATATTCTCCGGAATTTTCTTTTGGGCAGAATTCCATTCATAAATTATTTTATTCCGTTCTTCCTCATCAAAAACATCTAATGTTTCAATTTTTTTCTCAGGTTCGTAAATAAGTTTCGAGATGATATTCCTATAATGTTTAAGCATCCGATCAATAGTTCCGCGATCGTATAAATCTGAATTGTACTCAACGGAGACTTCAATCTCGTCCTTCAATTCAGAAAGCGAAAATGTTAAATCGAATGTGGATGTTCCCATATCAACATTTATCTCATTCAGTTCAATTCCTGAAATCATCTGGCCTTTAATAGGAATATTCTGAAGAATAAACATTACCCTGAAAAGCGGAGGTGAGCTCATATCGCGTTCGGGCTGAACTGCTTCAACCATCATTTCAAAAGGCAAATCCTGATTTTCATAAGCTTCAAGTGAAACACGTTTAACTTCTCTAATTAATTCTTTGAAATTAATTCCATCCTGTATCTGAACCCTGATAACCAACGTATTGATAAAAAGTCCGATAATATTTTCCAGCTCACTTCTCTGCCGGTTTGCAATCGGAGTTCCGACACAGATATCACTTTGCCCGCTGTATTTATAAAGCAAAACATAAAAAGCAGAAAGCAAAGTCATATATGTGGTTGATCCGAATACCTGGTTCATCTCATTTATCCTTTTAACAAGCTTTGTATCTAATAAGATAGATGAGGTTGAACCTTCGTTTGTCCATACTGCCGGACGCGATCTGTCAGTCGGAAGTTCAAGGGGTTGAGGTTTATCAGCAAATTTCTTCTTCCAGTATTCTAACTGAGAATTAAGGAATCCCCCTTCGATAAATTGTTTTTGCCATTCAGAATAATCGGCATATTGGAATTCAAGCTCTTTCAAAGGAGATGGATTGCCGTTTTTCAATGATTCATATAGTGTACAGATTTCTTTGACAAAAATTCCAACCGACCAGCCGTCTGAAATTATATGATGCATCGTAATCAGAATTACATGGTTATTCTCATCAATTTTCAGAATTTTAATTCTGAGCAAAGGACCGTTTTCAAGATTGAAAGGTTGTCTTGCTTCAGCAGTTGCGATGCTTATTATTTCATTTTCCAGTTCACTATTATTTTCAAGCATTACTATCGGAATATTAAGCTTCATCCAATCGGAAATTACCTGAACCGGTTCACCATTAATTGTTTTGAATCTTGTTCTTAAACTTTCCTGTCGTTTAATTACTTCGTCAACAGCACGTAAAAGGTTTTTCAGCTCCAGTTTACCTTTGATCTTTAAGGCGATCGGGATATTATAATACGGGCTTCCGGGTTCAAACTGATCAAGGAACCACATTCTTCTTTGAGCATAAGAAGCCGAAAATACAACTACATCATCGCTGTAAAGAGCATCAGGCTTCCGGATAATATTTTCACTTTTTGATGATACTGTCATTTCAAACTTTAATCCATAAGTTCATTACTTTTAATTCTTTTACCTTCGCGCGATATTTTTGTCATTTTAGGAATTTGCTGCACCGTACCTTCAATCAATAATTTTTCTATCTCGGATGAAATTCCTGCCACATCCGGCTTCTCAAATATTTTTCTGAGCGGTAATTCAACTCCAAACTCATCCCGCATCCTTGAGATAAATTGAGTTGCAAGCAAAGAATGTCCGCCCATTTCAAAAAAGTTATCATTAACTCCAACTTTATCTGTTCCAAGAAGCTGAGAAACAATTAAAGCAATTTTAACTTCACTATCAGTTTTGGGAGCTACATATTGAGATGAAAGATCACTTCGTGAAATTTTGGGCATAGGCAGGGCAGCCCTGTCAACCTTACCGCTTATTGTTAACGGCAGTTCCTGCAAACAAACAAACAATGAAGGGATCATATATTCAGGAAGATACTTAGCAAGAAATTCTTTGAGTTCAGCTATAGTAGTTTCCTTTTCGTTGTTGATAACATAGTATGCAACAAGATTTTTAATCCCGGGTGCATCTTCACGAACAACCACAGCGGCATCTTTGATTTTTTCATTGCGCTTAAGAATATTCTCAATTTCGCCAATCTCTATCCTGAATCCCCTGAGTTTGACTTGCTTATCTATTCTTCCAAGATATTCTATGTTTCCATCTTCTTGGTACTTAACTAAATCACCGGTGTGATAAAGCCGGGAACCCTTAATCTGGCTGAAAGGATTAGGAGAAAATTTTTCTGCTGTCATTGCGGGTTGATTTAAATAACCACGTGCTAATCCAATTCCTTCAACGCAAAGTTCACCCGGCACTCCTACCGGAACCGGATTAAGAGATTCGTCAAGAACAAATAGTCTGAAGTTTCCAATCGGTTTCCCAATCGGAGGATTTGAACTTGCTTCACCAGAACACAAGTACATTGATGCACATACTGTGGTTTCGGTAGGCCCGTATGCATTAAAAAAGTTTCGATTCTTTCCCCATTTCTTTACCAGTTCCGAATTTACTGCTTCTCCCGCAGTTATCAGATTTTTTAGATCAGTCATCTCTTCAAACGGAATAACAGCAAGCACTGAAGGCGGAAGCGTAACTGTAGAAATCCTGTGTCTGGTCAATAGTTTTGCAAGCTGATGACCTGAAGTTATCATCTGCTGGTCAGCAATAATTAACTCCGAACCACTTAGCATAGCCATTGTAATTTCCCAAACCGATGCATCAAAACTAAGACTTGAGAATTGAAGAATCCTATGCCCGGGACCAACTCCAAAATTCCTGATCTGTGATGCCGCCAGGTTACACATTCCCTCATTCTGAAGAAGAGTTCCTTTTGGTTTTCCTGTTGAACCAGAGGTGTAAATTACATAAGCAATGTTTTCAGGAAATGAACGTGTTTCAGGATTTGTATCGTCTGATTCAATCAGTTCGTGTCCTGCTTCTTCAAAACAGAAAATTTGATTGCTGTATTTGCTGATTTTTGTTTTGTACTTAGGATTGGTTGTTATTAAGGATAAACCTGCATCCTCAATCATAAACTTCAAACGATCCTCAGGATTGTTGGGATCAATCGGCACAAAACCGCAACCTGCTTTTAGAATGCCGAGTATGCTTATAATCATCCCGAGACTTCGTTCCATCAAAACGCCGACTAGTTCTTCAGGCTTAAGATTTTTGGAGATTAAATAATGAGCAAACTGGTTTGCTTTTTTATTAAGCTGATCATATGTGAGAGTTGAGACCAGCTCATTTTCTGAATTAACAAAACTCAGGGCCGGAAATTCTGAGTAAGCCTGAGCAATTTCCTCGAAATGCTCTTTGAAAGTGATTTGATTTTTATAATTCAGTTCCGATTTATTCCATTCAAAAAGAATAGTTTCTTTTTCGCTTTCGGATAAAAGTTCAACTTCATCAATTCGCAAATCTGGATTATTTACAACCTGTTCGGTTATTAACAGATAAGAATTTAATATTCTTCTGATGGTATCTGGAGTAAACAAATGATTGTTGTACTCAAGCTCTGCAACTAATCCGTTTTCATTTTCCGATATTACCAGTGATAATTCAAAATTTGAATACCGATTCGCAACAGCAAATGGAGATGCAGAAATATTTTCAAGTTTCATTTCTGCGGCTGGCAGATTTTGAAATACAAACATCACCTGGAAAATCGGCGTATGGCTTAAGTCCCTGGAAGGTTGAATTTCTTCAACAAGTTTTTCAAAAGGCATGAACTGATGAGCAAATGCTTCAATTGAAGTTTGTCTTACACGGCTGAGAATCTCTTTGAAGTCGGGCAACCCTGAGAGATCAGTTCTTAAAGCGAGTGTATTTACGAAAAAGCCAATTAATTTTTCAAGATCAGGATGTGTTCTTCCTGCAACCGGGGTGCCAATGACAATATCAGACTGATGACAGATTCTTGAAAGAAGTAATTTAAAGACAGCAAGCAGGGTCATATAAACAGTCGCACCCTGGTTTATGCTGAGAATTTTTACTTTTTCAACCAGAGTAGAATTAATTTGAATTTTCTCGGAGCTTCCTTCTGAGGAATGAATTGAAGAATACTGGTAATCGGTCGGAAGATTAATTCGTTGAGGTATTCCTATAAGTTTTTTCTTCCAATAATCAAGTTCGATCTGATAATACTCACTTTCAATTAATTTCCTTTGCCAGATTGAATAGTCGGCATACTGGATTTTCAGAGGCTGAAGAGATATTTCTTTTCCGGAAACAATTGACTGATAACTTTCAACAAGCTCTTTAATTAAAATTCCGACTGACCAGCCGTCAGAAATAATATGATGCGAAACAATCAGCAGAATATTTTCTTCACTTTCGGTTTTAATCATCTTAAACCGAATTAACGGAAGAGTATCAAGATGGAAAACAGTATCAATACCTCCTTTGATGATCTTGTCAATATTTTCACTTTGGATTTCACTATTCATTTCACTCAAATCATAGAAATCAATATTGTACTCAAAATTCTTTTCTATGAACTGCAGCGGTTTTCCACCGATCTCCCTGAAACAGGTTCTCAAAACCTCATGTCTTTCGACTAAAATATTTATTGCTGCGTTGAATGCATTAAGATTCAAACTGCCTTTAAGTTTCACTGCCATTGGAATGTTGTAAGAAGCACTTTCGGGTTTAAGTTTATCAAGAAACCACAAGCGCTGCTGTGAAAAGGAAAGTGGAATTGAGTCTTTGATTTCACTCTTCTCAATTTTATAAAAATCTGAACTAATACCGCTTCTAAGCCTATCGTCGATAATGAAGGATAACTCTCTAATTTTCGGAAACTCAAAAATTGTTTTAAGAGGTAAATCGATCGAAAAAGTTTCTCTTATTCTTGAAACCACTAAAGTGGCCAGAAGAGAATGCCCTCCGAGGTGGAAGAAGTTATCATTGATTCCCACAGAATCTCTTTTAAGCACATCCGACCATATTGAAACCAGAAGTTCCTGGGTTGAATCAGCAGCTTTCTGAAATTCATCGGAAGAAATAACCAGGTTATTCTTTAACAGAGATTGCCTGTCAATTTTATCACTCAAAGTTCTTGGAAGTTCAATAACTTTTATGATATACGCAGGCATCATATACTCGGGTAGTTTGCTTGAAAGATGCTTCCTGATATCATCTTTTGAAACAACATCCGTTAATGAAGTATAAAATGCTGCAAGCTGCAGGGAATTAGTCTGATCTTTAAACGGAATAACAACAGCCTCTTTTACATTTTCAATTTCTTTAATTGATTCTGAAATTTCATCGGCTTCAATTCTGAATCCTCTGATCTTTATCTGGTAATCAGTTCTTCCCTGGAAGACAATATTTCCATCTGTCAGACGGTAAGCAAGATCCCCTGATTTGTACATCAGGCTGCCATTTAATTTGCTGAAGGGATCTGGAATAAATTTTTCCGCAGTGAGATCGGGTTTATTCAGATAACCTCTTGCCAAACCTGATCCTGAAATGTAAATCTCACCAACTACTCCAATCGGAACGGGATTCAAATTTTTATCAAGCAAATAAATTTTATGATTGGATATCGGTTTACCAATCGGGACACTTGATGTCAATCTGGAATATTTATTATCAACTTTGAACCAGGCACAACCGACAGTACATTCAGTTGGTCCGTAGCCATTGCAAAAGTCAGCTAACCGGGTGTATTTTTCTGCAACTTTCCAATTACAAACATCTCCTGCAGAAATAACACAGAGTAAATTTTCAATCACCTCATCAGGCATCAATTCAAGTAATGCAGGTGGAAGTGTTAAATGGGTAACTTTTTTATCGATAATAATTTTACTGAGATCAGGAATTGAGACTGCGTTATCTCTTTCGGTAAGAATTAGTTTTGCCCCGGTTAACAATGCCTGAAATATTTCCGATATTGATGCATCAAAGCTTATAGATGCAAGCTGAAGCAAAACACTTTCGGCATTTATTTTGAAATCTTTTGCCATCGCTCTTATCAGATTGGGTACACCTCTGTGAGTTACCAGAGTCCCTTTGGGTTTACCGGTGGATCCTGATGTGTAGATTGCATAAGCCAGATTATCTCTGAATATTTTCACTTCAGGATTATTATTGACAACATCAGACTTTTTAATGGAATCAATACTGATGAGTTTATTTTTTAATTCAGAAGTGAAAGAATATTTGTCAGAATCAGAAATTATCCATCTGCAGTTTGAATCATTCAGAATAAAATTCATCCTCTCAGAAGGCGTGGAGGGATCAACCGGCAAATATGCAGCACCGGCTTTAAGGATTCCAAGAATAGAAATGATCAGGTCAATTGTCTTGTTCTGAATAACTGCAACTATATCTTCCTGATTTATTCCTTTCGACAACAAATAATTTGCAGCCCGATTGCCAGCTTCATTTAATTCAGAATATGAAATTGAGCCAAACGAATCCTCGCAGGCTGTCTTTTCAGGATATGAAACTGTTATCTTTTCAAACTCCTTATGAATACATTCATCGCCTGAATTATCGACATAAGTTTTGTTGAAAGAGTTAAGTAATTGCTCAGTTTCCATTCCGTCGAGTATCTCTAATGACGAAACAGATTTTTCATTATTGCTTAAAACGCTTTTTAGAAGATTGGAAAAATGTTTGAAAATATTTTCAACAATTATTTCATCAATCAAACTTGTATCGAAAGCAATTTCGATAAGAATTTTCTCACCCGGTGTGATAACAAATGTTAGCGGGTAATTTGTCTTTTCCCTGAATTTGAGATTTGACAACGCCAGATCTCGACCTGAAGAAGCAAAGCTTTCACTGACAGGATAATTTTCAAAGACCATAATATTATCAAACAACTGTACTTCAGAAGATATTCCGCTCCATTTCTGTATATCAATTAACGATGTGTGTTCATAATTTCTTAACTCTGCTTCATCAAGCTGAAGATTCTTCAACCAGTCAGAAATTTTTTGCGATTCATCTATCTTGACCCGCAACGGGATCGTATTTATGAATAAACCAACAATTTCATCAGAGCCTCTGAACTCGGGTGACCTTCCCGATACAGTTATTCCAAACACCAGATCTTTTTCGCCGGAATATTTCGAAAGCAGAACAGCCCATAATCCCCGGGCGAGAGTATTAAGTGTTATGTGTTGAGCTTTGCAATAATTATTTACATCTGATGATAATTTTTTATCAATAAGAAATTGTTTTATAAGGTAATCACTTTGATTAGCAGATCGGTCTTCAACCTGACCAAAATTCAATCTCACGGGTTCGGTAAATCCAGAAAGCTTTTCTGTCCAGAACTGTTTTGCTTCATCAGCATCCTGATTCTGAATCCAGGATATGAAATCCTTGAATGGAATAGGATCAGGAAGCTTGAGCGGGATATTTTTTGAAAGGCAGTCATAAATATAGAAGAGTTCCTTCAAAAGTATTTGCAATCCCCACCCATCGAACAAAATGTGATGGTTACTCCAAAGCATTTTAAATTCTTGAGCGTTAATCTTAATCAGTTTTATTCTGATGAGCGGAGCAATGTTCAGATTGAATCCTGACTTAATATCCTCTTCACAAAGAATAATAAAATCTTTTTCATATTCTCCTGAAGATTTCTGACTCCAGTCTAAAAATTCAAACGGAAGCGGAACTGAACCAAGAACATATTGAAGCGGTTCATTCAGTTCTTCCCATAAAAAGCCTGTTCGCAGAACAGTATTACGTTCAACTACCTTTTGCCAGGCTTTGCTGAAAAGATCGACATTCAGATTGCCTTTTACATCGCAGCTTATCTGGTCAAAATAAACCCCGCTCTCCGGATTCAGCAATGAATGAAATAGCATTCCTTGCTGCATCGGGCTTAGAGGATAAATATCCTTTATATTGCTTTGATCTATTTTCATTTACTTTAATAATTTCTTTAATGCTTTATCCAATTGTTGATCAGTAATTTTCTTCAGTTTGTAATCGGAAGCGATAACTTTTTTCACACCGCCCTCATTGTAAAGATTCAGAAATTCCATTAAAGTATCTTTATAATGGTTCGCAAGTTCTATGATACGATTCTCTTTAATTACTTTTTTGCTGTAAGAAAATTGAATGTTTAACTGTCCCTCTGAAATTAAGCTGGTGACTTCTATCAAATGTTCGCGATGATTATTTTCATCAACCTGAGGGCCGACTGATTCTTTTGCGGCTGAAAAAATGCCGCCATCTGTAATATTATCGAAGCTGCCGAGATGATTGAATATGATTTCGGCTAAAGGTATTTCTTTCAATTCTTGAATTCCCTTGATGTACTTCAGTAAACCGAATCCAATTCCATTGTTTTGAACAGCCCGGAGCTGCTCTTTAATCAGGTTGACCTGATCAACTATCTGAACTTCTTTCTTTAAATCAAGATAAACCGGATAAATTGATGTAAACCAGCCAACTGTTCTTTTAACATCAATCTCTGCGTAATTCATTTCTCTGCCATGACTTTCAAGATCAAGCAGTAAAGTTCTTCTGCCAGTCCATTTATTATATGCACGCATTAAACAGCCAATTAGCAATTCATCGACTTTTAAATTGAATTCAGGAGCTGCCTTGATCAGAAGTGATTCAGTTTCAGAAGCCGGGATACTGATCACAAGCTGTTCATTAAATTTATTTAAGTTTTCTCCGTCATAATCTTTTTCAATTCCGAAGTGTTTCCTTTTTCTTAATCCGCTCCAAAAATCAATTTCATCATTCAGTGATTCTGATTGAGCGATTGACTGAAGAGTTTCAGACCATTTTTTATACGAACAGGTTTTGGATGGAAGCCTGAATTCATTATGAATTTCTGAACTCATGAACATCGATATTAAATCCTCGAGAATTATTCTCCATGAAACAGCATCGATGATTAAGTGATGAAACGTAAAGAACAAACGGTTGTTGTTCTCACTTCCCGAAGAAAAGTATGCTGCTCTGAATAAAGGCGTTTTCGATAAATCAAAACTGCGTTGAAGTATATCGCAGGTTTTCTTAACCTCATCTGAGAATTCCGTATCGTTTAAGTGACTAAAATCAAAATAGCTAAGGCAATCAGAATTAAATTCCTGCCCGACTACTTGCTCAATAATATTTTCATGTTTTATAAATTTCGCCCTAAGCATGTCATGATGCATAACAAGTATTTCCAGCACATTTAGAATTTGAGCTTCTTCGAGATTCATTTTAACAACAAAAAGCGCTGATTGATTATAATGATTAGGGTTTTCGAAATTCTGATCAAAGAACCACTTTTGAACGGGCGTTAATTCGATTTTTCCGGTGACAGTTTCATAGTTGCTTTCTTTCACTTTTATTTTTTCAGCAACACGGGCTAATCTTTCAATTGTTTGATACTGAAAAAGCTGAAGCGGAGAAATCTTCAGTCCCCTGCTTGCAGC
>JACAFB010000087.1 GCA_013388545.1 Ignavibacteriaceae bacterium
ACATTAAAGATTTATGATATGCTTGGTAATGAAGTAGCAAAACTTGTAGATGAATTTAAAGAAGCAGGAAATTATGAGGTTAATTTCAACGCTTCCGGTTTAGCAAGCGGAATTTATTTTTATCAATTGCAAATTGGAGATTATACAAAAACAAAGAAAATGATCCTTTTAAGGTAAAATAACTATATAATATTTTTATATATAACAAAGTGACTGTGTTAAAAAAATTTAACTCAAAAAAATCTGAAGTGAATCATATGTGGAAAAAAATATTTTTTTTTCTTCTAATAATCATTAGAAATGAAATTTCAGCTCAAACCATATATTTCCCACCTGTAAACAGTAATGAATGGGAAACGGTTTCTCCTTCATCTCTTGGATGGTGTGTATCTGAAATTGACTCGCTTTTTTCCTTTCTTCAATCTAATAACACAAAAGCATTTATTGTACTTAAACATGGAAGAATTGCAATTGAGCAATATTTCAACAATTTTACCCAAGATAGCATTTGGTACTGGGCATCGGCTGGTAAAGTATTAACGGCAACTTTAGCTGGAATTGCTCAGCAGGAAGGTCTTTTAAATCTTAGCTACTCTACTTCTAAATATCTTGGGACAGGTTGGACTTCCTGTCCCCCGGAGAAAGAAAGATTGATTACTTTAAGACATCAACTTACTATGACTGCTGGTCTTGATGATTATGTTTCAGATCCATATTGTACATTACCTACTTGTCTTCTTTACAAAGCAGATGCAGGTACAAGATGGGCGTATCACAATGCCCCTTACACACTTTTAGAAGAAGTAATAGAAAATGCAACAGGGCTTTCCTATAATCAATACTTTGCTAATAAAATTAAAAATAGAATTGGAATGAATGGTCTTTGGGTTACATCAGGTTATAATAACATTTATATAAGTAATGCCCGTAGTATGGCAAGATTTGGCTTACTCATTCTTAATGGTGGAATTTGGAGTACCGATACATTGCTTTATGATACGACATATTTTAATCAAATGATAAATACATCACAAAACCTTAACCTTTCTTATGGTTACTTATGGTGGTTGAATGGTAAAGCATCCTATATGGTTCCGGGATTGCAGTATGTATTTCCGGGGTCTTTTGCACCAGCAGCTCCGGTTGATATGATAGCTGGACTTGGTAAAAACGGTCAGATTGTGAGTATCTCAAAGAGTAAAGGATTGGTTGTAATAAGAATGGGAGATACTCCAAACACAGGCGAAGTACCTTTGACTTTATGTAATAGTATTTGGGAAAAACTTAATGCAGTTATCTGTAATCAAACCAATGTTTCGCAAGAAAACAATTTTCCACAGAGATATGAACTTTATCAAAATTTTCCAAATCCATTTAATCCAAGCACTAAAATAAGTTGGCAGTCGCCAGTTGGCAGTCATCAGACATTAAAGATTTATGATATGCTTGGTAATGAAGTAGCAAAACTTGTAGATGAATTTAAAGAAGCAGGAAATTATGAGGTTAATTTCAACGCTTCCG
>JACAFB010000071.1 GCA_013388545.1 Ignavibacteriaceae bacterium
ATATATGAGCTTCTTTCCCGTGGTTATTCGGAAGATGATCTGAAAAAAATATGCGGCCAAAATTTGCTTCGGGTCTGGGCCGAATCCGAAAGAATCTCAAATGAGTTAAATAAATAATTTAAATCTCTATGAAAAAAATATTATTCTTAACCTTACTTGTTTTAATAGTCAATTGCTTTTCTTTTTCACAAGATTATGACACAGGAATTGTGGAAAAGCTTTCTGATAAGATCAACAACTTCCACGGGATTGCCGGATTGTATGTTCACAATTTAGTTTCAGGTGAAACAATTCAGTTGAATGCAGATACTGTTTTCCCAACTGCAAGTTTGATCAAAATTCCAATTCTATACGGCGTGATGGATAAAATTGAAAAAGGCGAGTTAAACTATATCGAAGAGCTTGCCTGGTTTAAAGATTCCATCAACTATGATTCTGAGTACGGAATTGTCAATGGGCTTAAGGATGGGAAAAAACTGCCTCTGGCTGAGATAATTTCAATGATGATTACTTACAGTGATAATCACGCAAGCTTATGGTGTCAGAAGCTTGCCGGTGGTGGTGAGACAATAAACAAGCTTCTTGAAGAAAACGGATTTAAAGTAACAAGGGTAAATTCAAGAACTCCTGGAAGAGAAAAACAGCGCGAAGTTTTTGGTTGGGGAATGACTAATCCAAGGGAGATGGGAATGCTGCTTGAAAAAATTTATTACCGCACAGCAATTTCCAAAGCTGCAAGTGAAGAAATGCACAGAATTTTATCAAATATTTTTTGGGATGGCGAGGCTCTCTCTGAAATTCCACCGGAAATAAATGCCATTTCAAAACAAGGAGCAGTTGATGAGTCTCGTTCTGAAGTAGTGCTTGTAAATGCTCCATCAGGCGCTTATGTATTTTGTGTTATAACAAAAAATCAGGCAGACACCGGCTGGAATTATAACAACGAAGGTTTTATGCTTATAAGAGAAATCTCAAGAATTCTATGGGAATATTTTGAACCAGACTACAAATACGTAAAACCAGAAGGAAGAGAAAAATTCTTTAAATCTTATTAGCCGCTTTGCATAAATATATTTTAATGAATTAATTATTTTGTTTCAGATATTCGGAATACTTCTCGCGTGTGATAATCCCGATAGGTCCTTCATAAATTCCACCATCTCTGAAACCATCATAAACACGAATTGCTATTGTGTAAATGCCGTCAGATGATTTAAGGTTTTTAGGAATCAGGTAGCTTCTCTTTTCGTTCCATTCATTTCGTCCGATAAAATCTTCGGGAATGTTTTCAAGTTCGCCTGTACTGCCAATCAACTGCCCGTTGATAAAAGTCTGATCAAGATCATCAATTTTACCTAAAAGAAGGAAAAGGTTTTTGTCGAAGAGAGCATCGGGAATTTGAATTGTTTTTCTATACCAGGCATAACCGTCATATTCCTTGAAGCCTTGATTTTCCCATTTAGACGGAACAATAAGATTTGCCCAGGAAGAATCATTAAACTTTTTTTCTTTCCAGATAATCTCATCGCCAATGTGAAATTTCCAGTTGCCCGCAAGATTGATATCAAAAACGAGATTACTCTCAAATCCATAAATTCCGACATCGCCTTTAATAATTCCTCCGCTTAATTGCTCATCGTATACTCTGATTGCAATCACATTGTTGCCGGCGGGATTTAGGTAAGACTGCGGAATCAGGTACTTTCTGAATCCATCATATGCTGTTTCATAACCAGGAGGGAATGAACCGGTAACTCCAATAAGATGACCATTCAGGTAAGTTTCATCAACATCATCAACATATCCGAGATATAAATACAAAACGCGATCCTGAACTTCATTTATTTTTAATTCAAATGATTTACGGTACCAGGCGTAACCATTGTAGCCGTGAAATCCTTGTTCTTCCCACGAAGATGGGACAGTGATTTCTTCCCACAAATTGTCGTTAAATTCCGGAGATGCCCATTTCAAATCATCTCCGATTGAGAATTTCCATTCTCCCTGAAGATTGAGAATTTTTTCTTCAGAGGTGGGATTCTTTTTAATTACACATCCGGAATATGATAGTACAACAGCAGAAAGAACTATTAAAAAGAAAGGGCTAAATAAATTTGTCTTCATATTGTTACACTAAAATATTTCCGGATAAATTATATTATATCATAAGATTGTAAAGAATTGTAAAAAAATGTCACAATTACTTCATTACTTTGATGCAGTATTATTTGCATTCAGTTTGAAGTACTCCTTACAGATCAAAGAACTTATTCTTCTTACTTTTTTATTACTATCGGTTTGAGATATGTGTTTTACTGCTTCTATTCCATCTCTTTCACCAATTTCATAAAGGGAACGCGCTATTAAAATTCTGTTTGAAGGATTGGATTCGCTGAATAGCTGTTCCACTAAAGCATCAACAGTCTCGGGGAGCTTATATTTCCCGGCAAAGTAAATTGAGCTTTTTCGCAGCCCTTCATTATCAGAATTAATTCCCGCAATCAGGTTTTCAATTGAGTGTTTGTGCTGGTTGATTATTATCTGCACGCTATCCTGCGGAAAAGTGTAGCCTGCAAAAAGGATAACTAAAGCAACTACTGAATATTTCAAAAAAGCTGTTTTCATTTTAGACCTCCTTCAATAATATTAAACATCATAAGTTCCGCAGGAAATCTAGAGCAGACTTTTGTAAACGTTGTCATCAGGCTGTAATTGTTTTGTAAAGAATTGTCAAAGGCCAGCGGAGTAATCTGGAAAGGGAAAAATAAATTTTAAATATTTAAATCGATCAGTTTGTAACCCACGCCATGAACTGTAACTATAATCTGAGGATGGTTCGGATCGGTTTCAATTTTTTGCCGAAGTTTCAAAATAAAATTATCTACTGTGCGTGTAGTAGGAGCTTCATTGTATCCCCATATCTCAGTAAGTAATTCATCACGGCTTACAGTATTATTTCTGTTTTTCCAAAGATAATTCAGAATTTCAAACTCTTTGTGCGACATCTGTATTTGTTCTTCGCCATCAAATGCAGTATAAGCTGAAAAGTTAATAACTAACTTGCCGATTGAGATGTTATTTTCATTTCTGCTGTTTTTGGGGAAATCTTCTCCACGACGAAGCACCGCTTTTATTCTTGCAAGCAGTTCACGAAGGCTGAAAGGTTTGGTAACATAATCATCGGCTCCAAGTTCGAGCCCAAGCACTTTGTCAATTTCTTCACCTTTTGCAGTCAGTAAAATAATTGGGGTTATAATTCCTTTTTTCCTGACAGTTTTACAAACATCAAAACCTGACAGTTGTGGCAGCATAACGTCAAGAAGGATCAGATTATACTTGTTATCAAGGATCTTATTCAATCCGGTTATTCCATCTTCAGCAAGATCGACCTGATAACCTTCAAACTCAAGATTATCTTTTAACCCGAGACGCATTCCGGGTTCATCTTCAACGATTAATATTTTATGCATAAAACACCTTCTGTTTATAAGTTCACTGGAAAGAATAGCTTTATACGTGTTCCATGATTTAATTTACTGTTCAATTCAATTTTGCCGTTGTGAGAATCGACAATATGTTTAACAATCGCAAGTCCAAGACCTGAACCTTTTGTGTTATGAACTAATCCGCTGCTGACACGGTAAAATTTTTCAAATATTTTCTTTTGATGTTCATCTTCTATTCCAATGCCTTTATCCTCAACTTCAACGAATGCGAAACCATCTTCAAAGCCTGTCCGGACAGTAATATCTCTTGTCTCCGAACTGTACTTAATTGAATTATCGATAAGATTAATTACAGCCTCTGAAAGAGCTTCACCATCAATTTTTATTTCGGGAATATTTTCAGCCAGAAACAGATGATACGAAAATCCGTTATTCTGCAAATGAAAATGATAAGTGTTAAAAACATTATTTATTATTTTATTAATATTCTGTTTAACAAAGTTATATTTTCTTTTTCCTGCTTCCATTCTTGAAAAATTAAGAAGCGTGTTCACTATTTTGCCAAGTCTGTTTGTCTCCTGACTAATTATTGAATAATATTCTTTCTTCTTCGCCTCGGTTTTTACCCGGTCCATCTCAAGCGTTTCCGAAAACATACTGATTAAGGCTAAAGGCGTTCTTAACTCATGAGAAACATTCGAAACAAAATCAGATTTCAACTGTGCAAGCTCAACCTCGCGCTTAACATTTCTGAATACAATATAGCCGCCCGCTAAAATAACAGCAAGCATAAGAGAAATGAGAACTATATTAGTAAACGACCGGCTCTCAACAAGTGACTCAATTGTTCTGCCTT
This sequence comes from Ignavibacteriaceae bacterium, assembly GCA_013388545.1. Classification (GTDB taxonomy): domain Bacteria; phylum Bacteroidota; class Ignavibacteria; order Ignavibacteriales; family Ignavibacteriaceae; genus JACAFB01. The sequence continues at coordinate 4,303 of JACAFB010000071.1, forward strand.
TCAAATTTATACCAAGATAATATTGAGGCATCAGCCAGAGTGGTTTTTTTTGTTGAACTTTACCGGAATCAAATCGCTCCGTTGTGTTAAAAGTAAAATTACGGCTTGAATTGTAAATATGAATGACAAACCGGTCTTCCGTTATCTCCTGAATTTTGGGCGAGAGAACATCGTTGACAAAATTTTCTGGTTTCACTAAAAGTCCGAAGAATTGTTTATTGTTTCTAACTTCAGCAATAAAAACTAAAATTGAATTATCTCCGGTATGAACATTTTTTAATGGCTCTATTTTTCTGAAACCTGACTGTGTGTAATCAAGCAACCGTTGATAAATATTTCTGTTGGAGTTCAGAATTTTGATGAGAGTTTCATTTGTCAGTCCGGATTTTTTTCCGGGAGAAGTAACGATGGTCAGGTTCCCGGAATTTATGCTGTCAAGAAAGAAGAGGCCGTTGAGTGCAGAAGTTTCTTTAACAAAATTTGAAAGCTGGCTCAAAGCTGCCGGATCACTTTCCATAATCATCTGAATTCTGTTAGCCCAACCGCTTGCAACATCTTCAGAGTACTGATTTATCGAAAATAAAATTGCATTTAGCTGATTGTTATAAATTTCTTCAATTACTTTTTCATTTTCGTCAAGTGAGTTCAATTGATAAATAAAAAATGCTGCGGCGGGCAAAAAAACAAGAATGAGTAAAACGAGACCTATTTTTTTAACATTCTTGTTCATAATTAGCGGTTATTTTTTTACTGAACTAAAATATTAAAAAATAAAAATAAAACCCCCATAAGTTTTGTAAACAGATAACAAGCTTAAATTATTTTTTCTTCAACAATACATTTCTTCAGCCTTTCAAAGCTTTTGTGCACATCGTTATCCAAACCCATGGAAATTCTTACCAAGCCTTCACTTAAACCCATTTGAACTTGTTCTTCTTTTGGTATTTCAGATGAAGTGCTTGAGCCTGGAGAACTGAATAAAGTTTTAAAGTAACCAAGACTAACTGCAAGATAACCGAACTTTTCATTTTGAAGTCTCTGCATCAGGCTGTCAGCTTTATCCGAGGTACCAGCATCAATTGCAAGCATTCCACTAAAACCAAATCCTTCATTCATTATTTCAAGCATTAGTTTATGACCTTTGTGATCTTTCAAACCGGGGTAATAAACTTTTAATCCAATCTTTTTCAGATTTTCAGCAATGTACATTGCATTCTCTCCGTGTTTTTTCATCCTGATATGAAGAGAATGTAAGTTTTTTAATATGCTTGCTGCTCTATAGCTGTCCAGAACAGGGCCTAAAAGCATTGATGCCCCTGAATTAATATCTGTTAACTGACTTATAAATTGGTGGGAAGAACAAACGCAGCCTGCAACGCAATCGCTGGTACCGTTTATATATTTTGTCAAACTGTGGATGACAATATCAGCGCCTAACCTTAGCGGGGAGATAATTACCGGACTAAACGTATTATCAACCATCAGTTTAATATTATGAGCTTTTGAAATTTCACTTAGCTTAGGAAGATTTGCAATTTCCAGAAGTGGATTACTGATTGACTCGCAGTAAAGAATTTTTGTTTTATCAGTTATAGCCTTTTTAACCGCTGCAAAATCCTGGATGTTTACAAATTTAACATTAATACCGAAACGCGGAAGGAAATTCTTGAACAATGCATAGGTTCCGCCATAAATTGTCCGGCTTGAAACTATTTCATCACCGGAACCGCAAAGCTGAAGCACTGAACAGCTTATCGCAGCCATCCCCGAGGCTGTAACAATGGCACTTTCGCTTGACTCAAGTTTTGAAAGCGCATCAGCGAGATATTTATTAGTTGGATTCCAATGGCGGGAATACAAAAAGCAACCTTCAATTTCATGATCAAAAAGTTCTTTCATCTTTTGGGGGCTAAGAAAAGTATACGTTGATGAATCTGTTACCGATGGATTTACATCTCCGTACTCTCCAAAAACCAGGTAATCCTGGATATCACTGCATGGATCAAACTTATGCATTTTGGTCTCCTGACTTTTATTAAAACATTTATTCTATTTGAATTTTAGTGGTTTGTTTTATTGTTGAAAGTATGAACATCGTTGTAATCTTGTCTACACCTTTTATTCTTGTAAGTTTTTCAAGCACAAATTTTTCATACCTCTGAATATTCTCTAATGCGACTTTAAGAATAAAATCTCCCGCACCTGTTACGTGATGACATTCAAGAACTTCAGGAAGTTTATTTATTTCCCGTGCAAATATCTCAATCGATGTAAGCTGGTGCACTGCTAAAGAAACTGATACAAGAGCAAATGTAGGTTTGCCCACTTTTTCAGGATCAACCAATGCTACATATCCTTTAATAACTCCGTTTTTTTCCAGCCGCTTTACTCTTTCAAGCATTGCAGGTGGTGATATACCAAGTTTTGAAGCTAGTTCAACATTAGTGATGTATGCATCGGACTGAAGAACATCCAGAATTTTTTTATCTATTCCGTCTAGTCTCATTTTTTACATTTTATTAAAAAATTAAAATTTCTACCGAATAAAATAAAGCATTCTATTTAAATATAAAAATATTATTTTATATAATTACCATATTGATGAATAATATTCATATTACAACAATAAATATTAAGAATTTCCGTTCTTAAATATGAAATTTCCGGATTATTTTTCGATTGGCAGTTCTTACAATAAGGTTAAACGTTATGAATGAAAAACAAGCAGTTGCTGTTAAAGCTGTTGAATTTGTCGAAACAGGAATGGTCCTTGGGATTGGCACAGGTTCAACAGTCAATTATTTTATAAATGCATTAGCTGATAAAATTAAAGACGGACTGAAAATAACCGCAGTATCAACCTCTGCCGCAACAACAAAACTTGCAGAATCACTGGGAATCCGAATTACAAGCCTTGATGAAGTAGAAAAAGTTGATTTAACTATTGATGGTGCAGATGAAGTTGATGCTCAGTTTAACGGAATTAAAGGCGGAGGCGGTGCGCTCCTGTTTGAAAAAATTGTTGCAAAAGCTTCACAACAGAATATCTGGATTGTTGACTCTTCAAAAATAGTAAAACAGCTCGGAAAGTTTCCTCTTCCGGTTGAAGTTACAACTTTCGGGGCATACAGATTACTTCAGCACTTTGATGAGCTTGGATATAGACCGATAGTCAGAAAAATAAATTCTCAAACATTTATTACCGATAGTGGCAACTATATAATCGACCTTCACCTCGATGTAATTAAAGACCCGGCTAACTTAGAAACTGAACTTAAGCTGATAACTGGTGTTGTTGAATGTGGTTTATTTATTAACATTGCAAACAGAATAATAGCAGGCTATCCTGATAGGATTGAGATAATTAATAAATAATTGTTAGTCAGGAATACGAGCCTGCTTTCGCTTCAACAAGCAATTAAAAAGAAAGAATTTATTTTTTTTAATATTAAAGAATTTTTCTTATCTGTTGCGATGCCTTTTTAGAATTGAAGTAAGCAAGAATTCCAAGTAAAACTAAGTAAGCGATAACTGCGATTTCAATTAAACTCATTTTTTCTCCTTAATTTGATATAAAAAAGCACAAGTATTATACCACCTAAGCACGAAATTTTGATTTGCGAATTTAAAATGAAAAATAAGTTGTCAGGATTTAATTAACATTTTAAAAGTAATTTTTACGGAAAGATTTTACATTCAATCCAGAAATTATTTTCAGTTGAATAAAAAAAGGCGCTCTAAAAGAGCGCCCTAATTCCCGGAGTAATCAGCAAATTAAACTTACTTCAGCAACATCATCTTTCTTGTAAGCTTAGAATTCTTCGTGGTCATCTTGCAGTAATATATTCCGCTTGCTAAGTCTGACCCATCGAATTCAATCGAGTAGACACCAGGAATTTGTACCGAGTTAACTAAAGTCTCAACTTCATTTCCAAGTGCATCAAATACTGTAATGTTCACCTTTGACTGAACAGGGACTGAGTACTTTATTGTAGTTGAGGGATTGAACGGATTCGGATAATTTTGATCAAGTTCAAATTGAGTTGGAATTTGGCCAGAAATCATGTCTTCAATTCCGCTTGTTGTCCAGGTAGTATCCATTCCAAGTTTGGCCATTTGAATTTTTGAAAGAGGCGTTGCATAAAGGAATTGATGACCATCCCAATCAGCTTCAACAAATGACCAGTTCTTCGAAGGTGCCACAGGATCATTTGGATCTCCATTGTAAGTAATGAAATCCAGCTTGAAAGATCTCACATAATCCTCAGGAATTGGAATTATACCCTGCAACAACGAAAGAGTACTATCGTTCGAATTCCATTTTGCAAATTGCATAATGCCATCGTTGTTATAATCTTCAATTGCAGGTATAGTGCCGCCATAATTCTTATGACAATCTGTACAAGTTCTGGCTCCGGTCTTAACTATTGTATGAGCAACTGAAGGACCAAAAGCTACCCAGGTTTTTCCCTGATAAGATAATGATTGAAATGTAGCAGGATGTACTTTGTTATCTTTTGTTCTGTTAACAAGCATCACAAAACCAGTAATGTTTTTGAATGCTCTTTTCTTCCCTACCAACTGGCTTTCGAAATGGCAGTTATAGCATGCTAAATTTGTCTGTGCATGACATGACGTACAATGAAGTTTTCCTCCGTGAGGATCGTGATTGGAGGGTAAATTATCATGGCAACCAGAGTTTGAGCAATCAGCCTCGATAGCTCCGGGATCAAACATTGAATTATGTGAAGTTCCATTGCCGTGCATATCGACTGTTTTGTGGCAGAACATACAATCCTTTCCTGCCGACCGGTGAACATCAGGGAAATTATTTGAGATAATATATTTTTCCCTGCTGTGGCATCCAAGGCAATCATTCTGTGTAACTACCATTGAAGAATTATGGCAATCTACGCAATCAGGTGTGTAGCCAGTGGGAGGATAAGGATTTCCGTTTGCGTCTGTTGCATCGTGACATTCAACGCAGCCTAGCTGAGTGATTGGCACTCCGGTAAGAGTTTCATAACCGCCGCTGCCACCATTCTGAACTGTATTGTACCAATAAATTTTTCCCTGTCTTGTTTTATGAAGACTAGTAGAAAAATTTCCAGGCTGAGCAAAGACCGGGATTGAAAATCCGGCAATTACTAACATTAGAAGTATTTTTTTAATCATGTATAGCCTCCGATTTTTGAATCATATTTGTTTTACTTTTATAGAATAATTCTATTTCTAATATTTCTTTGATAACTGGATTTTGTGGTTCCTGATCAAGTGCTTCTTTAAAGTAAAGAATCGAGTTGTTTATATCGCAGTACAACCATAACATGCCTAGTGATAGGTTCATCTCAAATGAGTTTTCTCCAAAGCTCAACCGCGATTTGGTTTTTTCAATAATTTCAGGACAGGGACAATCATCAAGTTCAACATTAGTGTTTGCAATGAATTCAATGTCCTCTTTAACCAAAGAATGAAATAAATTAAGAGCTCTGAAATAAGAGTCAGACGTCAGATAACAGATAATGAGCTTTTTCTGAATTGCTTTGTTTTGGGGATCTTTCAGGAGGGCATTTTCAAAAACGGGTATCGCCGCTTTGAAATTCCTGGCCATAAAGTATTGATTGCCTAACATCTCGCTCATAATGTTTATTATGAGACAAAAATACTGCCATCAATTTTTCAGCCGATTTTGTTAAGATTTGAAAATAAGTATGAAACAAAATGTTTCGGCGATCAGGTATTTAGAAAGAATTCGTAAAAAAATAGTCTATTTGAATAAACATACTAAGAAACAATTTGTTTCAGAGTTGAAACAAATAAAAAGTTATTTGTCTTCTATGCCCAGGCTTTTCATTTTTCTCCAAAGTGTGGTTCTGCCAATTCCAAGTTCGTCTGCAACTTTACTTTTATTCCAGTGATGTTTTTCTAACAGAACTAAAAGCTGAGCAGCCGATTCCCTTCTAAGAGAATGATTAACTTTAACCGATGAGCTTGAGGATAAATCTTTTATTTGAACCGGCAACTTGTTTTCAGTGATTACGGTACTGTTCACAGTTCGAACGAAAGCAAATTCAATTACATTTTCCAACTCCCGCACATTACCCGGCCAGTGATAACGAATAAGCTTATCAACTGCTTCATCAGAGATTTCGTTTATCTCTTTCTTATAAATCACTGAATATTTTTGTAAAAAATACTGAACAAGAAATGGAATATCTTCTTTTCTTTCGCGCAACGGCGGCACATGGATTGGGATTACATTCAGCCGATAGTAAAGATCTTCACGCAATTTCCCTTTAGTTAATGCTTCATTAATATTCAAATTAGTAGCAGCAATAACTCTAACATCTGTCTTTCTTGAAATTGATTCACCAACTCTTTCAAATGTTCCTTCCTGAAGAACTCTGAGAAGCTGAATTTGGGTTTGAAGAGGCATCTCAGCAACTTCATCCAGAAAGATAGTTCCTTCATCTGCTATTTCGAATCTTCCGGGTCTGTCTTTTACAGCATCTGTGAATGCACCTTTAACATGACCAAAAAGTTCACTTGCTAAAAGGTTTTCGGGAAACACTGAACAATTAACCTTTATAAACGGTTTATCTCTTCTCAGGCTTGTTTTTTGAATAGCATTGGCTATCATTTCTTTGCCTGTTCCTGATTCACCCTGAATAAGAATTGCTGCATTAGAGTCTGAGATTTCTTCAATCAATGTAAAAATCTCTTTCATCAGTTTTGAATGTCCGATAACTCCGTGAAAAATCGAACTGCCTTTAATAGAATCTTTAATGATTTTTGAATCGGAGATATTACGAAAAGAAACTACGCCACCAACGGGCTCGCCTGCACCGTTTTTAAGCACTGCAGAATTCAACTTTAATACTATTCTCTCACCTTGCTTATTTACAATGCACGACTCATAATCAAAAATGCTGTTCCCCGACTCAAGTACCAGTGCAATCGGACATTTAGATGCACACAAATCAGCCTTAAATACATTTTTACAAAATTTACTTATAACCTCTTCTCTTTTATAGCCAGTGATTTCCTCAGCCGCCCGATTAAAGAAGTTAATCCTGAAATTCTTGTCAACCGTAAATAATCCTTCTCCTAAAGAATCAAGAATTTCTTCACTATTTGAATTTTTTTCTGCCACTTACTCTTTAAATAAATTGTTGTCAAATATAAAATATCATATATTCAATATAAAGGTATACTGTTTTTTTCATCTACGGAGAGCGTCTGGTATAATTCTTTCAATAATTTCCGATTGATTATAAAAAAATTGATTATTTATTGAAAAAAAATATCATTTAACTTTATATAAGAGTAAAAAATTTTAATCGAGATTCATTTTTTTACACAAATTAAAAATTAAAGTATTGATGTCATTTCTTAATCTCTTAAAAGGTTTTGTAAAAACCCGGATTTTACCTTATAAACCACTAAGGATTTCTAAGGTAGTTTGGAATCAGCAATTTTCAGACGGGCATTGGGATTATCTTAAAAATAATGAAGAAGTTGCCAGATATGGAGTAATTTTAAGTTTAATTTCTCATTATTTTGGAAATGAGGTTTCAATACTTGACCTTGGCTGCGGAACAGGAATTATTTGTGAAAAACTGGATCAAAAATATTCTTACTATACCGGCGTAGATTTATCCGATGAAGCAATAAAACAAGCATCTGAGAAATCGAACAAAAAAACTGAATTTTTAGCTGAGGATTTGCTTAAATACATTCCCACAAGAAAATATGATATTGTGGTCTTTAACGAATCGCTTTATTATTTTGAAAAACCGCTGGAGTTATTGAAGAAATTTTCCAATTTTCTGAATAACAACGGAATGATCATAATTTCAATGTGGGATAACAAGGAAAGAAATAACAAAATCTGGAAAACAATTGACAAAACTTTCACACCAAAAGATCAGATATTTCTTAGTCATCACGCAGGTAAAGGATGGTTCATAAAAACTTATTTTATCAATGGGAAAAATGCTTAGAAAAATTTATCTAATATCTCTTGCTGTAGTATTTCTAACTGCTGATATTTTCAGTACGAAGTATTATGTCGACGGAGCTAATCCCGCAGCTAAAGATTCTAATCCCGGAACAGAGGCACTGCCATTCAAAACTATTCAAAAGGGAATTAATACTGCTGTTGCCGGGGATACCGTGATTGTAAAATATTCTACCTACTTCGAAAACATTGTCATAAAAAACAGCGGAAACATTACAGCAGGTCGAATTGTAATCCGTGGTAATGATTCGATCACACGACCGGTGATCGATGCAAGGTCGATAATTGGAGTTACTCAGGTTGTATTTTGGTTTGGTCCCGGTGGAACTCCTGTTGATTATGTCTCTTTTGAAAATTTTGAAATACTCACCAGAACTGATCCAACTGAAAATATTTTTGCTGTATGGATTAATGGTGATTACAACGTGGTTAAGAATTGCAAAATTCAGCAGGCTGATTTTACAGCGATTCAATTATCAAGCGGAAGCTACAATCTGATATCAAACAATGAAATAATTTCACCCGGCTGGAATGCAATAAGCTGGGAGGCAAATACTGATGGGAATGGAAGAAGGTGTGATTACAATATTATCGAACTTAATTATATCGATAACCTTAATTATCATACCGCTATTAATGGATTTCCTTATCAGAGCGGAGGGAACTGGTATTTATTTGGTGGTGAAGGAAACATGGTAAGATTTAACAGGATTACCAATTCTTTAGAAGGAATGTACTTCAGAGTTGAGAAGAGTTTAAGTATCTATGGAAATATTATCGATAATATAACCGGATCTGCCGGAATACATTTTGACCATTTCCCGGATTCTACTAATGAGCTTTATTTATCAAACAGTAAAATCTATAATAACGTAATTGCAAACTGCAAACAGGACGGGATCTTAAACACTAATGCTCTAGGACTTGATATTAAGAACAATATTTTCTTTAAAAACCGGCTACATACTCCTACAGAAGACGACTACGATTTGGTTTTTGACCCGCTTGTAAACAGCCCAACACATCAGATTGATTACAATATTTATTTCGGAGAATATTCTGTTCAGGACCAGGTTAATCTTTATGGAAGCGCTTATACAATACCCCAGATGTATTCTACATTTGGATTTGAAGAGCATGGTAGTTTTGCCGATCCATTATTTGTCAACGAACCAAGCGATAGTTTCAACATTCAACCCACTTCTCCTGCACGTGACAATGGCGTAGCTCTGGACACACCTTATAATGTAGATATAGTAGGAACATTCAGACCACAGAATCTGCTTTTCGATATTGGCGCTTACGAATTAATTTATCCTTTACCCGTTGAGTTAAACAACTTCTCAGCTAAAGTATTTCCTGATTCTGTAATTTTAAGCTGGACAACCGTTACCGAAATAAATAATTATGGATTTGAAATTCAGAGAAGTGAAGACAAAAATAACTGGGGCATCCTTGGTTTTGTAGCCGGAAACGGAAATTCTAACAGTATAAAAAACTACTCTTTTACAGATAAGAATTTGGAAAGAAAAACTGTTTTTTACAGATTAAAACAAATTGATAATGACGGCGCCTTTGAATATTCCTCCATCATTGAACTTGATTTAGGCATCAATGAGTCATTTGAACTTTTGCAGAATTATCCGAATCCTTTCAACCCCACAACAGAAATCAAAGTAAAAAATAATGTTGAATCTTTTTCAAGACTTAAAATTTTTGATGTTCTGGGAAGAGAAATTGAAACACTCCTCTCCGGCAATTTAAAACCAGGTGTTTATAATTTTGAATGGAATGCAAAAAATTTCCCGAGCGGAGTTTATCTTTATAGATTTGAAAGCGGAAGAAACAGTTCCATCAAGAAGATGATTCTTCTCAGGTAATATTTTTTGACCTCACCAATTTCTCCCTGCAAAAAAAGAATTTCACGAAAAAATAACCTGTAATTTATACTAGAGCCGGTAAACAGTTTTACAATTTATCAATTTATCTCATGGTGTAAAATTTGATAATGTTTTCCTCGAAATAAACCTACACTATTACCAAACTAAGGAGAAATATTTATGACTGTATTCAAAAAGTCCTTAGCTTCATTAATCCTCGTTCTTTTATTTTCATCAATTGCTCTCTCAACTAATTATTACGTTGATAAATCCCACCCAAATTCCAGCGACAACAATCCGGGCACGGAAACACAGCCATGGAAGACAATTCAAAAAGGAGTTGATGTTGCTGTTGCAGGTGATACAGTGTTTGTTAAGTATGCTGTTTACAATGAACAGATAACTTTGCAGCGCAGCGGAGACGCCGCAAATGGTTACATCGTGTTCAAAGGAATCGGCAGCCAGAAACCTGTAATTGACGGAAGCGGAAAAGGTCAAATGCTTATTTACTGGTTCGGAACTTCTGATGGGGGCTTTCAGAAAAATTATGTAGTATTTGATAACTTTGAAGTTGTTGATGCAACTAAATGGGCTTTCTGGATTCAGGGTGATCACAACATTGTGCGTAACTGTAAAATTCATAATTGCGGACATTCTGCAATTCAGCTTATAACCGGAAGCTACAATCAAATTGCATATAACGAAATTTACAATGCTGGCTGGAATGGAATAAGCTGGGAAGCCAATAATGGCAATTCAGGCATTCGTACAGATTATAATATTGTTGAGCATAATTACATCCATAATCTTGATTCGCACGTCGGAATAAATGCTTTTCCGAATGAAGGAAGCGGCAACTGGGAATATTACGGCGGTCAGGGAAACATAGTAAGGTTCAATATAATCAAAGATTGTCTTGAAGGTATGTACTTCAGATATGAAAAAGACTTGTTGATTTACGGAAATGTTCTCGATAATATTTTTGGTTTCCAGGGAATACATTTCCACGTTAACAGCGGAGATGAAAACAATACTTATGACGCCAATACTAAAATTTATAATAACATTATTGCAAAATGTGAAGAGCACGGCATATTAAATACCAATGCTCTCAATCTCGACATCAGAAACAATATTTTTTATTTCAACAATGATCAGAATCAATACTACGATATTTCATTTACATCTAATGTATCAACAAGCGGGAATATTATTGATCACAATATTTATATCGGCTCAGCATCATCGCAGGAAGTTATGCTTTACAACAACAATACATACACAGTGCAGCAGCTTCATAATATCGGGTTTGAAAATAACGGTCTCTATGGTGATCCGCTTTTTGTTGATTTTAACAACGGCAATTACTCTCTTCAAACAAACTCTCCGGCAATCGACAGGGGATTTAATTTCAGTTCGCCATTTAACGTTGACATAATTGGCACAATTCGTCCACAGGGTTCTGCTTTCGACCTTGGAGTATACGAGATGATAACCGGACCCGATACCTATCCACCTGAGGTTGTATCAGCATTGCTGCAGGATTCAATCACACTAGTAATAACTTTTTCGGAACCACTTGAACAATCTGGTGCGGTTAATGTAAATAATTACTCTATTTCAGGGGGAATAATAGTTCAGTCAGCTTCTCTATCGGATAACAAAGTAACACTCATCACTTCTGTGCATCAACCGGGAACTTATACCGTAACAGTTTCAAATGTAAAAGATCTTTCTGGTAATACGATTTCAGGCAATGCTAATTCTGCCCAATACGAAATGCAGTCTGACCCATTACAAGGATTAAGCGAAATTACAGTAACATCTGTAACTGCTTCAACTGTACCGGAACCAAATCATCCGCCTGAAAAAACAATTGATGGTTTGGGATTTTACAGCGGGAATCCTGATTCGCGCTGGGCTGGTGATACAATGCCTGAATGGATTATGTTTGATCTGGGTACTGTTAAAACAGTTTCGCTGACAAAATTTTCTTTCTATAAATGGAATGAAGGCAGAGTTTATGATTACAGCATTCAGCTTTCAACCGATCAGAACAACTGGACTGAAGTAGTAACGCACAATTCATCATCAACTAATGAATGGACATACAACCAATTCACAGAATCTGATGCAAGATATGTCAAGCTGATATTCCATAGCTCGAATCAATCAACGTGGGCAGGATTGTGGGAAGGCGAAGTTTTTGGATCGCAAGCTTCCAATATTGATGATGATGATAAAAAAATGGATTATCAACTTTTTCAGAATTACCCGAATCCATTTAATCCAAGCACAAGAATCAGCTATTCGATTCCTCAGAACAGTCTTGTGTCACTCAAAGTATATGATGTACTTGGAAATGAAGTAGCAAATCTTGTCGATGCACA
>JACAFB010000069.1 GCA_013388545.1 Ignavibacteriaceae bacterium
ATTAAAAACTTTAATGAAAAATATGGCAAATGGTTATGGAAAGAATATGGATATGTTGATGCGTTTAATCCAACATTAAACTGGTTTAACAAAGAATACATTGGAATTGACCAGGGACCAATGCTGCTTATGATTGAAAATTTCAGAACCGGTTTGGTTTGGAATTATGTAATGAAAGATTCAGTTATTCAAAACGGTTTAACCCGACTTGGATTTGACTACATTAAATAAAATTTAATTCGTGTTAATTAGTGAAATTCGTGGCAAGATTTTTAATTACAATTTATAAATGCGAAACAATCAAATAACCCTGAACATAATTTTCACAATAACGATACTCATACTTAGAATCAGTTTCTTATGTGCTCAACCAACAACACTGGATGATTTTGAATCAACAGATGGCTGGAGTTTTATAAAAGCTGACGGAGTTAATCTTTCCATTTCAAGCGACGTTGGCTTGCACGGCAATGCGGTAAAATTTGATTATGATTTTACCAAAGGTACTGGTTACGGTGGCATTCAAAAATTCTTTGCTATTGATCTTCCAGAGAATTTTGAATTTACATTTTATCTGAAGTCAGAATCTCCCTCAAACAATTTTGAAATAAAATTTTTAGACAGCACAGGACAGAATGTCTGGTGGGTAAACAATCGCAATTATGATTTCCCAAAAGATTGGAAAAAAATAAAAATCAAGAAAAGACACATTCACTTTGCGTGGGGACCTACAAGCGATCAATCCTTAAAACGAATTGACAGAATTGAATTTACTATCGCTTCTTTTGTTGGAGGTAAAGGCACAATCTGGCTTGATGATTTTAAGTTTGAACCGCTTCTACCTGAAACAAATATATATCCACAGCCAATCGCAACAGCTAAATCACAATCATTCGATTTGATTCCAGGTAATATCATTGATGGCAGCTTAAATACGTACTGGAAAAGTGTGGGAGTAAAAAATCAGACCGTTACATTTGATTTTAAAACTAAAAGAGAATTTGGCGGATTAAAAATAAACTGGTTAAAAAATTATCAGGCAAAATCATTTGAGGTTCTTTTATCGGAAGATGGATTGAATTGGGAAAATGTTTATGAAGTAAAAAGTAATCAGAGTAACCTGAGTTTTATAAAGTTAACAGAAACAGAATCCAGGTTTTTAAGATTAAACCTGATTGAAAGTAATTCTGATGAATGCTTTGGAATTGAAGAGATTTCTTTTCTTGATGTAAAAAATTCTTTAACCCCAAATGATTTTTTGATTTATGCGGCTAAGAATTCACCCAAAGGATTTTATCCAAGATATTTTTTAGATGAAGCATCATTCTGGACGGTGGTTGGTGTAAACAATGATGTAAAAGAAGCGATGATAAATGAAGATGGAATGGTTGAAGTTGATAAAGCAAGTTTTTCAATAGAACCAATATTAAAAATTGATCAACAATATTTTAATTGGAGTAATGTTAATTCATCTCAATCGCTTGAAGAAAATTATCTTCCAATCCCAAAAGTAACCTGGAATTGCGATGAGGTTAATCTTGAAACAAAAATATTTGCGAATGGAGAAGCAAATAAAAATTCTACTCTTTATTTAAAGTATATTTTAACTAATAATTCTTCTGCTGCAAAAAGTGTAAGCCTGTTTTTACTGATAAGACCTTTTCAGGTAAATCCGCACTATCAATTTTTAAATCTTGCAGGCGGAGTTGGTAAAATTAAATCTATTAAAGAAACTGATAACAAAATTTATGTTGATGATAAAGTTATTTATCCAATTACAAAATATGATTTGTTTGGTGCAGCAGCTTATGATGAAGGAAATATTGTTGATCTGATATCAAATGAAAAACTCAGTCAAAATAAATTTATTAATGATAAATCCAATCTAGCCAATGGTTCTTTAAGCTATAATTTTGAATTAAAACCCGGCGCAGAAAAAATTATTTATCTGGCAGTTCCTTTTTATAACGAAGAATCGGTATTGGAAAATTTAAATGCAAAAGTCATTGAAGAAAAATTTCAAGAGACAAAAAACTTCTGGAAGGAAAAAGTTGATCACATAAAATTTAATCTGCCGAAATCAGCAGATAGAATTGTAAACACCTATAAATCAAACCTTGCATATATTTTAATTAACAGAGATAAAGTTGGAGTTCAGCCCGGCTCACGTTCTTATGAACGAAGCTGGATAAGAGATGGTTCGCTCACTTCATCAGCACTTTTAAAATCCGGAATTGTGGATGAAGTAAAAGATTTTATAGAATGGTACGCAGCTCATCAATATAAAAATGGCAAAGTTCCTTGCGTAGTTGATTCCAGAGGTCCGGATCCTGTTCCTGAACACGACAGCCATGGTCAATTAATTTACCTGATAAAGGAGTATTTCAACTTCACAAAAGATACAACTTTCCTTAGATCGAAAAATGTTAATGTTTTAAAAGCAGTAGAATATATTCAATCATTGATTGCTGAAAGATCAACAGACCATTTTAAATATAGTAATGACAGCGTTCGTGCTTATTATGGATTGGTGACTGAATCAATCAGTCACGAAGGTTACTCGGCAAAACCAATGCATTCTTACTGGGATAATTTCTTCACCATGAAAGGATTGAAAGACGCAGCAGAAATACAGAGGATTCTTGGAGAAAAAGAAAATTATGAGCGGATAAAAAAAGTTCGCAACACCTTTAAAGAAAATCTTTACAACTCGCTTAACCTTGCAATGAAGGTCAGGGGAGTTGATTACATCCCTGGTTGTGTTGAACTTGGCGACTTCGATGCAACCTCAACAACAATCGCGCTTACTCCTTGCAACGAAATTAATAATTTACCAAAACCTCAGGTGTTCAATACCTTCGATAAATATTATGAATTCTTTGAATACAGAAGGGATGATAAAATTGAGTGGACAGCTTATACACCTTACGAAAATCGTTTGATAGGTTCGTTCATTCAATTAGATCAGCCTGAACGCGCACACGAGCTAATAAAATTTTTCTTAAATGATCAGCGACCGCAAGGATGGAATCACTGGGCTGAGGTTGTATGGAAAGATTACCGTGCACCCAAATTTATTGGCGATATGCCTCACACCTGGGTTGGTTCTGATTTTATTAATGCAGTTCGCTCGATGTTTGTTTATGAGAATGAGTACGATTCATCACTTGTTCTTGGTGCTGCACTTTATCAGTCCGCCGAAGGCGGATGGATTGATTCACCAGATGGAATGTCAGTTGAAAATCTTCCGACTTATTATGGAGAAATCTCCTACTCAATTAAAAAAGAAAATGATGAATATTATTTTTCAATTTATGGTGATGTCAAACTTCCAAAGGGTGGAATAAAGATTAAGAACTTTAACGCATCGAAACTTCCAGCCGAAGTGCTTGTTAATGGAAAAGCGATTAAAGATTTTTCAGAGAAAGAAATTGCTGTGAAAGAGTTTCCTGCTGAACTTGTTATCACTTATGAAAATTAGCTGAAAGAAAAGGTATAAATTAAATGAGTCTTGATGCAGCCAAAGGATATTTTATTAGAGACGGGAAACCGTTTTTTTTAATTTCCGGTGAGATACATTACTTCAGACTTGATCCGAAGTTGTGGGAAAAGCACTTGAGATTATTAAAGCAATCTGGTGCTAATACAACATCAACGTATATTCCGTGGGATTGGCACGAATACGAGGAAGATAAATTTGATTTTGCAGGTGAAACTAATCCGGCAAGAAATTTAATTAAGTACATCAAGCTATGTAAAAAAGTTGGATTGGATTTAACTGTTAAACCCGGTCCGTACATTCTTGCAGAGTATGAAAATCAGGGACTTCCAGGCTGGCTTTTGAAACGCTGCAGTAAAAATGCATTTGCTCTGGACGAAAATGAAAATATAATCTCGCCGGACCTGATGTCTTATATGTCAGATGAATATCTGAAATATACTTTTCTATGGTACGATAAGATTATGTCAATCATTGCTGAATATCAGGAGAGTAATGGTGGACCTATTACAATGATGCAGGTATGCAATGAGGTTGGTGTATTCCAGTGGCTTTTCGGAAAGGTTGATTATAATCCTACAGTAATAAATCTCTATAAAAAATTTCTCAGTGAGAAATACAATTCGATAGAAAACTTAAACTCTGTTTACGGAACGCAGTATCTGTCATTCGAAAAAGTTTCAGCTCCTGTTGGCAAGATCGAAAACAAACAGGACTACTGTGCCTATTTTGATTTTCATCTTTTCTACCGGCACTATTTTGCAACGTATCTGGATTTGCTGATAAAGAAAATCAGAAGTTATGGTATAAATGTTCAGCTTACTCATAATATTCCCGGATGGATTTATGGTAATGCCGCCGAGCTTCCAATGCTCATCAGTACTTACGAAGAGATTATGAGAACAAGGAAAGATTTGATATTTGGTCTTGATCATATTCCGGAATTTGTTTCTTTCAGAAATGCGCATTCAGATCTTGCCTGCAATAAAATTCTTGAAGCAATGCAGCCGTACGGACCTGCTTGGGCAGCAGAATTTCAAGCAGGTACTCGTGAACATCAAGTAAAAAGTGATGCGAATGATTTGGAAACTTTTTATTTCGCATCTCTTGCCCACGGATTAAAGGGGTTTAATTACTATATGTTTTCTCAGGGAATAAATCCAAATGGCAAAGGTTATTATGGAAAAACTTTTTACTACCAAACTCCGTTAAGTGAAAATGGTGTCAAATCACCGCTTTATGGTTCAATAAAGAAAATCAATGAGTTTATCAATCGGGAGAAAGAGGAATTTTTATTAAGCGAGACCAAAGCAGATATCTGTGTTGGATTTTACAAACCGTATTTTTATACAGAGCTTACAACTTCTCAGCTTCTTAAGGAAAAAAGACTTTATATTGAAAAACTTGGACTAACACTCGATCCGCGCTTTGTTCGTGAAGAAATATTTTTTAATGGATTGCTTCGCAGTCTTCAGACTTTGAATTTTAATTATGACATCAGCGATTTAGAAAATTCAAATGTGGAAAATCTTTTAAGATATAAACAACTCTGGGTTGTAACCACTGAATTTATGGATGCAAGCACTCAGAAATTGCTTGCTGCTTATGTGAAAAAAGGTGGACATTTAATATTATATCCAGCAATACCCTTACTTGATTTATATCTTAATCCTTGTTCAGTTCTCAAAGATGAACTTGGAGTTAAGCTTACAAAATTAATAAGCCCAAATAAAGTTGATGCATTTGGTATCGAAGACATATTCACTGTTTTTAAGGAAAAGGAGATTTTTGAAAACATCAGCAAAACTGAAATTGTTTCAACAACAAAAACCGGTGAAGTTTGCGGTATCAGGAAAAACATTGGTGATGGTATAGTTACAATTCTTGGTTTTGCATTTGGTTACACTAGTGATGAACATCTACATCTGATTGAAAAAATACTTTCAATGGATAAAATCAAACGACAGATAAAAGTATCCGATCCGGATATTCAATTTGTTATTCGAAAAAGCAAAAAATATTCTTACTTGTTTTTGCTGAACTATCACAACCAGGAAAAAACGATCATGGTTAATTCAGAAAAATATACTATAAAACCGTTTTCATATAAAGTTGTTAAAATGAAATTGTAAGAAAGGATTTGAAAATGATTATAAAAATGTTATTTGGAGTAATGTTTGTTCTGTTATTGAGCATACCAGTTCATTCGGAAATTTATTCGCCAGCGGCTCTTGATACAATTCCACCGGCAACCCCGCAAAATGTTGTCGGAAGTGGTTATGAGAAGCATGTTGATGTAGACTGGTATAACAATTCCGAATCAGATCTTGCAGGATATAAAGTTTACAGAAAAGTTTCCGGTCAATTTGTCTTTTACACAAATGTGCCGAAGGAGAAATCTTACATTTCTCTTAATATTGGAGTTACAGGAATAATGAATGAATTTAAAATCAGCGCTTATGATGATTCAGGTAATGAATCGCCTTTAAGTGACAGCGTAGTTACAATAACTCACGATATGACGGATGAAGAATTTCTTGATATGGTGCAGCGGACAACATTCAGATATTTCTGGGATTATGCTCATCCTGTTTCAGGATTGATAAGAGAAAGACTTGGCTCGGATGACATTGTAACATCCGGCGGTTCCGGTTTTGGAGTGATGGCTTTGCTTGTTGGTATTGAAAGAGGATATATCAGCAGGCAACAAGGTGTTGAACGAATGCTGACAATCCTTAATTTTCTCAATACTCAGGCTGACAGATTTCACGGTGCTTTTTCTCATTGGCTGAATGGAACAACTGGCAACGTTATTCCTTTCAGTCAATATGATGATGGCGGTGACCTTGTTGAAACATCATTTATGATTCAAGGACTTCTAACCGCGAGACAATATTTCGATCAATCCACAACCGAAGAGATAGAAATTAGAAATTTAATTACTCAAATCTGGGAGACAGTTGAATGGAATTGGTACCGCCGTTCACCTTACAGCAACTACCTTTATTGGCACTGGTCTCCAAACTACGGCTGGCAGATTAATTTTAAACTCATTGGCTACAATGAAACGATGATAACTTATTTACTCGCAATTGCATCTCCCACTCACAGTGTTCCTGCAAATCTTTATTATGACGGATGGGCAAGCTCGACAGGTTATTTTATTAATCAGACTTACTACGGCTACAAACTCTGGGTGGGTGATCCGTACGGCGGACCATTATTCTTTGCTCATTATTCTTTCCTTGGCTTTGATGCGAGATATATCAGAGATATCTATTGCAACTATTTTCTGAACAATCGTCATCATACATTGATTAACAGAGCTTACTGTATTGCTAATCCTCAGGGACATACCGGATACGGACCTGACACCTGGGGATTGACTGCCTGTGATAATCCCTGGGGATATTCAGCACACGAGCCTTACTCAAATGATAACGGTACGATTGCACCAACAGCAGCATTATCCTCAATGCCTTACACACCAACAGAATCCATTTCTGCATTGAAAAATTTTTATAGAACATACTACGGTAATCTATGGGGTGAATATGGATTTAAAGATGCATTTAACCTTGATGTGAACTGGTTTGCAAGCAGTTACATTGCAATTGACCAGGGACCGATAATTGATATGATAGAAAACTATAGAAGTAATCTGCTTTGGGAAAAATTTATGGCAAACCCTGAAATTCCTGCAATGCTTGACTCAATCGGGTTTGTACCGGATTCAACTGTAGGAGTTCAGGATGAAGAAATACCAATTGATGATTTCAAAATAATCGGTAATTATCCCAATCCGTTCAATCCATCAACAACTATTGTTTTTACACTGCCAAAAACATACAAAGTTGTTATCAGCATTTATAATGTTCTTGGCGAAGAGATATTAAAATTAGCTGACAGAGAATTTATTTCCGGAAAAAATGAAGTTACCTGGAACGGAACAGATCAAAATGGAAGTGCCGCTGAATCAGGAATTTATTTTTATACGATAAAGTATCAAGGTCGAATTCAAACAGGCAAAATGGTGTTGATAAAATAAATCTACTTTAATGAAAGCAAGCAAATTAATATCGCTTATCATTTTTATTTTTTTGCTGGGATTATTTTATGCTTGTTCACAGCACACAAATAAAGAAACAACAATAAAATTCTGGGCAATGGGTTCCGAAGCTGAATATGTAACAAAGCTCGTCCCTGAATTTGAAAAAAGAAATCCCGGTATAAAAGTAAAAGTACAGGCAGTTCCATGGAATGCGGCACAAGAAAAACTAATCACTGCTTTTGCCAGCGATAACACACCGGATGCCTGCCAGCTTGGTAATACCTGGGTTCCGCAATTTACTTATCTGAATGCAATAATTAATTTGGATGATTTTATTGCTGAATCTAAAGTTATAAGAAAAGAAAATTATTTTCCGGGAATCTGGGATACGAACGTTATTGATTCAGCAGTTTATGGAATTCCCTGGTATGTTGATACTCGATTGATGTTTTATCGAACCGATACATTTGAACGGGCAGGATATAAACAACCTCCAAAGAGTTGGGACGAGTTATATGATTTGTGTAAAAAAATTAAGGCTTTATATAAAGGCAAAGATAAATATGCAATCTATCTTCCTACAAATGAATGGCCTCCGTTTATAATTTTTGGATTGCAGAATAATGCTTCTCTTCTTAAAGACAACAATACAAGAGCCTACTTTAGCTCCCGGGAATTTAAAGAAGCATTCGACTTCCTGATTAAGTTTCACAAAGAAAAATTAGCGCCGATAGGTATTTCCCAGGTGACGAATGTTTATCAGGCACTTAAAGATGAATACTTTTCTGTATACATTTCAGGTCCCTGGAATATAAATGAATTTAAAAAGTGGATGACCGGTAATCTCACAGATAAATGGTCAACTGCACCAATGCCATCAAAAAGTGGTGAGGATTATCCGGGTGTTTCTCTTGCCGGTGGTTCAAGTCTGGTAATCTTTAAAAATTCTGAAAATAAAAAAGAAGTATGGAAATTCATTGAATATCTGTCCGAGAAAGAAACACAAATTGAGTTTTATAAGCTTCTTTATAATCTGCCAGCTGTTAAAGAAGCGTGGGAGGATTCTTTGATAGAAAATAACGATTATATGAAAGCATTTTATGAGCAGTTCAACAATGTGGTGGCTACTCCTAAAATTCCGGAGTGGGAACAAATTGCTTTCTCTAAAGTTCAGCAGTATGCAGAACTAGCCGCTCGTGATGCTATGAGTATTGATGAAGCTTTATCTAACCTTGATAAAGATGTGGATGTAATCCTTGAAAAGAGAAGATGGCTTCTAGAAAAGAAATAGAAAGTCATTTGTAGTCATTCATGGTCATTTATTGTTTTTAAATGGAGGTAGAATGAAGTTAGAGGAATTACAGGTCTATCAGTTGTCAATGGATATTGCTGAGAGACTTTGGAATATTGTAATCGAATGGGATTATTTTGCTAAGAATGTCGTGGGTAAACAGCTAATGAAAGCCGCTGACTCTGTTGCAGCAAATTTAAGTGAAGGATTTGGAAGATATTTTTACAAAGAGAATAAACAGTTCTGCTACTATTCAAGAGGGTCTCTATTTGAAACAAAGACCTGGGTTAGAAAAGCTAATAATAGAAAATTAATTGATGAAAAAACTTATTTGGAAATCATAAACGAGCTGGATACAATTGGTGTAAAACTTAATAATTATATTAATACAATCGGCAAAACACAAAACAATAAATGACTACAAATGACAGCGTAGCTAATGACATTGCATGACGATTACCTATTAAACTAATGCAAAATAAAAAACAATATAGAGACTATAAATCATCAGCAATTGCAGCTTACTTTTTCATTGCACCCGCTTTGCTGGCAATTCTCATTTTCTTTTTCATTCCTGTTATAGCAGCGTTTGTCATCAGTTTCACTGATTTCGATATTTATGCTTTAGGAAACTTCAATACAGTAAGGTTTATTGGACTAAAAAATTATTTAAGACTTTTTGAAGACCCGCTATTCTGGCAGTCGTTAAAGAATACATCTTATTATGTTCTTCTTGCAACACCTCTTACAATAGCAGTATCTCTAAGCGCTGCACTGCTATTAAATTCTAAATTACTTAAGTATAAATCCATCTTCAGACTAAGTTATTTTATGCCATACATTACAACCCTGGTTGCTGTAGCTATTGTATGGAGATTTATCTATCATCCAAAATTTGGGATCTTAAATTATTTTCTCGGTCTGGTTGGAATAAATCCAATTGACTGGCTTGGTGATCCAAACTGGGC
>JACAFB010000072.1 GCA_013388545.1 Ignavibacteriaceae bacterium
GTTAAAAATAATTTAAGAACTTACCCGATAGTTTATGGAATAAAAAAATCGAAAATTTTGATGATGATTTTGTCTCTGATTTTAATTGCTGCTACTTTTTACCCATTCATAACAGAAATTTATAAGATCGAATATTTTTTAATTGTGATGACTATTGTAAATCCCTTGCTGGTTTATTGTTTGAAATTATTATTTGAAGAACAGCCGGAAAATCCCGTTAGAATCAGTTCACTCTTGAAGTTGAATATGATTTTTGGTCTTGCTGCAATTTACTTTGGAAAATGAGAAGCATTGACAGGAAATATTTTTTGAATGGGGTAAATTACCTTGCGGGAGTTGATGAAGCCGGAAGAGGTCCCCTTGCAGGTCCTGTAGTTGCTGCTGCAGTTGTATTTAAAGAGAATATCAGGATTACCGGTGTAAAAGATTCAAAGCAGCTTTCCGAGAGCGAAAGACAGAAGCTGTTCCTGCAAATAGTTCAAAAAGCAGAAAGTTATTCTGTGGGAATTGTTGAAAATAATGAGATTGAAGAAATAAATATTTTGCAAGCTACACTTCTTGCTATGAAAAAAGCTGTCAGCAGTTTGATAGTTAAACCCGATTTAATTCTGGTTGACGGAAATAAAACATTCAATTCCACAATAGAGACAATTTCTATAGTAAAAGGAGATAATAAATCGTTTGTAATTGCATCTGCTTCAATAATTGCTAAAGTAACCCGCGACAGAATAATGAAAGAATTATCGCTTCTTCACCCGCAGTATCTTTGGGGTAAAAACAAAGGCTATGCAACAAAAGAACACATATCAGCAATAAAAAAATTTGGAATTACTCCTTTTCACCGGAAAACATTTCTCAGCAAAATAATAAATTCAAACCAGCAGTTAAGTTTAAATCTTTTATGATGAAAGACCGAAATCAAAAAAAAGTCGGAAATGAAGGCGAAATGATTGCCGAATCTTTTCTTAAAAATCTCGGCTATGAAATTGTAGAGAAAAATTACAGATATGGGCACGGTGAGATAGATTTGATTGCTAAAGATTTGCAAAATAACTGCATTGTTTTTGTTGAGGTGAAATCACGCAGAAATCTTGAATTCGGTGAACCGGAATATGCGATCACGAAAAGTAAAATTAAACAGTTGAAAAAAATTGCCGGTCTATATCTTTATGATAAGAACATAGAAGATATAGACTGCCGTTTTGATGTAATTGCAATTTTGTTCAGGGGAAAACAATCACCTTTGGTTAAACATTACAAAAATGCTTTCGACTGAATTTTCTCCAAATCAAATCAGTTAATATTTAGTTGATTAGAATCAATTATCTTTTTTCATTATTTTAGATTGTAAAGTTAATCACAATACACCACACTAAAATGAAATTCGCAGATTCGTCAAACCCGGAATTAACAAAGTTTGAAAAGAAGGTTAATGAATTCTTCGAAACAATTTCAGGTCTTTCACTATTTTCTATCCTTTTCCTGAAGAACATATTTAAACCGCCTTATGAAATTGAGCAAATCCGGAAACATATGGATGAACTTGGAATAAAAACTTTGCCGATAGTAAGCGTAACCGGATTTATTATCGGATTGGTTTTAACAATGCAGACTCAACCCGTTCTTGCGCGTTTCGGTGCTGAAGCATTTCTTCCCGGATCGGTTGGGATATCTATTGTAAGAGAGCTTGGCCCGGTGATTACTGCTCTTATCTTTGCAGGCAGGGTCAGTTCAGGTATAGGCGCAGAACTCGGTTCAATGAGAGTTACTGAACAGATTGATGCCATGGAAGTATCTGCAATAAATCCTTTTAAGTATCTTGTTGTAACAAGAATATTTGCATGCACATTTATACTTCCCCTATTAACCGTTTATGTTATATTTATAGCTTTTTTGGGTGGATACATAGCAGTTGTTCTCGTTCAGAATATGAGCATAGAATATTATACCGGGGCAATCGTTCGTGCAGTTCAATTTGGTGATGCAATTCCAGGTATCTCTAAAACATTTGTCTTTGGATTTATTGTCGGTGTTGTTGGCACTTATAAGGGCTACACTGCTACCAATGGTACTGAAGGCGTTGGCAGGGCATCAACAACTTCTGTTGTAATTTCATCATTGCTGATCCTGCTTTTCGATATGGTACTTGTTAAAATTACTTTATGGCTCTGGCCGACTGTGTAATATGGTTGAGGTAAAGAATTTAAAAAAATCTTTTGGCAATCTTGTTGTACTTGATGATGTTTCTTTTAATGTACAAACTGCTGAAAACTTTGTTGTATTCGGAAGAAGCGGTACCGGGAAGAGTGTTCTCCTGAAGTGTCTTGTCAGACTGATGGACCCTGATAAGGGTGAGGTAGTAATTGACAATAAAAATGTACTGCAGCTATCGCTGAGTGAATTGAACGAGTTAAGAAAAAATATCGGTTTTCTTTTTCAAGGCGCGGCTCTGTATGATTCGATGACTGTAAGAGAAAATTTGGAATTCCCTTTGATCCGGCATTTTAATTTTACTCCGCTTGAAAGAGAAAAAAAAGTAAAGGAAGTTCTTGAGCGGGTATCTCTTGAACTGGCAATTGATAAAATGCCTTCTGAACTTTCTGGTGGGATGAAAAAGCGGATCGGGCTGGCAAGATCTGTTATATCCCAACCAAAACTTATGCTTTATGACGAACCAACCACCGGGCTCGATCCGATTACTTCAAAAGAAATAAGTGAGCTTATTATCGAACTTCAGAAATCTTTAAATATGACATCGATTGTAGTGACACATGACTTGCTTTGTGCAAAGATTATTGCCGACAGGGCAATATTTCTTCATGATGGGAAAATACACGGCGAAGGAACTATTGAACAGCTTACAACAGCAGATGATGATCTATTAAAAAACTTTTTTACTGATCAACACATCGACTCAAATAACAGGAGCAAATGATGTTTAAGAATTTAGCAGCAGCAAAACTTGGAATATTTATTTTTATCGGCAGTGCATTACTTGTGATTGGAATTTTTCTGCTCGGAAACAAAGAAGCCCTTTTCAGTTCCACCTTTACGGTTAAAGCTTACTTTAAAAATATTGAAGGATTAAGAAACGGCGCTACTGTAAGATTAAGTGGTGTTGATGTCGGAAGCGTTAAAAGTATACAGCTGACAGGCGATGAAACGGGAAGAATTGAAGTTCAAATGAGGCTTTTAACTGATATTGAACAGTTCATCAGGAAAGATACAAAAGCAAGCATTCAGACTGAGGGTTTGGTCGGCAACAAAGTTGTAATTCTTCAGGTTGGGACTTCGGGTGCTGAATTGGTCGGCGATGGAGGAACAATAATGTCGAAAGAACCAGTAGGCTTCACAGAAATAATTGAAGAGACTCAGGGAATTATGGCATACACAAAAGAGATGACAAGAAACCTCTCCGAAATTGTTGCAAGGGTTAATAAAGGCGAAGGTACACTCGGAAAAATTTTGAATGATGAAGAGCTTTATCAAAGCGCCACTCAGCTTACACGGCAGGCTGATGTTAGTCTTATGTCAATTACAGATCAATTAACGCAGGTTACGTCTTTATTTGATGAACTCGGGAAAGGTGTTCAGAAAGTTGTTTCCAATGTTGATAAAGTAATTGCACAAGCAGATACCATTTTGAATAACGTCAATAAAGGAAAAGGTGTTCTCGGTTCGCTTATGGTCGAAGGCAGCATTGAAGATTCAATTTTAACCGCTACTCTGAGAAATCTTGTAAAGATAAGCGAGGATGTAAAAACCGGCGCATCACGGCTTGCAGAAAACATGGAAGCTTTAAAACATAACTGGTTATTTAAATCTTACTTTGAGGAAAGAGGATATTGGGATAAAGCCGATTTCGAAAGTAATCTTGATGATAAAATCCTTGAGATGAACGAAAAAATCAAAATTCTGGATGAAAAAATTGATCAGCTTCAGAAACTTCAAACAGGCAGCAGGTAAGTGATAATACATTTTACTTAAGGTTCATTAAATTATTTTTGTCTTTCCATTCTGAAGATAACTAGCAAATGTTTATAGTATATTTTTCTGATCACATTTATTGAATTTACAAACAGCTTTTTTTGTAAATTACATCTCTCAAAAACTCATTCTAAATGGCTAAGAAAAAAGAGCAATCCAAAGAACGCAGGATAATAATTAAAGGTGCCAGGCAGCACAACTTAAAAAACCTTAGTTTCGAAATACCAAGAAACAAGCTTGTGGTTTTTACGGGAGTGAGCGGTTCAGGGAAATCCTCGCTCGTATTTGATACAATTTATGCTGAAGGTCAAAGAAGATATGTTGAAAGCTTGTCCTCCTACGCCCGTCAGTTTCTTGAAAGAATGAATAAACCAGACGTTGATTTGATCACCGGTATAAGCCCGGCCGTTGCAATTGAGCAAAAAACAGGTTCACGAAATCCTCGCTCAACAGTTGGAACTACAACTGAAATCTATGATTACCTGCGTTTGTTCTACGCACGGGTTGGAAAAACAATTTGTTTCAGATGTGAGAAGGAAGTAAAAAAAGCTTCAACTGAAACTGTAACTAAATGGATTGAAGAACAGAAAGAAGGAACTAAGTTTTATCTTACCTTCCCGATTCACGATCACCCCGAACAAAGTGTTGAAGATGAAATTAATTTGTTGAAAAAAAGAGGCTTTTTCAGAATTTATTTCGATGGGAAACTAATTGATCTGAACGAGAAGGAAGTAATTCCATCAAATAAAAATGAAATAAGAGTAGTTGTTGAAAGATTCAAATCTTCAAAGTCTGAAATCAGAGAAAAGCTTGCTGATTCAATTGAAGTAACATTCAAAGAAGGTGAGAATCGTCTTGTTATTGTAAACGCTGAAAATGGATCAGAGCAGGAGTTCAATAAATATTATGAATGCTGCGGAATCCGGTATGAAGAACCTGAGCCGAGATTTTTTTCTTTTAATAATCCTTTTGGAGCTTGTCCCGTCTGTCAGGGCTTTAGCAAAACCATTGGAATTGATATGAACCTGGTTATTCCAAATCCGGATTTGACAATAATCGATGGCGCTATAGCACCATTCAGAACTGCCAGGTTCAGTGTGCATTTACGCGACCTTGTCAGATATTCAAAAAATCATGGAATACCTATCAATGTACCGGTAAAAAACCTTACTGCTTCGCAAATGGATTTAATAAGAAAAGGTTTTAATGGTTTTATTGGGATTGATAAATTTTTTGAAGAGCTTGAGAAAA
Organism: Ignavibacteriaceae bacterium; assembly: GCA_013388545.1. Classification (GTDB taxonomy): domain Bacteria; phylum Bacteroidota; class Ignavibacteria; order Ignavibacteriales; family Ignavibacteriaceae; genus JACAFB01. The sequence goes on from JACAFB010000072.1 coordinate 5,239, forward strand.
AAACTTATAAAATGCACATACGGGTGCTATTAAGCAGATATCGTGGATACACAACATGCTCGGCGTGCAAAGGTTCAAGGTTAAGGCGCGAAGCACTTCAGGTTAAAATAAATTCTCATTCAATTTATGATATTGTAAAGCTTCCAATTGAGAAGTCATTAGAATTTTTTAGTCATTTAGAATTGTCTGAATTCGATCAGTTAGTCGGTGGTAAAGTTCTGGAGGAGATAATCAAACGCCTCAATTTTCTTAATAATGTTGGAATAGGTTATTTAACTCTTGATAGATTAAGCAGCACACTTTCCGGAGGAGAAACTCAGCGGATAAACCTTGCAACTTCACTTGGCTCAGCCCTGGTCGGAACTTTATATGTGCTTGATGAACCGAGCATTGGATTGCACCCGAGAGATAATGCAAAACTAATAGACATTCTTAAAAATCTTCGTGATATCGGAAACTCTGTGCTTGTTGTAGAACACGATCCCGAAATGATGAAGTCGTCTGATATTATAGTGGATATGGGTCCGAAAGCAGGTCCGGATGGTGGTGAAATAGTTGCTATGGGCAGCATATCAGATATAATAAAAAGCAGTAATTCTTTAACAGGAAAATATCTTTCGGGCAAGCTTGAAATACCATTGCCCAAACATAGAAACGAGCGAAAAACAAAGACCATTAAAATCGCCGGTGCAAGAGAAAATAATCTGAAAAATATCTCTGTTGAAATTCCTTTAAATAAATTTGTTGTAATAACCGGGGTAAGTGGTTCCGGGAAAAGTACCCTTGTTCACGACGTGCTTTATGCCGGCATTGCAAAATATCTCGGGCTTTCACCTTCATATATTGGTAAATATGATGAGGTTAAAGGCGGAGAGTACCTTGATCATATTGAAATTGTTGATCAATCCCCTATAGGTAAATCTCCGCGCTCGAATCCGATAAGTTACATTAAGGCATTTGAGCTGATAAGGGAGCTTTATGCTTCAACTCATCATGCAAGATCCAGAGGTTATAAAGCAGGTTACTTTTCTTTTAATGTTCCCGGAGGAAGATGCGAAACCTGTCAGGGTGATGGATTTATAAAAATTGAAATGCAGTTTCTTGCCGATCTTTATCTTGAATGTGAAGAATGTGACGGAACACGTTTCAAAAAAGAGATCAGAGAAATTACTTATCGCGGCAAAAATCTTGTCGAAGTATTAAATATGACAGTACTGGAAGCCATTAGTTTTTTTGAGGGAAATGATAAAATTGTTAACCTTCTTAAGCTTCTTGCAGATGTTGGGCTGGGTTATATTAAGCTTGGTCAGCCTTCAAATACTCTATCGGGTGGTGAAGCACAACGAATAAAACTGGCTTCGCATTTAACTGCGCAGAGGGAAAAAAGACACACCCTTTTTATATTTGATGAGCCCACTACCGGTTTGCACTTTGATGATATTTCCAAGCTGTTGAATTGTTTCAATCTTTTACTTGAAAGAAATAACTCAATCATAATCATTGAGCACAATCTCGAAGTTATTAAATGTGCCGATTATATTATCGACCTCGGGCCAGAAGCCGGAGAAAAAGGCGGAGAAGTAATTGCTTCAGGTACTCCTGAGGAAATCGTTAACTGCGAAAATTCATGGACGGGTAAATATTTAAAGCCTTATCTTGAAAAGTCAAAAAAAACAATTAAATAATTTGACATATGGAGAAATTCAATATGAAATTTAATCTTATATCAGTTTGTCTGTCTTTCCTTCTATTAAGCCTGCTTTATAATAATTCTTTTTCTCAGTCATCTAATTACTTTTTCGATCCAGATACAGTTACAGCTCAACGATTTGATATGGGCAAAATGTGGACTTTTGAAAATCCTCCTTTGGATTACTTTAAAGAAGAATATGGTTTCCTTCCATCAGAGGAATGGCTTGAGAAAGTCAGAAAGTCCGCACTTAAATTTGATGGAGGGTGTACTGCTTCTTTTATTTCGGAGGATGGATTAATCATGACAAATCACCATTGCATTCGCGGTAATCTCCCTGCAATTCAGAAAGAGGAAGAGGATTTACTTCTCGATGGTTTTTATGCTCAATCTCTTGAACAGGAACGACTCGTCCCCGGCTTATTTGTTGAGCAGCTAATAATTATCGAAGATGTTACCGGTGAAATTAAAATGGGAATGGCTGATGGCAAGAACGAAAATGAAAGGGTTGCTCTCAGAGATAAAATTATTACTGATATAGAGAACAGATATTCAAAAGATTACCCGGATCTGCGTTTTGAAGTTACTCCTCTTTATGATGGCGGCAGATATTCGTTGTACGGATATAAAAGATATAATGATGTTAGACTTGTTTTTGTCCCTGAGTTATGGACAGCTAAACTTGGAGGCGATTATGATAACTTTACTTATCCGCGTTATGGTTTGGACTGTGCTTTCTTTCGTGCCTATGATCAAAATGGTAAGCCAATAAAAACAGATTATTATTTCAAATGGAGCGAAAATGGTCCTCTTGAAGATGAACCAATATTCGTAATTGGAAATCCCGGCAGAACTGACAGAATAAATACAATTGCACAAATAGAATTTGCACGTGACATTCAATATCCGATGCTGGTGCGGATGTTCAAAGATATGTATGCAATTCAGGAGGAGATTGTAATGAAAAACAACGCTGAGGATATGAAACAAGTTGCCCGTCTCTATTCAATCGGGAATGGATTAAAAGTTTATGATGGAATTTATAAAGGCTTGCTTGATCCCTACCTGATAGCACGCAAGAAAGATTTTGAGAAAAAATTCAAGGAAGCAATTAATTCTGACGATGAGTTAAAGAAAAAATATTCATCAATATGGAATGAAATCGAAGACTCACGAAAGAAGGCTTCAGCTTTTGCCAGTGAACTTTTCGCTTATAATATAAGCTCTTTCTATTCACCTCAATATCTTTCAATTGCAAGGGACTTGTTAACGCTTGCAGAGCAGATGAAGCTTGAAGAATCCGCTCGCTCAGAAAATTATAAAGCGGAACAACTTGAAAAGACAATCGAAAGAATCTTCCCGGCAAATTTTGATAAAAGCTATCAGGATAAGTTAGTTTCAGTTCAGGTTAATATCTGGACATCAAATCTTCCGGCAGATAATTTGGTAAGAAAAGAAATCCTGAAAACCAAAACAGGAAAAGATGCTGTTGAGTACCTGCTGAACAATACAAAACTATTTTCTAAAGATGAAGTGATCAGGTTAGCAAAAGGAAATCCGGATGATGTTTTAAACTCTGACGATCCATTTATTCAGTTTGTCATTAAAACCCGTGATCGGCAAAAACAGCTTGCCGATCAAAGTTCTGAACTTCAGGAATATGAAAGTCTGAGGAACGAACTCTTGGGAGAAGCACTTCATTATGTTTACGGTGATAATATTCCACCCGATGCTACTTTTACTTTGAGAATTGCAGATGGCAAAATGAAATCTTATTCATATAACGGAACAGTTGCACCGCTCAAAACAACTTTTTACGGTTCTTTAGACAGGTATTATTCTTTTGATGGTAAGTTTCCTTTCAAGCTGCCCGAGAGATTTAAAAATCTTCCACCTGAATTTGATTTGAAAACCCCGTTGAATTTCATTTCAACAAATGACATTGTCGGTGGAAATTCAGGCAGCGCAGTAATTAATAAAAATGCTGAAATCGTAGGACTTGCCTTTGATGGCAACATTGAAAGTTTGCCCGGGAACTACATCTACCTGCCTGAAGCAAACCGTACTGTTAGCGTTCACTCCCAGGGAATGATTGAAGCCATAATGGATCTGTATAAAGCTTATGAACTTGGAAACGAGATTTTAGCCGGGAAGCGAACTGACAAAGGACCACAGGAGCAATAATTGAAAACAAGGTTTATATTTTTATCTGCAATTCTGTTTTGCAGTATTTCGTTCGGACAAATAACTCAGCAAACCGACCGGGTTTCACATCAATTACTGAATGATGAGTCCAATGGAATAATTAATCAAATTGTAGCAAAGCTTAATAAGCTTGATAATTTTTATCTGAAAAAACTTAAGTTCAAAGATTATCAGAAGAGCAGGGAAATCGTTGACGAAATTTTTGATCTGCTGAATGCAATTCCATTGGTTGACAAAAAGCCTGAAATTCCTCCAATGAGTGATGTTGATTTTGCTCAGCTTATTAAAAATTTGCAGGATGAAACATTTGAGGATGATAAGCTGTCTGTTTTAAGTTTGGCAGCAAAGTTTAACAATTTCACAGTCAAACAGTTGATTAATATAATTAGTGAATTTACTTATTCGTCAGGAAAACTTCGGGCAGTTGAAATAATATATCCTTATATTGTTGACAAATGGAATTCGCATCAGATTATTAATTCGTTTACTTATTCTTCAGATAAAGAAAAAGTAAGAAGAATAATCGAATCATTTTAATCGGGAGTAAATAGTGGCTTGGTTAATTCTGATCATTGCAGGGCTTTTTGAAACGGCCTGGGCAGTTGGCCTAAAATATTCTGACGGTTTTTCTAAATTCTGGCCAAGTGTTTTTACCATTATATCTATGATTATAAGTATTGCACTGCTGTCAGTCTCTCTGAAACAACTTTCTGTAGGTACTGCTTACGCCATTTGGACTGGAATTGGTGCAGTTGGCACAGCTATAGTCGGAATGATTCTTTTTAATGAATCAAAAGAGTTGATCAGAATCGTCTTCATTTTTATGATTGTGGCAGGAATTGTCGGACTTAAAATATTTTCAGGAAATAATTAGTCCGGTCATTCCTCAAAACCTTTTATCACCACACCAAAATTCTGTAACTGATTAAATAACTGTCCGGCAATCGTAATATCATCACTTATCGGTAAACCTGCTTGTTTCAAACCTTTTGCAATCCACGAATTGCAGGTGTTAAAAAGATGATAGCTTCCCTTTGCTTTATAGAAATTAATACTTCCATCTTCAGATTGGCTTAGCAAAACCGGATTTGAATTATCGTCAAGAACGTAAGTTGATTGAATGAATTCAAAGATTTTGTTCAGTTGTACTTCTGAAAGTTTAATCATTACAACGATATCACAATAATTTTTATAATCTTCCATATTCATATAAAAACCTTCAACTCGCAAAGTGCTGGGAGTTGGAAGGAACAATGCTTTGAAAGCCAGTCCAAAATCGAAACCCGGATATTGATAAAAGTCCTGATCGCCCCAGCCAACATCAATTATTCTGTAATTCTTTAATTGGGCTGAGGATTGCCATATAAGATTGTTTAGCTGCTCTGCCTTGAAAACAAATCCGGTATGCCATCTTTGCTTCACGATAAAAATTTCTTCAGCGGAATTGATATTTTGAAAAAGACCGCTCCCGGTATCAGGTGTGGGATATGTATTCAGAAAGAATATAATTATCGGAATGATTATCATCTTAAAAACTAAAATATTCTTGGTGAAATAAAATAAAATTATTTATAATTAAACAGTTATTTTTCTTTCATCTGTGTCATATTCAAGGATATTAGAATGAACAAACTTCCCGTTGTGCTCCTGTCTTTAATTCTAACGTTTTTTTTATTAAACAACTCTTTTGCACAGAATGACAATGCCAATTATATAATTGTAATTCACGGCGGGGCAGGTTTTATGAATGAAATGATGCCCGAAAGTGAAAAAGCAGTTTATTACACTGCACTGGAAGAAGCTCTTAACATTGGCAAAACAATTCTTGAAAACAATGGTTCGAGCCTGGATGCAGTTGAAAAGGTAGTAAGATTTCTTGAGGATCATCCCGGTTTTAATGCCGGCAAAGGTGCAGTTTATACTTCTGAAGGAAAACATGAACTGGATGCATCAATAATGTTTGGTAAAGATCTATCGTGCGGAGCTGTAGCTGGTGTTACAATTATCAAGAACCCGATTTCACTTGCAAGACTTGTTATGGAAAAAACCCCTCACGTCCTTTTTGCCGGTACAGGTGCAGATGAACTCGGGAAAAAGTTTGGAGTTGAACTTGTTGAAAACAGTTATTTCGACACTGAAAAAGCTTATCAGGAGTATTTACGTTCAAAAGAAAACGTTAAAGGTACCGTTGGATGTGTTGCACTCGATAAATTTGGTAACATCAGTGCAGCAACGTCAACCGGCGGAAGGACAAACAAAATGCCCGGAAGAGTCGGCGATTCACCACTTGTAAATGCAGGAACTTACGCTAACAATAATACCTGTGGAGTTTCGGCAACAGGCTGGGGCGAATTATTCATCCGGAATACAGTTGCATTCAATATATCAGCGTTAATGGAGTATAAGGGCTATACACTTCAGCAAGCTTGTGACGAAATGATACGGAATAGACTTCCGGAAGGCACAGGTGGAGTGATTGCTGTTGATAAAAACGGGAATTATTATTTTTCATTTAACACCAAAAGTATGCTTAGAGGTGTTGCAACTTCTTCGGGTATTTTTGAAACTAAAATCTGGCATGATCGATAATTTATCCAGGAGGATTTATGCCAAGGCCTTCAAATAATGATTTCGCTCCTTTTTATGCCTCTTACGTCAGCAGCGTTGAGGGTGATGATATCTTTAAAGTACTTGTAAAACAATCTCAGGATACACAAAAAATCCTGAACTGCTTTCCCCGGCATAAAGGTAATTTTGCTTATGCAGAGGGCAAGTGGACGGTAAAGCAGGTAATTGGTCATCTGATGGACACGGAAAGAATTTTTGCCTATCGCGCTCTTTGCATTGCAAGAGGTGAAAAACAATCTCTCCCGGGCTTCAATCAGGATGCTTACGTTGATGAAGGTATGTTCAATAACCGTGAACTATTCGATCTGACGTATGAATTCAGATTGCTTCGTGAATCAAATTTACTTCTCTTTAAAAGCTTTACTGAAAATATGCTAAGCAAAAGAGGTGTTGCAAATAATTATGATGTAACCGTTCTTGCACTTTTGTATATAATTGCAGGTCATGAAAAGCATCATATGAAAATTCTTGAAGAAAGATATCTTTAAATAATTGAGAGAATTTCAGACAGAATTTTTTCAGTTGCCCCAAGATTTTTTCGAACATATTCTGCAGACATTTCCCCTATTTTTTTTCTTGAATTTTCGTCAGTTATAAGCCATTTAAGTTTCCGGTACAATTCAATTTTGTTTCTGACAATAATTCCGCCGCCTTCTTTTACAAGGCTGGTTGCTTCCTGAGAGTTTTCAATTTTTGGTCCGTAAATAACCGGGATTCCATAAACCGCAGCTTCAAGCACGTTATGGATGTTTGATTTAAAGCTTCCTCCAACAAAAGTTATGTGCGCGTAGGTATAAAGCGTGAGCAAAATTCCGATTGAATCTACAATTATGACTCTTTCATTTTTGTAATTATTCAGGAAAGAAAATCTGATCGAAGGTATTTTCCTGGCAAGTTCATTCTCAATTTTTTCAAGATGTAAAAGCGTTGGTTCGTGCGGGGTGATAATGAAAAGCAGTTCAGGATGCCTGGCTGCAAGTTTGATCATTACAGGAAATAGTATTTCCTCATCAGCTTCCCAGGTGCTTCCGGCTACAATGACTTTCTTATTTTTGAGGATGTCTGGTCTCAAAAGATTTTTTTCGCTGGCCTTTAAACTCCGGTGATAAACTCTGTCGAATCTTGTGTCGCCCACGGCTTTTAATTGCTTATCTGTGCAGTCAAATTCTTTGAATCCTTTTGCATCTTCTTCGGAGACGGTTAGTATCCTGGTAAATTTTTTGAACAGCATTTTATGAAACATTTTAGAAACCGGATATTTTCGCGGTGAATCGTTTTTCATGGTTGCATCCACGAGGTAAATAGGGATACCAGCATCAGTCAAAACCTTAATGTAATTTGGCCAGATATCATATCTCATCATTACGGCAAGGGATGGCTTTACAATCTTGATGAATTTTTTTGCATTGAAGGAAGTATCAAATGGAATGTAAGCCACAAGATCTGCATGCGGATATTTTTTAGAATTTTCATAACCTGAGGGTGAAAAGAATGTTACAAGCACATTGATTTTTACATTTTGTTTCAGACTTTCAATTATTGGTTTCGCCTGCTCAAACTCTCCAAGCGATGATGAATGAAACCAAATTAATTCTTTTGACTTGTCAAGATTGATGGCGTTGAGAATTAAATTCTCAAAAACACGTTTTCTCCCAATTATTCCGGTTCTCATTTTTTTATTGAATATCCCGCCAATCCTTAGTCCAACATAGAGAAAAGGAATAACAAGCAAGTTGTAAAGCGCAAACCAGATTTTTTCCATCAAAGGCTTATAAAATCTTTTAGTGAGTTGAATACCTGTAACGGTTTAATTTCACGCATACATTTGAAATGCTGCTTTGGACAGCCTGAGCGCCCGATATGCGAGCATGGACGGCAAGTTAAAGAATTATTTTCTAAGATTAAATTTTTATTCTTATAAGGTGTAAATCCGAATTCTTTCACAGTTGATCCGTACAAAGCAATCACAGGAACTTTGGCTGCACAGGCTGTATGCATAAGTCCTGAATCGTTACAAATAATTGCTTTGCATAATCTCATTTCTGCAATGGTTTGTAAAACCTGGTTGTCATTGCAGCGATTTGTTATTCCTCTTACCGCAGATTCAATTTCATAGCACGCTTGTTTATCGCTTTCGCCTCCGAATAGAATAACATCATAACCATTTTGAATCAGCAGGTCAGCAAGTTCAATAAAATATTCTTTCGGCCACATTTTTGTAAAATGGCGCGAGCCCGGACAAATTCCTATTGGTATTTTTAGTTTAAATAAACTTTCATCAGGCTTATTCATTGAGATCAAATCTAATCCGTCAGCATCAAGTCTCAAACCTTCAATAACGCCCGAGTATCTCACTGCAATCTGTGGAAGATGTTTCATTAAATTATACTTAAAATTTACCAGCAGGAACTTTAGAAAAGAATATTTCCGGAATTTTAATTTTGGACAGCTTAATCCCCAAATTAGCCTGAATGATCTTATATTATTCTGAAGGTCTAATATCAAATCGTAATTTTTTTCTCTGATTTTCTTCCTTATCTCATTCCAATTTTCAGAATTGGATTTTAAGATTAATAACTCTGCTAAGTTTGGATTGTAAACTAAGGTGTCGCGGTAGTTTTCCTTCAGCAGGAAATCAATCTCGAAAGATGAATTTAAGTTTTTCAGTGCTCTGATCATCGGGGTGGTGAGCAGAATATCACCAAGGGAACTTAGCCTGATGATTAAAATTTTTTTGTACTTAATAATTTCGTTTGCTGTCAATTATTTTGACCGTTTTTTTACAGTTCAAATTTATCAATTCAGAAAACCATATCCATAGAATTATTTGAAGTTTTATTACTTGTACCTAATTTTACATACAAAAAAATCAGGACTACAGATGACAACATTACCTCCCCCAAATGTTAAAAAAGCGCCCTCTGATTCTGTTGAGAGCAAAGTTTATTCACTGGTTGAAACATTCAAGGATTATATTCCGGTGCCAAATGACAGGAACAGGCTTTCATATTGTTTGTTCAAATATTTAAATGGAGAAGGTGATAACCCTAAAGTTGTACTTCAGAGTGCAAAGATTGGCATTAAAGGAATCTCATCTGCAGACCTGGCTAAAAAGCTTGAAGAAGGTCTTAATAATATTAAGTAATTATTTTACTCAATAATAAAAAAGTTAAGCCTTGTCAACAATAGAAGCCACTAAAGGCTTACTTTTCCGCAGCCGGTTCATACTCCTTAATAAACTTTTCAAGCAAGAGTACATCTTCTTCGCTGCCAATAAAAATTGGTGTTCGCTGATGCAAAGATTCAGGCTTAACCTCGAGCAGCCGTTGTTTACCGTTTGAAGATCTTCCGCCAGCCTGTTCAACAATAAATGACATTGGATTGCATTCATACATAAGTCTCAATTTTCCATTTGGGTTTCTCGAATCAGCCGGATACATGAATATTCCGCCGTAAAGTAAGTTGCGGTGGATATCGGCTACCATTGAGCCTATATATCTTGATGAATAGGGTCTTCCGGTTGATTTATCCTCTTCCTGAAGCCATTTGATATATTTTTTTAATCCGGGATGCCAGTAGAGATAATTCCCTTCATTAATGCTGTAGATTCTTGATTTCTTGGGAGTTTTTATATTCGGATGCGAAAGTATAAATTCACCAAATGAGGGATCTAAAGTAAAACCATAAACACCTTTGCCGGCAGTATAAACGAAAATGGTACTTGATCCGTAAATAATATATCCGGCTGCAACCTGTTTAATTCCTTGCTGAATACAATCTTCTATTGTTCCGGGTCCATCGCCTTTTGATACTCTTCTGTAAATAGAGAAGATAGTTCCGATGCTTACATTTGCATCGATGTTCGAAGAACCATCGAGCGGATCGAAGAGCAAAACATACTTGCCTATGCTGAAAGAGGGGGGAATGTGAATTATATCCTCATCTTCTTCTGAAGCCATTACGCACAAATGTCCACCGTGGTCCATAGCTTTTATCATCATCTCGTGAGCAAAAACATCGAGCTTTTTTACATCTTCGCCGTGGATATTGTGATTACCAGTAAAGCCAAGAATGTCAACAAGCCCGGCTTTATTTACTTCAAGTGAAATAACTTTGGCAGCAAGTGAGAGATCATGCAGAAGGTCGGAAAGTTCTCCTGTTGCTTCCGGATACTTTCTCTCTTCCTCATAAATATGACGTGCTAAGGTATTGAATTTTATCTTTTCCATTTGCTTCCCGTTTTTAGTTTTAATTATGTTTTTAGTAATTCCTGGTCTTTATATTGAAGCTGGTAGAGTTTATAATAAATACCGCGTTTTGCAAGAAGCTCCTGATGATTACCGGCTTCCCTGATCTCACCCTTATGAAGAACAATTATCTTATCAGCGTTCTGAACAGTTGATAATCTGTGTGCAATAACAATTGCTGTACGCCCGACCAGCAGCTTTTCAATAGCATCCTGAATTATTTTTTCGGTTTCGGTATCAATGCTGGAGGTTGCTTCATCCAAAATTAAAATTTTTGGATCATAAGCTAACGCACGGGCAAATGAAATCAGTTGTTTCTGTCCCACACTGAGTGTTGCACCCCTTTCTTTCACTTCTTCTTTATACCGCTTTGGAAGGTTCGATATGAATTTTTCAGCTCCAACTGTTTTTGCTGCCTGAATTATTTTTTCTTCAGTTATTTCATCGTTATCCATACTTATATTGGATTGAATATTGCCTGAGAACAGAAAAACATCCTGAAGAACAACTGAAATAAATTTCCTGAGATCTCTTTTGTCTAAATCGCGGATATCAATTCCGTCAAGCAATATAGAACCTTTGTTTATATCATAAAATCTGGTAAGAATGTTGATCAAAGTTGATTTGCCAGCACCTGTATGCCCAACTATTGCTACTGTTTCGCCCGGATTGATATTAAGATTTATATTCTTGAGGACATAATTTTCATCGTCATATGCGAACCATACATCTCTGAATTCGATTTTGCCTTTAACTCCGTTTAGCTTAATTGGATTTTCCGGGTTCCTGATAAACGTTTTATTGTCAAGCAGTTTGAAAATTCTTTCAGAAGAAGCCATTGAGGTTTGTAAAATGTTATACTTTTCTGAAAGGTCACGAATTGGTCTGAAGAACATTTCTGTGTATTGAATAAAAGCAAACAAAACTCCGAGTGTAAGTGTCCCATTTATAATTTCTCCTCCACCGTACCATATCATCAAAGCAATTGCAATTGAGCTGAGCAATTCTACACTCGGGTAAAATATCGCATAATAAAATATTGATTTTATGTTTGCATCTCTGTGATCTGAATTTATTTTAGAAAAATTTTTAAACTCATCTTTTTCTTTGCGAAAGATTTGAACAATATTCATTCCGGTAACATGTTCCTGCATATAGGAATTTAATCTTGCCAGATGAAGCCGCACATCCCGGTAACTTTCTCTTACCTTTTTTCTGAATAGAAATGTACCGTAAAAAAGAACAGGCAAAACCGACAGGGAGACAAGTGAAAGTGAAACATCCATAAAGAACATAAAGCTAAGAATCCAGAGTATTATAAATACATCACTGAAAACCATTACTATGCCTGAAGAAAAAAGCTCGCTAAGCGATTCAACATCATTGGTCGTACGGGTCACAATCCTGCCGATCGGTGTCCGATCATAAAACTTAAGTGCTAACTTATGCGTGTGCTCAAAAAGTTGAGTGCGTATATCATAAAGAGTTTTTTGTCCGAGATATTGCGTGTAATAAGATAAAAAATATTGAACAACCGCCTGAAGAATCAATGACCCAAATAATGCTAAGCTTATCATCATAAGTCCATTGTAATTAGAGTTGGCGATGTAATCATCGATTGCGATTTTGGTAAGGTAAGGTCGTAACGGACCTAAAGCTGCGACAAAAATGTTCATTACTATCGCAAACACCACATACTTTTTATACGGCTTGATATAGATCAGCAGACGCTTCATTAATTTGGCGTCGTATGCTTTGCCAAGTATCTCGTCTTCCTGTTTAATGTCGCTCATAGTAAAATTAATTCATTACATTTCAACTTAGTTCCTCTAATTCTTTCTCCAGTAATTGTTTGAAATGAAGATCAGCATAAATTCCATTTAATGCAATCAATTCATCGTGAGTTCCGCGTTCTGCAATAATTCCATTGTCAATTACAACAATCAAGTCAGCATCTTTTACAGTAGAAATTCTATGACTGATGATTATGCTTGTTCTCTCTTTCATATAATTGCGAAGGTTTTTAAGAATTTCTTCTTCTGTATGAGTATCGACAGCAGAAAATGAATCATCAAGAATAAGAATTCTCGGTTCTGTTGCTAATGCCCGTGCAAGCGAAGCTCGCTGCTTTTGTCCGCCGGAAAAAGTAATTCCTCTTTCGCCCACAATTGTTTGATATCCGTCCGGAAATGATTCAACATCTTTGTCGAAATTTGCGATAGCAGAAACTTCTTTTACTTTCTTTTCATTAATTTCACGCAGACCATAAGATATGTTGCCGAAAACAGTATCTGAAAACAGAAATGACTCTTGCGGAACGAGAGATACATTTGTTCTCAGGATATCAAGCGGGATGTTTTTGATGTTATAACCATCAATCAACACCTCTCCCTCGGTAGGATCGTAAAGACGGACGATAAGATTTACCAGGCTTGTCTTCCCGGATCCGGTATGACCTATGACAGCCAGAGTTGTGCCTACCGGGATTTTTAAATTTATTTTTTTTAAGACTGCCGGCAGGTTTTCGCCATATTTAAATGAAACGTTTCTGAATTCAATTTCGCCTTTTATTTTCTTTATTGAATGAATTGTTTGTTCAGAATCATCAATCTCATAAGGTTCTGAGAATATTTTGTTTAATCTTTTCATACTTGCTTCGGCCTGCTGTATAATATTCATTACCCAGCCGAATGCAATCATCGGCCATATTAGAATTCCCAGGTAAACCACAAATGCACTTATATCCCCGATACTCATTTCTTTCTCAATCACCTTAATGCCGCCAATCCAAATCACAATTATTATTGATAATCCGGTGATTATGTAAAGTATCGGCATTATGACTGCCTGCACACGCACAAGCTTCATATTTTTTTTGATGTATTCCTGGCTGAGTTTATTCCATTTTTTTATTTCATTGGCTTCTCTTACATATGATTTTATTACCCTTATTCCGGAAAAGTTTTCCTGTGCAAGAGTTGTAAGCTGGGAAAAATTCTCCTGAATTCTTATATATTTTTCATGAATGAGCTTTCCAATTTTATAAACAAAAACAGATAAAACAGGTAAAGGCAGCAAAGCATACAGAGTAAGCTGCCAGTTAAGAGAAATCATAATTGAAACTACAATCACCAATCTCATAACCGTATCAATTGAATACATAACCGCAGGTCCGATAAACATCCTTACTGCATTGATATCGTTAGTTGCATGCGACATTATGTTGCCCGTGGATGTATTCTGGAAATATCTCAGCGGAAGCTTTTGAATATGTGACCAAAAATCTCCGCGAAGGTCATATTCAATCTCTCTTGAAACTACAATTATTTTCTGGCGGATAAGGTATCTGAAAATTCCTGCAAGAATTGAAGTGCCAACAATGAGCAGCGCATATTCAATCATTTTAGTTTGAGTAGTGTTAAACTGAAGATCATTGATTGCATTTTTCAACAAAATGGGGAGATAAACCGTGCCGGCATTTGAAACCAGAATGAAGACCACCCCCCAGATAAGATCTGTTTTGTACTTAAGGAAATATTTTTTCAGTGTAAAAAGATTTTTCATTTGATGCGAACTGGTTTAGATTATTTCCCGTTGCTTTCTATTAAAAAATAATTTCTGAAGTAAAAATATAAATACGCCGAGGATTTTTCGGAGTGCTTAAAATCTTAAACAGCTTTCCGGCAATTATAAAATATTTTATTAAACACGCAAAAACAACTAAGTAGAACTTAGTCAATTAAGTTAAAGCCGGTATACTTTTGCAGAACTTTAGGAACAATAACTTTTCCTTCCGGCGTTTGATAATTCTCAAGCAATGAAACCATTAAGCGGCTTGTTGCTAACCCGCTGCCATTAAGCGTATGAACGAACTCGGGTTTTTTGGTTTGCTCATTTCTAAAACGAATGTTTGCCCGCCTTGCCTGAAAGTCAACAAAGTTGCTGCAAGATGAGGCTTCGAGCCATTTGTTTTCGGCAGGGGACCAGGTTTCAATATCGTAGCACTTTGAAGCTGAGAAACTTAAATCGCCCGTGCACAGCATCAGAATTCTGTAAGGGATATTTAATGCCTGAAGTATATCTTCTGCATCTTTGACGAGTGATTCAAGTTCATCAAATGAGGTTTCGGGTTTCACAAATTTTACCATTTCAACTTTATTGAATTGATGGACTCTTAAAAATCCTTTAGACTCTTTTCCATACGATCCGGCTTCTCTTCGGAAACAAGCTGAGTATCCAACGTATTTAATTGGCAGATCTTTTTCATTTAAGATTTCGTCACGGTGAAGATTTGTAATCGGAACCTCGGCAGTTGGTATCGGATATAGTCCGTCAAGATTAATGATGTACATATCATCAGCCATTTTTGGAAGCTGACCAGTGCCTTTCATCGAATCTTCGTTAACCAGAAATGGAGGAAATATTTCTGAATAATTATGATTATGTAAATGGTAATCAAGCATAAAGTTGATCAATGAGCGTTCAAGAGTTGCGCCTTTACCTTTGTAAACAGGAAACCCTGAGCCGCTTATTTTAGCTCCGCGCTCAAAGTCAAGTATATTAAGCTTCTTTCCGATTTCAATATGGTCTAAAGGCTTTAATCCGTTTTCAGAAGTAAAAGAAAATCCTTCAGGCAGCCATTGGCGAACCACAACATTATCTTCTGCTGATTTACCTACAGGAACAGATTCGTGTGGAATATTTGGAATGTACATTAAGATGGAATTCAGATTTTCTTCAATCTCTCTCAGTTTTGAATCAAGTTCGGTAATTTGACCGGAAACAGTTTTCATTTCAGCAAGAAGATTTGAAACATCCTGCCCTGCTTTTTTCATTTGAGGAATCTTTGAGGAAACCTGGTTGCGTTTGGATTTAAGCTCATCGGCAAGAAGAATCAGCTCGCGGCGCTTTTGGTCAATTTCAAGAACCTCATCAATGCGATCCTTTTCATTTTTATTGATTATTCCCTGCTTTACTTTTTCAGGATTTTCGCGAATAAATTTTATATCCAACATTTTTTTCTTTCAAAAACCTTTTTGAGTTAATAGTGCGGTGATTTTTATAGTAATTATTATCTGTTACGATTTATTAATTCATTTACTAAATTTTTTTTGAACTTGATTCTTCGCTTAAAATTTTTTTAAGCTTTCTGAAAGCTTCTATACTTGCAGAAATTATAAGAAATTCCCCGGTAATCCAATACTCTACTTAACAACGATGTTATAGATTTTATTTTTCACAAAAATTTCTTTAATGATAGTTTTTCCTTCAGTGAACTTTCTTACTCGCTCATCTTTAAAAACAACAGGTTTAACATCTAACTGCTCGCTGTTCAAAGGCACTGAGAGTGTAGCACGCAGCTTTCCGTTAACCTGTACAGCAATATTAACTTCATCCTCAATCAGAGCTTCTTTATCAACTTCGAATGACAAAGGCTTTTCAAAAAGAGAAAATTCTTTACCAAGCAATTGCCAGCATTCTTCGCCAAGATGCGGCGCTAAAGGTGCAAGCATAATTGAAAATCGCTCAAGAACGTAAAGTTGAATTTCTTTTCTGCACTGATTAAGATTCTTTAATTCGTTTATCAGCTCCATCAACGAGGCAATGGCTGTATTAAAACGAAAATGTTCAACCTCCTCATTAAACTTATTTAATGTTTGATTCAACTTCCGGTATACTTTTTTCTCTGAATCGTTCAGAGAGCCGATTGAATATTTATTTTGAGATTGCACTTCCTTGTTCAGATCTTTGTATTGAAGGAATAAATCATAAGTTCTCTGAACAAATCTATCAACTCCGGAAATTCCTTTATCGCTCCAATCACCGCCCTGATCATAAGGCCCCATAAACATCAAATACATTCTGAAAACATCTGAGCCGTATCTTGATGTAAACTCATCGGGATTAACTACGTTGCCGCGTGACTTGGACATCTTGGCACCTTCATTTGTAATGACTCCCTGATGAACAAGCTGAGAATAAGGTTCATTGCCATTCACCATTCCGATATCGCGCAAAAATTTATGAAAGAACCTTGCATAAAGAAGATGCATTACGGCGTGTTCTTTTCCGCCGACATACATATCAACCGGCATCCATTTCTTTGCCAGCTCTTCATCAAATGCCGCAGATGAGATTTTGGGGTTTAAATATCGAAGATGATACCAGGAAGAATCAACAAACGTATCCATCGTATCAGGATCGCGTTTAGCTTCCCGACCACATCTTGGACATTTAACATTAATAAACTTTTCATTTCTTGCTAATGGGGATTCACCCCCGAGTTTAAAGTCCACATCATACGGTAAAACTACCGGAAGCTCGTTTTCATCAATTGGTAATTCACCGCACTCCGGACAATGAATTATAGGAATTGGTGTGCCCCAGTATCTTTGACGTGAAATCAGCCAGTCACGCAAACGATAAGTAATTGTAGCTTTGCCAAGGTTATTCTCCTCAAGCCACTTTATAATTTTCTTTTTAGCATCTGAGACATTCAATCCATCAAGAAAGCCGCTGTTTATTGCCGGTCCATCTCCGAGAAAAGCTTTCCCGGCAAAGTCGGGTGGTGGTTGTACTGTTCGAATAATGGGCAGATTAAATTTCTCAGCGAACTCCCAATCCCGTTCATCTTGTCCGGGGACAGCCATAATTGCACCTGTACCATATGTGAGGAGTACGTAATCGGCAATCCAGATTGGGATTTTTTTATTTGAAGCAGGATTGATAGCAAATCCTCCGGTAAATACTCCGGTTTTTTCTTTCACTGTCGAGGTTCTTTCAATTTCAGTAAGAGTTTTAACTTTCTCACGGTATGCTTCAACTTCCGCTTTGTGTTCAGATGTAGTAACCTCATCAACCAATGGATGTTCAGGGGCAAGTACCATGTAAGTTGCACCGAAAATAGTATCAGGTCTTGTTGTAAATACTTTTATTGAAGATAAGCTGCCATCAATCTTAAAACTAATTTCCGCACCTTCGCTTTTGCCAATCCAGTTTTTTTGTTTGATAATAGTTTCTTCTGGCCATTTTATTTGATTGTGTCCTTCAAGCAGTTCTTCAGCATAGTCGGTGATTTTAAAGAACCATTGATAAAGATTTTTCTGAATAACCTGTGTGCCGCATCTTTCACAGGCACCGTCGTGAACCTGCTCATTTGCAAGCACAGTCTGATCGTTCGGACACCAATTAACAGGAGCATTTTTCCTGTAAGCCAATCCCTTTTTATACATCTGCAAAAAAATCCACTGGTTCCATTTGTAATATTCAGGGGCACAGGTCATAAGTTCAGCATCCCAATCGTACATGCACCCAATCTTTTTCAATTGATGACGAATGTCATCAATATTTTTCATTGTACTGTCATAAGGATGTATTCCTGTCTTAATTGCATAGTTTTCAGCAGGTAAGCCAAAAGCATCATAACCGATTGGTTCAAAAACATCAAAACCCTGGAGGCGTTTAAATCTTGCCCAGCTGTCCGTTGGTCCGTAATTATACCAATGACCGATGTGAAGTTTTGCCCCCGAAGGATAAATGAACATTACAAGTGTATATAGCTTTTTTCCCGACTCGGAATTTTTCAAATCTGTTTTGTAAACTTTCTTCTCTTCCCAGAAATTCTGCCATTTCGATTCTATTTCATTAAATGGATAGCGCATAATTAAAAGTTAAAATTCTTCTGTTTGTTAAAATTGAAGGCAAATTTACCCAAAAGGGTAAGGAATTCAAATTTTGAGTGTTGGTTTAATGTTCAAATTCTAAATAAACTATAAAATCTAAAATATAAACTGAATGAAAATAATTGCTCTGGCACATTCATTCGAATCACTCAGATTTTCAGTTTCATTTTTTCTTAGTAATTGATTAAGTTTCTTCACAAATATGGCAAGAAGTAAAAAAATAGAAGACTCGCTTGATAAACTCATTCCTGCAGATGTAAAACCTCCGGCAGTTCCTGAAGTTGAAGCTGCTGTTCTCGGCGCAATGCTCATAGAAAAAGAGGCTGTACCAAAGGCACTTGAGCTGCTTACACCGGAGAGTTTTTATTTAAAGTCTCACAAGCTGATTTATGAAGCGATGCAATATCTGTTCAGCGAAAGCGAAGCAATCGATACGGTAACTGTTTATGAAGAGCTAAAGAAGAGAGACCAGGTTGAGGATGTTGGCGGTGCTGCATATCTGAGCAAACTATCTCAGAATATTTCTTCTGCAGCAAATATTGAATATCACGCTAAAATATTAATTGAAAAACAGATTCTGCGCGGCTTGATTTCCAGTTCTCATGAAATTGCCCGCTCTGCATATGAAGGCAATGAGGATGCGTTTGACCTTCTTGATAAAGCTGAGAGAAGTATATTTGAAATTACTGAAACACATCTCCGTAAATCATTCACCGGAATGGATCGGGCTGTTAGAGATGCGCTTGAATACATTGAGGCAATTCATTCTCAGACAAAACAGAGGTTTGCTGTACCAACCGGATTTTATGAACTCGATGACATGCTTGGTGGTTTTCAAAAATCAGATTTGATTATCATTGCGGCAAGGCCTTCTCACGGTAAAACGGCATTTGCTCTTTCACTTGCAAGAAATGCAGCAGTTGATCATAAAATTCCCGTTGGCATTTTCAGTCTTGAAATGTCTACAATGCAGTTAATCATTCGTTTGCTTTGTGCTGAAGGAAGACTAAACGCTCACCTGGTAAGAACAGGAAAGCTTCCACACGAAGAAGGTGTAAAGCTTAGTAAGAATGCTCACAAGCTGATCGAATCACCTATTTATATTGATGATACTCCCGCTCAGTCGGTGCTTGAAATAAGAGCAAAAGCAAGAAGACTTAAAGCTGAACGAAATGTTGGAATTATTTTCATTGATTATCTTCAGCTAATGCAGGGACCAGCTTCTGCTGAAAGCCGTGAAAGAGAGATTTCACATATTTCAAGATCATTAAAATCACTTGCAAAAGAACTAAACATTCCTGTTATTGCATTGGCTCAATTAAATCGGGCCGTTGAATCAAGAACTGATAAACGACCTCAGCTTTCAGATCTAAGGGAATCCGGCTCAATTGAACAGGATGCTGATGTGGTAATTTTTCTTAATAGACCTGAAATTTATGGCATTAAAAATTTTTCCGACAATCAGGAATCTACCGAGGGAGTTGCGGAAGTTATAGTTGGCAAGCAGCGAAACGGACCAACTGGTGAACTGAGATTAGCTTTTATTAAAGATTATGCAAGATTTGAAAATCTCGCGCACAGAAGACAGGTTGAAGAATATGCAGCAATGGAACCTGGGGAAGAAGATATCATTTGATGATAATTAAAATTAAAACACTTGTTTTTTCCTTAATACTTTTTGTTTTGATTTCAGTATCAATTCTTCCGCAAGATTATTCCTCTGAAGATGTTGAGATTGCCAATTCAAAATTCCAGTTAGCAGCCGATAAGAAATTATTCGAATTTCCTATTAATGAAGTTATTGTCGAAATAGGTAAAAGTTTTCTAGGTACTGAATATGTTGCACATTCATTGGAGAAAGCCGGTGAAGAAAAACTTGTTATAAATCTGACCGGGCTTGACTGTACTACTTTTTTGGAAACAGCTCTGTGTTTTGCGAGATGTATTAAAAAAAATAAAACCGAATTTCAGCATTATACTTCAGAACTTACCTTAATCCGTTACAGGAACGGAATCATCAATGGCTATCCATCGCGATTGCATTATTTTTCAGACTGGATATTCGATAATCAGAAGAAAGGGATAATTCAGGATATTACTGAAGAAATTGGTGGTGAGAAAATCAAATTCAAAGTTAATTTTATGTCTGAAAATCCCAAATACTATTCCCAGCTTATAAACAATCCGGAGTTCATACCTGTTATAGTTGAGCAGGAAAAAGAAATTAATAGCCGCGAATATTTTTATGTTGCTGAAAACAATATCAAATCTGTCGAAGCAAAAATTCAGAACGGCGATTTAATTGCCCTGACAACGAATGAAAAGGGCTTGGATATTAGTCATGTTGGTCTTGCTGTTAAAATGAGAGACGACAGAATTCATTTTTTGCATGCCCCGCAGAAAAATTCCAAAGTTCAGATTACCGAAGAACCTCTTGCTGATTATGTTCTTAAGATAAAACGACATACAGGAATTATCGTTCTTCGTGTGAATGAACCGAAAAAAGATAAAACAACTCAATAACTCTGTTCAGCTTGATTTCTGCTAATTATTATTTCCCTTATTGAATCCTCGACTGAGATTGTTTTGATTCCAAATGATTTTAGCTTATCTGTATTTAATGATACATCCTCTACTTGCGGATAATTCTTTAAGTCTTTCATAGAAATTTTTTCAATAAGATTTTTATTGAAGCCGCATATGTCGCAAAGTTTTTCTCCAAGTTCGAATCTTGATAGTCTTTCATTACCGCCGAGATTAATGATTTCACCGCTAATTCCCATTTCGCATAATTTCATAATTGTGCGTGAAGCTTCCTGCAAAGAAATGGGAGTTCTGAACTGATCAAAAAAAAGTTTGACAGGTTTTTCTTCCTTAAGATTATTAAAAATTTCACTGAAATGATTTTTTGAATGATTCAACCCGAATCCGTAAAGCAATGCAGTGCGAAGAATCAGATAATTGTTAAAAGTTTCCTGGATTTTAACTTCACCCATAAGTTTTGTTTCTGCATAAATTGATGCCGGAATTAATTTTGATTTTTCATCAAGCATCTGACCTCTGTATCCCGCATACACAAGATCGGTTGAAATATAAATCATTCTTGAATTTATCTTTCTGCAAATCTCTGCAAGATTCTTTGTTGCGATAACATTAAGATCAAAATAAAGCCCGGGAGAAATGTTATTCTTAATTATAGGGGAAGTTATTGCCGCAGTATGAATCACAACCTGTGGTTTAAAGCTCTTTAAAGTTTCCGCAACAGAATTTTTGTCTATAAGATTCAGTTGAACAGAATTGAATAAATTGCAATTCCCAACATTTGAATGATAAGCAGTTAAGATCTCGTTCTTCTTGGCAAATTCGAGGTTCAGATACTGACCTAATAAACCGCTTCCTCCGGTTATAAAGATTTTCAAAATACTCTCTTAAAATTGATGAAAAATTATTCTCTATTAATATGCTAATTTACAAGTTAAATTTAATTGTATATATCTATTTAAGATCGGTCTTTGCATTTTCCTGAGTGCTTAACTAAATTTATAAAAATAATAAGCAAAATTTATCATGAAATCTATTCTCACAGCTATTGTTGTACTAATACTCTTTTCCTGCGGATACTCTCAAACAAAACAATTTTTTGATTCTCCATTTGGTGGTGGAGGTGGTTACACACCCGGGTGGGTCTTTCCAAACTTTGATGAAATAAATAAAAAGATATCTAACATTGGTATTCCAGCTTTTTCCAGCTCCGGATTTTATTCTTCCGGAGGGGCAGGATTTATTTACCCGGGCTTCATCCCGAATTTAAGAGTTGGGGGAATGGGATTTGGAGGTAGCACATCTGAGTCAGTTCTTAAATCAGGATTTAAATATGAAGCTGAATATTCAATTGGCGGCGGCGGCTTAACTATTGAATATACTCTCCCGCTTATTAAGGATTTTGGTGTTTCATTGGGTGCGATAATCGGTGCTGGGAGCCTTGAAATTGAATTAAATAAAAATCCGGGGTCTTTCAATTGGAATGAAATATGGAGTGATTTATTGGACGAACCCTTGCCCCCATCTTTGGATAGCAAACATTATGAACTTCAGAATGATTACTGGTTTTTTTCTCCTACAATAAATATAGAATTCCCCGTTTACAGATTTATTGCTATCAGGATTGGTGGAGGTTATCAGTTAACTTTTGGAGATGAGTGGACAGCCAACAATGACCAGGAGTTGCTTAATGTCCCTGATAAATTAAATGGCAACGGATTTTTTATACAATCCGGAATATTTTTGGGTTTCTTTGCTTATTAATTAAATGAAAAACATTTTAATAACTGGCGGTGCTGGCTTCATAGGAAGCAATTACATTAACCATTTACTTTCAACAGACGACGAAAGTTTTGTGGTTAATCTCGATAAACTCACTTATGCCGGTAATCTCGAAAACTTAAAGGCCTCAGAATCAAAAAAAAATTACAGATTTGTTCTGGGAGATATTACAAATATTGAACTTGTTAATTACCTTTTTGATAAATACAAAATCAAATACGTTATAAATTTTGCCGCCGAATCGCACGTAGACAGAAGCATTTTAGGCTCAGGTATCTTTTATCAAACCAATGTAATCGGAACAAATGTTCTTTTAGAAGCTGCTAGAAAATTTGAAGTTGAAAAATTTTTGCAGGTTTCTACTGATGAAGTTTATGGAAGTTTAGGAAAAGAAGGGCTATTTACAGAATCCACTCCTCTTTCTCCAAGCAGTCCCTATTCATCAAGCAAAGCCTCTGCAGATTTGATGTGTATAGCATTTCATCGCACATTCAAATTACCTGTGGTGATAACCCGGTGTTCAAACAATTATGGTCCATATCAATTTCCGGAAAAGCTCATCCCATTGATGATCATCAACGCATTGAAAAATCAGAGCTTGCCGGTTTATGGAGATGGATTAAATGTGCGTGACTGGATTTATGTTCTAGATCATAATGATGCCATACGCCTTATTTTTGAAAGAGGAAAAGCCGGTGAAATTTATAACATTGGAGCCTCAAATGAGATGACAAACCTTCAGATAGTAAATCTGGTTTTGAAACGACTTAATAAAAGTTCTGAATTAATTAAGTTTGTAAAAGATAGACCAGGGCATGACAAAAGATACGCTATTGATTCTTCAAAACTTCGAAACGAATTAGGGTGGAAGCCAAAGTATGACTTTAATCAGGCAATCGATCATACAATCGATTGGTATATTAAAAATCAAAATTGGTGGGAAAACATTGTATCGGGCAGTTATAAAAACTATTATTCGAAACAATATAATAACAGATAGACAATAAATTGAAATTTGGAATTTGAGAAATGATACAAAAAACTATTCTTCTTGTTGTGCTTCTTTCACTTGCAAACTTTGCACAAAGTTTGTCAGATAAATTATCCGGTTTAAACACGCAGGCTTTGACAACAATAAGTGTCACAATCGGCGGACAATTTCCGGTTAATGGAAGTTTTCCTGCATTCACTACTGACAGAGTCGATCAATTCATATCAAGAATGTATAATGATGTCCTGGCTAAAATGCTAAGCGGATTAACAGATCCTTATGCTATGAGAACTGTCAGGAAACAAATTGATAATTTTTCATTGAGAAATGTTACGCTTAAAAGAATTAGTGGAGAGATAATAAAACTTGATTTACAAAAATTCAGGCTCACAGGAGATTTTGCTTATAACCCATACCTTAAAAATGATGACGTAATAATTTTTCCCTCAATTGATCTGGAAAGAAATTTTTTTACAATTCACGGCGCAGTAAATAATCCGGGCAAATTTCATTTCGTTGAAGGAGATAGTTTATCAGACGCAATCCTGCTTGCCGGGGGAATAAATAAAGCTTATGAAAATGTTAATTCAGTAAAAATCTATCGTTTAGCCTATGATGGGAAAAGTATCAGCACAGTCAACGCTACTCTTTCAGACAAGATAGCATTGAAAATAGGTGATCAAATAATTGTAGAGGCAAAAGAGACTGAGCGGAAATTTAATAAGGTTCTGATTGTGGGCGAAATCAATTTCCCGGGAATTTATCCAATTACAAAAAATCAAACCAAGCTTGGGGAATTAATTAAAACCGCTGGTGGTATGCGTGAAATGGCATCACTGAAACATGCCCGACTATTTAGGGGAAGCAGTATTACACAATCTCTTGAAGTTCTCTATGGAGTTAAGCTGGAAGGAAAAATTGAAAGTTTTGAGTACTGGAATACAGCGTTTTTACTTAATCTTGAAGAATCATTAATGCTCCGAATGTCGAATGTCTTAGTGGAAGACACTACATACTTTAAAATTGAAAACACCTTAAGGGTTCTGACTGAAGGAAGTTCCGTTGATTTTTCAATGATATCAGATTCAACCTCAGAAATCTACAATTTAAAGTTAAGAGATAATGATGTAATAATTATTCCGCCTCAAAGACAACTTGTTTATGTTTTTGGGCAAGTATCAAACCCTGGCTATATAAATTTTTCGGAGGGAAAAAATTACAAATATTATCTTAATCAGGCCGGTGGGCTTGGACAGTATGCCGAAAACGAAATAATGATTATTAAGGGAAATACTAGAAATTGGATTTCTGCTGAAGAAAACACAGTAATTGAAGACGGTGATTACATTTTTGTTCCCAAGCAAAGACTAAGGTCATTCAATTCTTATGTGCAGGAATACTCCGCATATGTTAGTATTATCGCTAGTATTGCTACAGTTATACTGTTAATATTACAGTTTGGTAAATAAATTCTTAGTCTGAGATAATTATTTGTAGAATTCTTGACTTTAATACTAATAGATATTAAATTTGTTGCCCTTCAATGATGAAGTTTTTTGTTCTTTGAAAGAGTGAGTGCGTTAAATCAATCAGTTTAATGTTTCAACAAAGCGTCAAACGCCTAGATTACAAACTTTTCAAATTTTACTACGGAGAGTTTGATCCTGGCTCAGGACGAACGCTG
The DNA here is from genome assembly GCA_013388545.1 of Ignavibacteriaceae bacterium. Lineage (GTDB taxonomy): Bacteria > Bacteroidota > Ignavibacteria > Ignavibacteriales > Ignavibacteriaceae > JACAFB01. The sequence continues at coordinate 30,689 of JACAFB010000072.1, forward strand.
GCGGCGTGCTTAACACATGCAAGTCTACGAGAATGAGGTAGCAATATCTTTAGTAAAGTGGCGCACGGGTGAGTAACGCGTAAGCAATCTACCATTGGGTTCGGAATAACGTCGAGAAATCGTCGCTAATACCGGATAATGCAGCGGCATCGCATGATGATGTTGTTAAAGCCCTCGAGGCGCCTAATGATGAGCTTGCGTCCGATTAGCTAGTTGGTAGGGTAATGGCCTACCAAGGCTCCGATCGGTAGCTGGTCTGAGAGGATGATCAGCCACACTGGAACTGAGACACGGTCCAGACTCCTACGGGAGGCAGCAGTGAGGAATATTGGGCAATGCCCGCAAGGGTGACCCAGCAAC
>JACAFB010000003.1 GCA_013388545.1 Ignavibacteriaceae bacterium
ATGAAATATTAAAATCTTTTTCCGATAGCTGCGATATTATTACCCTTGAAAATGAGTTCGTTGATCACAATCGACTGAAGTTTATCGAAAACTTAGGAAAGAAAGTTGTCCCTTCTTCAAATACTATCGCTTTAATTCAGGATAAGCTGCTGCAAAAACGCACTCTGGCCTCAAACAATATTCCTGTAGCTGATTTTCATTCCGTTGCTTCAAAAAATGATTACAAAACAACTTCCAAAAAACTTGGTAAGAGATTTATTCTAAAGTCCCGAAAAATGGGTTATGATGGTTATGGAAACTTCCTTGTTAAAAATCAAAATGACTTTGAAATCGGTGTGCAAAAATTAACAGCAAGGCATAGCGAAATATTTGCTGAAAAATTTGTTGATTTCGATTGCGAACTTGCAATTATGGTATTACGAACATCCCGGGAAATCAAAAGTTATCCTGTTGTTGAGACTATTCAAAAAAATCATATTTGTCATACAGTCATTGCACCTGCGCGGGTCAGCCATTCTCTCATCAAAAAGGTAAAAGAAATTGCGATTGAAAGCGTGATTGCGGTTGATGGATATGGAATCTTTGGAATTGAATTATTCAAGCAGGGAAATAAAATCTTCGTAAACGAAATGGCACCCCGACCACATAACTCCGGTCATTATACTATTGATGCCTGTGTAACTTCACAATTTGAAAATCACATAAGAGCAGTTCTTAATTTGCCGCTTGGTTCAACTAAAATGCTAAAACCATTTGCAGTGATGATAAATCTGTTGGGAAAGAAAAACGATTCAGGAATTGTTGAAGATTATAATAAGGCGCTGAAAAACGAAAATATCCATCTTCATATTTATGGAAAAAAACAATCACGGATCGGAAGAAAGATGGGGCATATTACCTTGACCGGAAACAATCTTGATGAACTATTAAAGGAAGGAATAAAAACCGAAAAACAGATTATTATTTAATTGAGGCACGAATGAAATCAAAAGAAATATTAGTTGGAATAATAATGGGAAGTGATTCTGATCTTCCTGTAATGAAAGAAGCTGCTGCAATACTTGATGAATTTGGAGTTGGTTATGAAATTAAAATTGTATCAGCACACCGCACACCCAGGTTTATGGCTCAGTATGCTGAAACCGCTCACAAAAGAGGATTGAAAGTAATAATTGCAGGTGCCGGGGGTGCAGCCCATTTACCGGGAATGACAGCATCACATTCACCACTTCCGGTTATTGGCGTACCGGTTAAATCAAAATCTCTTGATGGACTTGATTCACTGCTCTCTATTGTTCAGATGCCGGGTGGTGTTCCCGTTGCTGCTGTTGCGATTAATCAGGCAAAAAATGCCGGGATTCTGGCTGTACAAATAATTGCTTCTTCAAATCCAGCGCTCCTGAAAAAAATTATCGCTTACAAACAGAAATTAGAAAAAGAATCTCTGGAGAAGAATAAAAAAGTTTAATATATATATTTTTTGGCTCGATGATTGATAACCGGATTTCCTGAAAATTTAATATTTAAATACTCTATGAAGAGTTGAATTTTATTTTTTTTTGATTAATTTCTAATTGAGATTTTCGTTGTATTTAATAATTTGAAGTCTGTGATACGTTAATATTTTTTAAGTAGTAATTCCTGTTCTTATCCTTAATAATTAACTCATCAATCACTAACTATTTCGAGGGTCTCTATGAATAAACTTTTTCAAACTCTGGCAGTAGTAGTAACTATTGCATTGACTTTCCTTTTCTCTTATAATTCCTTTGCTCAAGATTTACACAGCGTTGGCCGCGCGCCATCGATTGAAAATCTTAAAGGAGAGTCCGGATACAATGGTGGAGGAAAATTTGTTGAATCCACAGCAGGATATGGTACTGATGCCCTTGCTTTACAATGGGTGCAGGTGCCTTTCCCGGCTGGAACTCCGATAACTCCTCTTGGGGCTGTTACCGAATGGCTATCCGGAGGTGATTTTGGACCAAGCGGAATTTTCTATGGAATTCCTTACGGAACCGGTGCTTCTCCTTTCAGCCTATACCAGGTTAATACATCAACTGGTGCTTATACCCTTGTATCAAATTCTTTAACAGTAAATGGTACAATTACCTCATTAGCTTACTATGAAGCAACCAACACTATGTACCTCGGTTCTACGGACATTACAAATTCATATCTTTATACTATTGATGTTAATACAGGTGCTACTACATACATCGGTCAGGTCACTAATTGCCCGGGATTGATTTCTATGGGTATTAGCTGTAACGGATCCCTGTTTGCTGCTGACATCGTTAATGATAATTTAGTAAGCATTAATACCAGCACAGGTGCCGGTACAATTGTAGGCCCTTTGGGTGTTAATCTTAATTATGCCCAGGGAGCAGACTTTGATAACACAACCGGTGAATTTTATTTAGCAGCCTATAATTTAGGTACCAGTACAGGACAATTCCTGAAAGTTAATCTTACTACAGGTGCCACAACTTTGATTGCTGATTGGGGCAATGTAGAAATAGATGGTTTTGGTTTAGATGCAACTTGTGGACCACCGGTTGGCCCGGGTCAGGCAACAAATCCGAATCCTCCATCAGGAGCGGTTAATGTTCCGATCACTCTTTCACAGGCTACGTGGACAAACCCCTCAGGTGCTACCGAAAGTAAATTCTATTTTGGAACCTCACCAGGAACCCTGCAATTATTGCAGTCCGGAGGTCTTTATTCATCATTTACAATTCCTCCGGGAACGCTGCAGTATTACACAAAATACTACTGGAGAGTTGATGAAGTTGATGGAACCGGAACAACTCAGGGTCAATTATGGAGTTTTACTACCCAGCTAGATCCTGCAATTCTTTTCTATGATCCATACCCTGATTTATCACAGTGGACGGTTATTGGTCCCCTTGGACTTTCGAATTGGAGTATTTTCAGTGGTAACAATGCTGGAGGTACTTCTCCTGAATTGAGATTAAGTTGGACGCCTTCTTTCAATGGTGATTCCTATGTTCTTTCGACAGTAATTCCAACACCTAACTCTCATAACCTTAAGCTTGACTTCAAACATTTTCTTGATTTTTATGCTGATCCTTCCGGAGTTATGGGCTTTAAGGTAACCTATAATGGCGGATCTACATATACTGATCTCTGGTCACTTAACAATCCAACGGGAAATGTTGGACCTGAAAACATATCTCTCAACTTCCAGGCACCGGCGGGAGATGCTGTAAATCTTCAGCTTGCTATATTCTACTCTGGTAACTCCTTCAACATTGACTACTGGTTCATTGACGACGTTATGTTGACTGACCTTGATTATATTCCTGTTGAACTGACTGCATTCACAGGATCTTCAAAAGATGGTAATGTTGAATTAAGCTGGACAACTGCTACCGAAACCAATAACAGTGGTTTTGAAGTTGAAAGGTTAACCGGTACCACATATTCCAAAATTGGATTTGTTGCCGGTAACGGTACTACAACTCAACCTCATTCATATTCATTTGTTGATAAGGGATTGGATCCGGGCAAGTATATGTACAGGCTGAAACAAGTTGATCTTGATGGCAGCTTTGCTTACAGCGATGTAGTTGAAGTTGAAGTAACTGCTCCTGCTGTATTTGCACTTGATCAGAATTATCCAAATCCTTTCAACCCAACAACAAAGATCAATTTCAGCCTTGCAAGTGATGCTAAAGTTACATTAAAGGTATTCAACCTGTTGGGTCAGGAAATTGCAACTTTGGTTAATGAAAATATGAGTGCCGGCAGACATTCAGTTAACTTTAATGCTTCGCTCTTAACCAGCGGTATGTATGTGTATAAGATTGAGGCAACTGGTAACGATGGCTCAACTTTCAGTGATGTTAAAAAGATGTTACTTACAAAGTAATTTCTTGTTGCTAAGAAGCCCCGCAATGCGGGGCTTCTTTATAATTTAAAAAAATTATTTTCCTTATTGCATCTAAATAAAAATTTTTCTATTGTTGCGCAAGCCGATGCTTAAATAACATTATTCAAAAACAATTCCTGGAGTCATCATATATGAAAAACAAACTGTACGCTTCTCTTGTCGCAGTTTTTTTGTTTGCCGGTGTATCCTTTGCTCAGGATGCTGTTGAATTAGCAACAGAAACCGGTCCAATTGTTCCAATATTATTGGGCGCTCCTAATTATGCTCCGCCTGATGCTTTACTTTACGATAATGGTCCGCTCGTAAACGCTCCCGGTGGTGGATTTGGCGGTGCTGACGCAAGTGTTCTTCAAACCGCTTTAGCAATGAGTACTTATGGTTTTGGTCATCAGGTATCAGCTAACAACTCTGTTGCTGATGATTTCACTGTTCCTTCTGAGGGATGGCAATTAGATCAGGTCCAATTTTTTGCTTATCAGACCGGCTCAACAACAACCTCCACTATTACAGAGGTAAGAGTAAGAATCTGGAATGGTGATCCAACTGCCGGCGGAACCATAATCTGGGGAGACTTAACAACCAATGTAATGTCAGCTACAGCTTTCTCTAATATTTATAGATCTATTGATACAAATCCTACAGCAAGCAACCGACCAATAATGGTTCAAACATGTAATATTGGCTTAGCATTGCCAGCCGGAACTTATTGGATTGAATGGATGACCAATGGCTCACTTTCAAGTGGTCCCTGGGCACCACCAATTACAATTAATGGTCAAACTACTACCGGAAATGCAAAACAAAATCTTAATGGTACCTGGGGTAATGCAATTGATACTGGTTCCGGTACACAACAAGGATTTCCATTTATACTTTTAGGAACAGTTCTACCTGTTGAATTAACTTCGTTCACAGCAGCAGCAAACAACAATAATGTTGTTCTTAACTGGTCAACTGCTACAGAAGTTAATAACAGAGGATTTGAAGTTGAAAGAAAGTCCGGAGAGGAATTCACAACAGTAGGATTTGTTCAGGGTCATTTAACAACAACTGAAGCTCAGAACTATTCTTTCGTTGACAAAGGTCTTGAAGTTGGAAAATATACCTATAGACTGAAACAAATTGATGTTAATGGTCATTTTGAATATTCAAATGCTATCGAAGTTGAAGTTGTTGCTCCCAAAGAATTTGCTTTAGAGCAGAACTATCCAAATCCATTCAACCCAAGCACAAAAATAGTTTTCAGCCTGGCTGTTGATTCAAAAGTTAGTCTGAAAGTATTTAATGTTTTGGGACAGCAAGTTGCTCAACTGTTAAATTCTTCTGTTCCTGCAGGTTTGCACGAAATTAATTTCAATGGTGCTGGTTTGAACAGCGGTGTTTACTTCTATGAAATCGAAGCAAACGGTGTAGATGGTTCAAGCTTTAGCTCTGTGAAAAAGATGATTCTCAATAAATAGTTTGAATTCACTTTTAAGCCCCGTTTATGCGGGGCTTTTTTATTTTAAATAAAAATGATTGAAATTATTTCTTTTTTTATTTAGCTTATAAAAAAGTTTTAACAAAGCTTTTAGGTTTGATCAATTTCTGCGTTCTTATTTTTATAAAAACTTTCCCCGGAGGTGCTTGTGAGAAACTATTTACATGTACTGTTTTTCTTTATATTAAGTCTTTCGCTGATCGCTCAGCAGAATCCGGTTTCGGATACCAACAATAATCCTTTACCTGATGATATTGATAAAGTGGTTTTGGATCAAAATTCCCCGCCAACAGACTATTCCGGTTTACCTAATTACACACCGGAAGGAATTATTCAATGGTCTCAGGGATTCGAGGCAACCACATTCCCGCCAGCAGGCTGGAGCGTGTACAATCTTGATGGTGGATCTCAGAGTTGGGTTAGGTATACTTCATCGCCGATTTTTGGAACAGCTACTGCTTCTGTAAGGTGGGAATCGAGTACTCTTGCTAATAATGATTGGCTGGTAACTCATCAGTTCCTGGTAAATGCCGGTGATATACTCAGGTTTTATGCAAAGGGAAGTACATCTTTTGTTGATAGTGTGATAATTATGTACTCTTTAACCGGAGGTACTCCTCCGACAGGATATAACCGGCTTGCAGCATTCAGACCAACTACTTTAGCTATGTTTGAAGTGCCGCTTAACTCTTTAGCCGGTCAAAATATTTACCTGGCTTTCTGGTACAAGGAGCTTGATGAACTGAGACTTTACATTGACAGTGTTTATGTTGAAACTCCTTTGGATCATGATGTTGGTCCAATTTCGTTAAACATTCCTTTCGTTATATCGAATGGAACAGTAATTACTCCAAAAGCAAACATAAAAAATTTTGGAGCTCAGCCCGAGACTTTCAACGTTACGCTTGAAATATCGCCTGCTGGTTACTCAAATACCCAAACAGTAACTGCTTTATCGCCAGGCGCAACTCAGGAAGTTACTTTTGCTGACTGGACTGCATCAACCGGACCATACTTCGCGAAGCTTTATACTCAACTAGCCACTGATATGAACAAGAATAACGATACTATTATGAAATCATTTCTTGTGGTAAATTATATCTTTGATAACGGTCCTTTAGCTAATGTACCCGGTGGAGGTTTTGGAGGTGCTTATTTAAGTTCCCTGCAATCTGCAATTGGTCTTAATGTTTATGGATTCGGTCATCAGATCTCTGCAAATAATTCTGTCGCTGATGATTTTACTGTTCCCTCAGAAGGATGGCAGATTGATCAGGCGCAATTTTTTGGATATCAAACCGGATCAACAACCACCTCAACCTTTACTGAAGTTCGGTGCCGGATCTGGGATGGTCCTCCTCCAACTGGTAATATCATTTGGGGTGATTTGACCACCAATCGGATGTCAAATACATCTTTTTCAAATATTTACAGGGCTCTTGATACAGATCCGCTTGCAAGTAATCGACCAATAATGACTCAAACTGTAAATATCGGGATATCTTTACCGGCTGGTACTTACTGGATCGAGTGGACATCTGCCGGAACTCTTTCGTCGGGTCCCTGGGCACCACCAATTACAATTACCGGTCAAACAAATACTGGTAATGCTAAACAAAACTTAGCAGGTACATGGGGAGATTTGATTGATACCGGAACATCCGGAACATCAAACTTTCCGCAAGGCTTACCAATTAAATTTATTGGTGATATAATTCCGGTTGAACTTACTTCATTCACTGCAACTGCTGATAAAAATAAAGTCACACTGAGTTGGTCAACTGCAACCGAAGTTAACAACCTGGGATTTGCTGTTGAAAGATTAACTGATGCCGGTTTTGTTCAAATAGGATTTATTGAAGGTTATATCACCACTACCGAAAAGCATGATTACTCCTTTGTTGATGCCGGATTAATGCCCGGAACTTATACTTACAGATTGAGACAGGTTGATCTTGACGGAAAATTTGAATATTCAGATCAGGTTCAGGCAACAATAATTTCACCATCTGTTTTCAGTCTTGAGCAGAATTATCCAAATCCATTCAATCCATCAACAAAAATTACATTCGGATTGGCAGTTGATTCCAAAGTAAATCTAAAAGTCTTCAATATTCTTGGTGAGTTAGTTAGAGAATTAGTTAATGCATCAATGCCGGCTGGTGTTCATGAAGTAACATTTGATGCTTTGAATCTGAACAGCGGAGTTTATATTTATAAACTCGAAGCCAATGGAATTGATGGTTCAAACTTTAGCTCCGTTAAGAAGATGATTCTTAGCAAATAATTTAATAGTCACTTTTAAGCCCCGTTTATGCGGGGCTTTTTTTTGCTTACAGCTGCATTATACTGTCTTTGAATCTTCAAGCCTATTTTAATATTTTTACTTTATAATAAAATTAGGATTAATAATGCTTAAAGTATTTCCTTTGATCATTTTAGCAATGTTATTTAATGGTTGCAGCAAAGAGTCCGATTCAGGGTATATGAAAAAAGCTGAGGATGAGTTAAAGAAAAACAACATCTCTGAAGCAGTTCTTTCATATGAGAATCTGATAAAAGAATATCCGGAAAGTCCATTAGCCCCGCAGGCTTTGTCAAAATTAGCCTCACTCTATCAAAATAAACTTGTTAAAGGAATCGACAGCCCAAAATCCCTTTCCAGGGCGGCAGAACTTTACAGAGAAATTTTTGATAAATATCCCGATAGCAAAGAAGCGCCCGAAGGATTATTTATGTCAGGATTTATTTTAGCAAACGAGCTGAGCAGCTACAATGAAGCTACTGCAACATATAATTTATTTCTTGAAAATTTTCCTGATCACAAGTTAGCGCCTGCTGCAAAAGATGAATTGGAAAATATGGGTCTTTCACCGGAGCAAATCCTCCAAAAGAAAATCACTTCCGGTAAATAATGATATCCACAAATGACTACAGGGAGTTTTTAAAGCCTTCGATAATCTCTAAGATAATATCTCTTGAGCTTAGAGCACGCCTGGTTGTTGAAGGGTTTATGGTTGGGCTTCATAAAAGTCCTTATCATGGATTCAGTGTTGAGTTCACTGAATACCGCCCTTATATGCAGGGCGACAGCTTGAAAGATGTTGACTGGAAGGTTTATGGAAAGACCGATCGTTATTTTATTAAGCAGTATGAAGAGGAGACAAATTTAAGAAGCTATATCCTTCTTGACATTTCTAAGTCTATGAACTTTTCATCTGGCGGTAATTTTTCAAAGTTAAGCTATGGAATAACACTTGCTGCTGCTTTAAGTTATATGATGATAAACCAGCAAGACGCGGTTAGTCTTACTCTTTACTCCGACTCAATCGAAAAGTATCTTCCTCCTAAATCATCACGAAGTTACCTGCAGGAAATCCTGAAAGAGCTGACAAAAGTAACGTCTTCTCAAAAAACTAATACGGCTTCTTGCTTAAACGAAATTTCTGAGAAGATCAAACGCAGGGGATTAGTAATAATTATTTCTGATATGTTTGATGATCCCGAGGCTACGATCAGAGCAATTAAAAGATTCAGGTATCAGAAAAATGAAGTAATTGTTTTCCAGCTGCTTGATCCACTGGAAAGAAGTTTTGGTTTCGGTAAAGATGCCGTATTTATTGATATGGAAACCGGGGAAGAAATTACGACACAGCCATACCAGATTCAGAAAGCTTATATCGAATCGGTGAACAGCTTTATTAATAGAATTAAATCTGAATGTCTGAATTCAAATATCGAGTATAATTTGATTGATACATCCGAAAGCTTTGACAAATCATTATATAATTACATTCAGAAAAGAAGCAGACTTTACTGACAAATTTTTTTTATTTCTTCAAGGTAATCAGAGGAAAATTTTTCTGCCTGCTTATTTGTTTTAGCCTCTGTAATAATTCTAATTATTGGTTCGGTATTCGATTTTCTGAAATGAACCCAATGATCATTAAAATCAATCTTTAATCCGTCTTCGGTGTTGAGGTTTTGCCCGGAAAATTTCTCAATTAGTTTACTTATTACTAAATCCGGGTTAATATTTTCTAATTCTATTTTCTTTTTTGAAATAAAATATTGTGGAAGCGATTCTTTGAGCTGCGAAAGTTTTAATCCTGATTCAGTGAGATGTTGAAGAGTAATTGCAATACCCACAAGTGCGTCTCTTCCATAATGTAACGCAGGAAAAATAACACCACCGCTTCCTTCACCTCCAATAACAGCACTAACTTCTTTCATCTTCTTTACGACGTTGGCTTCTCCTACGGCAGATCTGTAAACTTTGCAATTGAAATACGAAGCAACATCATCAACTGCCCGGGTTGTTGAAAGATTGACAGCAACATTTCCCTTCTCTTTTGAAAGAACAAATTTTACAGCTTGTGTGATTGTATTTTCTTCTCCAAAAGGCAGGCCTTCATTGGTTATCAATACCAGTCTGTCAACATCAGGGTCAACAACTATTCCCAGGTCAGCTTTTGCTGATTTTACTGCAGTCATTGTTTCAGTGAGGTTTTCAGGCAGGGGTTCGGGCAGACGGGGAAAGATGCCGCTTGTCTCGCAGTTCATTTCAATAACTTCGCAGCCAAATTCTTTTAATAATTTTGGGATTACGTAAACTCCAGCTCCATTCACACAATCGGTAAGCACTTTAAATTTTCTTTTACGAATCAAATCAATATTTATGTGTTTGAGATTTAAAACATCGTTTATATGCTTATCCAGCGCTTCTGAAAATACTTTTCTTTTACCAATAGAATTCCAGACACTAAACTTTAAATCATTTTTCTCCAGTATCATTTTTAAAGAATGATGTTCATCCGGGGTCATAAACTGGCCGGTGCTGTTCAAAAATTTCAAAGCATTCCATTCATTCGGATTGTGACTCGCAGAAATGGCAATCCCTCCAGAGGCGTTTTGTGTTTTCACCGTGTATTGGACAGTTGGAGTTGGACAAATTCCTATATCGATTACATCGATTCCTTTAGCGAGCAATGTTCCTGTAACAATTGAGTTAACCATTTCTCCTGAAACTCTTGCATCTCTACCAACTACAACGTTGCCCTTTCCTATGAACTCAGCATAAGCTGAAGTATATTTTACGATTACTTCGGGATCAAAGCCGTTGCCAACAATTCCTCTGATACCTGAAATACTTACCATTAAAGTTGACATTATTTCTCCGTTTCTAATCAATAACTTTTTTAATGGTACTAATTTACAAATCACTGTTAAAAAGTTTATATTCGAACCCAAAAAACTATTACCGGTTGCAGTGAAGAAAAAAATATTAAATCTTAACCAAAAACTTATCAGCTATTTCGGAATTCCACCAAGGAGCAAAAAAACACCAGGTGTACTTGATGCACTTATTGCAACTATTTTATCTCAGAACACCAATGATAAGAATTCATATAAAGCATTTGAAATATTAAAAGCCAGATATAAAAACTGGGAAGAAGTATCAAATCTATCCGCAAAAAAGTTAGCAAATGAAATCAGGATTGCCGGACTGGCAAATCAGAAATCACGATCAATTAAAGCTGTGCTGAATTCTTTCATTAAAAACAGTCAGCCTGATAAAATAAATTTTAACAATTTGAATAATGATTCTGTGATAGACTTTCTGACAGCTCACGAAGGAGTTGGAATTAAAACTGCAAGTTGTGTTTTACTTTTTTCTCTTGGCAGAAATATTTGCCCGGTTGATACACATGTTCATCGTACACTCAATCGCATAGGAATAGTTAAGACAAGTTCGCCAGATAAAACATTTTTCGCAATAAAGGATTTTATTCCGGAAAATACTGCGCATTCTTTACACACGAATCTTATTTTACTCGGAAGGGAATTTTGCAAACCTCAAAAACCTTTGTGTTTTAATTGTCCTGTAAGAAAAATGTGTAAATATGAAAGCAAAAATCTTGAAAAGCCAAGACAAATCTCCTCAAATAAATTTTTACTTTTAGATAGTATTTCCTGATAACTGATAAGCGGGATGACCAGTTGAACTCAAAAATATTCAATCCTGACGGGTGTGATATTAATTTCGGCTTCTTTATTCTATTACTTTATTATTATAAATTTACATAAATCTTTTCTATCAGAAACAAATCTCAGGAGAATCATATGTCTGAAAAGTTAGGAATTATTGGATATGACTATGTTGAGTTTTATGTGGGTTCGGCTAAAATGTGGGCTTATTGGCATGCGAAGGCTTTAGGATTACAATTCACAGGCTACTCCGGTCCCGAAACCGGTGTTAAAGACCGCGTTTCATACTATATGACATTGAACAACGTAAGAATTGTGGTAACTTCAGCTGTTAAACCTTCAACCTATGAAGTTACATCATTTGTTGAAAGACATGGTGATGGTGTAAAACGATGGGCACTCAGAGTTCCTGATGTTCAAAAGGTTTTTGAGAAGGCACTATCAAACGGTGCAATCCCGATAAGATATCCAAAGAAATTTGAAAACGAACTGGGTTACATTGAGGAAGCTGCAATCAAATTATATGATGATGCTGAAATTGTTTTTATAAACAGGGATAACTTCAAAGGTGTATTTAAACCGGGTTTCGCTATTCCTCATCAGAAACTTGAAATTGATTGTCAAAATACCGGTCTGATGGAAATTGATCATATAGTTGGAAACGTAAGAACTAATGAAATGAACTTGTGGGCAAATTACATTAATTCCAGTTTGAATTTCGAGACGTTTATCGAGTTTGGTGAAGGAGACATCTCAACTAAGTATTCGGCATTGCTTTCAAAAGTTGTTCGCTCAAGAGAAGGTGCCCCGGTTAAAAATCCTATCAACGAACCTTATGAAGGTTTGAAGAAATCACAGATTGAAGAGTATATAGATGAATACCAGGGAAGCGGAATACAGCATGTTGCTGTAACAACTGAAAATATTATTGAGACTATCAAAGCCATGAGAGCAAATGGTGTTGAGTTCCTTTCAACTCCTCCGGATACTTATTATCAAATGCTCAGAGAAAAAGGCTGGGGAATTAAAGAAAATATTGATGATCTTAAAAAATATGGAATCCTTTGCGATATTGAAGGCAAAGGGTATCTATTGCAGTTATTTACAAAACCAGTGGGAGACAGACCAACATTCTTTTATGAAATTATTCAAAGATGCGAAGGCGCTGAAGGATTTGGGCAGGGAAATTTCCAGGCTTTGTTTGAATCTATTGAACGCGATCAGATTCTGCGCGGAAATTTTGATAAAGAATAAATTGATTTAATTTTCTAATAAAAAAACGAGAGGAAAACAGATGCCATTTTATGTTAAAGTTGGTAAAGTACCGAACAAAAGACATATAACTTTTTATAAAGAGGACGGAAAATCACTTTACCGTGAAGAACTTTTTTCTACCAAGGGTTTCTCGGGCATTTATTCAAATAAGTATCATCTTTACATGCCGCCGCAGGTTGAAAAAATAAGTGAACATAAAATTGATACTTCACCGAATAGCTGGGATGATGCGCCCCTTGAATATTATCATTTCATTACTGAAAAGAAGAAAACAAAGGGAAATATTTTAACTGCAAGAAATGAATTTCTGAAAAATCCTCATTGTATTATCTCTACTGCTAATGTTTCTGAAGATACAGAATACTTTTATCGCAACAGCCAGTATCACGAACTGCTTTTCATTCATCGTGGAAAGGGAGTTCTGCTTTCTGAATACGGGAAAATTAATTTTGATAACTGGGATTATCTGATTATTCCCAAAGGAACTACGTACCAGCTAAAATTTGATGACTATCAGAACAACAAAGTTTTTATAGTGGAATCTGATACACCTTTTGATATTCCAAAACATTTCCGGAATGAATACGGCCAGCTGACTGAAGACGCACCTTATTATGAAAGAGATTTTCGTGTTCCTGAATTTACGCCTCCTGTTGATAAAATCGGAGACTTTAGACTTTTATTAAAAGTTGGCGGCAGAATGTTTGAGTATAAACTTCCGCATCATCCTTTTGATGTTGTTGGCTGGGATGGTTTTCTTTACCCGTATGCTTTTAATATTAAAGAATATGCACCAAAGGTTGGAAAAATTCACTTACCTCCGCCTATTCACCTTCTTTTTGTTACACAGCATTTTGTGATATGCAATTTCGTTCCAAGGTTGTATGATTTTCATCCACAGGCAATTCCGGCGCCATATTACCACTCGAATGTTGACAGTGATGAAGTGCTTTATTATGTCCACGGTGATTTTATGAGCCGGTCAGGAGTTCAGGAAGGGTCAATAACTTTACATCCAATGGGAATTCCGCACGGACCTCAACCCGGAAAAACAGAAGCATCTATTGGCAAAAAAGAAACTGAAGAATATGCAATTATGATTGATACATTTCAGCCTTTGAAAGTTACAAGGAATGTGAAAGAAACTATGATTGAAAATTACAGTCAATCCTGGCTTGAGAAATAAGTTATCAAACAATAAAAAGAACTTTATGAAATTAGTCTCATTTGAACATCTCGAAAAACAACGGCTCGGAATTTTTTTCGATGAAAAGTATTACGACCTGAAGAATTGTGCAGCTAAAATTGGAATTGAACTGCCGCGTGGTATGAAAAAATTTCTTGAGGATTGGGAAAAATACCTGCAGGCATCTCAAACTGTTCTTGAGTCAATAAAGAATGGAACAATCACTGAATCAATTCCTGCTGATCAGATCAGGTTACTTTCACCTGTGCCCGAACCAACCTCTTGCAGAGATGGTTATGCTTTCCGACAGCATGTTGAAGCAGCACGAAGAAATAGAGGCGTAGAAATGATTCCTGAGTTTGATAAGTTTCCCGTATTCTACTTTACAAATCACCAGGCGATTTTTGGTGAAGGTGAAATAAAAGTTGAAGACGATCATTTACAAAGTCTTGACTTTGAGCTTGAAGCTGCTATTGTAATCGGGAAGAAAGGTAAAAATATCAGTGTCAATAAAGCTGATGACTACATTGCGGGCTATATGATAATGAATGATTTCTCTGCAAGAGTACTTCAGATGGAAGAAATGAAATTAAGCCTCGGACCTGCAAAAGGTAAAGACTTTGCAACTTCATTAGGTCCCTGGCTTGTTACTCCGGATGAGCTTGCTGAGTATAAAATTCAAACACCGGCCGGAACAAAGTATGATCTTGAAATGACCGCATATCACAATGGCAAGCTGGTTTCAAAGGGTAATATGAAAGATATGAATTGGACTTTTGCTGAGATAATTGAAAGAGCTTCATATGGAGTAAAATTGTATCCGGGTGATGTAATCGGCTCAGGAACAGTCGGCACCGGATGTTACCTGGAATTAAACGGAACTTATGCACGTGAAGCGAAGGAAAACGGTAAGGAATATACACCTGTTTGGCTACAGGATGGCGATACAATTGAACTTGAAATTACCGGTCTTGGTAAACTTAGAAACACTATCACCAAATCAAAAAAGAGCCGATCAATATTGAATAAAAAATAATATGATTCACATTCAGCCAAAAGATATTAGTGTACCTGAAGTTCAAAGACTTATGCAGGGCGGAATTGGGCCCCGACCAATTGCCCTCGTTTCAACTATTTCAAAAGAAGGACTCCATAATCTATCGCCGTTTTCATTTTTTAATGCATTTGGTGCTAATCCGCCGATTGTTGCTTTTTCTCCTTCGAGAAGAGGGAAAGATGCAACTTTCAAAGATACTTACAACAACCTAATCTCTAACGGCGAATGTGTAATTCAGTGTGTTACCTATTCTATGGTTGAACAAATTAGTCTTGCATCAACAGAGTATGCACCTGATGTTAATGAGTTTATTAAAAGCGGATTGACTCCCATTGATTCGGATTTGGTAAAACCTAAACGGGTTAAAGAATCTCCTTTTCAAATGGAATGCATCTTAAAAGAAATGAAAAATTATGGAACCGGAGGATCATCGGCTAATATAGCAATTTGTGAAGTACTGAAATTTCATGTTGCTGAAGATTTATTTGAAAATGGAATTATAATTCCTGAAAAAATTGATTTAGTGGGAAGAATGTCTGCCGATTTTTACTGTCGTGCATCAGGAAATTCGATATTTGTTGTTCAAAAACCAGTTTCAAAAAAAGGAATTGGCTTTGATAGTCTGCCAGTATTTATTAAAGAGTCTAACATTTACACCGCAAACAATTTAGGAAAGCTTGCAAATGTAGAGTCAATTCCTTCTGATGAAGAAGTTGAAAAATTCTACAAAGAAAAATTTGAAGCAGACACCCGGAATTTTGAATCGGGAAAAGAGGCATTCAGTAGATATGAAAGACTTAAGGATTATGAAAAAATGCTTAAAGCTGCTTTGCTTCTTGATCCGCGTGACCCGGCAAAAAAAGATTTCATCGAGTTATCTGCAAAATGTGCACTTGAAGAAAATAATGTCTCTTTTGCCTGGCTGGCTGCATTATTAGTAAATCTTTTAAAGCTCATTTAAAGATAAAATGAAAACTCCAATCTGGATACCTTCAGAAGAACGGATTCTTAATGCGAATCTGACTGCTTATATCGATTTTGTTAACAGAAGGTTTAGCAAAAAATTTACATCATACAATGAACTTTACAACTGGAGTGTTGATAATATTGAAGATTTTTGGGAGAGCATCTGGGAAATCAGCGGCATTGTTTATTCCCAAAAATACGAGTATGTGCTAAAGACTGAAGACATGCTGCATTCAAAATGGTTTCAGGGCGCTCAATTGAATTTTGCAGAAAATCTATTAAAGCATAGTAGCGATAAAACAGCTTTGATAAGTGTTCGTGAAGATGCGCAAACAATTAGAATTTCATATAAAGAACTCAGAGAACTGGTCGCTTCTTTTGCAATGAATTTAAAAAAGCTCGGTGTTAAAAAAGGCGATAGAGTAGCAGCTTGCATTTCAAACATTCCCGAAGCTGTTATTGCAATGCTTGCCGCTGCAAGCCTCGGTGCTTTATGGTCATCTGCTTCACCAGACTTTGGCCTGCAAGGTTTAATTGACAGAATAGGGCAAATCGAACCAAAGATTTTAATAGCAGTCGAAAGTTATTCATACAACGGGAAAAATTTTAATTGTATTGATAAAATATGTCAACTGAAAAAAAGTCTGCCTTCAATTGAAAAGGTTATTCTGGTTTCTGCCTTCAGCGATCTTAGAAATTTCGATTCTGAAAATACGCCTGATACCTCACAAGTTGAAGATTCAATTTCTTTTAACGAAATGCTTTTAGATAAGGATGCAAAACTGAATTTCGTTCAGCTTCTTTTCGATCATCCGCTTTATATTATGTTTTCATCAGGAACAACAGGCATCCCTAAATGTATCGTACATGGAGCCGGGGGAACTTTGCTTCAACATTTCAAGGAGCTATGGCTACATACTGATTTAACTCCTAATGATACCATTGCGTATTACACAACTACAGGTTGGATGATGTGGAATTGGCTCATTAGTTCTTTACAGATAGGTGCAACTGTTTTTCTTTTTGAAGGAAGTCCGACTTATCCTCATTATGATGTTATGTTTGAGAAAATTGAGGAAGAAAAAATATCAATCTTTGGCACAAGTCCTAAGTATTTATCACTCTGTCAAAATGTTGAATTGGTGCCGGGGAAAATGTTTAATCTAAGTTCATTAAAAACAATTTTATCAACAGGTGCACCCCTAAGTGAGGAAAATTATGAATGGGTATATCAAAATGTGAAGTCGGATTTAATGCTGTCATCAATCTCAGGCGGTACGGATATAATTTCATGTTTTATGCTTGGAAATCCGATTGGTCCCGTTTATCGGGGAGAAATTCAATGCCGCGGTTTGGGTATGAAAGTAGAAGCTTATGATGAGAATGAAAATCCTGTAATCGAAGAAAAAGGAGAATTAGTTTGTTCAAAACCATTTCCATCAATGCCCGTATTTTTTTGGAAAGATGAAAACAATGAAAAATATAAATCAACGTATTTTGATTTTTATCCGGGGAAATGGCGCCACGGAGATTATATTAAAATTACTGAAACTGGCGGAGTAATTGTTTACGGCCGCTCTGATGCAACACTTAATCCGGGCGGAGTCCGAATAGGTACTGCTGAAATTTATCGCATAGTTGAATCGCTGGATGAAATTGCTGACAGCATTGTTGTTGGACAGAGGTGGAAGAATGATATCAGGGTTATTCTTTATGTAGTTGTCAAATCCGGATTTACATTTAATGAAGACCTTGTGGATAAAATAAAACTTGCAATCAGAAATTCAGCAACTTCAAGGCACGTGCCGTCAAAGATTTTACCAATCAAAGAAGTACCACACACAATCAACGGAAAAAAAGTTGAACTTGCAGTAACTAAAATCATCAACGGCGAACCAGTCACTAATTTGAGTGCGTTAGCAAATCCGGAATCCTTAAATCAGTTTTACCCGCTGACAGATTAAAATTCTTTTTATTTTTTTATATATAAAGTGCGTTACTAAAGTCTCTTCGATACTTAATGCTTATCTCATTTTCCTCACCAAGGTATTTGAAAATAGCAATGCAAGCTTTCCTTGAGCCATCATCATCATACTGCCGGTCTTCTTTGATTATTTCTATGAATAATTGCAAAGCTTCTTCAAATGATTTTTTTGAGAGAGCAGTGATTGCTGAAATATATTTTTCTCTTACCGGTGATTCGTCAAAAGAATTTTTTGTTTTTAGACGGTTAATTAATTCTGAAATTGTTCTGATTGACTCAGCTAACTCAATATGTTGTCTTGAAACATCGGTGCTATCTATTATCCTTTGGGCTTCGGCAGGATTTTGAAATAATAATATTTTTGCAAGAAGAACTTTTACCTCCTGGTTATTTATATCGCCGGATTGAACTTCCTGAAGTATCAGTTGTGCATCGTTCTCTTTTCCTGAATCAAGCAGTATTTTAGCTTTTTCTATCATCTCAGAAAATTTACTTGGTACAGATTTCCTGAGCCACTCTTCAACTGCTTTTTCAGGCAAAGCACCGGTGAACTCATTTATTACTTTACCTTTAAAGAAAAGTTTACAATTAGGAATACCCCTTATTCCATACTGAGCCGCAATTTCCTGGTTTTCGTCCGTATTCAATTTTGCAAGCACCCACGTTCCGTTGGATCTTTCAGCTAATCTTTCGAGAATTGGTCCGAGCATTCGGCAAGGTCCACACCACTCAGCCCAAAAGTCAACTAGCACCGGAACCGAATAACTTTTTTCTAAAACGTCAACTTTAAAGTCTTTGATTTCGTAGTTCATATGTTTTTTTAACAGTTAGATTATTTGATTACACAAAGGTTGCATAAAAATATTTCTACAGAGCAATTTATTAACAGTTAAAAGCAACTCAATTACAATTAGCGTCAATGGCGAGCTGGTTAAACTGTTCTTTTGTAATTATGTTCACCGTTTTTGGATCAATTTTATAATGCTTAATGAATTCATTTAAAAGAGATTCGCGAACAACAATCAGCAAATGTTTCAATTCATTTTTATCTAATAGTTCCAGAATTCTTGATAGTAAGGGTTCGAATCCTTTGCCTTGAAGTTCGAGAGGACCAGCTTCATCAACTATTAAAACATCGGGTTTTAGTTTTGCAGCATCTTCTAAATAATTTCTAGCTTCATCGAAAACATGTTCATCAAAATTATATTTCCCAACTTTAATTGAGCTTGTTTCAGTGCTGTTTCCCGTTGTCTCTAAAGCTCTCATCTCTTTTGATTTTATGAAGTGAAAAAATCTTTTTTCATTTATTACGCGAGTCAAAATACCATCGCAGCCGGATTTGTCTTTTATCCACTCGTAAAGTGCTGTGGTTTTTCCGCTTCCAATTTTCCCGGTGAGGATTGTAAGTCGGTTCATTTAATTTATTTCTTCCCGTATAAGTGATAACAAAGATGCGTATAAAAATGTTTTAATTCTTCCCAGACCTTTAAGTTGATTCGTTGATTTCCAGTGAAAGCTGACTATGTTCCTAAACAAAGGGAATAAAGATATGATATTCTCGATTTCACTTGCATAGGAATTCATTCTTTTATTCATAATTCGTTTGAACCATTTAATTAAAAAAGGAGAAAATATGTAATACCAGACTATTAAAATCAAAACAGACCGGGCTATCATAAATAAAATTTCGTAAAAAACATTTTTCCCATACGGCGCATAGAAAAATGAGATTACAAGTAAAGAAAAAGCCATAAATAAAAATATTATAGCTGAGACTCTTTTATACCAACGTTTGTGTTTACGCTTCCTGGCGTAAATCTGATTAAACAGATTTTCATCTTTGGTTTCCTTTAGCGGAATAGCTTTGTAACTCTCTTTACTTAACATTACAGGAAGAATTCCGGCAAGCAAACCGATCAGTATTCCTGCAGCCAGGTGAATTAACATGTAACTGATAATAATAATATTACTAAACTCAGTGTCCGGATTGATTGAATGAAAACGAAATATTTCAACTAAAATATAATTAATGAAGAGGTCGATAGATTTCCATAGAGTATTTCCAAATACAATTGTCAGAATTAAAATTTTCTGTACACCCGATAACAGGAGCGAAAATATACCAAGGAGTAATGCAGAAATTTTTGGAAAAGATTTAAAGGAGAATAATATAAATCCGATTAATCCCTGAAGCGATACAGCAGCATAAGCTGTAATTGGTGTATGAGGGCTAATTAATCCTTTAACAATAATCACTACACCGGTTGCTTTTAAAATCGAATAATTGTTTTCCGTGTAACGAGCTAAAAGAGAAATTAAAATTACTGCAGTGCCGCCTATAAAAATTCCTGTGAATGGAAATTTTAATGCATGCAGCACTCCGCCGAGAAGCGCTTCACTGAATCCCCAGATTGCAGTAATCCTCCAGAAAATATTTTCATTCGATATTTTTATATCTTCTTCAGACAAAATTAATAACTTAAAAGATTTAATTCGTTAAAGTAAAATAATATCAAAACAGATGCGCAAACATTATAATTTTCAAATACCAAGAGTTGACTAATATTAACTTTAATTTTCTTGACTTTAAAATTAAAAAAGATTTCATTTCTAATAACAAATTATCTCCACTCTGCAAGGAAGAATACTCCTCTCTAAATATTTTACCTTCTTACAGGGCGTGAAATCTTTTGTCAGTAAATAAATTTATCAGGCAGCAACCGTGAGGGAAAAGTATGCTGTTTGATAAAATATCAATTATTTTTTTTACTGGAGGATTTCGATGCTTAAAAAACATTCCTTTTTGTTCGCTCTCCTTTTCGTAACAATAAGTTTTACAGAGTGTTTTTCCCAGTTACGAATAACTCAAGTCATCCCCAGCAGTGGGGTTGCAGGATCTGTTATCCAAATTCATGGCACCGGATTTTCAGAAGCATCTACTGTTAAATTCGGAAACATTAATTCACCACAAGTTCAATTTATAAATTCAAACTTAATACTCGTTCAGGTTCCAGATGGATTGCAGCCCGGTAAAAAGAATTTATCCGTCCTTAATGAACCAATCACAAGCAATGGATTTGACTTTATCCCGATCCTTCCCACACCGGGCACGCTGGTATTTCTCGAACAGAGTCCATCACGAATTCCTTTGGTCAACAAAAATTCGAGGATACCTATCGCAGGAGATATAGATAGTGATAGTGATATTGACCTGATCGTTATTGCATTGGATACATCAGAAGTCTGGATTAATAATGGAAATGGCTTATTCCAGAATCAGACCGCATCACGTTTACCTAATGCTATTTATTCATCCAGAGATGGAAAGCTTGCAGATATTGATAATGATAACGATCTCGATCTTTTAATAACTAATGCCTGGGATGGCACTAAAAGCAATCAACTATTTCTTAATAATGGAAGCGGATATTTCATAGAAACAATTGACAGAATTCCAGAAGTAAATTTTCTGTGCAGAGGTCTCGATTTCGGGGATGCTGATCTTGATGGCGACCTCGATATTATTATTGCTGTCGTTGATAACTCAGCAGTTTTATTTATTAACGATGGAAATGGTTATTTCACAGATGAATCAATATTACGCGGAGTATCTTCATTTGAAAACTATGCCTCTGGATTTGGTGATATAGATAATGACGGTGATCAGGATATTGTGTTTGCTGGTGTTAATTCTAATACTCTGCTGTTAAATGATGGTTTAGGTTATTATTCAGATATAACATCCGCTAATCTTCCCTCAAGATGCAGTACACCATCTGATTTGGAGATCTTCGATTTTAACGGTGATCACTACTTAGATATTTTCTTTCCAAAATATTCGGGTAATTGTAACGATCAAATCCTGATAAATGATGGAACCGGAAATTTCATTGATGAATCACTCTCAAGGCTTCCTTCTAATGGTTCATGGAAAGAAAGTGCAGTTGGTGATTTTGATGGTGACAATGATCTTGATATTCGCACGAGAGATGCAGCTCCTTCTCCCTACCAAAGCGCAATTTATATTAATGATGGTGCTGGATATTTTATTTCGAAAAGTACTGAACTTGGATTATTTGATGTTGGGTCGTGCGTGGGTTTCGCAATAAGCGACTTTAATAATGATGGATATTTAGACCATTTATCAGTAGACAGAGGAGTAAATTGGCCGCAGATTTTTATTGGGTCTAATACTGGTTACGATAATCCGCCGGTCTGGACTTTTAGACCTGCTATTCAATTTTGTAAACCCGGAGATATTATCTCAACACAGGTTAAAGCTACAGACGCAGACGGCGAAAAATTAACTTATAAGATCTTGAATTTCCTGGACAAAAACGTTGATGCACCATCAGGTTCAATTCTTAATCCGAATTCAGGAAAATTTTTCTGGAAAACAGATTTGAATGATGTTGGTATTTACAATACTCATCTATATGCCGAGGACAGGAAAAAAGCAACAAATAGCTGTTTACTTCAAATGGTTGTTGATAAAGGAGTGCATGAAAAGAATAATGTTAAACTGTTGCTTAATGAAGATGGATTTTTTTCTTATAAAAATGGATTAGGAGGATTAAACAGTTATCCTAAAGGGGAAGCTGACAATTATATCTTTGCTGCAGGATTGTGGGTTGGAGGGATAGTTAACAATCAAAAAATAGTATCTCACGTTTTTTACAATTCTGAATTTGCTCCAAGTTTAGTTGGAAATACCGGTGATAGATTCCACGTTTTTAATAGTTCAATAAATGAGGATGCACAGAGCTGGCCTCCCGAATTCTCACACTCGGATGGCTCTCCCTTAATTGTTCAGAGTGCACAGAATTTGGTGGTTGAATACAATGATTACGATGGTTTCCCTCGTGATGATGTTCAGATCCCCCTGGGTATCGAAGTCAGGCAGCGATCTCTTGAATATAACGATGCTAAGAAAAAGAATGCCGTGATAATGATCTGGGAGATAATCAACATTTCTTCGGAAGTCATTGAAGATGCATATACCGGATTTTTTATCGATGTAGACATTGGTGATGCTTATGAAGATAGGGGAAGTATTGTTAACGATATCGGAATAATCTGGGATAATGATTTTAGTGAAATGAATTTCTCATTAAAACCAAGTATTGTCGGATTTGCTTTCCTGGAAACATTTAGCAATTCGCCAATAAATTTTTCAACCACTCTACCCTGGCAAGACCCACGAACTGATTCGGGAAAGTATAATATTATGGCTGGAATAAACATTTATGAATCATTGGATCAGGGAGATTATAGAATTTATATTTCAACGCCGATAGATAATCTGCTTCCCGGTGATAGCAGAGTAATTGCAGGTGCACTTTTATTTGGTGCTTCAGCGGCTAGTGGTAATTCCATTACAGTTGATCCGGTTACATTCCGTCCAAATCCTAACGATCCTATGCTTGCTGATATTCAATCTACCCGAATTAAAGTTCAGCAGTTTTATGATCAGAAGTTGAAAGGAATGACTCTGCCAAAGAAAAATGAAATTGTTCAGAATAATTTGCCTGAGAAATTTGAATTATATCAAAATTATCCCAATCCATTTAATCCTACAACAAGTATTCAGTATGCAATAAGCAGTAGGCAATTTGTTTCACTAAAAGTTTACGACATCCTCGGCAACGAAATAGATATACTAGCTAATGAAGAAAAACCTGCAGGCACTTATGAGTTAAATTGGAATGCACGTCAGTTTCCAGCCGGTGTATATTTCTATCAACTAAAAGCAGGTTCATTCGTTCAAACGAAGAAAATGATTTTACTTCGATAATTGCATCAATCTGTATAATCCTAAAAAGCTGCCTGATTAGGCGGCTTTTCTTTTTTTATTTCGTATCAGATTATTATGTGATCCTAATCGAAAATTCTCAAATTATTTATTAATCAGTTTGATAAAATCTTTATCAAGTAATGAGGTGGTGTAATTAAATCAGTTTAATTTATTGTTTTAGGATATTTTTTTAGCTACATTTCTTATAACTAAAGAATGAAGGAATAAGCTATGAGATTTATTCCTATTATTTTACTCTGTTGTTTAATTTCAATTCATCATCTCTTTGCCCAGAATACGAAAATATTCGTATTAAATATTGATGGTGCCATTCATCCTGCCTGTGCTGATTATATTCATTCTGGTCTCGAGAAAGCAATAAGTGAAAACGCTGAATGTTTGATAATAAAACTAAACACTCCCGGGGGTTTACTTACTTCAACCCGAAAAATTGTTACTGATTTTCTTGAATCGCCTATTCCGGTTATTGTATTTGTTTCACCGTCAGGATCTCAGGCAGCATCAGCAGGTGTGTTTATCACGCTTGCTGCCAATATTGCTGTGATGGCTCCAGGTACAAATATTGGAGCTGCTCACCCGGTTTCATTACAAGGCCAGCAGGATTCAATAATGATGGAGAAAGCTACGAGTGATGCAGCAGCTTTTATAAGAACTATCAGTGAAAAAAGAAAAAGAAATATTCAATGGGCAGAAGATGCTGTTGTTAAAAGTTTATCAATAACGGAAACAGAGGCTCTTGATAAAAATGTTATTGATCTGATTGCCGGGAACATTGAAGATTTATTGCTTCAGGTTGATGGCAGGCAAGTAGAAACATTAAAAGGTACTAAAATAATTAATACAAAAAATGCCGAGGTGATATATCTTGATATGTCCCTTGCTCAGAAGATACTAAGCATATTAAGTGATCCTAATTTCGCATATATACTTCTTATGCTTGGTATATATGGTTTATTTTTCGAATTATATAATCCGGGCGCAATCTTACCGGGTGTTATCGGAGGAATTTGTTTGATACTTGCATTCTACTCTTTAAGCACACTCCCGGTAAATTATGCAGGGCTTGCTTTAATAATATTCGCCGTAATACTCTTTGTTCTTGAAATAAAAGTAATAAGTCATGGTATTTTATCAATCGGTGGAATAATCTCTTTATTGTTAGGATCGATGATGTTGATTGATGAAGAATCCGTTTTAGAAGCAATGGAGATTTCAATGGAACTTATAATTCTAGTGGTGATTTTAACTGCAGGCTTTTTCCTTTTTGCAATTACATTTGCAATTAAAGCGCAAAGGAGAAAGCCGGTTACCGGATCAGAAGGAATTGTTGGAGAAACCGGCATCGCTGTTTCTGATTTGAAACCTGAAGGAGAGGTTAAGGTACACGGCGAATACTGGAAAGCAGAGAGTCAGGATGGTGAAATAAAAAAAGGCGGAAAAATTTTGGTTACACAAATCAGCAATCTTAAGTTGTTAGTAAAAAGAATAGATAGAAATTAATTTTTTTATAAGGAGGATCTTATGCAGGGATTCACTCCGTTTATTATTGTAGTTGTAACATTCCTGGTTATCATAATAGCCAGTGCAATAAAAATACTTCGTGAATACGAAAGGGCTGTCGTATTCAGATTGGGCAGGCTGATCGGTGCTAAAGGACCCGGCTTGGTCTTTCTGATTCCGATTGTTGATAGAATGGTAAGAGTAAGCCTGAGAACAGTTGTGATGGATGTTCCGGAGCAGGATGTAATTACAAAGGATAACGTATCTCTTAAAGTTAATGCTGTTGTTTACTTCAGAGTTTTGCAAGCTGAAAAAGCTATTGTTGAAGTTGAGAATTTTATGTTTGCAACATCGCAGTTATCTCAGACAACGTTAAGAAGTGTACTTGGGCAATCACAGTTAGATGAGCTTCTGGCAGAACGGGAAAGGATTAATCAGAAGCTCCAGATGATTATTGACAACCAGACTGAACCCTGGGGAATTAAAGTGTCGAATGTTGAAGTTAAGCATGTTGATTTACCGGTTGAAATGAAGAGGGCTATGGCAAAACAGGCTGAAGCAGAAAGAGAGCGTCGTGCAAAAGTTATTCACGCAGATGGTGAATTTCAGGCAAGCAAAAAACTGAAGGAAGCCGCCGACATAATAGCATCTGAACCAATAGCATTGCAGCTAAGATTTTTGCAAACACTAACTGAGATTGCATCAGAGAAAAATTCGACAACAATATTTCCTGTACCAATTGATCTTCTGAAACCATTTATTGAAAGAAAAGAAAAGTAAGATCCTTGTTTATTAGTTAATTGATTTTTGTTTGAGGCTTAAAATCTTTAATGGGAATAATTTCTATTTCTTAAATAGAGAAAAACAAATGCAGATAATTTATTTACTTTTTATTCTGAAGCTGCTTAATACTTTTATTCTCTCAGAGTTTAATCTCAAAACTTATTTTTGTTTTATTAGATATTTTTAGTGAATCTTTTTATTTTTTAGGAGAAGCAAGATGAGTATTTTCAGACCCTATAACCATAATATACATAGTTTGATAAGCCTGGACTTCATTATAAACAACAATAATACTAACTAAAAATACAATAGACGAAGTAAGAAATTCTGTAAAGGATGCATTCCTTATTTACCGATATTTTATAATAAAACTAGATCTTTATTAAATATTTTGAGAATATTTAAGGAATAATATTTGATAATCATATTTACCTATTTTTACCAATTTCATAAACGATCATTTTAGAGGAAAGGAGGCATAATATTTATCTGTTTGTTTTTCTGTGGGGTACATCATTTTCTTGATGAAAACCTTTTTCTTTTAGCGCTATTTAAAAAATCTAATTTATTATCTATAAATAATAGGAGACCAAGGATGAAAAAAACTGCACTTCTGCTTTGTTCATTGTTTCTATTATCGAATTTTCACCTGCTCAGTCAACAAGTACCTGAAGGTGAGTTGAACCAAATAGCAATTCCTCAGCATATTCAATTACTTAATGAGAAGATTAAATATGCTGAAGACACTGAAGATTGGAATTCATATTATAATCTTCGGGCACAGATAATCAACGAATGGAATAACATTGATCCGCAAATTGCAGCTTTATATAAGACCACAAATAAAATGGAAAACAACGGCGTTTACCCTGAAGCACCACAGGTAGCAATTGGGGACAATCAACCATTTCCAAATACAGGAATGTTATGGGGGAATGATTTCAGAATTCATGCCGGAATAGCCAATGATATTTCCCTTGTTTCTGCCCGTGGTGATACAATTTATGCTTCAGCATTAAGAAGAAACTTTGGCAGTAGCGCTGATACAATTTATATCTATAAATCTCCCGATGGAGGATTAAATTGGAATTTATTCATGAAATTTTTTATCACTTTACCAAATGAAGCTGTTAAAGTTGAATTGCTTGATTTCTGGGGTTCGTCAGGTCCTTCCTACTTATTAATGTTTACACTTTATTCGGATGGAGTATTATGGTGTACCAGAATAACTCCCGCAGGTTCATCTTCAAATAATAAAGTTGTCAATGGAGGCTGTACTGATTTCTCGGTGGATCGTAATTATCCGGGAAGTAATTACAGATGTTTTGTTTTGTATGACAGCAGTGGGACACTATTCTCCAAAAGGAGTGACCCGACAAGTTATGCTACTGTATGGCAGGATAGAGCAAATCTTTTAGCAAATGAAGATGGCGACCTGGCTTATGGTTATAATGGTTCTATTTATGCTGTTTTCAACGGTGCTATTACGGGTAATCTTTATGTTACACATAATTATAATTACGCTGATCCAACCGGCTGGGTAAATCGAAAAACAATTGAGAATGGTTCGACCGACACAACATTCAATGCTGAGATAATTGCAACAAGGGAAGATACATCCGCACAGCAGATTGCAATAGTTTATACTCATAATTATGTCGGTACCACTAACTTGAAAACTGCAAGAAAGCAACCAGGCGGAACCTGGAGCTCTCCGTACAATTGGGTTTCAAATTCATCACTTCAGTTTAAGCACTCAAACCTTTACAGCAGGAAGGTAAATGGCAATAATATTTTTCAGGGGATTTTCAATCGAAGCAATCCTGGAAATGCTACCCCGAGATATGTAATGTATAAACCGTATGACGGAAGTAGCTGGGTGGGCTCAATAATAGTATCGGATTCTTCAATAAGCCCAACGGGAAGTCAAAATCCTGTTGTTATTGAATTACCCGGCGGTGCCGCTGCATTCTTATATGCAGGTTCGAATGGTAAGTACGTTTATTTTGACAGACAGGATTGGGCAACTGGAGTTAATGAAATAAACCTTGCCAATCCTGATAATTATTCTCTTAATCAAAATTATCCGAACCCATTTAACCCAATTACAAAAATCAGCTGGCAGTCGCCGGTAGGCAGTCATCAAGTACTTAAAGTCTTTGATATTCTTGGCAACGAAGTTGCTACACTTGTTGATGAATACAAAGAAGCAGGAAATTATGAAGTTGATTTCAATGCCGCATCATTATCAAGCGGAGTTTATTTCTATCGGTTGAATACGGGAGATTATGTTAAAACCATGAAAATGGTGTTACTTAAATAATACCAAATTTC
>JACAFB010000018.1 GCA_013388545.1 Ignavibacteriaceae bacterium
ATGAAATCATCGCCCGCATAGTTGATAACTCAGAGATTGATGAATACAAAGCTGGTTATGGAAAAACAATAATAACAGCTTATGCAAGAATTGATGGCTGGGCTGTTGGAATTGTTGCGAATCAAAGAAGCGTAGTTAAAACAGAACTTGGTGAAATGCAAATTGGCGGAGTTATTTACTCTGACTCTGCAGATAAATCAACACGATTTATTATGAATTGTAATCAGAAAAAAATTCCTTTGTTGTTTCTTCAGGATGTTACCGGATTTATGGTTGGTAGTAAAGCCGAACACGGAGGAATTATTAAAGATGGTGCAAAGATGGTAAATGCGGTTGCTAATTCCGTCGTTCCTAAAATTACAATTATTGTTGGCAACAGTTTCGGTGCCGGCAATTATGCAATGTGCGGTAAAGCTTATGATCCTAGATTTATTTTTGCGTATCCAAATGCAAAAATTTCTGTAATGGGTGGAAATCAGGCAAGCAGTGTTTTGCTTGATATCAAATTAAAGCAAGAAGAAAAAAGCGGACATAAATTCAGTGATGAAGAAAAGAAAAAACTTCTGAATGACATTCTAAAATCTTACGATGAAAAAAGTAATCCCGTTTATGCTTCAGCAAGATTGTGGATTGATGAAATAATTGATCCGGAAAAAACCCGTGAATGGATTTCGCTTTGCATTGAAGCAGCCAATCACAATCCGGAAATACCAAAGTTCAATCCTGGAGTTATACAGACATAGATGAGATTATTCAGCATTCTCATAATATTGATAATTAGTCAAAACATTTTAAGTCAGCAAAGCAATCTTTCCAGCACAGTTAATTCAATAACCGAATATATTGCATCCACTCACTTTTTAGAGATAAGAAAAAATAACGGAGATTTAGCTTCAGTTGATTCGATTTACATAAAAGCTTTAGAAATCAATAATAATGACTATAGCGAAACTCTACTTACTTTAATGGTTGCAACTGTGCCTTATCGTGAAGTTCCAATCAAATTGCCGCTGTTCAATGTTATCGTAAACTATCCGTTAATATCAGCTGAAGAAGATATTTTCACCAAGAAAAATGAAAATCTACCAAGATTTTTTTTTATAGATACACCTGAAAATGATTATGGCGACCTTGATAAACTTGCACATTTTTTTGGAAGTGCTTTCCTTTCATACGAATCAAATATCTTTGATTTAGGTAAGCTAATTGGTTATTTTGTAGAAGCTTTTGAAGAAAGTTTTAAAGTTCAAAGCAGCATTGATTTACGTGATTTAGACGTAAATGAATATGGTAGATTCTTTGGAAAACTTCTGAAAAAGGATCAAAACTTACTACCATCACAAATATTTTTAATAAGATCAACCAGATATATCAGAATCATTTTATGAAATCAATTTTAATCATAGACGACGAAAAAGAAATTTGCGAAAGTATTCAGATGATACTTGACTATGAAGGGTATCAGCCGCAATACACAACAAGTGCGTTAGAAGGAATTGATAAAATTAGTTCCGGAAATTATTCTGCCCTTCTTCTTGATATTCAAATGCCTGAAATGAATGGATTTGAAGTACTCAAAAAAGTTAAAGAAATAAAACCTGAAACATCTGTGATAATTATTTCTGCTCACGGAAGTTTGGAGAATGCAATCAAAGCAACCAAACTTGGCGCATTTGATTTTATTGAAAAACCGATTGACCGTGAAAAATTAGTTATCAGTGTAAGGAATGCTGTTGAACAAGCCAAACTGCTTCTTGAAAACAAAGAAATTAAAATGTCTCTGCTTGGCAGTGGTGAAATTCTTGGCAGAAGCAAAGCAATGATGCAGGTTCTGGAAGTTATTGAACGCGTTGCACCACTCGATACAAGAGTTTTGATAACAGGAGAAAACGGAACAGGAAAAGAACTCGTTGCAAGAGCAATCCATAATAAGAGTTTAAGAAAGGATAAACCTTTTGTTGAAGTTAACTGTGCCGCCATCCCTAATGAATTAATTGAGTCGGAATTATTTGGACATGAAAAAGGATCATTCACCGGCGCAGTATCTCAACGCATCGGCAGGTTTGAGCTTGCAAATAACGGAACAATCTTTCTTGATGAAGTTGGTGATATGAGTCCGCAGGCACAGGCAAAAGTGCTGCGTGCTATTGAAGATGGTAAAATTGAACGAGTAGGCAGCGGTAAAAAAATTGAGGTTGATGTAAGAATTATTTCTGCGACCAATAAAAACCTAAAAGAAGAAATTGAAAAAGGAACATTCAGGGAAGATCTTTATCATAGATTAAATGTTATTCCGCTTCAGCTTCCACCGCTGCGCGAACGTGTGGAAGATATTCCCGTACTGGTTGAACATTTTGCAAATGACATTACAGCCAAACATAAAAAGCCGCGAATTAAATTTACCGATGATGCTCTGAAATTTTTACAAAGCCTTCAATGGAGCGGCAATGTACGTGAATTAAGAAATGCAGTTGAGAGAATAATTATCTTAGTAGATAAAAAAGAAATCACAAAAAGAGATGTTGAATTTTTATTTTCTGCCGAGAAAACTTCTATTGATGATCTTATTGATACAAGTAATTCTTTCCAGGAGTTTAAAGAAAAAGCAGAAAAAGCATTCATCTTAAAACAATTAAAAGAAAATGATTGGAACATCAGTAAAACTGCTGAAGTTCTGGATATTCAAAGAAGTCATCTTTACAATAAGATGAAAAAATATGAAATAGAAAAGGAGGAATAATGCCAACTATCTTTTCTAAAATAATAAATAAAGAAATACCCGCTGATATTGTTTTTGAATCTGAAAATGTTTTAGCCTTTAAAGATATTAATCCTAAAGCACCTGTTCATATTTTGATAATCCCTAAAACTGAAATTCCAAAAGTAACCGACATCAAAGGATCTGAACATGCCGCTCTGCTCGGAGAAATGATTGATGCCGCAAATAAAATTGCTAAAGAAATGGGAATTGCTGAAGATGGCTTTAGATTAGTCTTTAATTGCGGAGATAACGGCGGACAGGAAGTTTATCATTTGCACTTACACTTATTGGGTGGAAGAAAAATGAATTGGCCCCCGGGTTAATAAAATTCTTTTCTAAATTTTATAAATATTTTTTCTATGACCGATTGCAAGAATAATTATTATAATTGTATTCAACTCTTTTTTATATATAACTCTGTAATTACCTACTCTTAAAGATCTCAAACCTTTTAAAGGACCAACAAGTTGTTTTCCTAAATCAGGATTTTCTTTTAGAGCTTCAATTCCTTTAAATATCTTGTTTCTATCTGAAGTCGAAATTTTTTCCAAATTTCTTACGGCTTCTTTATTATACTCAATTTTCCAAATCATTTTGCTTTTGTAAGTTTCTCATGAGATATTCTCGGTGCTTCTTCATTTAATGATTTGAAAATTGATTTAACTAAATCATTATCAGACAAAATATCTAAAGTCTCTTGCAAGCCTTCATATTCTTCTAGTGGGACTATCACTGAAGGTTTTTTTATCATTGTTGGTTTTCTTTTTTCTCTTAATTTCATATTTGATTCTTCCTTCCTCTTAAAAATCTAAATTAATTTCTTCAAAATCAAACCTGAAAATAATTTTCCATTCCTTTTAATTTTTTATCTTCTTCAGTTATGCCAAACATTAATGACTCATAACCAAATTTATCACGAACCTTTGTAACGGCTCTTAACATTTTTTTTCTTTTTACTTCGTAATCTTCAAATAAATATTCCTGCTCATTAAGTGGAGAAAAATTTGTGACTCCAACTCCAATTAATCTAACGCCGACTCTTCTTGTTCTTGCTTTATTCATCAAATCCCAGGCTGTTTCAAAAATCATTTTATCATCATCAGATGGTTTAATTGTTTTTGCACGCGTTAGTGTTTGAAAGTCTGTATAGCGTAATTTTATATCAATTGTAGCTGCTTCCCACCCTCGCTTCCGTAATGATTGGCATACTTTACCTGTTAGATAGAACAAGGTTTGTTTTAGTTCTTCGCTGCTTGTTACATCTTTTCCGAATGTAGTTTCTCTTGAGATACTTTTTCGTTCTCTTTGAATTGTAAGATATTCTGTACCTTCACCGTGAGCTTTTCGCCAGAGATCTATGCCGTA
>JACAFB010000015.1 GCA_013388545.1 Ignavibacteriaceae bacterium
AGTGGTCATTCTGACGAAGGTCAGAACCTTTCGAGTGGTGTATACTTTTATCAATTAAGGATTCGAAGCCCTGAAATAAATTCAGGACAAGGAATAATTCAAACTAAGAAAATGATTTTATTGAAATAAGATTATAGTAGACATTAAGTTAAAGTGAATTTATACGACGTAAAACTGACTAAGTCTTTTGCTTTTTTTTCTTTGCAGCGGGAAACAAAATGTTATTTAATATCAAACGATATCCTGGAGAACTTTTATAGAGTGACAATTCTGTGGGAGGATCGCCAACCGCATGCTGATAATCTTCAGGATCGTGACCACCATAAAAGGTAAAAGTACCGCGGCCAAAGTTACCGTGAAGATATCTTACTTGTCCTAGGCCTGGTCTTTCTGCAAGAATCGTTACAGAGTTTTTAATCAACTCCCGTCTGAACATTGTAGTTTGACCCATAAAACCATGAATCACATTTGCATGACACTGTGTT
The DNA here is from genome assembly GCA_013388545.1 of Ignavibacteriaceae bacterium. GTDB lineage: Bacteria > Bacteroidota > Ignavibacteria > Ignavibacteriales > Ignavibacteriaceae > JACAFB01. The sequence goes on from JACAFB010000015.1 coordinate 486, forward strand.
AACATAGTTGGTACAGGATCATATTTAGCTGAAAAGTCGAAAAGAGTGAAATAATCATTTTCGGCAGTGCCAACTTCAGCAGGTTGAATATCAATATCACTATACTCGTATATATATGGATTCATTTCAACTTTAAAGTTTTCAAAAGCAAAGGTGTTTTGAAAGTCAAGATTTTGTTGAGCATTAGGATCAGCGGCGTCACCGTCAAACATTGGGGCACAAATATCAACATTTAACGATGATAGTGAAATATCATATGAATCAGTTGCAGAACACATTGCAAAGAGAAATCCTCCTTGCCCGACATAATTTTTAATTTCAACTGCAATTTGTTTCATCATCTCAGAAACTTTTTTGAATCCGTTTTTTCTTGCACTTGTTTCATAAAGAATTTGCTGATCGATATACCATTGTGCATTGCTAAAACTCGCATAAAATTTTCCGTATTGGCCTGTAAAGTCCTCATGGTGCAGGTGAAGCCAGTCATACTTTGAGAGATCGCCGCGAAGAATTTCGTCATTCCAGATTTTATCATAAGGTACGCGGGCATATTCGAGCACAAGAGTAACCGCATCATCCCAAGGCGCAAATCCAGGGGGCACATATACAGCAATTTTAGGGGCTTTCTCAAGCCTAACTACATCCATGTTATTATCTTCACTTTGTACAAACGAATAAATTTGCGAAGCCTCTTCAATCGAAAGAGTTTCGAACTTAACTCCTTCTATTCTGCATTCGTTTGCAAGTTCGTTGTTATAATCCAGAAGAAAAGATCCACCACGGTAGTTAAGAAGCCAGTCTGCAATTATTCCTTTCTCTAGAGCGCGGTATGTAATTCCATAAGCTTTAAGATGATCGTTTTGTGCCAGGTCCATAAAAATTAAAAGCTTTGATTGTGCTCTGACTGAAGGAATCAAACAGACAAAGAATAAAATCAGCAAGCCGAATAGATTTTTGTTTAAATTCATTAAATGAAAATTATTTGGAAGTAAAAAGCCAGATTAAAAAAGCACCACATCAATATTCCGAAAAGTACAGAATGAATCTATGCAGATTTCCTGTCGATTTCGAGGAATATAGGTTCAGCACCTTTTTCAACCACATCTTTGGTAATAATACATTTGTTCACTTTTTCTTTACCAGGAAGCTCGAACATAATGTCAAGCATAAATTCTTCAACGATAGACCTTAAAGCCCGTGCGCCTGTTTTTCGCTGCTGTGCTTTTTTAACTATTGCTTCAATGGCAAAAGGATCAAATTCAAGTTCGACTCCCTCAATCATAAAAAGTTTTTTGTACTGTTTTAGTATAGCGTTTTTCGGCTCAGTCAAAATACTTTTTAATGCCTCCGAAGACAAAGAGTGAAGAGGTGCAATAACAGGGAGCCTGCCGATTAATTCCGGAATCAATCCAAAACGCAGCAAGTCTTCCGGCTGAATAAGTGATAATAATTCGTCACTTGAAAAGTTGTCTTTCAAATCAGATGCAAATCCGATTCTTGTTTTATTGATACGTGTTGCTACAATTTTATCAATTCCTTCGAATGCCCCGCCAACAACAAACAAGATATTTTTTGTATTAACATTTATAAGGCTTTGTTCCGGATGTTTTCTTCCGCCTTTGGGAGGAACACCGGCAACTGTTCCCTCGAGAATTTTAAGAAGCGCCTGCTGAACTCCCTCGCCTGATACATCTCTTGTAATTGAAGTGCTCTCACTCTTTCTTGCAATCTTATCAATTTCATCGATATAAACTATACCTTTTTGTGCGCGTTCAAGATTATAATCTGCAACCTGCAGCAGGTGAACGAGAACTGTTTCAACATCGTCTCCAACGTATCCAGCCTCGGTTAAAGTGGTTGCATCGGCCATTGCAAAAGGAACATCAAGAATTTTTGCCAATGTTTGTGCAAGAAGTGTTTTACCAACTCCCGTAGGACCAATTAAAAGAATGTTACTCTTTTCAATTTCAACATCGTCTAATTCAAAAAAAGAAGTTTTTGAATGAATTCTTTTGTAATGGTTGTAAACAGCAACAGATAAAACTTTTTTTGCATGATCCTGCCCGATTACGTACTGGTCGAGTTCTTTTTTGATCGATGCCGGAGTATGGTTTTTAATATTTTTACTTCTGGAATTATTATAAGCGGCGAGGTTGTTCTTCAAAATATCAACACTGCTGCTGATACAAATATCACAAATGTATACATCAGGCCCGGCAATTAAGCTTTCAACTTCATTTCCGTCTCTGCCGCAAAATGAACATTTAACAAAGTTGTTGTTTTGTTTTTTACCCATATGGATTTATCAACTTAGTTTGTTTCTTAATCTGATTATTTCCTGTCGTGCTTCATCAGTATAAAGTGACTGCGGGAAGCGCGCAAGCAATTGTTCATAAAATTCAATTGCTTTAACCGAACTTTTTAACTCATAATCGGAAATTTTACCCAGTAAATATAAGGCTTTATCTGCATAAATATTGTTTTTGTCTTCACCGGCAATTGTTTGAAATAGTTTAATTGACTCATCGATATTATTTAGAGCAAGCCTCATTTCAGCTTCACGCAATTTTGATATGCTCTGAAGAAGAAATACCTGCGGGTTCGAATAAATCTCCCTGTAAATTTCAGCCGCTTCCTCAAACCTGGTTTGTAACGCATAAAATTCTGCCAATGCAAACTTTGCAAGATTAGACGAATCATTAACAGTCGTGTTCAAAAGAAGTGACAGCTCTATTGCATCATTTGCCGCATTATCGCCAAGATTATTCATCACTTCAGAAAGAAGGGATTTTGAATTTTCAAATTCACCTTTAAAGAAAAGAAGCCGCGCCAGATTGTACTTTGCAATGTTTTTTCTTTCCTTTGGAATTATTGAACTTGCTAAAATTTTCTGGTAGAAATGTTCACTCTTTTCAAGTTCACCGCGCTGCAGAAATAATTTGCCCATCTCTTCAAGCGCATCCGGGAAGAAAAGCGAGCCGGGAGCTTCGTTAATTATTTCATTAAATAATTCTATTGCCTCATCCTGTTTATTGTCGAGAAGCTTAAGCCTGGCTATTCTGATCGAAGCTTCATTTGAAAATTCAGTGTGCCGGTATTTTTCTCTGACTTCATTGTAGATAGAAACAATTTTTCCCGTTTCTTTTGAATCAACTAACCCGGGAAAACTGAAGGGCTTCCATTTTTTTCTTTCTATAGCCTGTTTTTGAGTGTTTAATTCTTCAAGGCTTTTTGCATAAGCAATTTTGATTGATGGAATTTGCGGTGACGAAGGATAAAGGGTAAGCAGTTCTTCAAATATTTTTGAAGCGATGTTAAATTCTTTTTCCTTAAACACGAAGATTCCAAACCTGTAAAGTTCATTTCCGTTTGAATTTGTTTCGTCGTCAATTTTTTTGTAAAGGCTGAATGCTTTTTCAAAATCCTTTTTTTCTGAATAAAGACGGGCAAGAAGAATATCAAAGTAAATGTTCCTTCCTGAGTCCCAATCTTCAAAAACTCTTATGCTTTGATCGAGAGCGTCAGGTTTATTGATATAAGTTAAAATTCTTGCTTCAATAAGTTGAAATTGATTCTGTTCCTTCGATAAAACTTCGCAGAACTCATTTGCAGCTTTGTCGTACCTCATAGTAAGCTGGTAAAGATTCGCCAGATCATAAGAAAAGATTTTATAATCTGAAGAAGCGCTTTTCCCTTTAATCAGAAACTCAATCGCTTTATCGAAAGCTCTTCTTTCTATTGCATAATTTGCAATTATTCTGTAGTTCATATTATTGGGTGAGAAGTTTTCCAGCGCACTTTCCCAAACTTCAAAGGCTTTCTCTTCATCCCCTGATTGATAAATTGTTGATCCTAAAAGTCCGTGAAGATTAATATCACCGGGGTATCTCTGAATTCTTTCGGTTAATAATAAAGCTGAAGCGCTGAAGTCCTTCTGTTTTAAATAGAGGTCATTTAAAGATTCAAAAAACTGAATATTGTGAGGTTCGTTGTTGTACAATTCTTCATAAATCGAACGGGCTTTTGCCAGCTCTCCCGACTGCTCATATCCCTGTGCAAGCAAATAGCGGTTATATGAATCGTTCTGGGAAAAATTTGCCGCATTAATAATTAAAAGCAATATGCATGCGTACTTAATCATATATCATAAAAATATCAAAATATAATTCAGCGGCAAGTGAATAATTGAGTTGAATCGGGGAGCTAATTACAGAATGAAGTAAATATTAAGCCGGAAAAGAAACCTTTAAGGGTTTAGTCCGGCCTAACAAATTTCACATAAAATTTATCAACGGGTACAATTTTCTTTCACTTAAGTTTGAAGAAAATCGGTACGGTCACCTGAGTTTTTACAGGCTTTCCTTTAACTTTTCCCGGGGTAAATTTTATTTTCATCACAGCATCTCTTGCAGCATTATCAAGCAGAGGATTAACTCCTTTAATGATTTCAGTTTTAACAACATTTCCCTGTTCGTCAATCAAAGCTTTTACAAAAACCTTTCCCTCAATACCTTCTCTTTTTGCTTGTTCAGGGTAGATAACATTTTTAGCAAGCGCTTCCAACCCACCCAAAGGCATCGGCATTTCATCAGCGTTTGTGAGATATTCTTCCTGCGATCCAAAAATTCCACTCATAAAATTTGGAAGCTTCACCTCATATTTTCCGCCCGGAAGCGATATCACGCTTAAATCTTTCAGATCGGCATAAACCTTAACGCGTTTGCCATCTTTTTCTGATGGATTAAATCTCCAATATTCAATTTTTTTGAGCAAAGCGTTATTAAGTTTATCTCTGTCAGTAAAATTTTTACGTCCATCTGAACTGACCTCAAGCCGATCGTAGTAAGAGCTAATGTCTTTTAATTTTCTCACCTTACCTTTTTCGTCGATATAAACTCTCAGCGCTATTATGTAACTCAGAGTGTCATCGGTTTTGTTTTCGTCGATAGATTTAACTGCTTCAACCAAATCTTTACGGATATCATAGTTACTATCAGCAAAACCCAGGGATTTATCCACTTCCTCCTCTGACAAGTATTCAGCTTCCAGGTTAGGGATCAATTCGATTTGCGGCTTTTCTTCTTTACAGCCTGCGAATAGTATTGCCAGGGAAAAGAATAGAAAAAATCTTTTCATTTTATTTCCTCATAAATTTGGATTGATAATTATTTCATTTGAAAATTTTGCGCGAACTTCAGCAGCAGGCAAACTGTTAAAAAGTGTTTGAATAGTTCGGGATTGTGAACTCACCTGAACTGAAAGGTTGTCTACTTTTTGCTGATAATCCGAAACTACTTTAAACAGGTATAAAGAAAGCAAAATCATAAGCACTGCAAAAACATAAGCAAGAGACGGCATTCGTTTCTTGTGAGCCGGCCTGTGTATTTCATGCAATTTTTTTTCAACTGAAATTAAAATTCTTTCTTCAAGCTCGGAAGGAATTTCTTCTGCTGAGTTCTCAATCTCACTCCTGATTGCACCAAGCTGCTTAAAATATTCACGGGCTTCTTCATTCTCAGACAGCATAGAAAACAAGCCTGGTTCATCTTTCTTATTCAATTCTCCATCAAAATAAAGATTTATAATTTCTTTAATCCTTAAATCATTCATAGGTTAACCTTTCTATTGAACGAGTTTTGAAATTTTATTAACGAGCTTTTGACGCACCTTATATAATCTGCTTTTCACCAAAGCCTCATCAATTTCAAGTATTCCCGAAATTTCTTTATATGACAGGCCGCCGTATTCTTTAAGAATGAATACCTCTTTTTGCTCCGGCCCCAGCAAATCCAGTTCTTTCATAATCAACTCTTTGATTTCTTTAAGTTCCGTTTCCTGAAAAATATCCTGATTTGAAAGTACATTAAGGTCATCGGTGCTCATAACATTAAATTGATCAAGGCGGACACGCTTCGATCTAAAGTAATAGAGTATTTCATTTCGTGCTGTCTTGAATAACCAGAAATTGTAACTTGACGAGTTCTGAATTTCTGAAAGATTCTCAAAAAATTTCAAAAAGACATTTTGGACAATGTCTTCAGTCATGAGCCTATCATTAACCATTTTAAGTACATAGTTATATAACTTCTTTTTATACCGGTTAAAGACAATTGTGAACTCGATAACTTTTCGGGATTCTTCCATACAACTCTCTTTCTACTCTTAAAGATACCTGAGTGAATAAAAAGTTGTTACAGATGCCTTGATGAGTAAAAAAAATTTTTTTGTGCAATTTTTACTCAAATCATTATATTGATGTTTCAAATCGGTAAAAATAACTCTAATGTTTGATTTTGCTGCCAATTTTTTAGGCATGAAAATTGAAAAACCGATGTAAAACTTTAATAACTTTTATGAGGTTAAAAATGAAAAAACTTCTTTTTGCACTTCCTTTAATATTAGCCCTTTTTTATTTCGGATGTGACTCAACTGAACCTGATGGTACAGACAACTCCGATATTCCTCAGGACCCTGCAGGAGTAACCATTCCACTATTACAATTTAATAACATTCTTCCAACCGGTAATTTTACTTTAGGTGCTGGCAACAGAGTTAAAGTAAACTTACAAGGACTTATAAATCCCAAAACTAATCAGCCGATTCAGTTGTTTTACGATGCAAACAACCCGGCAAGTTCAAATATTTTCCTTTCTGAAGACGGAGTGGTCAAAGGTTTGAAAGTAACTAAAGTTAGTACCGGAAATACCTTGAAAGCCGATGTTGTGTTTGTTGTTGACAACTCCGGAAGCATGGGTGAAGAAGCTGACTCAGTTGCAAATGGTATTATCTCATTTGCAAATTTCCTTCAGGCAAGTGGTCTTGATGTAAGATTTGGTGTTGTTGGTTATTATGGCCAGGTAAATGGCGCTCTTAATTTCACAACTGCACAGGCTCTCTCAAATTATTTAAATCGGGTTGGCTATTCTGGAACGAGCAGGACAGAAGGGTTCGCCGGACCTGACAGTGCTTCTTTACAGAACAGAGCTTCTAATTTTGCAAACACAGTTTATGATGAGAATGGTGTTGTTGCAGCTCTCTTCGCCGATTCAGTTTTTAGCTGGAGAGGTGATGCTCAAAGAGTAATAATCAACTTCACAGACGAATCAACACAACCTGACAATGCTTTACTTTGGAATACTGCTACAATGTGTGCGAAGCTTAGTGGTAAAGCAACAGTTCATACCGTTTATAGTGGTCCTGCAGATACAAGCTATGGGCTAAATGGTCCCTGGGGCCCATATCATGAACGTCCCTGGAAGATGTCCGAATGCACTGGCGGTACAATCAAATTCGTACCTCAGGATGCATCCGGCTTGAATCTTAAGAATCTGCCTGTTGCAGGAGCTTTGTCGAATAGTTACCTTGTTGAGTATGTTGCTGGTTCAACCGGAAAGGTTCATACAGTTATCATAGCCGTTAAAACCAATGATGCTGACGGTAAACAAGAATTCTCTGTTAATTACTAACCAGGATATTTGGCTAACAAAAAGGGCTTCATAATGAAGCCCTTTTTTATTTTAATAATAGATATGCGTCTGGATTACAACCGAGTTATTTGTTACATCTGGATTTTCCATTTGAATTCTGTATTGAGGACGAATCTCGATGAAGCTGTAAGGGAAAATTTCAAATCCTAAAATAATTCGTGATAATTCATCTTTCGTTAATTTGTCACTGGGATCAAATCTGTCATATCGCGCCACGAACTCAAGTCCTTTAATTATTCGATATGATGCTTCTACCATCAGAGCTGTGGTAACTGATTCTGCAACAACATAATCTTTAGCCGTAACATATTCACCGAGAAGTGAAATACCGCTTACTCCGAATCCTAAAAATCCCGCATACATATTTACATTATTGTAACCGCCAGTAGTGAAGTTTTTATCTTTAAAATTACTGAAAGAACCACCTAACATCAGGTTAACATTTTCACCAATTGATGGTGTTAGTTGAAGACTTGCGGTATAAGATGGATCAGTTGCAAAAAGTTCTCTTCTTGGATTACCGACACTTGCTGTTAAAAAAGCGAATTCAGAAATGAAAATTCCTGCTTCAACTCCGGATTCAACGTAGTCGGGTGTGAAAATTAAACCCTGCCTTCCGCCTGTTGCAAATAATAATCCAAAATCGCCCGCCCTTGTATAAGCCGTATGATCATCCATTTTTATTCCGAAATTCGGACTGAAAGTACCTCCTTTAATGTAGCCGTCATTGGGAAGTATCCGGGCTACTGCATAGCCTTCATAAACTCTTTGTATGAAATCATACCTTACGAGCAAAGAAATTTCCTCAGATAAATCTAAGCCGGTGTAAACAGAAGCTGCCATTCTTTGAAAATCAGACTGAGTAGTTGAATCGGAAGTTCTTACTAAAAACTGACCTCTCAAATCAAGTCCATAGCTTATATTCTCCCCTATCATATTGCTCATCTTAAAGTTTTCATTATTTGAAGACATCATCGCAAGGTTGTTTTTCCCAAATTTCCAACCGCCGGTGTTTCTTAAAGCCCCGCCACTCGGATTAACGTGGCAATCAATACACTTTCCTCCCATTCTAAGAGCAAATCTTGGAATAGAATAAGATTCAGAAATTAGTCCGATAATGAAAAGGATACAAAAAGCCTGAAAAAGTTTATTCATACTTCTCCTTTTTGAATTTATTTAATGTTTTATGTGTTGAACAGAGAGTTGTAAGCTAAATCTCTGTAAACAATATAACAAAATATCAATTAAATAATAGCATGAAGAAAGATTTTCTATAATTCAAATTGCTAACACATAATACGTTGATTAAATAACCTATCTTTAATAGCTTTGATATGAGGTAAATGAATTAAAATGAAAAAAATATTTGTGCTGGGCTCAACTGGGTCAATCGGTGTAAATTCGTTAAACGTTATCAGAAATTTCGCGGAAAAATTTCAGATTTGTGGTTTAACCACAAACTCCCGTATAGATGAGCTTGAAAAACAGATAAACGAATTTCATCCGGAATTAGTTGTTGTCAAAGACGAACAAGCCGCTGATGAACTCAGAAGCAGAAAGTTAAATTCCCGTACTGAAATTCTGTCCGGTGATAAAAACCTGTTGCTTGCAGCTTCAAGCCTTGATTACGACATACTAATTGGAGCAATGGTAGGTTTTTCAGGTTTAGCTCCAACTATTGAAGCAGTAAGGCGAGGTAAAAGAATTGCATTAGCTAACAAAGAAACATTGGTTGTTGCCGGCGAGTTAGTAACTGTTTTGTGTAAAGAACATTCTGCCGAAATAATTCCTGTCGATTCCGAGCACAGTGCGATTTATCAATGCCTGGTCGGAGAAGAGCTTTCAGAGGTTGAAAAAATAATTTTAACGGCATCGGGTGGACCGTTTCTTAACAAAGAAAAATCGTTTTTCGAAACTGCTACGATTGAACAAGCTTTAAATCATCCAAACTGGAAAATGGGAAATAAAATTACAATCGATTCTGCATCTATGATGAACAAAGGACTTGAAGTTATTGAAGCTCATTGGTTGTTTGGATTGCCGAAAGAAAAAATTGATGTGGTTATTCATCCTCAGTCTATTATACACTCTATGGTTCAATTCAGAGATGGTTCAATAAAAGCTCAGTTAGGCTTACCCGATATGAAATTGCCGATTCAGTACGCTCTTTCTTTTCCTGAAAGACTTCAAAATCAGTTTGAGAGAACCAACCTTCCTTTAATCGGATCCTTCACTTTTTTTGAACCGGATTATAACAAATTTGAATGTCTTAAATTAGCTTACGATGTAATGGAATCCGGAGGAACAGCTCCCTGCATTCTTAACGCAGCTAATGAAATTGCAGTTGACAAATTTTTGAAAGGAAAGATAAAATTTTCACAAATTCCTTACCTTATTAATAAAGCTTTAAATAAATTAGAAAATCATTTTCAGCCGGATCTTGAGGTTATTTTTAATTGTGATAAACTAACGAGAGATTTTGTTTCGGCTTTGGTTTAATTATTCAGGAGTAAAAATCTAAATGGACTATATAATTTATTTCATAATTACAATCGGAGTTCTGGTATTCGTTCATGAATTTGGACACTTTGCTGCAGCTAAGCTTTGCAAAATGAGAGCAGATATTTTTGCTATTGGTTTCGGCAAAAGATTATTTGGCTGGAATAAAAAATCGGGTTTTTCTTTTGGTGATTTGCCTAAAGATTTTGATGGAGAAGGTCATACCGATTACAGATTGTGCCTTCTTCCTTTAGGTGGTTATGTAAAAATAGCAGGCATGGTAGACGAAAGTATGGATACCGAATTTGCTAATGCAGAACCCCAACCTTATGAATTCAGATCTAAACCAGTTTGGCATAAAATATTTGTTATAGTTGCTGGCGTTCTGATGAACCTGTTTTTAGCGTGGATAATTTTCTGGGGTGCGAATTTTTTTCACGGCAAACAGGTTACCAAAACAACTACTATTGCCTTCGTTGAACAAAACAGCCCGGCTGAAAAATCCGGATTCAAAGCTAATGATAAGATAATTTCCATCAATGGAGTGCAGACCGAAAACTGGGAAGAGGTAAGAGCACAAATTTTCGTAAATACACTTGGTGAAAATCTAAACTTCCTTATTGAGCGTGATGGGCACAAAATTAATCTTCCCGTTTTAAGAAAAGGAATTCCGGAAGATGAAAATGAAAGGTTTTTCCTTATTCCCCAGGGCTACAGGCCTGGAATCAGTGATGTATTGAAAAATTCTCCGGCAGATAAAGCAGGCCTGAAACCCGGAGATATTTTGCTTGAGTTGAACAATATTCCTCTTTACACAAGCCAACAAACCACAGAAATCATTTCCTCGAATGCCGGGATAGAGATGCCCCTGAAAATTTTAAGAGGAAAAGAAACATTAACCCTTAATGTAACACCCGGTGAAGATAAAAAAATTGGCGTCGCTATTGGTCAGGTTTATACCGGAGAAGCAGACTTTAAAACTTACGGCTTCTTTTCATCATTTTATTATGGATGGCTCGACATTGTCAGGATGACAGAACTAACCTTCAATATGGTTGGAAAAGTATTCGCTGGAGATATAGAATTCGGGAAAGCATTTGGGGGACCTGTTAAGATTGCACAGTTTGCAGCAAAATCCGCTGATACCGGAATTGCAAGCTTTCTCTATTTTCTTGCATTGTTAAGCTTAAGCTTGGCGATTATTAATATAATGCCATTTCCGGTACTCGATGGCGGGCATCTGATTATTATAATCATTGAGGCTGTAATGAAAAGAGAAATTCCCGTTAAAGTTAAAATTGCAATACAAAATATCGGCTTTGCTGTGCTTCTGCTTTTAATGGCATTTATTATTTATAACGATATAATTTCCTTGTAAGGATTTTTATTCTGAGGCGGGGAAATTAGAGTAGCTTAATTCTTCAAATTAGAAAAGGATGCCGGTTTCAACAGGCATCCTTTGTAATTTTATTTCAAATCAGATTTTAGAAAAAGTTATACTGAAGCGAAACACTTGCACCAAGGTCTGTAACTTTTGTCAATCCTCTTCTTATCAAAGATGCATTTATACCGAGATTAATGTAATTCTCAAGATAGAAAATAAAAGATGAGGTTAGGTTATGGTCAATGTATGAGTCACCAACTGCCGGTTTGAAATAATCGGCATTGTAACCTGTAACAAAGTTAATCCTGTTGCTAAGTTCATAGAGATAGTTGATTCCAGCCTTTGAAACAAACACTTTAAAGAAGCTTGAATCCATCGGGGTATTTATGTTTGCGAACATATCGATCTGAGACCGCCAGCCGATTGGATATGAGAATCTGCCTCCAAGTGAAAGAGCGGGAGAGTTTGTTGGTGATTTATCTCTGGTTGAAAGATTGAACAAAACACCAAGTGTTACATCCCATCCATAAAATCTTTCATTAACTCTTTCGTTGATAGCTTTTAATACTTGCTGGGTTCTTAAAATTCCTATTGCGCCAAGAGAATTGCCAACAAGTTTCCCTGAAGCTTTAATTTCTTTTTCAATTGCTTCATACCACTCTTTTTCATATGTATCGCCATAGACACCTCTGAATTCATCTTCGCGCTCAATAATATTAGCAATCTTTATCATAGTTTCTTTGGGCAGGTAATCCGAAATTACTTTTTCTCTGATTAAATGCTCTTCTATTCTTACTGCTTTAGCTAATGCAGTCGCATTGATGTATCGTCCGTAACCGGCACCAACCAACAGGTTAGACTCGATTTGTTTGAATGTGTTGGCGTGTCTTGCATCTAAAGCACCAAATCCAAACCAATCCTTATCATCCCAAATATATTTTCTGATACTTGGACGAATGCTGATATCGTGGGAGTATTTATCGAAAGATTTTCCTCCTGTAGCATCTACATCAATAAACCAGGCAAATGGAAGAGATGAGTAAAAATACCTGAAAATCAGGTTTGCAGATGCATTGTTTGAAGTAACAAACGTAGTGCTGTCAGTAGAAGACTGAGCCCAGTTGTAAGTACCTGAAAGTCTCAAAATCTTTGCAGTACTGATTGGCACATCATAATCCTGAACACTTACATTTTGTCCAAGAACAGAAGTTGTTAAGAGAGCAAATGAGAAAAATATTAGAATTCTTTTCATTAAAGAATCTCCATAATTGTTTATAATATTTGATTACGGTTGAAAAGATAATGTATAGACTAATTAGCGGCAAGAAATCGGGAGCACAGTGAATATTTAAGCAACGCAACTATCGACGCCCCCAACAATGTTTTCACTTCAAAGTTTCTGCTAAGCTTCCATTTATCATCTCTAAAATCCTTTTATAATAAAAAAACGTACATCTATTCTATCGGAGATTATTTTTACCACAGAAAGAAATAGGCTTCAAATTCAATAGACTAAGAAAAATTTCAGAATAGGAAAAGAAAGATTATTTTTAGGTGATCGTTACTTATAAATCATTTTCATCAGGATTGCCCGTCTTGACTGCAGCAGAATTAAAGAAAAAGTTCAGTCACCCGCTAACCAGAAAGCAAATTTACTGGGCAAGTCAAATATGCGGGTGGACATTGTTTGGCCTGGTAAATTATTTTTTTATCTCTGCCTACGAGCAATTAAGTCCGGGCAGAACTTTAATCTGGATTTTGCTTTGCTTACTTGGTTTGACTTCTACACATATTTACAGGTCGATAATCAAAAAACATAACTGGCTTAATCTTTCTCTATCCAGAATCATTCCGAGAATACTTATTTCAAGTTTTATAATTGGCTCCGTTGTTTATGGAATTGTCTTTTCAACGGAGATAATTTTTGATCTGCTGCCTAAGGAAGAATTTAATCCTGCTGCTCCGCTTATTGGAATTACAAACATGGGAAGTATTATCCTCCTCTGGTCGCTTATTTATTTTTCATTGCATTATTTTGAAAATTATAAACGAGTTGAAATTGAATCGTTAATCTGGGAAGCAGCGGTTAAAGACTTTGAGCTAAAAACTCTCAAGTCGCAGCTTAACCCTCATTTTATGTTTAACGCAATGAACAGCATAAGAGCTTTAATAGAAGAGGACCCTGTAAATGCGAAAAATGCTATTACAAAACTTTCTAATATTTTAAGATACTCGTTAAGAATTGACAGGACTGAAACAGTTCCTCTTGAAGATGAAATTCAAACTGTAGAAGATTACCTTGCGCTTGAGAAAATCAGGTTTGAAGAGAGACTCAAATACAAAATTTTTATAGCACCCTCAACTTGCAAAATTGAAATACCTCCAATGATGATTCAAACTTTAGTTGAAAACGGGATAAAACATGGGATTTCAAAACTGCCGGAAGGCGGAGAGGTTAGTCTTACATCAAATATAGAAAAAAATCATCTTGTCATAAGAATAGAGAACAGCGGATTCATAAATGAAGAGGATGTAAGAAACTCTAAAGGATTTGGAATAAGCAACACAAAACATCGATTAAATCTTCTTTTCGGAGAAGATGCATTTTTTAATATCAGTAATAAATCAGATAAAAAGGTTCTAACAGAATTAATTATTCCTTTAGGAGCAAGAAAAAATGAAAGCTTTAATAGTTGATGACGAAAGACTTGCCCGCACAGAATTGCGGCGACTTCTCTCTGAACATAAAGAAATCCAGGTTGTCGGCGAAGCAGTAAACGCAGACGATGCTGTTTCTAAAATCAATGAGCTAAATCCTGAAATTGTTTTTCTCGACATTCAAATGCCCGGCAAATCGGGATTTGAAATGCTTGAAGAGCTCGATAGTGTCCCCAAAATAATTTTTACTACCGCCTATGACGAATATGCGCTTAAAGCTTTTGAATATAATGCGCTGGATTATTTATTAAAGCCAATAGAACCCAAGCGGCTTGAAGAGGCTATTAAAAGAATAGTAGAAAGACATCGGGAAGAAAAGGTTGCAGAAACCAGCGAACAAATTCTGACTTCAGAAGATCAGATATTCGTGAAAGATGGTGACAGATGCTGGTTCGTTAAGCTCGAAAACATCCGGCTGTTTGAATCTGAAGGTAATTATGTGCGCTTATATTTTGATGATCATAAACCACTGATTCTGCGAACATTGAATTATCTTGATGAACGGCTTGAAAAAAGATCTTTCTTCCGTGCAAACAGAAAACACATTCTAAATTTGAAATGGATTGAATCGATAGAACCCTGGCTAAATGGAGGTTTGCTTGCAAAGTTAAAAGGCGGGATGAAGATTGAAGTTTCGAGAAGGCAGGCAATTAAATTTAAAGACAGACTGAGCCTTTAATTTTAGTTTCTTTTCAGAAACCGTTTTTTGATATCGTAATATAGAAGTACGAAAAATGGTAAGTACTGAACCAACAATACCGGGGTATATTCTTTCCACTTATCTCCAAGCGGAGTGAAGTTTGAAAAATTACTTGTGAATTGAAGACTAAAAACCGAATAAAACTGTGAAAAGGGATTTAACACACTAATCCAGCCCAAATACCACGGATATAAAGTTGTGGAAAATATTATCAGACACAGAAATACTCCGAATACTCCACTTACAAAATCTTTATATCTAAGGCTTATAACAATAACGGAAATTACCAGCAAAGCAGCACAGATGATTCTGGCAGTATATCCGCTGTTCAACAGGAATTTGAACAGGTTGTAAACTGATGCATTAAATTCCCACCGCGATAAATAAGTAAACAATCCGGTTACAAGGTTCGGATGCTGGTAGAAAAAAGGAAGATAAAAAATGATAAGCATTGCAAGAAAAATTAAACCGAACATCAAACTTTTCTTAAAGCCAAGCTTGCGTAATAATAATGGAAAAATAAAAACAGGTAAAAGCTTTGATAAAAATGAAAGTGCATAAAAAACGGATGAAAGCTTATAGTTGTTTTTCTCTATGAAATAAATGAAAAGTACAAAGAACATAATTCCCTGCGCATCAAGGTGAATATTTATAAAATATTCCATTATAGAAAGCGGAAGCCAGGCGTAGAATAAAACGTAATTTGGATTACTCTTTTTAAGTATTAAAAGCTTAAGAAGAAAAATCATTGTAATTATTTCACAAATCAGGTAGACCAGCTTAAATCCCCAGAACCTGCCCCCGGAAAGAACATAACTTATAACAAATCCAATCTGCGCTGCCGGAGGATAAATAGCAGGAATGTGTTTGAATGTAACCAGTTTGTAGTTGTTATCCCGAAGATGTTCAAGCACTTCTGAGTTTGGTTGAAGATAATAGGGATTAGAACCATTTAAAATTACCTTTGCTTCCCAGACATAACGATGAATATCATCAGAAGTTGATGGTGATGAATAAAAAAGTAATAGCCTGAATAAAACACCAAATAAAATTATTATCAGAGGGATCTTATACTTAAAAATATTGTCTTCATCAGATCTAAATATTTTTTTTGAAACAACTTCCGGTAAAAAAGAGGGAACGTCTTCTGATAAGTTATGATTATTCAGCTCAGCACGTTTAATCAGAAAAACTGTGAACGCAAATACAATAAAAGTTTCGAAATAAGTGAACATATAAAGCTGTATGTCTTCACCTTTTCTGAAAATCACAAAGCTCAGATAGAAGAAAAAGGAGAGGAACGCGCTGGCCCAGAATAATTTAATAAGCTGATTTATTGAAAAGATCATCTGAAAATATTTTTAATTAAACAGCTCCCACGACAGCCCAAACCGAATATTTCGTTCGGGCATTGGATAAAACCGAACGAGATAATAGTTATTATCGAAAAGATTTTCCCACGTAAAATAAACTATGGCAACTTTCCGAATTTCCCCTGCGGCAATAAAATCAAGCCGGTTTGATGGATTAATAAATAAATCAGACCCTCCTACCAAATCAATGTTAGGGCTGTAGCCGATGGTTTGTTTCCCAAAGTAAGTGAATTCAAATCCTGCTTTCAAATCTAAATTATCATTGAACAGAAAATCTCTGAAGAATAACCCCGTGGTAAAAATAACATCGGGCGGATTGTTTGTGGTTATACCGTCATACCACCTTTCTGTAATATCGTAGTAAGAAGCTCGTGCTTCTAAAAAGATTTTCCAGACTTTGATCCCAAGCTGGGATGATAAACCCCAGATATTACTTTCGGTTGTATAGTTGCTATTAATATAATTGACCGGGTAATGAAGATTAAAATTTTTCCTATTGAAAAGTTTAAGATCGGCAAGAAAATTTTCTTTAAGGAATTTGGCTCCAAGCTCTGCTGTTTTAATTCGCAAATCTGAGTAGAATGGTTTGTACTCTGAATAGCCGGCATAAAAATTCAAAAATTTTGAAAGATAATATTTAACATCAAACCCGAAGCCCGGATTTGCCCCGGAATAATTATTTTCTCCGAACTGATAATCGTAATGAGCATATTTGTAAAACACAGAAGGAACAAAAGCACTGTCTAACAAATAAGCTGACAGCACGCCGGCAATTGAGAATAAATTCATTGATGAATAATTATCCTCAAGAATGTCTCCTGAAGAATAAGAATCTTTAAACTTATTTGACTCATAGTTTGCGAACAATCTGGCATCCAAAAAATCGAATTTGAAACCTTGTTTAAGAAAAGCACCCCAGAGTTTATTCCTGAATTTGTTGGTAAATGAATTTCCTGCTTGTCCATTTGAATTTTCATCAAGGTAAAATTTATAGAAAAGAGTCAAATCTGTTTCAGAATTTTTACTAAAAGAAGATAACAATCTCAAACCAAAATGATGCTGTTTAACTTTTAATCTTCCGGATTCAGTTATAACAGGGGCTTCAAGGTTATTATATAGTACCGCTTCGAGGTTCTGTGTAGCTTGAAGAATACTGTCAACATCCACACCCCCATTTAATCCGGTTTCGGAACTTGAATAACGGTACGTTCCAATAAGGTTTATTGAATCTGATAAAAGATATTTGAGTTTTGCTTTTGCCTGCCAAACGGAATAATCCGTATTTAAGTAGCGATTGCTTGCAATACGGTTGGTAATTTCTGCAGAAGCAATTAGCTGCCTGAAAACATATAGGCTGAACAAACCGTCAATCATTGTTTCATCATACGGCCCTTCATAATATTTCACACGTGTGTATGGCAAAGAAGGAGAAGGATCTTTAGAAATAAGATTGACCGAAACAGAGTTGTTATAAGGCCCGTAAATGAATCCTCGCGGCAATGGGGCAATTTCTATCGAGTCAACTGATTCAGATTGAAAATGATTAAGGTCAAATAGATTTGAATAACGGTTATTATAATAAACTCCGTCTTCAAAAAAACTAATACCTTTTGAATTTGTTCCGTAAAGAAAAAGATCATTTGGCTGACCAAGTGTTCCGTAATCCTTTAAATAATAAAATGGTGAGAGCTTAAAAAAATCTGCTGTATATCTGTAATCTATTCTGAGGAAATCATGTTTTTTGATTATAAGATTTTCAACTGAGAGAGGAGTTTGATAAAGAGGAATCATCTTCCCCTTTTTTGCTTCAACCTTCAAGCTGTCAGTATTCAGTAAACTGTCGGCAAATGATAGTGTATCAATTGGAGTTACTGCTGATGAATCTTGCGTGAAATTCACCGGGTTGATCTTTATTGTGTCGAGCACCTGTGCAAGATTGTTTGTTACTAATGAAATCAGAAAAAAGAAAATTAATCGGTGCATCAGCAGAGTCTGTACTTAATAAAGGTTAAACTTGAAGTTAAATTAAACAATAAGAGACACAGCACAAAAATAATAAAATTGATTGAAGAGCTATGAATGTGCCCACTTAAAGTATTCAATAAACCGAGCTGCCTGGCTTCAAGTGTTTTTTTTAATATCAGAAAATTTTTAACTTTGTGCCCGTATCAATAACCAAAAAAGAAAGGTTAATTTATGGCCTCAAAATCAATGACTAAGTCTCAGATACTCGACCACCTGTCAAAGAAGACCGGGACAACAAAAAAAGTTGCAGGTATGTTTTTAGAAGAATTAGTTTCACTATCATACAAAGAAGCTAAAAAGTCTTTTGTAATTCCAGGATTGGGTAAGTTGGTCGTAGTAAATAGAAAGAAAAGGATGGGAAGAAATCCTGCTACGGGAGAAACAATGGTTATCCCTGCAAAGAAAGTCCTCAAATTCAGAATAGCAAAGCAAGCTAAGGATTCAATTCTTTAGATCTCCATTTTAGATAAAGAAGGCTGACTGCAGGCAGCGGTCAGCCTTTTTTATATTAATCTTTTCCTTATTTTGAAATTGGCATCCGAAAACATTAAAACTCTAAAATGAAACTTCTTTATTCATATCTTAAAAATTATTGGAAGCTTGTATTGCTTGCTTTGTTTCTTGCAGCGGTAAACCAGATCTTTTCAATGCTTGATCCATTAATATTTAAAATCGTGATTGATAATTATGCAACAAAATTTAATCAATACACAAGTGAAGAGTTCATCAGAGGGGTTTTGCTGTTATTGGCTGCAGCAGTTGGAGTTGCTTTTGTTTCAAGGGTTGCAAAGAACTTTCAGGATTATTACCTGAATGTTATTACGCAAAGAATAGGTGCGGATATTTACACAAACGGAATTCGCCATTCAATTCAGCTTCCTTATTTTCAATTCGAAGATCAGAGAAGCGGCACAACACTTGGCATTTTACAAAAAGTAAGAACAGATACAGAAAAATTAATTTCAGCGTCGGTGAATGTTTTATTTACAACAATTGTTGGTGTAATCTTTTTAACAATTTACGCAATCAATGTTCACTGGATTATTGCGCCTGTTTTTTTTGCTGCTGTTCCTATTCTCGGTTTTATCAGCTCGGTGCTCAGCAGGAAAATAAAAAAAATTCAGAAGGTGATTGTCAGCGAAACTACTGCTCTTGCAGGATCAACTACTGAATCATTGCGGAATATTGAGCTTGTTAAAAGCCTTGGATTAGGCAACCAGGAAATCAAAAGGTTGAATTCAACCACCGACAAAATTCTCAGTCTTGAACTAAAAAAAGTTAAATACATCCGAACGCTAAGTTTTATCCAGGGAACATCAGTTAATTTTATCCGAACGACAATTTTATTTCTACTGCTTTATCTGATTTTTATTCGTGATATTTCAGTGGGCGAATTCTTTTCAATGTTTATTTATTCCTTTTTTATTTTTGGCCCGCTTCAAAGTCTTGGAGATATAATAAATATCTATCGCGAAACTGAAGTTTCGCTTAATAATTATGAAGATCTGCTGAAAAAACCTGTTGAAACTAAACCTGAAAATCCTCAGGTACTTGGCGAGATCTTCAAATTGGAATTCCGGGATGTTGTTTTCAGGCATCAATCAGCAAGCAAGCATGCTTTGCAAGGAATTTCATTTACTGCAAATAAGGGAGAAACAATTGCATTTGTTGGCCCTTCAGGTTCAGGCAAAACAACCCTTGTAAAACTTCTTGTGGGATTGTACGTCCCCAAAGAAGGAAAAATAATTTTCAATAATATTTCCTCACGACAAATCGATTATGATGAACTTCGAAACAAAATAGGGTTCGTTACCCAGGATACACAACTTTTTTCCGGAAGTATAAAAGAGAATCTTCTTTTTGTAAATCCAGATGCAACAGATGATGAATGTCTTGATGTGATGATAAAAGCATCTGCCCAAAGTTTACTTGAGCGCGCCGAAAAAGGTCTTGATACAATTATCGGAGAGGGAGGAATAAAAGTAAGCGGGGGAGAAAAACAGAGAATTTCAATTGCAAGGGCATTGCTTCGCAATCCAGATTTACTAATTTTTGATGAAGCTACATCTTCTCTTGATTCGCTTACCGAAGAAGAAATTGCAAAAACTATTCGCAGTATATCAGAACGGGATGATATTATAACCATACTTATCGCTCACAGACTTTCAACTGTAATGCATGCTGATAAAATCTTTGTTCTTGAACGTGGTAAAATTGTAGAGTCTGGCAAACATGAAGAGCTTTTGGAAAACAAAGGACTCTATTATGCTCTCTGGCGTCAGCAGATTGGTGAAAAAGATTTTACCAGCGCAGTGGATCTATCACAAAATGAAGAGTAACCTTACTTCAAACTTTAAGTTGTACTAATGTTTTATATCTGAAGTCAAAGCCGACCTTCAAAGCAAAAAAAAATTTATCCTATCTATTGCAATTAGTTTATGAAAACTAAATATTTGTTTAGAAAATTTTTTTGCGAGCGCACATAAAAATTGAACGGAGACAAACCTTACCTAAAAAGAGTCCTTGGATTCAGGGATTTATCCTTCTTTCTCATCGCTGCATTAGTAAATTTAAATAGTGTTCCTGTTGTTGCAAGTGCCGGTCCGGTTGCTCTTATATTATGGCTGAGCGGATTTGTTTTCTTTTTTATTCCCCAGGCCATTGCGGTGCTCGAATTCTCAAAACGCTCTCCTCACGAAGGCGGCATCTATAATTGGAATAAAGCAGCTTGGGGTGATTTTCATGGCTTTATCTCCGGCTGGGCTTACTGGGTAAACAATATTTTCTATATCCCTACTCTTTTGTTTTATATTATCGGTTTTCTTGCCTACATAATTGGTAATTCAACTTCCTCTCTGTCTTCCAGCCCGGTTTTAATGATGAGTATTTCTCTTGGGCTCCTTTGGATTTTAACTTATCTCAACATTCGCGGATTCGGCGTCGGTAAATGGGTTCAGAATTTAGGTGCTTCGGGCACATTTATAACAGCTTCGACAATTTTGGTTATTGGTATAATTACTGCATCAACAAAAGGTTCTTCAGTCACCTTTTCAATGAGCTCAGTCTTCTCATCTCTTGATAACTGGACTTTTTTGTCATTGCTGAGTGTTGTGTGTCTGAATTACGTTGGGCTTGAACTCGGATCAGTGATAGCAGATGAGGTAAAAGAGCCGCAAAAAAATATCCCCAAGGCAGTATTAGTTGCGGGAACTTCAACAATTTTGATGTTCCTGGTAGTTACAACTGCATTATTGATTTCAATTCCATTTGAAGAAATTGGAATTATTGAAGGCATTCTTCAGGGTATAGAGCGCGCAGCAGAAGCTATCGGGATTGGCTGGATTGTTTTTCCTGTTGCTGTTTTTATGATAATGAATGCCGCTGGAAATACTTCAGCATGGCTTTCAGGCGCGGCAAGAATTCCATTTGTAATTGGAATTGATCGGTACCTTCCTTCAGCACTCGGCACTGTTCACCCGAAGCATAACACCCCTCACGTAGCGCTGATTGTTCAGGGAGTGGCGTCAAGCTTTGTTATTATAGTTGCGGCTATAGGTTCTTCTGTTGGGGATATGTATATGTTCCTGCTTCAAACTACAGTTGTACTGCAATTAATTCCTTACGTTTATATGTTCGCTGCTTTAATTAAAGTTAGATCTACTTACGGAAAGAGCGGCGGATTTTTTTCAAATAAATTTGTTACGGTAATCGCCGGGTTTATCGGCGGAGGAATGACAATTTTTGGAATTGCATTTGCATTCGTCCCCTCGGCTAATATCTCTGCTATTCTTGTTTATGAAATAAAGCTTGTTTTTAGCTGTGTAAGTTTTCTCATTCCTGCATTTGTGTTTTATCGGATTAACCTTCGCAAGCTTAAAGTCAGTGAGGTTATTAATTGAATTTACCTCCCGTGAAAAAACTTTAATTTAAATTCGGATGTAATTTTTTGAATGTTATCCTTTTAGATAAAGAAACGGTTCATAAATTTTATTTTATCGGAGAATATAATCTTTAGCGGAGCGAAAATAATTTTTCATTTCAAGTTATTTAAAGATTACTCTGCTTTATCATGAATATTTCACTTAAGATATTATTCGTTCTCTTCGCTTTATTTGTTTTTAATCTTATGTTTTTGTTTGCGCAAACCACTGATTGTACTTGTCAAAAACATAAGATTGGTTATCTGGTCAGTTTCGGCAATCAGAAATTAAGCTTTGTTTCGCTTGCCCTTCCTTACAGCTACAAAGTTGTATTCTTTGAGATCGAATACTGTTACAATCTGTCTGCCGATAAAAACTGGGAACTTGACCTGATTTTTCAACCACAATACAATATAACTGAATACAAACCGGATAACGATCAGGGAAAATATACAAGTGGTTACGAATATGGTTCGAATGTTGGGTTATGCACCAGATTTAAATTGATACCCGATTTATTTAAAATCTATACAATTCTTTCAATAGGGCCAAACTACGTTTCAGGAGTTCCAAACCGTCAGCGAAGCGGCTTCCTTTTTGCAAATAATATAATTGCAGGTATTAATTTTCAATTATCCGATCACTGGTATTTTGATTTGAGAATTGGGTTCAGACATCTTAGTAATGCCGGATTCAACAGCCCAAACAGAGGAATCAATAATTTGATAATTTCGGGCGGAGTACTTTTTGATTTAATTTCAGGTGAAATTAATCTCTAGCTTATTATTTTGAGTCAATGATTGTTTATCTCTAGTTGTTTTTTATATACAGATTAATCTTTTTTAATTTTAATGCTGATTTTTAGCAGGTAAACAATTCTAATATCAGATAGCGGAAATAAAAAAATGTTTAATACGACCGGGATGAAAAAAATTTTGGATTTTATCAGCCTGAAAAAGGGTGAAGAAGCCAGAGAAAAAGTATTAGAAAATGTAAAAGCAAACACTTCTTTTCGTGGTTCTAATTTATGGATTCTTGCCTGTGCGATTGTTATCGCTTCAATTGGTTTAAATGTTAATTCGGCTGCAGTAATAATTGGTGCAATGCTAATTTCTCCATTGATGGGACCAATTGTGGGCACAGGGTTCGCCCTGGGGATCCTGGATTTATCATTACTTAAAAAATCATTAAAGAATTTAATTGTAGCAACCTTTGTAAGCCTCCTGGTTTCAGCAGCGTATTTTTATATAAGTCCCTTTAAAGAAACTCAGTCAGAATTACTTTCCAGAACAAATCCGAACATTTACGATGTTTTAATTGCATTTTTAGGAGGACTGGTCGGAGTAATTGCAATAACCCGAGTAGAAAAAGGGAATCCTATCCCGGGTGTTGCAATAGCTACTGCATTGATGCCGCCTCTTTGCACAGCAGGTTATGGATTGGCAGTTGGAAATCTGGCCTATTTTGCAGGAGCTTTATATTTATATATGATTAATAGCGTGTTCATCTGCCTTTCAACTTTTCTAATTGTAAAATATTTGAAATATCCGGCAGTGTTTGAAATAGATAAAAATCGTCAGATGAGGATAAGAAATGGAATCACAGCACTGCTAATAATTTTAATCATCCCGAGCATTTATATTGCATATAATCTGATATCCGAAAAAAAGTATAATCAGTCTGTTATTGATTTTATTGATAAAGAACTTATCAGTAATGGGTATGTATTAATTTATAAGAAAGTCGATTTTTACTCACAACCTAAAAAGATTGAACTCGCTTTTCTTACAAAAAAATTCTCTCCTCCTGAACTTCAACTCCTGAATGATAAATTGAAATATTATGGAATTGAAAACTCCCAATTGATTATTAAACAAGACACAACCGACATTAAAAAAATCATAAAGGGGGAATTAGAGGGTACGCAGTCTTTGTTGAATGAGAAAGAATTAAGAATTGCAGAGCTGGAAAAAAAATTAAATTCCCGGATTTATGACAACGAATCGATTCTTTCTGAAACAAAAATTTTATTTCCAGAAATTCAGACTATTTCAATTGCAGATCATTCTTTTTCTGTTTCAAAAGATTCTGCAGATGTGATCCCCGTACTCATTTACAAAAGCAAAAAGGATTTGTCAGCTCCCGTTAAATACAAATTAATTGAATGGTTGAAAAAAAAGCTAAATAAGCCGAAGATTCAGCTTTTTCGCTTATAAAAGAGTTTTTTGTTGCAATAATTAAATTTCATCTGCCTGATCAGATGACTTGTTAAGCTTTCAAACTGATTTCTGTTTTATAAATTCAGGCAAAAGTAATCTGTAAACAATTAGATCTTATCAACCGTGAAATGTTCCGATTTTCGCCTTTGATTAGATTCGCAAAATGAACGAAAAAATATTTGTTGCGCTATTGCTAAATACCATAATTGTCTTTCTTATTTTACACTTTCATTAAGTTCATTTAATTTTACCTTTAAGGAATTACCCGTCTCTTAAACTTTTTAGCAGATCCAGAGACTAAAAACAAAAAAAGGACAATTATGATCAGATGGATTATTTCAATTTTAATTTTATTTAGCTGCACAGCATACACACAAAAAATTTATGATTTGATTCAGCCAATAAATCTTCAGCAGGATGGAGCAACAAAAGTATTGGTCAGTGATATTTTTTATTCGCCCTCATATAATGTTGAATTTAGTTCGACACCAAATATCGAAGTTACTTATGATAATAAGTCGATGGAAGTATCATTAACTCCCAAAGAATCTTTTTCGGGGATAGAACTGGTTCCCTTTAATCTTGGCGAAGAAACCTACCTGATTCCTGTTAAACTTAAGAGAAGTCAAAAATATCTTTTTACTTATAAACCAAAAGAGGGAGAAAAAGAAGTAAATCTCTTCGGTCAATTTAATAGCTGGGACAGGCATAACCTCCCAATGAAAGATATAAATGGCGACGGCATTCTGGAAGTTGAAATTCCTCTTGATCCGGGAAGATATGAATATAAGTTTTTCATTGACGGTCGCGAAGTTATCGACTTTGATAACCCGGTAAAAGTTCCGAACGGGATGGGAGATTTCAACTCTGTCAGAATTATAGAAGAAGCAGCAAAGGATAAAATGTTTCTCCATGTTCTCGGATCAGAAAAAAAAGGAAAAGAACTGAAACTGAAATTCTATTTCGAAAGCATCGATAAAAGTATGCTGGTTGATGGAAAATCTGTGATTGCACTCTTTGATAATCAAAAATTTCCTGACAAGCTTATAGAGATAAAAGGAAGAGAAATAATTCTAACAGCAAAAAATGAGATGCTTTCAGGCAATCATTTTATAAGAATAGCAGTCAACGGGCACGGGTATAATTCCAATATACAAACTGTTCAGCTCCACGATGGAATTATCGCCGGAAATTCGGGAGTTCGTACTCTTAACGATAATATAATTTATTGTATTATGATTGACCGCTTTAATAACGGGGATAAATCAAACGACAATCCAATCGTTCATGATTCACTTTTCACCCCTGCAAATTATCAGGGCGGTGATT
This sequence comes from Ignavibacteriaceae bacterium, assembly GCA_013388545.1. Taxonomy (GTDB): domain Bacteria; phylum Bacteroidota; class Ignavibacteria; order Ignavibacteriales; family Ignavibacteriaceae; genus JACAFB01. Next base: position 26,140 of record JACAFB010000015.1, read on the forward strand.
TACAGGGAATAGTTAACAAGCTTGAAGACGGTTATTTTGAAAAACTTGGTATTAACTCATTCTGGATTTCCCCGATTGTTGACAACACAAATAAAGCTTACCGTGAATTCCCTCCACCTCACAGGTATTATACAGGTTATCATGGCTACTGGCCGGTTTCTTCGAACAAAGTTGAGGAGCATTTTGGAGATATGAAATTAGTTAATAAGCTTGTTGACATTGCACATCAAAAGAATATGAAAGTTTTCTGGGACTACGTTGCTCATCATATTCACGAAGAGCACTGGATGTGGAAAGATCACCGCGATTGGTTCGGAACTTTTTATCTGCCGAACGGAAGACTAAACCTAAGACTGTGGGATGAATACAGACTTACTACCTGGTTTGAGCCTTATATGCCCTCGTTTGATTTTGCCGGTTCTTACGAAGCTCTTGAATTTATGACCGATAATGCGGTTTGGTGGTTAAAAGTAACCGGAGCAGATGGATTCCGTCACGATGCAGTAAAACACGTTCCAAATGAATTCTGGAGATTACTTACAAGAAAATTAAAAAGTGAAATAGAAATACCTCTGAACAAAGGTTTATATCAAATCGGGGAATCTTTCGGAGGTATCGAGTTGATAGCTTCATATGTGAATAACGGACAGTTGAATGCCCAGTTTAATTTTAATCTTTACGATGTTGCAATTCCAACTTTCCTCGATGAAAACGCTTCTTTCAAATTGCTTGATTATCAGATGCAGAAAAGTTTCCAGGTTTTCGGTTACAACAACCTGATGGGCAACATTATGGACAGCCATGATAAAATCCGCTATATGGCTTATGCCGATGGTGATCTTGCAATCAATGATGGAAGAGCAGGAGATTTTGCCTGGAATAATCCACCGAAAGTTGATGACCCCAAAAGCTATGATAAATTAGAATTGCACCTCGCATACATATTAACTATTCCCGGAGTACCAATTATTTATTATGGTGATGAAATTGGAATGACCGGAGCTTCAGATCCGGATAATCGCAGAATGATGAAATTCGGTGATGAACTTAATGAATATGAAAAACAAACTCTTGAAGATGTAAGTAAACTTATCCACATCCGAAAAGATCATCCGGCTCTGAGATATGGAGATTTTTTAACTTTGCAGGCAGATGAAAATATATATGCTTACTTAAGATCTGATATGAATGAGAGAATATTAACTGTTGTGAATAAGAGTTCCAATGAACAAAAACCGGAGTTTATTTTACCCGGAATGTACAAAGTAAGCAAAGCAAAAGACCTGATCAGTGGGAAAGAGTTTACTATTAAAAATAGTAGAATTGATCTTGTCATCAACGGAATTGGATACCATATTTTAAAGTTAGAATAGATGAACAAATGTAAATTGATCAAAACTTCACTTTTAAAGTTATTTATTTTAATTGTTGTTGTGTTATTCGGATGCACTAAAAAAGAATCAGAAACCTCAGAATACAGAATCATTAGAATTGAGGCTCATGAGTTTAAGTTTAATATGCCAGATACTATATCAGCCGGATATAATGTCTTTCGGTTAATTAATCATGGCAATCTTATTCACGAAGGTTTGATTTTCAGATTTACAAATGACTCGTTCACGATAAAATCATATATTGACAGTGTAGCGGCAGGAATAGATTTCCCTTCTTTCAGCTTAGATCTGGGTGGACCCGGTATGACTACTCCTTATGATTCAAATGAAGTAATAATTAATCTTACACCCGGTAAATATGGAATTGTGTGTTGGGTTGATAACCATTTAATGTTAGGTATGAATAAAGACTTTTTTGTTACAGAAACGAGCTCCGAAATTGGTTCAAAGCCCAAAGAAGATTTAGTTTTAGAACTATCCGATACGGCTTTTACATTTTCTAAACTGCCAGTAAAGGGTAGTAATTTAATTAAAGTTATCAATGTCGGAGCTGATAACCACGAAGTTGATTTTATAAAATTATTTAAAGGAGTGACTAGCAAAGAATATATCAAGTGGAAAATAACCAGAGATGGTGATCCAAAAGGATTACCTGTGGGTGGTTCACTCGATATCAATCCCGGATATGAAATTTGGCTGCCAATGACCTTTAAAGAAGGTAAGTATTTACTCACTTGTGTCGTCCCAAATAAAAAATCTGGCAAATCACATTTGGAAGAAGGCAAATTTTTTGAATTTGAAATAAAGTAAAACTTTATTTGAGTCTTAAGTAAAATAAATTTTCAAATTATGGAGACATTATGGCTAAACTAACTATCGTTTATGGTATTATTTTTATTTTGATGGGACTTTATGGTTACTTTGGAATAAGCAGTGAAAGTATTACTGCTTTGATTCCAACCTTTTTCGGAATTCCTTTACTTATTCTTGGATGGATTGGATTAAATGAAAAATACTTAAAACATGCAATGCACGGTGCCGCTGTTTTAAATTTACTTGGTTTTGCTGGTACTTTAAGTGGATTGATAAAATTTTTCAGAATGCTCGGCGGCGAACAATTTGAAAGACCTTCGGCAATAACCATTCAGGCAATAATGGCTTTTCTATGCCTGGTGTTTTTAATTCTTGCGGTGAAGTCATTTATCGATGCACGGGAAAAAAGAGAATGATCAGGATATTTTTAATCTCTCTCGCTTCTTTGGTACTGCTCTCGTGCGGTCAGCGTCGTGATGAAATTGTTGTTAGTGATCTTGAAATCAAAATGAATATTATTGCCGAAAAATATGTGAAACTAGTTCTTGATATCGGGAAATATGACCCTGATTTTGTTGATGCATATTACGGACCCCCTGAGTGGAAACCAGTTGAACAGAACCTAACTTCTGATTCTGCTGCACATGTAATGCTTTCTGCGGAGGTCGATACTCTTTTATCAGAACTGGAGTCCCTTGCCTCTTATAAAGCAAGCGAGCTGGAAACACTTCGTTACAGATATTTATATAAACAGCTGCTTGCCTGTAAAATGAAGGTGGAAATGTTAAACGGAATTACGTTTTCATTCGATACAGAAACTAAAACATTATATGATGTGACTGCACCCTCTTTCAGCGATACTCACTTCGAAAAAATAATTGATGAGCTTGATAAAATACTTCCCGGCAGCGGAAATGTTTCAGAAAGGATGGAATTGTTTAAAAAGAACTTTGTTATTCCCGGGGAAAATCTTGAAAGAGTATTTAATGCCGCCATTAACGAGTGCAGAAGGCGAACACTTGAGCATATTTATATTCCCGAATCAGAAAATTTTAAAGTCGAGTATGTCAAAAATCAGCCCTGGGGTGCATACAACTGGTACAAAGGAAATTACTTCAGCACCATCCAGGTAAATACCGATCTGCCGGTTTATATAGATCGTGCAATTGATCTTGCTGCACACGAAGGTTATCCCGGACATCATGTTTACAACTCACTCCTTGAATGGAACCTTGCAAATAAAAGAGGGTGGAAGGAATTTACAATTTATGCTTTGTTCTCTCCTCAATCTCTGATTGCAGAAGGTACTGCAAACTATGGGATTAAAATGATCTTCCCGGGCAATGAAAGAATTAAATTTGAAAAAGAAGTTTTATTCCCGCTTGCCGGATTGGACTCTTCAGAAGCTGAAAAATATTATAAAGTAATTGATCTTCAGGATAAGCTCAGTTATGCCGGAACCGAAGCAGCCAGAAAATATCTTGATGGCAGAATGAACAGATTACAAACTGTTGAGTGGCTGGTGAGATATGCTTTGAGGACAAAAGAAAGTGCGGACAAATATGTTTCTTTCATTGAAAAATATAGAAGCTATGTAATTAACTACAGTCTTGGAAATGATCTTGTTGAAGCATGGATAAACAGCAGCGGCGGAACAGAACAGAATGAAGAAAAACGCTGGCAGCTTTTTGAACAATTATTATCAACTCCGCAAACTCCCGGCGGACTTACAAAGAGATGATTTATGAAAGCAAAATCTTTAATTGATTCTTCATCAAAATTTTTCATTACAACAATCGGAATTATAGTAATCGGAATTGTACTTAAAGAGCTTAGCCACATTTTTATACCGCTGGTAATTGCGATATTCCTTTTTTTCGCATTTGCCCCGCTTAACAACATTCTTGAGAAATTTAAAATCCCGCTCTTCCTGATTACAATTATAGATATAGTCATAACCTTTGCTTTTTTGTACGGAGTCGGAAAAGTTGTTTTCGATTCTTTTATGCAATTTAGCGAAGGACTTCCTTTTTATGATGAAAAATTAAGCCAGATGATTCGCAACATCGCTGTAAGCTGGGGAATAAAAGATACTTTTTTCACAAATTTTTCTTTTGAACAGCTTCTTTCAAAACTCGATTACAGCTCCATTGCCGGAGGATTCTTTTCATCTACCTTCTCAATTCTTGGAAGTATTTTATTTGTGCTATTTTATTTTGTTTTTGTCATTTCAGGTGAAAGAACAATTTACCAGGCTATAAAAAACCGATATGTTTACAAAAAAGTTAAACCTGAGTTGAAGAAAATCAAAAAATATCTCAGCTCATCTTCTGCCGCTGCTGATGAACAAGCTAACACCGACGAATTATTGCTTGAACGACAAAAACGTGAAGAGCAGCTCGAAAACACCTTCAGAATAATTACCGAGCAGATTCAGCGTTACATACTTACAAAACTTAGCGTTAACCTGGCTGCCGGAATTTTAACCTCGCTTGCTTTATATATAATTGGAATTGATTATCCGATTGTCTGGGGATTATTTGTTTTCCTTTTCAACTTTATACCTACAATTGGTTCTGCTGCTGCATTGATTTTACCTGTACTGTTTTCAATAGTTCAGTTCGATTCATTCGGACTTGTGCTGTTAGTGATTTTGATAATGGCAGGAATTCAGACACTTGCTTTTAATGTGGCCGAGCCAATGATTGTCGGTAAGAGTTTAAACCTTAATCCACTTTTAATTTTGCTCTCGGTATTAGTGTGGGGATATATCTGGGGAATCGTTGGAATGCTTTTATCGGTTCCATTAACTGCGATAATTAAAATAATAATTTCAAATTCATCTTCTCAGAATCTTCACTTCATTGAACAGCTAATGAGCCAGGAAAAAGCTTAGATTATTAACGATGAACCTGTAGTATTTTAAGAATCTTCTTTTAACCTGATGATCATTTTCTGCTGAATCTTATCCAGAATTTCTTTGGTTACAAATACTTCTTTGAATATCTCTTCAATATTTTCTTTAGTAACATTTTCAAAGTCTGTTTCCCGTGGGAATATACACATGCCGCCAAGGTCAATCGCAGCAGGGCTCATAAGAATTTGTTCATCTCCCTGTTTGTAATAATGAGTTGAACGGTGTTTCTCGCGAAGAAAAATAATTATTCTCCAGCCATATTCGCTTTCATAAAATGAGATCAGGTTCATCAATGGCTCTTCCTGCGCATTTACAAGTTCAGAATACACTGAATAAAAGATATTGAAAACTTTCAGAATGAAAGAATAATCCGTACTCTCAATCGTAATGAACTTTCTCAATCCATCATCAACTGCATAAACCAGATCATCTTTCTCATCCAATATTTCTGATCCGTACTCATTTTTAATTAAGTGAAACTCCTCATCAATCGGCATGAACAATTTGTTGCCTGCCTGAAAATGTAAATGATCCGGCGCAGATGCACCGCAGCGTGGACCGTTATAAATTACCGAATAATGCTCAGAGAGATCTCTGCTTAAATCAAGCAGGTATGGAAATGTGTCGATTATTCTTTGAGGCTTATGTTTTTCATGAGCTAATGTAAAGTGAACAGGAAAAATCGGGAAAGGATTACAAAGAATTATATATTCATCGTGGTATAAAACACCTTTCTGTCCGTCTGGTAGATTTTCACTGCATAGGAAACACTTTCGCTCCAGTATTGATTGATCATCAACTTTTGCCGAGGTTGAAGTCATCCTGCCGGGATTAAACTGGGCTTTTATGCTGAAACCGCCAAACTGAAATGATTTTACTTTAACTGTTTTGAGGGATTCAACACCCGCTGCCAGCATTTCCCATTCATCTTTTTGCCTGATAAATAATGTCCTTGCAGCCTCCGAAAAATTATTTTCGTTTGCGTAATTGATTATTAAGGGATCTTCTGATAAAACGCTCATATTAACCTGCTAACTGTTAATAACATTTGAATAAATTTCTATTGTTCTGTTTATAAACTTTTCCATTTCAAATTCTTCGATTACCCGTTTCCGGGCAGCTTTTCCTAATTCTGATCTCTTTAACGGATCTTTCAGAAGTATCTCAACTTTTTCCGTGAGATCCGCAGCATTTTTCTTCTCGAAAAACAGCGAGGTGATACCGTCTTTTGCTATCTCAAGTACACCTTCTGCTCTTGCACAAACTGATGGCAGTTCCATTGCCATTGCTTCAACAAGCGCGACTCCGAATGATTCTGCATGCGATGGAAAAATAAAAATATCCATTGCACTCAACAAATCCGGTATATCTCTTCTGAAGCCTGTGAATATTATTTTATTACCGGCAAGCCTGCCAGCCATTTGCTTTATTTCGTTTTCATATTCATCTTCACCCCTGCTTGCTTCTCCAACAATTACAAATCGCACATTGTTGTACCCGGATGAAATTATTTTCGCCATTTCAAGAAATTCTTCGTGTCCTTTTCCCGGAGTGAATCTTCCTATCATTCCAATCAGGACTTCTTCAGTTGAAACTTTAAACTCATTCCTGATTTTTTGTCTGTCAGCTTTTTCAGGATTGAATGCCGCGCAATCAATTCCGTTATATACAATTTCAATCTGATCGGATTTGAGAGGAGTTGTATCATTCAGGTTTTTTGCAATTGCATTGCTGATTGCAAGAGCCTTATTTACTCTTTCGTAAAGAAACCGATGAAAAAAATCTTTTTTAACGACAAAAGATCCTACGTGTTTTGTAAATATCAGCTTAGATGCTGATTTAACTAAACGAAGCGCCGGAACTAATATCCATAAATCTTTAGATGCGTGGCTGTGAATCAGATCATATCTCATTCGTCTGAGTAATCCGGCTGCTTTTAAGACCGCTATTGGGCTGAAGTATCCGGCTGACTTTATAGGATGAATTATTATTCCAAGATTATTTGCTTCAATGTGCATTCTGGATTCGGAAAGGCATAATAGCTCGGGCCAGATTCCTTTTTCAAGAAGCTTTTTTATCATAGCAAGCATAACCATTTCCATTCCACCCCAGCTTTTGGATAAACAGGAATACAAAATTTTCATCTTCTTCTGCTCATAATTTTTTTCTTTCTATCATTCTCAGATTTTTTCTACCTCAGTAAATCTTTTTTAGATGAGCATCTCTGAAATAGTGAATTAATATTTCATCAAAGAAGTATCCCTGTTCTGCCATAACAGCTGCTCCAATTTGGCATAAGCCAACCCCATGACCCCATCCGGCCCCGTAAATTATAAACTTCCCCGGAATGTCGTCTTTAATTTCAGATTTTTCAATTACAATAGCAGAGCTGTAAAGATGAGTCTCAGAAAGTATTCTCCTGATTTCAAGCTCCTTCCCGATTGTCATTGTTTTCTTTTCACCTTCAATTCTTAGTTTTATAAGGCGCGATGATTTTCCTCTTTCAACCGGGATAAGATTTTTAATGAGTCCAAAATCTATCCCGCTTTTCCGTTTTACCAATTCAGAAATCTGATCCTGGGTGTAAACAATTTTCCAGCGATAAAAATCTTTTGTTTCCTGATCGTAATCTAAAAGTATCTGATTCAGAATTTTTATGTCTGTTGTGTTGCAAAAGCCGGGAGGGTTTCCTTTAATCCATTTTATTGCATTGGTTTCTTTGCTGAAATCAGTATCGAAGGCATCTGTCTCATACTTATAGTCAAACACAGCTGTTAATGATTTGTGAATTTCAGGTTCCCACACATTTTCAAATGATTCTGAAATTCCCCCGCAAGCTTTTGAAAAACGCGCATCAAGAATTTTTTCTTCGCTTATCAAAACAATGCCTCTTGTTTCATCAACAGCTTTTTGTGCAGAGTCTGTTGTTACTTTAGTTACTCCCTGGTATCGCTGACAATGATCATCGGCACAAACATCGAAAAGCTTGTGATCTTCCCGGTCGTACCATCGGACAATTTCATCTTCGGTTATATAACCCGACTCATATTTCTTTGCTGTGGTTTTTATTGTTTTGGACTTTTCAATTTGCGCAAGTAGCCAGCTTCGCGAAACAACTGCGGTTGCTTTAAGCATTTGCAGCGAGCATTTAGCACTCATCTCTGATGATATAACACTCATTAAGTAATTTTCAATCGGGATGATATTTACTGCCACAACATTTTCGTTATCCTTTATCAACTTCAAAGAATAAATGAAACGCTGTTTTTCTCTTCGCTCCCAGTGGAATTTAACGCCGATTACTACATCGCGTATAAGAAAGGATTCGCTTTCGGGGTCTTGCGGTTCAAAAATGATTTCGTCTGAGATCTCAATTTTATCATTATCCCCTGTGCAAATTATCCGGTTGTTTATAATTTCAGCTTCGTAACGCCCGCTGAAAAGTTGCTTGAAGCCGAATGACTTATATTCTCCATACAATTCAAACCTGATTTTCTTATCGCTAAGTATGCCCACACTGATGTAAGGTTCTTTTTCGTAGCTGGTCATTTTGATTCTCTCTCGCAAATATTTCTGAGATTTCCTTTCAAAATATAAGAATTGTTTAGAGAATCTGATAAAAACTATCTTGTAATGAACGGTGGATTCAAGCTTTGTTGATCCATATTCATCATATTAAATCTGCTCATAATCATTAAGCCCTTTTGGTATCTCTGTCAATTCTATATAAATATTTTCTTTTAACATTAATATTACCCATAGTCTCACTCTTAGTCTTTGCAGCAAGCTGTAACACAACCAAACCGCCAACTATAAATCCATCACCGCCTGTTGTCAGATGTCGGTAACGGAGTTGGACTATTGCTTGATACAACCTATAAAGATATCTAGTTTTGTTGTTAGTTTTTCTTCAAATGCAGCTATATTCAAAAACTCTTTATCTTATTTGTGTGTTTTGAAATTTTCTGAACACTGCCAATTAATTACCTGCTATCATTAAATCAAAAAATGGTAAATTAGCTCTGCACAGATTTACTTTTTCCTGATAATTTTGATAACTATGAATAAAAATACTCAACAAACAATTTCTATAATTGGATTTCCTATGGATCTCGGTTCCGGCAGGCGCGGCGTGGATATGGGACCATCGGCATTACGCATTGCGGGATTGGAAAGCAAACTCGAACAGCTTGGTTATATAATTGAAGATACCGGTGATGTAAACATTGAGATAATGGAAAGACAAAAACTTCATGATCCTAAACTTAGATATTTAAATGAAATTCTTAAGACCTCAAAAATTCTGGCTTTGCGAACTGAAAAAGTTTTAGAGCAAAATAAATTTCCTCTTTGCATCGGCGGCGATCACTCAATGGCTTTGGGAACAATTGCAGGAATCTCTTCTTACTGTAAAAAAAACAAATTAACTCTCGGTGTCATCTGGATTGATGCCCATACAGATATGAACACACATGAAACAACACCTTCAGGCAATATCCATGGAATGCCGCTTGCTGCTTCAATGGGGCTTGGACATCCTGATCTTGTAAACTTTTACGGATTTGCCCCTAAATTTAAGCCGGAAAACTGTGCAATCATTGCTGCAAGAAGTATTGATGTTGAGGAAAGAAAAATCATAAAGAAACTTAACCCCGCTGTTTACACAATGAGTGATGTTGATAAACTTGGAATACACAGAATAATTTCCCGCGTGCTGAAACAATTCAGGGAAAAAGTTGATCATATACATGTCAGCTTTGATGTTGACAGTGTTGATCCGAATTTTGCCCCCGGTGTTGGAACCCCCGTTCCCGGCGGTTTAAGCTACAGAGAAGCTCACTTGCTTATGGAATCAATTGCTGAGTGCGGTTGCATGTCTTCTCTTGAAGTTGCCGAAGTGAATCCTATTCTCGATAATAAAAACAGCAGTGCAATTTTTGCAACTGATTTGATTGCTTCAAGTATGGGGCAAAGGATTTTGTAATGAGATTCAATTCATTAAATATTTACATCGCTGCTTTCCTGGTTGTTACTCTTGTATTAAAGCTTCTGGGAATACTTCAAATAGGTTATCTTGAAATTTTATCTTATCTGATGATTATCTGTAGTATGGTTATGCTTATCTATTCTTTACAGAATAAGCGGCCAGGAATTTTGTTTGGGGGCACATTTATTTTTTTATCAGGGGTGCTGTTGTTTCTCGCCAGCCGTTTTGAATTTATAAGCATTTCCAGACTGATTACTTCTGCCGTGTTAATGATCAGCGGAACAGGTATCCTGATGATTTATTTTTTCATTAATAGAAACAAGTTTCATCTTGCAAGCTCGCTTTTACTTCTTACGGGCGGACTAACACTGACACTTTTGGGAAGCGCAATTTCCTTTAATGACTTTATTAAAACGCTTGCAGAAATCGGCAAAAAATATTGGCCGGTAATTATTATCAGTTTAGTTGTAGTGGTTTTGTTATTGAGAGAGAGAAGTGACAAAAATTAAAGTTAGAGAGTCCCTTCAAGATAAATAAGTCCTTCGGGGCTTTTGGCATATTGATTAGTTTCTGCTGTAAGAATAAACCTGACTACATTTCTGAAAGTAAGAGCAGGAAATGAAACCGGATAAAAAGTTTTTCTTAATGACGGATCTATGATTCCCATTGAATAAAATTTTCCTTCTTCTGTCACCCATAAAATAAAAATCTTTCCGGGTTCCATGGCCGGCATATTTGAATATTGAAACACTGCTTTATTCATATCCAGGCTCAAAATCAGTTTACCGATACCATCTCTGTCAGCTTCAGAACCATTAAGGTTAACGACCGCCACATCTTTCGAAGTCAGAATTTCACGGACTGTACTATCGTCAGAAGATTGAATGGAAGTATTTACAGATTCTTTTTTCAGCCGGTCAACTTCTTTTTCATAAACACTAATTTTTTTTGTGAAATGATTGTAGATGAAATAGATTGCAACAATTGCTGCAATAAAAATCAGCAGCGGAATAATCCAACCAAGTTTTCCGCCTTTTTTCCTGGAATTCAACTGAAGAAGCTTTTCACTGTACGGTGTGTAAGAAAATTCTTTAAGCTTATTTTTTAGTGGAACCCCGCCCGAATCTTTTAACGGAGCGGGTTTAGTGATAACAACGGGCTCCGTAACTCCTTCAATCTTTTCCGGAACAGTAGGCTGAACCTTTTCTGGAATTTCTTCAGCTTCGACCTTGATAAAGTCGAGAGAATCACCGGTAACTGAAGCAACCTCTTTTGTTTCTTCTATTATTTCTTCTTTTTCTATCGGTGACTGATCATTTTCAGGTATTATTTCCTCTCTTACTTCGTTTGGCAGAACTAATTTTTCTTCAGGTTTTACCGGGAGGGTCTTTTGTGAAATAATTTGTTCAGCTTCCATTCTCTTTGCACGTTCCTCTTCACTGTATCGATAAAGCTTTCGTGCAACGGTATCTTTTAAAGTAACGGGCGGTGTTTGCATTGGAAGCAGTAAAGGCAGCTTACTGATTAATGATTGAACAGATTCTAATTCAGTTAATTCATTAGCTCCGGAGGTATAAGTTTGTTCTATGAATTTTTCCTGCTGGCCCAGTTCAAAGCTCCAAAGCGCGCCTGAAGTCAATAGCTCTTTTAGTTTATCACTCATTACTCCCGCCCTTCTTTATTAAAATTATCCATAAGGCTGGCGATTGCAGTTTTTAGCTTCAACTGTACTGTAAGTAAAGGAATATTAAGCTGCGTTGCGATTTCATTCTCGGTTAATCCTTCAAAGTAAGCCAGCTCAATTACATACCGCTGAGCATCTGTAAGCTTATTCATTGCGGCAGTTATTTTTTCTTTGCTTTTATCAATATCATTTAAGCTGACTTTATCATCGTAAGAAAGAGATGGAGGTATAATGAATTTATCTTCGTAAGAGTCATCATATGGAATTGAAATGGTATTTTTTTCTCTGCGCAAAGTGTCGAGGATTTTGTTCCTTGTTAAAGTGAGGATCCAAGAATAAGCGTTGTTAGATCCTGTTTTGAAAAACGATGCCTTTTTCCAGATTATTAAAAAAACATTAGCCAGTGTTTCTTCAGCTTTCTGATTGTCTGCAAGCATTCTTTTTGTAAGCGTAAATAATAAAGCTGAATATCTGTTATAAAGCGATTCGAGCGCTTTTGAATCACGCTGAGCAACTTTATGAAGTAATTCGGAGTCTGTAAATTCTTTTTCTGTGACCACTTAAGAATAGATTTTGTTTTGGAACAAATCTAAAGTTGAAATATCTAAAAATCAATCATAATACTGTAAATAATACCCGAGGTTTAAGCTTACAAAGCATTTATTTATTTTTGGGTTCGGAAAAACACAGTAATAATTTATTTTTTAAATAATTTTAATTCTTAAAATTAGAATAAGGAAAGCATGACTTCACGCGAAATTAGAAAACAGTTTCTCGATTTCTTTCAAAGTAAAAATCACAAAATAGTTCCCTCATCACCTGTTGTTCCTTTTGATGATCCGACTCTTCTCTTTACAAATGCAGGTATGAATCAGTTTAAAGATGTATTTCTTGGAGTTGGAAAACGCGACTATAAACGCGTAGCAGATACTCAAAAGTGTATTCGTGTCAGCGGTAAACATAATGATCTTGAAGAAGTTGGGCATGATACATATCATCATACTTTTTTCGAAATGCTTGGCAACTGGTCTTTCGGAGATTACTATAAAGAGGAAGCTATTATTTGGGCATGGGAACTCTTAACAAATGTATGGAAACTACCAAAAGAAAGACTATGGGCAACTGTTTACAAAGATGATGAAGAGGCTCATAAGTTATGGAAAACCAAAACTGATATTAATCCTGAGCACGTGTTGAAGTTTGGTGAAAAAGACAACTTCTGGGAGATGGCCGATACCGGGCCCTGTGGTCCTTGCTCGGAAATTCATATAAATGTCGGCAACGATTTTAACAATCCGGAATATGTTAATGCCGGTTCACCGGAATGTATTGAAATCTGGAACCTTGTATTTATACAGTACAACAGGGATGAAAGCGGTAAACTTAATGAGCTTCCTGCAAAACATGTTGATACAGGAATGGGTTTCGAGCGCGTTTGTGCAGTTCTGCAAAAGAAAAGCTCGAACTATGATACCGATGTTTTTTCTCCGCTGATCGATGAGGTTGTGAAACTATCTGGTGTAAAGTATGATAAAGAAGAAGATAAAATTCCAATGCGTGTAATTTCTGATCACATCCGTGCATTAACTTTTGCGATTGCTGATGGCGCTGTTCCCGGAAATGAAGGCCGCGGATACGTACTCAGAAGAATACTTAGAAGAGCAGCGCGTTACGGAAGGAAATTGAATCTGAATTCCCCATTCCTCTATAAGCTTGTTGATGTGTTGGCTGAAAATATGGGTGATGTTTTTCCTGAATTGCTAATAAACAAGTCGAATGTTAAAAAAATAATAAAAGCAGAAGAGGAAAGCTTTAACTCAACTCTTGATCGTGGAATTGCTCTGTTCAATGATTTGGTAAATAAGCTTCAAAAGAAAAACGAGAAGACCATTCCGGGTGAAGACGTATTCAAACTTTATGATACCTATGGTTTTCCTGTTGATCTTACAAATGTAATGGCGATTGAAAAAGGATTTTCGATTGATGAGGTCAGGTTTAATGAATTAATGGATCAGCAGAAAGAAAGATCCAGAGAATTTTCTAAAGACAAATTTACTTCTGCCGGAACAGCGCTTGAAGGATTTGAAGATGTTGATTTTAAAGAATTTCCAAAGTCCGAGTTTACGGGTTACGACTACAATAGCCTGAAGATTGAAACTGAAGTTTTGTTCTCTAAAGAACACAACAATTATATTGGTCTGATACTCAGGGAAACACCTTTTTATGTCGAGTCGGGAGGACAGGTAAGCGATACCGGTAAATTATTGAAAGACGGACAAACATTTCAAATTGTTAACGCGGTAAAAGTTTTTGATACCATAATCCATACAGTTGAAAAAAAATCCGGTTTTGATTTCACACCCGGGGAAAAAGTATCGATCTTAATAGATGATACCCGCCGGTGGGATATAATGAGAAACCATTCAGCAACTCATTTTCTTCACGCTGCGCTGAGAAAAATTATTGGTACCCATATTCAACAGGCGGGTTCTTATGTGGGTCCTGACCATTTGAGATTTGACTTTACTCATTTTTCAAAATTAAGTCCTGACGAACTAAAAGATGTTGAATCACTAGTTAATGAACAGATTAGAAGAAATCTCATTAGGACAAGACATGAAAATGTCCCGATCGACGAAGCAAAAAAAATGGGAGCTCTTATGTTTTTTGGCGACAAGTATGGTGACAATGTAAATGTTATACAGTTTGGCGATTTTACAATGGAATTCTGCGGCGGAACACATGTTCTTAATTCATCTGAAATCGGTTTGTTCAAAATTATCAGCGAATCATCAATTGCAAGCGGCGTGCGGCGTATTGAAGCCGTTACTGGCGCAGGTGTAGAAAAGTATATCAACTCTCAGATTAAACAGTTGAAGAACTTCAGTGATCGTATCGATGAACTTCTTGAAAGTAAGAAAAAGCTTGAGAAGGAAAATTCAGAGCTGAAACTTAAGCAGAAACTCGGGCAACTTGATCAGATCCTTGCACAACATTCTGAAGAGAAGGGAGTAAAAATATTTAAAGGAAGAATTCTTGCTGATAGTATGGAAGAGCTTATGTCGATTGGCAGCGAATTAAGAAATAAAATGGGAAGCGGAGTTTGTGTGTTGATTTCACAAATTGATGATAAAGCAGGAATAGTTGCAGTTGTTAGCGATGATTTAATAAAGAATAGAAAGTTAAGCGCCGGGAAAATTGTAGCAGATCTTGCAAAGATAGTTGGCGGCGGTGGCGGCGGACGACAGCATTTGGCAACGGCAGGAGGAAAGGATGTTTCTCAGATTGCTGTGGCACTTTCAAATGTTGAACAAGTTGTTGCTAAGTTTTTATAAAAAGAATTTATGCTCAGAATTTTGAAGTTGAAGAAGTGCCCGGGATTTTTATTTAACAATAATTACTTAATTAGTATATGTCGAAAACAAAAATAAAATATGTTTGTTCAAACTGTGGTTGTGAATCGGTCAGGTGGCTTGGTAAATGCCCCGAATGTGAAAGCTGGAATACATTCACACAGGAACTTATTGAAACATCTAAGAGGAAGTCAACTTCCATTACTTCAAATTATAAATACAACACTTTAGAAAAGATATCTGTAAAAGAAGATGAAAGAATTAAAACCGGTATATCTGAATTTGACCGGGTTTTAGGAGGGGGATTAATGCCCGGGTCTGTAATTCTTCTCGGTGGCGACCCCGGCATCGGGAAATCCACTCTGGCGATGCAGGCGGCTTCAAAAATAAATCAGAAGGTATTGTATGTAACCGGCGAAGAATCTGAAAAACAAATAAAAATCAGAGCTGAAAGATTAAAACTTAAATCAAGCAGCTTTTTTGTACAGGCCGAAACCAGTTATTCTGCTATTCTTGGTGCAATCAATGAAATATCTCCTTCGGTAATAATTATTGATTCAATTCAAACAATTTACAGAAGCGAGCTTGAAAATTCACCCGGAACAATTACACAGATCCGCGAATGTACTTCACTTCTTATGGAGGAAGCAAAGAAAAACCATTATTGTATAATTGTCATTGGTCACGTTACCAAAGAAGGAATAATTGCAGGTCCAAAGATTCTTGAACACATGGTTGATACGGTAATTCAATTTGAAGGTGAGTCAAATCATTCATTCAGAATTTTAAGGGCTCAGAAAAACAGGTTCGGAAGCACAAATGAAATCGGCGTGTTTGAAATGCACGAGGACGGTTTGCGCGAAGTTAAAAATCCCAGTGAATTGTTTTTGAGCGAAAGGGAAAGACAAACTCCCGGCTCGGTAGTTACTTCAAGCATAGAAGGAACGCGACCAATTCTCCTTGAGGTGCAGGCACTTGTAACACCATCAAATTACGGCTATCCTCAAAGGGTTTCGAATGGCTTTGATCAGAGACGTCTTTCAATCCTATTAGCAGTACTGGAAAAAAGAGCAGGCATTCGGGTTTCGACAGCAAATGTTTTTGTTAATATTGCCGGCGGTATAAAAGTTTCTGAGCCTGCTGCAGACCTTGCTGTTTGTGCGTCTATAGCGTCAAGTTTAAGCGATAAAGTAATTGATAATAAAACTGTTGTAATTGGCGAAGTGGGGCTTGGCGGTGAAATAAGAAGTGTGGGAAATATTGATAAAAGAATTCAGGAAGCTGAAAAATTAGGATTCACACAGGCATTTGTGCCTGACGGTAATAAAAAAGAAATTAAATCATTACATAAAATATCAGTAAAAAGTTTTGAGAATCTTGACCAGGTTGTTAAGAACATTCTTTAATGATCAGGAAAAGAATCGAATGATATTTTGTTATTATTGCTAAACTTTTCAAAGCAATAGTTACTTGCCGGGACATCCCCGGTAACTAAATTCTAATAAAAGACAATCCTATGAAAATGAAATTACACCTGCGACTTTTTATCCTGCTGATTTTGATTAGCTCTCTTTCATATCCCCAGGTAAAAAAAGTTACCATTATCGTTGAAGCAGATACTATCCCTATAAATTCTTCTGTTTACATATCGGGAAACAGAGACAAGCTTGGTTACTGGAATCGTATGAAAAAGATGGATATGATTAAGACAAATCTATGGAGTTACCAGTTGACTGAAAATGTTGGTGATACATTAATCTTTAAGTTTACGAGGGGAGACTGGACTTCCGAAGCAGTCGATAGCAATGGAATTGAATTCCCCAACAATGTCCATGTTGTTAGAAAAGATACGATACTAAAGTTTAGGGTAAACAACTGGCGTGATCTGGTTGTAAAGAGAATAATTATAGATCCCGAACGACTTAAAAATAAAGATGGATATCTTGAATTAGTTGAAGGCTGGAAATTCAAAATTGGCGATGATACCTCATGGGCTGCGATCAGTTATGATGATTCAGACTGGGAAACGATAAATCCGCTTTTAGAGAAAAATGATTTCGAAAAGCTTAAATGGACCGGAAATATATGGTTTAGAAATTACATTACAGTTGATTCTTCACTATTAAATAAACCTTTTGGTCTGAGATTTTTTAACACCGGAGCTGCTGAAGTTTATTTAAATGGTAAGCTGATTTTTAAAAATGGTGTTATCGGCAATTCAACAGAAACAGAGGTTACTCAAGTAGATCGGAACCCAAGGATAATAATGTTTGAGGGCGGTAGTCAGCAAGTTCTTGCCGTAAGGTATTCAAATCATTACGCCGAAAAAATGATTAGATTTAATATACCGGCAGGATTCAGTGCTCTCATCGGCGATATGGACGCATTCATTTCACAAAGATTCTCAGATGTACGGGATATTACTCTACATCAGTTTGCTTTTGGTGCTTTTGTGCTGGCTTTTGCAATTATGCATTTACTTCTCTTTATTTTTTATCCTAAAGCCAAAGAAAATTTATATTACTCGATTTCGATGCTTTCCTTTGCCACAGTAATTTTTTCGGGTGCTCAAAGTAATTTTATCAACTCAATTCTATCTGCCATTGATTTTTTAATTCTCAATTCAGTAAGTGTACAGACTTCTGTTTTATTCGGATTGCTTACGGTTTATGCAAGCAGCTATCAGAGAATGCCCAAGCAGTCGGTTTTTTTCGTGGTTGTTTATGCGATATTTATTGTTCATACTTTGTTTTTCACGGGCTATTTAAGTGAAATAATGGATTATGCCTTTTACATTTTTATTCTGATTCTAACACTTGAAATTTTCCGCGTTGTAGTTAGGTCCATTTATAGAAAAGAACCCTGGGGCTGGAGCTGGGTCATTGGAGTAGGATTCCTTGTTGCTATAATATTCATCGCATACCAGGTCTTAATAATAACAGGAATTATTGAAAACCCACTTTTCGGAATTTACCTTGTTTATGTTTATGGAATTGTATTCCTTGCAATAACTGTTTCAATAAATCTCTCGAAAAAAGTTTCTGACACAAATAAAGATCTTGAAAAGCAGCTTGTTCAGGTAAAAGAATTATCTGCAAAAGCGATTGATCAGGAAAGAAAAGCCCGGGAAGAAGAACTTGCCCGCAAACTACTTGAAGCTGATAATAAAAGAAAAACATACGAGCTTGAAGAAGCACAAAAACTTCAACTATCAATGCTGCCTCGTAATCTGCCTGTTGTTCCAAGCTTTGATATTGCTGTTTACATGAAACCCGCATTTGAAGTAGGAGGAGATTACTATGACTTTAAATATGATAACAATGGACCTCTGATAGTTGCAATTGGTGATGCGACTGGTCATGGAATGAAAGCCGGGACTATGGTTGCAACAATCAAAGGATTATTCAGCGCTGAATCAATAAGAACGGAAATCATCCCGTTTTATAAGAAGTGCAGTAATATTATAAAAGACATGAACCTCGGTAATCTTTATATGGCAATGATGATTGCAAGCATCGAAAATTCTAAATTGAAAATCTCTTCTGCGGGAATGCCTCCCCTTTTTCTTTACAGGCAAAAAACAAAACTAGTTGAAGAAATCCGTTTGCCCGGAATGCCATTAGGTAGTTTTACTAACTTCGATTATTTAGAAAAAACCACATCGCTTGAAGATGGCGATACAATTCTATTAATGTCCGATGGTTTTCCAGAGTTGTTCAATCCCGAAAAGCAAATTCTTGGTTACGAAAAAGCCAAAGAGCTATTTCAAAAGACGGGGTCAAAATCTTCATCCGAAATAATTAATTTCTTAAATAACGCAGCCGAAGAATGGAGAAAAGGCGCTCGGCAGGAGGATGACATTACTTTTATTGTTCTGAAATTTAAATCCTCAGCACTCTGATAAAAGTCGGTTTCAACCCCTGCTGGCAGTATGTTCGGAGGCAGAGCAGAAATTTTAATTAATTTAAAAAATACTTTGTTTCTTATAAGATTTATACTAATTTGATGACGCGTCTTAAGGGCGCCTATTTGTTAAATTATCTAAAGGTTCTTTAGTGAGTATTAAATTGTTTGTAGGGAGTCTTCCCTGGGCAGTAAATGACGAAGCTTTAAAGTCTGCATTTGAACCTTACGGCAAAGTCCTTTCTGCCAAAGTGATTGTTGATCGTAATACAAAACGGTCAAGAGGATTCGGTTTCGTAGAAATGGAAAGCGAAGCTGAAGCTACAGCAGCCATCCAAGCACTAAATGGTTCTGATCTTAAAGGTCGTAACATTATAGTTAGCGAAGCCAAAGGTGGAAAATCATAAGTGGTTTTGGAGCTTTAACAAGAGCGTCTTTCAGGACGCTCTTTTTTTATTAATGTCCTGAGTTCTTTGGTTAAAAGATAAAAGTATTAATGCCTATCCTGAAATTATTATTTCCACGGTAATTTAATTTCCAGCCTAATTCAATTTTTAAAGGAACTAAAACGTGTCCAAGACCAAAACCAATTTCATAGAACGGATGCCTGAAAATATTAATACTGTTTGTCAGAATAGAAGCGCTCTTATTCTGAATTTCCGAAAGTGCAATATTTAAAAATGTGTTTAATTGTATTTCCCAGTCTTTCAATCCGGGAATTTTAAGAAACTTAAATATCTCATCTCTCCAATCCTGATCTATAAATATTGCCACTACTTTTTCGCCAAGGACTTCATTTATTTCGAGAGTTCTGAAAGAATTGTTGACTGATGTAAAATCAATATTTCCGGGTAAAGAATACAAAAGCTGATATGGAAGATACCCATCGTTATACATTCCGAATATTCTGATATTAGTTCTTGCAGACCTGAATGTATTTATTACTCCTCTTAATTCTGCTTTGAAGGTTGTAAAATCAAGCTGGCTTTTTAGAAACCTCTTTCCTGAGAAAGTAACATCAAGGTCAAAAGTAAAATATGAATCGCCGAGCGATGTTCGTCTCCTGAATATTCCATCTTCAATGTAATCTCTTGGATCTAAAGTCATTCCTAAAGTTATCGAGTTGACTTTTGTTTCATAAATTGAAGGATTTTCTTTATATGATTTATTTTTAGCAAAGAACGAGAAGTCACTGTTTCTGGATGCACTCCTGAATGTATTATTTTCAAAACCTCCCCTGACACGAACAACCGGTAGTATCTCACCATCCAAAATAAATCTGAATCCGTTTGAATAATAATAATCCCTGAATTCATACTTTGAAACTAAGGCAAGAATGGAGGAGGTGAAGTCTTTATAATTTTCAGATTCACCGAAGAGAATGTTGATCCTGTCATAAACTGACAGCGTTGCACTGTAAGTTCGGTATTCACCAAATAAGTATGACAATGAAAGATCAGTTTTAAATTTTTTGTCAGAAAATCCATAAGAGAACCGCAGAGATGAATTAAATCTTTGTTTGAAAGCCTCTTCAAAAAAGAATCCGAAATCCAAAGAATGTCCTTCAACCCGGTTGAAATGATACATTCCTAAAGGAGCACTGACTGAAAAAAAATCCGACAAAGAAATTCTTGCAGACAATGGTGAAAAACGATCCCATATAGATAAAGGTATTTTACTTAAACTGTCAATTCTTGAATAAGCTTTTACTTCCTCGGTTGTGTTTGGAATTGTTTGAGATTTTTGCCAGTACTCAAAATCTTTTTCGTCTGCGTCAGTGAGTACAGAAATAACAGCTTTATCAAATATCGAATCATCAATTTCCTGATTGATTTTATAATCCTGCATAACTGTATTGAGCTCGATTATAAATCTTGCTATTCCCAGAAAGTTTGCGGAAATGTAAAGACGGTAATCAACAGGCATCATTATTTTTTCATACTTCCTGAACTGTTGTGATATTCCAACGGTATCAAATATTCCCCCGGTATTTGCAGCACGATTAAGCTGCAGGTCAACTTTTATTAAATCAAATGTGCTGTCAGTAATAAAAAGATTACCCGTAAATCCCGGGTCAGATGAATTATCCGGAGTCATAAATATTTTAAATACGCGTTCCTGATCGATGGATAACTCATCCTGAATGAAAAAGAAATAGTAATCCAGGGAATTATCTGAAAGCGGACCGGGAATTTTTCTTCCAAAAAATCTTATGTCATCGCTATAAAAATTTTGAACAATTCTTCCGCCTGTAAGTGTGTTTACCGAAGGCGGGAAATTTGAGGTTTGCTTTCTTGCATAAATAATATCTTTAACAAGATCGGGTTTTTTAAAGTAGCTTCTGCTTTTATTTTCAAGAATACCACCAATTTGCATTTCTGACGAATCTGAAGATCCGATAGAAATAGAAACACCTGAACCTTTTCCGCTTAAGTCCTGGTCGGTGATAATTACTCCTTTGGTGTAAGCCTCAAATTCATATTGCGAGATTAGTGAATTCCTTAAAATTTTTCTTTCGATTGCTTTCTTAATGATTCTGATTGCAGGATTCTCTCCGGGCAAAATAGTTATTTCAGGAAGATCAACTTTTGACGGCTCAAGAAAGAAACTTATATCTCTAAGATTGGATTTCAATTCAACTTTAATTGTATCTGAAATATACCCAATGTAAGATGCAACCAGGATGTAATTACCGGCTGAAAGTTTAAGCTCATAATCACCAAGTTTATTCGACGAGGTGCCTAAATTCGAATTTAGAACCCGTATATTAGCGAAGCCAAGATGTTCTTTTGTTTCAAAATCGATTATGCTTCCGCTGACAGAAAAGTTCTGAGCGCTGTTGTAAACTGATAAAAAAATAAGACTCGATATAATCAGGTAAAATTTCATTAAATATATATTACTAATTATTTCTGCTTAAATAATAAAGAATAGAAAAAACTAACCAAAACCTAAAACAACTGCCGATCTTAAATCCGAAGTGGTTTTAATTAGATTTTTAATATCTATATTTTTAAGTGTCTAAAAAAATTCTTTAATAAACAGGAAAAGTAAAATGTTGATCAGAATATTTGTTCTGCTATTGGTTACAGCATCTTTTAGCTTATATGCTCAGGATGAAACGGTAATTCCAGATTCTTTGAAGGAAGAACTTGAATCCCGTAATGTTCAGGAATTAATGGAAGGAATAACCGCCGAGCAGATAGTTGAAAAATATGTCGACGCAATCGGCGGCGTTGATGCACTAATGAATATTCAGGACCGCACAACGATTATGCGCGGCACTGCAATGGGGCAATCGCTTACAATATTAGTCTATCAGAAAGCGCCAAATCTTCTCAAGCAGCAAATAAAAGTTGGCGGAATGTCACAGGACATTATTTTTAACGGGGAAAAAGGTGTTATGAAATTTGCAGAGCAGAAAATGGATATTACTGGCGAAGAACTTGAGAGATTAAAAATAGAAGCATCTATCGATGTAATGTATAATCTTCCAAAATATGGAATTAAATTAAATCTGCTGGGAATAGAAAACATAAACAGCAAACCGGCATACAAAGTTGAGTTTACTTACGCTTCCGGGACGAAATCACAAAAGTTTTTTGACGTTGCAAGCGGTTTGATCGTTAAAGAATTTGAGGTACTCAATACTGCACAGGGATCATTTAACCGCGAAACATATCTTGACGACTATCGCGATTCCGAAGGAGTTATGGTGCCTTATAAAATAACTCAAAATATGGGCCCTCAGCAAATGGAGTTCACTGTGAGCAGTGTGAAGGTAAATACCGGAATTAAAGAAGAAATATTCAAAATAGAATAAAATTTATTTTACTGCCGGGTGAAATGCCCGGCGGTTTCTTGTCTATGTCTCACACCTGATGAATAGAAAATATTCTGCAATCGTCTTTGATCTTGGTCAGGTTTTACTGCCCTTCGATTACAATATCTTTATCGAAGCAATCGATAAATACAAACAGGGATTGGGAAAAGCTTTCATCGATAAATATAATTCCAACTACAACATACACCGTGATTTTGAAAGAGGAAAAATTCCCGAAGAGAAATTTATCCGCCAAATGCTCAACTGGCTTGAGCACAAAATTACTGCAGAACAGTTTTGCCGTTACTGGTCATCAATATTTTCACTTAATAACGATGTTATTTCGCTTCTTCCGCAGCTGAAGAAAAATTACAAACTATTCCTGCTTTCAAATACTAATTCTATTCATAAAAAATATGGTTATGAGCAATATGATTTTCTGAATTATTTTGACAGGCTCATCTTATCCCACGAGGTCGGCTATGTTAAACCAGAGGAGCAAATTTATCGCGAGGTTGAAAAAGCATCACAGCTGGCTTCTGATGAACATATATTTATCGATGATATAAAAGAATATGCCGATGCTGCCAGGTTAATTGGATGGGATTCAATTCGATTTGAAAGTTATAATCAGCTTAAAGATGAACTTGGAGTCAGAGGAATTCTTAAGTGAAGTTAGTATTACAATTAATTCTTATCTCTTCTCCTATTTTATTTTTTAATAGCTGCGGAAATGAAAAAAATCATACGGCTCAGGAAACTGTTGAGAGCGAATATTCTTCGTTATATAAATCACTTGACACTCTGTATAAAAACAGATGGAATAATAAAATATCCTACTATCTTTACAAACCACGAAGCTGGAATGTATACAATGAAATTATGAACCGGTTTGGTATTCAGGCTGCTGATATTGTTGCTGCCATTAATCGTGTTGATAAAAATAATCTCCGCGGAAGAGATACTATTGTTATTCCCGACACTTTTTTAACTGATCCGAGAAACTATTCTCCCTTTCCTTTCTTTGAGGAACTGGCCAAAAATATTCCCAAACTAATTCTTGTCTCCCAAAGAATTCAGAGTTATGCTTTATACGAGTACGGATGTTTAATTAAATGGGGCGCAGTAAGCAGTGGCAAGAAAAGAACCCCGACTCCAAATGGTTTGTTTTCTACAAACTGGAAATCAAAAGAAACTATTAGCACAGTGAATGAAGAATGGCTTTTAAAATGGTATTTTAATGTTGAAAACTTTGAAGGAGTATCGCTTCATCAATATGAATTGCCCGGGTATCCGGCCAGTCATGCCTGCGTCAGGTTAACCGAAGCTGATGCAAAGTTCATTTACAACTGGGCGGAACAATGGATTTTAACTTCAGATGAAGAGGATATAATGGCTTTTGGTACGCCGGTGATAATCTGGGGAGAATATGATTACGAAAACCCTAAAGTCTGGAAGAAACTCGAATCGGATCCTGATGCGGCAAAAGTCAGTGAAAATGAAATAAAAGAATTGCTGGCAGAAAATCTGATTCTTATTCTTATCCGCCAGCAGGTGCGTGAAATGGTTTTACGAACAAAGTATGTACAGGAACAAAAATATATTGTTCTAAACAAATAAAATCAGACGCTATTAATTTTACCGTGGTAGATTTAAACTTTGCCTTGTAATTAATTGGCTACTCACCCTCCATATCCAAATTTCCGCTCCACAAATATTTTTTAGTTTCGTTCACAATTACTCCGCTTAGCAAAATTAAAGATACAATATTCGGTAATGCCATAAGAGCATTAGTTATATCAGCAAATGTCCAAACTGCGTTTAGCGATAAGACTGACCCAATCATAACGAAAATGACCCAAAGATACCTGTAAGGCTTAATGACTTTGCTGCCGAAAAGATACTCAGCTGCTTTTTCACCATAATATGACCAGCCAAGAATAGTTGAGAAAACGAAGGTCAGCAAACCAAGAGTCAACACAATTGGTCCAATTATATGAAAATCACTGAATGCTTGTTTTGTCAACGCAGCTCCGCTTAATCCCTTCATCCATTCATCCGAATTAACAACAACCAGTCCGGTCATTGCACACACAACAACTGTGTCCCAAAAGGTACCTGTCGATGAAACTAATGCCTGGCGAATGGGATTTTTAGTTTGGGCTGCAGCGGCAACAATAGGCGCACTGCCCAAACCGGATTCGTTAGAAAAAAGTCCGCGTGCAATCCCAAAACGAATTGCCTCCTTCATCCCCGCACCAAGGAAACCGCCTACTGCCGCCTGTCCGGTAAACGCACTATTAATTATTAAAGATATTGTTTCCGGTATTCCATCTATGTTCATTCCCAGCACTATCAAACATCCGAGGACATATGTAATAGCCATAAAAGGCACTAAACCTTCGCACACTCTTGCTATGGATTTAATACCACCAAGAATTACAACAGCAGTCAGAGTTGTTAAAATTAATCCCGTAACCCACATTGGAATCTGAAAAGATTCGTTCACTAAAACTGAAATTGAATTTGCCTGAACCATATTCCCGATTCCAAAAGCAGTAACTGAAGTGAAAGCGGCAAATAATATTGCGAGCCATTTTTTATTTAATCCTTTTTCAAGAACATACATTGGTCCGCCAGCCATCGAACCATCGGGCATTTTAACTCTGTATTTAACTGCTAGCAATGCCTCGCTGTATTTGGTTGCAATTCCGAAAACACCGGTTAACCACATCCACAGAACTGCTCCAGGCCCACCTGCAGCAACTGCGGTAGAAACTCCAACAATATTTCCTGTTCCAATTGTAGCTGCAAGTGCAGTTGTAAGAGCACCAAACTGACTTATGTCGCCCCTTCCCTCCTTTTCTCTTCCGAGTGAAATTTTTATTGCTTTCCCGAGAAATCTCTGTATAAATCTCAAACGTATTGTAAGAAAAATATGAGTTCCAAAAAGAATTATTATCAAAGGGTATCCCCAGATAAAATCACTAACAGAGGTAAGAATGTTTTCAAGAAATTCCATATAAAACTTTCAATTTTTTAGATTGTTCCGGACATAGTTGGTTAAGTTGTAAACATATTTTATAGATATAACAATTTAACAAATAAACTTCTTTTTTTTCGGATATCTGAATAAACCTCAAAGAAAAAAGCCAATATAATTATTCGCAAGTCCGCAATTAATCTGTAAAGGAATGATTAATAGGCTATTATTTTTTTGTATTTAAAGGGTATTCATATTAATTTTGAGCATATGCTCATAATATATTTTTAAGAAATAATGCCAAGACCGAGAAAACACAGAAGAATCTGCTGCAATCCTTCAGCATATTATTTCAAGCCAAGGGGAATTCCAATGCATCAATTACAAGAAATAATACTTGATCACGATGAACTGGAATCGTTGCGGCTTGCTGATTTTCTTGCTTATTCTCACGAAAAAGCAGCAAAGGAAATGAAAATTTCCAGGGCTACTTTCGGACGGATTGTGGAGTCTGCAAGAAAAAAAGTTGCTGATGGGATCTTAAATGGAAAAGCTATCAGGATAAATGAAAAGCATTAATTAAAAATTTTATTAAAATTCTATTCAATTATGGAGCCAAAACAATGAACAACCCAACAAACACATTCAAAGGGAAAATTGCAATTGCAACAAACGATCAGAAAAGAGTTACCGGGCATATTGGCAAATGCCGGGCATTTATGATTTATGAAATTGACGGAGAAAAAATTGTTAACAAAGAATTAAGAGAAAATCTGTTCACAAACCACATGCGGGGTGGCGAACATCATCACCACCATGGTGAGGGAGACGGCAATAGACATACACACTTAATAGAAGGATTGAAGGATTGCAAATTTTTAATTTGCAGCGGTGGCGGCTGGCGTGTTGTTGAAGACTTAAAGAAGCATAACATAGAAACACTATTTACTGATATTGAGCTGATTGAAGATGCTGTTAATAAATTTATCAAAGGTGAACTGAAAAACGAAACAGATTTAGTCTGCAATCATACTGATCACTAAATATTCAACAGCTTACAGGGAGCAATCAGGGAATTGAAGACAAAATCAAAATTGGCATTATTATTTGCGATAGATACAAAATTTGTGCTGGTGGGAAGTGTTTCCATTAACTTAAAGAAGGTGCCGGCGCATTTGATATTTATAAAAATAAAGATGTTGAACTTGTTGGTTACACTTCTTGTGGCGGATGCCCTGTCGATAATATTTAATATCCACCCGAAGAAATGAAAAAGAACGGAGTTGAGGTAATTCAATTTGCAAAGGTAATGATGGTGGGTTATCCACATTGTTCCTGCATCAATAACTTTAAAGGATTTATTAAGACAAAATTCGATTTAAAAGTAATTGTTGGTACTCATCCCATTCCGGAGAAATATTTAATCAAACATACGGAACTTAAACCCGGCACACACCGGAATGGCAGGAATTAGTTAAACTAACTTTGTCTGATGAACAAACACGATTAGCTTATAATTGATGAGTTTGCTGTATGAATGTATTTGGTCCCATACCGCCAAGAAGATTAGACAGAAGTCTTGGCGTAAATAAGATTCCCTCAGAGATTTGCAGCTATTCCTGTGTTTACTGCCAGGTTGGACTTACTGAGTCAATGTCAATAGAAAGAAAAAAATACTTTAGTCCTGAAGTGATAGTTGATGAAGTTAAAAGAAGAGTCAATCAACTGAAAAATGATAATAAGCAAATTGATTATATTTCTTTTGTTCCTGATAGAGAACCAACTCTTGATATAAATCCTGGCAAAATTATCGGACTTATCAAACCACTTGAAATTAAAATCGTTGTTATAACAAATTCATCTCCACTCTGGGATAAGGAAGTAAAGGATGAGTTAATGC
The DNA here is from genome assembly GCA_013388545.1 of Ignavibacteriaceae bacterium. GTDB lineage: Bacteria > Bacteroidota > Ignavibacteria > Ignavibacteriales > Ignavibacteriaceae > JACAFB01. Next base: position 53,897 of record JACAFB010000015.1, read on the forward strand.
TGGCTGACTGGGTTTCCTTAAAAATTGATTCGGTTGATGAAAAGATTTGGCACAGATTAAACCGCTCTTACGGCAAACTGGATCTGCAAAAAGTTTTGGGGGGTGTTAATTTATTTAGGAATTCTTTTAGAGGTAAACTGGTAACAGAAACTATGCTTGTAAATGAACTTAACAATAATAAAGAATCATTAACGAACACCGCAGAATTTAAAGGGAAATTGAATCCCGATAAAGTTTATATACTTGTTCCAACTCGTCCTACTGCCGAAAAATTTGTCGAACCGCCATCAGAAAAAAATCTGAATATGGCATACCAAATTTTTAGCCCAAATGTAAATGGTGTTGAAATTTTAACAGGAAAAATTATTCTAGCGGCGCATCCGATGTATCTTGCAGCCGTTAACAGTATTAATAGTATTAGTAATCTGAGGAAATAAATGAAGTTAAAAGCGATACAGGAATATTATCCCGATGATGTTGCTCATTGCTATGGCTGTGGAAAGCTTAATGAGCACGGACATCAGATAAAAACATTCTGGGACGGTGATGAAACCGTTACAAGGTTTACACCAAAAGAATATCATACAGCAATACCAGGTTACGTTTATGGCGGTTTGATCGCTTCGTTAATTGATTGCCACGGAACCGGAACCGGAGCTTTAGCTGCATATAAATCTGAGGGAAGAGAATTTGACACACAACCTCCCTTCCGGTTTGTTACTGCTTCATTGCAGGTTGATTATTTAAAACCAACGCCTCTCGGGCCAGAGTTAGAACTGCGGGGAAAGGTAATCGAACAGAAAGGAAGAAAGGTTATCTCTGAAATAACAGTTTCAGCAAACGGAGTAGTTACTGCAAAGGGAAAAGTTGTGGCAGTTCAGATGCCCGAGAATATGTTAAAAGATTAACTTTAGATTAGAATATGGAAAACAAACATTACTGGTGATGGTTTATTTTACGATAAGCTGATTACTCCTAATCAGGACAGAATGTTTATTAAAATCAAAAATTTGATTGAACCTGATTCGGAAATTCTCGACGTTGGTTGTGGAACAGGAAGATTAGAATTTTTTCTATCGGATAAATGCAAAAAAATTACAGGAATCGATTTATTTAAAAAGAATATTGAACAAGCAGAAAAAAAATTAACAAAACTCAACCATAAAAACATAGATTTTAAGCATGCCGGATTTGATAGCTTCATAAAAAATAATTCAGATATTTTTAATTACGTTATTGTAACATACGTAATTCACGAATTGCCTTATGAACAGAGGTTATCGTTGCTCAAAGGTATTTCCGAAATTTCGGAAAAAATAATTGTAGGTGACTATCTTGTCCCAAGGCCCGGGGAGTTTTGGAATGTTCTGAATGAAATAGTTGAATTTGCTGCAGGGAAAGATCATTATTATAATTTTAAAACCTTTGTAAAGCATAAAGGTATTGCAGGTTTGCTGAATGAATCCGGTTTAAAAATTCATCACGAAATTAAGAACGATCCATCAACAAACCACATTGCTGTTTTAACACGATTAGATAAAACATTTAAAACAAATTATTCTCCAATATTTTTATTAATCCAAATCAGTATAAACTCATTTGGACTATCTAAAATGAGGTCGCAAAATTACCTCTTCTATTTTTAGAAAAAGTTTCTAGAAGGATTAAAATTGCTTTCTGTCCCTGTCTTCAAATGAACATTCTCCCAGCTCAACGTGACCCTTGTATTGCTCCTCAAGTGATTGTTGATAATGATTTTCAAGTGATCGGCAAAGTTCAGGTCTTTTAAGCCATTGCCCCTTCTCATTTAAGCAATATTTTTTATCAATAGGGATTTCTTTCTTAAGATAACAACCGAACAATTCGACTTCATCCGGATGAATATTTTGTTCATCCAGATATTCAATCAATCCGCAAATTGTATCTGAAAAATATTGATTAAAGAGATCCTTGTCATTTTGAATAACTTGAACCTTAGCGAAGTATGTATAAGGGATAGTCCGGTCATATTTTGATTTTGGACCTAATATTTTTCTAATAATTCCCAACTTGATTCACCTATGAAATAGTTTCTTAACCAAAACCTAAATAAACTTCCAGCAATCATCAAGTATTAATTTAAAGTGAATATCGTTCCCATCTGAAAATCGTTTCTAAATTTAAAGAGGCAAATTTTATTGTGCAGTTGGTTTGGATATGGTCTGAAATTATGTTTAACTTTTCCTGCAACTTAATTCTAACCAACATTAAAAAATTATAAGGAGACAAAATGGTTTCAATACTTGAACTTTGGCTACCCATTCTTCTTTCTTCAGTTATGGTTTTTATCCTCAGCTCAATAATTCACATGGTTCTTCCATATCACAGAACGGATTATAAAAAGCTTCCATCAGAAGACAGTCTTTTGGATACTTTGCGAAAAGCGAATATCCCCCCAGGTGATTATATGTTTCCCTTTTGTTCTGACAACAAAGAAAGAAACTCACAGGAATACAAGGACAAATTAGAAAAAGGCCCTGCGGGAATAGTAACTATATTCCCGGCAGGAACAAATTTTATGGGCAGCAGCCTTGTAATGTGGTTTATTTATACGGTAATCGTGGGAATATTTGCCGCTTATGTCGCTGGTCGCGCGTTACCTGCTGGTACGGACTATCTTGCGGTATTCAGGTTTGCAGGTGTTACTTCTTTCGTTGGCTACACGCTCGCATTACTTCAGGATAATATCTGGTACAAGAAAAGCTGGGCAACAACTATAAAGAATGTAATTGACGGATTAATTTATGCGCTTTTTACCGGCGGCATTTTCGGATGGCTGTGGCCGGGTATAACTTCTTAATTTTATAACCATATTCGAAAGAGCCGCACCATTTAAAGGAGCGGCCTTTTTTATTTTTCTAATTACCTGAATGTGATAGAAGCCAAAACTTTCTCAACTAACGGAGAGAGTCTTTTTGCCTCTTCCGCAAATAATGAAATCATGATGTATGTGAATTCTTTTTCATCTGATCTGATAAAATAGATTGCTGTCATTTGTGGACCATAACCTTTTTCAGCTCTCAAAAAATCTTTTCCCCCAATTTTAACAACTTTAGCATTAGTTTCAGGCGTGAAAAGAGCAAACATCATAAGCGAGTCCGCAGAGAGTTTCCCCTTGTTTGGATTCTTACCCAGTTTCATGACCTCTAGAGAATTGCCGTCCTTCTTTTCTGTAAGAACAAGAGTGGTGTATTCATCTTTATTTTTTTTAGGCTGGAGGTCGCCAAGAAATAAAAAATCCTCATAATTCCTTTTTAATTCCCAACTCGATGGAAATGAAAAAGATATACCAAGTTTATCGTCGTTATTCGAAGTGAAGTTTTGTGCGGTAATTAGTGAATTAAGAAACAACACTAATAAAGGTGTAAGAATAAATCTTTTCATAAAATAATTTTTCTCTGTTATTTGTGTATATCTTACCAACATCTGGAATCCGGCAAAGGTTCATTTGAAATCAGGAAGGAAAATATCCGGGATAAGAAACAACTGTTAATAAAATTACTGCCCGGCTACAGAGGCATTGGTAACCAGGCAGTAATTAGTTGATTGTTCGTTTTTATCGGATGAAATCATTCAGCGCAAGCTTATCATCAATCGAAAGCGATCCATCTCTTGACTTCAATGCAAAAGCGACATCATCACATTTTGACTCAAGGTATTTTTTCATTCGTCTGATAATTCCACCCGGAAATATTTTATAAGTTGCGAACAATGCAGTCTTTATTCCATTCAAAGTCGGAAGTCTTTTAATAAAAGCCATCCATTCGTTATCAGGTTTATTTGAGATAATCAACGAATCACTTTTCCAGCCGCTAAGGAGAAGATAATCAGCTCCTTCAAGTTTTTTCGGTTCAAAACTGTTTAAGGGAATTAACTCTGCTTTAAGTCCTCGGTTAAGAAGGAACTCGGCAATTTCCTCACCAAATTTTTTGGTGGCGCTGTTTTTGCTCTGAAATATTATTAATGCTTTTTTCATATCACACCTCGGTTTTAATTTCCGGCAGAAAAATAACAAGCAGTTAGCGCACTCTCAATTTTTATGTGTCGAATGGATTTTTTTGAGGATATTAAATGAATTTTCGCTGAAGGAACAATTGTAACCGGGTTGTTTCTTTCATCTTCAGAACAGCAAAAAGTAAAATTAGGAACTGGAAAGCAAATCGGCACACGCTTTGAGAAGGACTTTCTCTTAAGAAAACACCTTCTTTAATTATGATCTTGCATGTTCGAACTTACATTAAGTATTTTATATGTACTCGAAGGTTTTTCAGAAGTGTAATTAGATTAGTTTTAGTTAGGATCAATAAAAAATATTGGATATAATTTTCTGTTATACAATTATATTAAAGAAATACTTTTCAAATCTTATTTTAACTATGTTATGAATTCTATTCTCACGAAACTTGTTTTTCTTTTCCTTCTGAGTTTTGTATTAATTTTATTGACGGATTGTAATAGAGAAATAGAACAGCAGGCGCCTTCATCAATCATTCCATCTAAAGAACAACTTTCCGGAAGCAGGTTTGCTGCATTTATTAATGATTTGAAATCCTTGCCTGAAGATCAGCGAAAAGGTTTTGTTCAGAATTTCCTAAGTTCAAACCCATCTTCTCCCATAATTGAAGACAGCATTCTTGCATGCTTTTACTGGTTTGGAAGCGCATCATTAGTATTGATAAACGGAGATATACACTCCGGATGGAGCCGTCCTGATATAATGAAGTATATTTCCTGCGGAGATGAAAAATTTTTTTTCGCTGTCTGCACATTGCCTCCAGATTCCCGCGTAGATTATCAATTTGTTGTTGATGGAAAAACTATAACCGATCCTCGCAATAAAGTTATATCACCGAGTGGTTATGGTTTTAATTCTCAATGTACAATGCCGCTTTTCAAGCCAAAGAATATCCGGGAATACCGGGCTAATGTTAAACATGGGACAATTGATTCTCTTTGGTTTATGAGCAAATCAACTTCAATAAAACCGAGAATGATAAAAATTTATAAGCCCGCTGATTATGATTCTCTTTCAGAATTTCCTGCTGTTTATCTCAATGATGGATTCAAAGCAATAGAGTATTGTTCATTTATAAACTTGCTGGATAACCTGATTGCTGAAAGGAAAATCATGCCCATCATTGCTGTGTTTATTGATTTTGCAGAAGGAGATTCAGATTATTTTTTGAATAAGACAGATGAATATATTACTGCTCTTTGCGATGAGCTTGTGCCTTTCATAGACAGCAGATATAAAACATCAACTAAAAATTCCAATCGGCTTTTAACCGGAATCTCTGACGGCGGGCATGCGTCTCTCCATACTGCACTAAAAAGGTCCGATGTTTTTTTTAATGCGGCTGGTCAATCATCAACAATTACAGAAAAACTTTTTAATGCAATTGATGAGTTGTCCTCATCAAAAAATGTTCATCTCTACCCAAAACTTTATTTTGATGTCGGAAGATATGATCTGATAAACGGATACAAAGACAACTCTTTCTTATATGCAAACCAGTTATTTAGCCAAGAACTGAATAAAGCTGAAATTAATTACCGTTTCCGGATATTTAACGACGGACATCAGTGGGCAAATTGGCGGGAAAGAATGGATGAAATACTTATTTACTTTTTTGGAACATTGCCGGAAGCGCATCTCTGAATTGTTTAACAATCTTACTCCGCACTCATTACAGGTTATGATGTCATCATTATTTCAATCATTCGAACAATTTGTAACCAGCAGATATTTCGTATAGTATTTGCGGCAGCTAATGTATAAGATATTGTAATTACGGGTAAAAAAATTCGTAAATTAACCGGCGAATGATAACTCATCCTTTTGGGCAACCACTTATCATTCATATCTTAAGCGGCATTTGAGTTGTCATCTCTGATTTGTAATAAATCAACAAACAATGTGAAGGAGATACAACAATGAAGATCTTATCAATAACTATGATAGTTCTGTTTGCAATGCTTACTTCGGTATTTGGTCAGGAAAGAACCGATGAAAAGAAATGGACGATTGACCCTGTAACCGGGGACACTATTTATACTGAATCCGTAATAATTTCTAAATCCGAGGACATTACCTCCCGCAATAATATTATTGTCATTAACCCATTAAAGTTCCTTCTGTTCTATAATATTTCTTACTTTCATAAAATAGGTGAACAACAGGCTCTGGGTGTTGGAATTCAAATTCCTACTATTACTGATATAAACGGAATTGGTTTAAATGGTGAGGCAAGATTCTATCCCTCAGGAAAAAATCTACGCGGGTTTTATTTTGCGCCGAACTTTTCTTACAATAATCTAAGCAGCGAAGGGAGCGACAATTCTGTTTCAATTACCTCGCTTGGCGGTCTGGTTGGCTGGCAGTGGTTTCCGGGCGATCAGTTTGCTATCGGGCTTGGAATAGGTGTTGACTATTACTTTTTCTCCGGCGATGATGATGTATTTAATAAACTTGACGGAACAGCACCCTCTTTGAGGTTTGATATCGGGTATGCCTGGTAAATTAAACTCGCAGTAAAATAGAGCTGTAAGACATTTCCTGGAAGTTTAATTAATCAAAGCACTATTCCCTTTTCAACCCTTTATCTGATTTTATAGTCAGCCAGAGATTAATTAACCGCTGGCTGACTACAAATTATGCTTTTATTCCTTGCGTGTAATTAAATACTATTTCATCAAAATCATTTTCTTTGTATTTGAAAAACTTCCCGTCTGTATTTTGTAAATGTAAACACCGCTTACAAGTTTGCTTGCGTTAAATTTTACTTCGTACTTACCTGCAATTTTTTCTTCATTTACAAGTGTTGCCACTTCGTTTCCAAGCAAATCATAAACTTTCAATGTGACATTACCAGTTACAGGTAACTGATAACTGATTACCGTGCTCGGGTTAAATGGGTTAGGATAATTCTGCATCAATGAATATTTACTAAATGAATAAATTCTGTTTTTTAATCCATCTTCAACGTTTACCGGGGAATTAAACTTAAGCCTGGCGAGAAATAGATTTTTTTCTCCACCAGTTACAGTGATTGTATCGAAGAGTGCGTTCTGACTTACAACGCCCGACACATAGAAACTCCCGTTATTATCTAAAATAATTCCACTTCCCGCATCGTAACCAACGCTTCCGGCAGATTTTGCCCATTGAATTTCACCATTCTTATTATAGTTAAGAACAAAAATATCTTGATAATCAATTGCGTTTAGAATTACTCCATCCCCGAAATTAATTGTTCCTCTGAAAAACCCGGTAATGCAAATATTTCCATCACTGCCGCAAGATAAGAAGTTTGAATTGCCGATGGTTGCATCTCCCAGATTGTTTCCCTGTGGAATCTCCTTCAGCCAGATATAATTCCCTTCAGGATCTATTTGGGTTACAAAAAAATCATAAACCCACTGAGGCCCATTTGCAAAAAAGCTCCCAAAGCTTGTTGAGCCTAAAAGATTTCCGCTCATATATGCATAACCAAAATTATCGGTTTCTATCTGCCAGGTCTGGGCAGAAATATCCTGAATAAAATTTACAAATTGTGCTATATCGTTGGAGTCATATTTCACTACATACTCTGTATATGTAAATGGAACAAGAGTATCCAGCCCGTTGAATGATGCTGGGTTTTGAAAAGAAAATCCGGTCACCCAAATATTTCCAAATAAATCCTGATCAATATCGCTTATGAGAGATACGCCGGATTGTTCAATAGTGGAAAGAACAGCTCCATCAGGACTTAACCGCAAAATTTTAGTATCGTAAGCCCACCTTGATAATCCTATCAGAAAATCATTTGAATATCCGTTTGACAAAGCAGACAACTCGTAGATATCAGAGGTGTATTCTGTTGCGTCTTTCAGCCAGAGCAAGTTCCCGGTGTCATTTAATTTTAAAATAAAGTTGCCTAATCCTGAACCTGAATGAATAAGCTGAGATGTTTCAACTGTAATTGTGTCACTGTAAGAGCCGACACAGATAACATTATTATCCATATCAAGAATTATTTTAGAAACATCTGCTTTACCGAAAATTGTATTCTCCCATACTAATGAATCTAAATCACTTCTTTTTTCAAGTTTCACATCACCCAAGGTTCCGAAATTATAACCCTCACGGAAATGTATAAGTCTTGCGCAGACAGGGTTCCCGGAATTATCAATTGCTGAAGGTGCATTTAAATACGATAGATTATATGGATAATTTGGAGATATTAAATTTACCCATTGATACGTTTGTCCGAATGTTGATGAACATAAAAACGAAAAAGCGATTAAAAAATATCTTAACATCGTTCACTCCTTCCGGTATTTTTTTCAAGTTAACGAATTGTAAAAAATAATTCAACCACACCTTGCTGTGATCAGGGTTACTTTGGTAAATAAGGAAAGCGTTTAACTATCTATAAGATTTTATTAATCTGGTAAGTTGCTGATAAATTTTGACCAATTTTTCAAATGAGCAGAACCAAAATCCGGATCGGATGTAAGGTCTCTGAAGTTCATATCAGATTTTTGCAGCAATTCTTCTGTAATGATATCCGTATACTGCCATTGTCATTGCAAGTGGAAATTTTTTTGGATGGCGGATTAAACTATGGGCAAAAAGTTTCCAAAAATATTTTTTACCTTTTTCAAGTGTTCCCAAAAGCCATAGAAGCATCACAAACGCCCTCACTTCTTTTAACTTTATTTTGTTTTTATTCCAGGATGGCAATCTGTAGTTTTTTAGAAATTGCTTAACACGCAGATAATATTCTTTTTGTGAATAAATTGTCCTGATAATTTTTGAGTAACCATTCATCAGATCCCGGTAATTCATCTTTGGAATAAAATTCATTTGACCATCCATATTGTTTCCGCTGAAAACGTCAAGAAGTCTGTTTTCAATTTGTAATTTTTTGAATAGCTTCGTTCCGCTTGGTGCGTTTAGCAGCCCAACCATTGCAGAAACAATTCCGCTCTTTTGAATAAAATCGATCTGATCCTGAAATACCTTCGGAGTATCGCTATCAAATCCAACAATAAAACCACTGGATACAATAAATCCTTTATCCTGAAGTTTCAAAACAGATTCAATAAGATTACGCTTAAGGTTGTGTGATTTACCGCATTCTATCAGACTTTCGGTGCTTGGTGTTTCAATTCCAATAAAAACGCTGTTGAATCCTGATTCAATCATCATATCCATCAGAACATCATCATCAGCGAGATTTACCGTCACTTCTGTTATGAAATTGAACGGATACTTTTTCTTTTTTGACCATTCAATCAGTTTCGGCAGTAAATCAGATTTTAATTTTCTTTTATTTCCGATAAAATTATCATCGACAACAGAAATTGGACCGCGGTAGCCAAGCTCGTAAATTCTTTCAAGTTCGCCAATGAATTGCGAGCTTGTTTTTGTTCTTGGATTTCTGCCATTAAGCATTGTTATACTGCAGAAATCACAGTCGTACGGGCAACCTCTTGAATACTGCAAAGATAAGGAAGCATATTTTTTTATATTGAGCAGTTCCCACATCGGCACCGGCGATTTTGATATCTCGGGAAACTTATCGGTCATATATATATGCTTTGGATTTCCATTTTTCAAATCATCAAGAAATAGCGGAAGGGTAATTTCAGCTTCATTTAAAACAAAATGATCAACACCCTGAAAATCTTTGTACTGAGTTGTTGCAAGCGGACCACCGACAACAATTTTTACCCCGAGGGAATTGCATCTTCGGATAACTTCTCTGAAAGATTTTATCTGAATATTCATACCGCTGAGAAAAACATAATCTGCCCATAGAATTTGTGCATCTTCAAGTTTTGAAATATTCATATCAACCAGTTTCTTCTCCCATTCTTCAGGAAGTAATGAAGCAACGGTGATCAGCCCCAGAGGAGGTTCGGCAACTTTTTTTGCTACGAATTTAAGCGCATCTTTAAAGCTCCAGAAGGAAGAAGGTGTTTCAGGGTAAACTAAAAGTATTTTCACAATAGGCTCCGACTTATTTATATTAAATCACAACTTCATTATGCACAAAATTTCATTACAGTATTGTAAAAGTATTGTAAATGTTCAAATCGTAAATTTGAAATTTTATCTCAAATGAATGATATTTGTTCGGGGTATAATCAATAAAATATTACTATAGGCATCGCAATTATGAGAGGAAAACACTCTCTGTTTTACCACATTCTGATTTTCATCATAGCACAGCTTGTATGGCTGTCTTTGCTGGGAATATGGATTTACTGGTATGTTTCAAATTATATTATCTTTGAAAAAGTTGGGGATCAGATTTCCCCTCAGCTTATCTACGACGTTCAGAATGCACTCCCTTTTATCCTCGGATTAATACTTCTCATCGGTCTGTCATTTACAACATCACTAATTTTCCGTCATCTTAATGTTCAGTTGAGAATAACCGAACTTTACGATAACTTCATCAGCAACGTCACCCACGAACTAAAATCTCCTCTTTCTTCTATTCAATTATATCTTGAAACATTGAAGCACAGGGATGTTTCTCCCGAAAAATCGAAAGAGTTTGTTGATCTAATGATTAAGGACACAGATCGTTTACAACGGCTGATAAACTCAATCCTTGAGATATCAGCACAAGAAAAGAAAAAACTGCCGCATAATTTCCAGGTATGTAATGCCACGACAATTATAAAAGAACTGATGGATGAGGCTTGTGAAAAATTTCGTGTCGGTAAAGAGAACTATCTGGTATCGGGTGATTCAAATTGTGAGATAGTTGCTGCGAAAGAAGCATTAAAAATTGTGTTCGATAATCTTGTAGATAATGCTGTTAAGTATTCAACTAAAACAGCAAAGATCATTGTCTCGGTAAACTGCAGTCCAACAAAGCTCTTAATTCAATTTACTGATAATGGTATTGGCATAAATTCAAAAGAACAAAAAAAAATATTCAACAAATTTTACAGAATCTATAACAGAGAAATTCCTAACGTAAAAGGAACAGGACTCGGGCTTTACCGGGTAAGAGAAATTATTAAAGCACACGCCGGAAAAATTACGGTATCAAGCGAAGGCGAAGGTAAAGGCTCAACATTCAAAATAGAATTGCCGGTATATGGGGCACTTAGCAAAAAGCAGCTTAAAAAATTTTTAAAAACGGAAAAATCAGTTTGATTGTTTGATATTATGAAGGAAGACTTTAAGGGCAGCAAAATATTGCTAGTTGAAGATGAAGAAACTCTTGCAGTTGGATTAGAATATAATTTGTCCGAAGAGGGATACAATGTTAAGTGGGCAAAGAATGGAAGAGAAGCGCTTGAACTTTTTAAGAAGGAAAAATTCGATTTAATAATTCTGGATATAATGCTTCCTTATCTTAATGGTTTTGAAGTTGCGGAAAAAGTCCGCGATGCTGATCCACAAATACCGGTACTTATGCTTACAGCAAAAACAGAATCGGGTGATAAAGTAAAAGGACTTGAGAAAGGCGCAGATGATTATATTACAAAACCTTTCCATTTGCAGGAACTTTTACTTCGGGTTAAGGGAATGTTAAAACGTAAAACCTGGTACAAGCTCTCATACGAAAATCAACCAGCTTATAAATTCGGTGAAAACAAAATCAATTTTGAATCTTTGATTTGCCATAATGGAAAAGAGCAGATACAACTTACCACACAGGAAGCTATGCTGTTGAAATACCTAATTGAAAGAAAAGGACAGGTTGTTACAAGGAAAGAACTATTGGAGAATGTATGGCATATCAACGCTGATATTGAAACCCGGACAATAGATATTTTTATTGCAAGACTGAGAAAGTACTTTGAAATTGACCCTGCAAACCCGGTTTATTTTAAAAGCATTCGTGGAGCAGGATATATGTTCACGGGAAATTGATAACCGTAAAAAAAATATTATGAAATTATCTCCTTCTGCCCTGTTAACCGGGGCTTGTTTTTTGGCGATTAAGTTTGCTTGAAAAAATCAAAACAAATTCTTAATCAGCCAGTTATGAAGCGGCAGCATATCCTTAAATATTTTAAAGATTAAATTAACAGCCTTTCCATTCTCTAATAATTTTAAGTTTTTACTTTCAAACCATGCATACATTCCATTGTAGAGAAGATAACCCGGGTAAAGAGTATTTGTATCGCAGCCCTTGGGAATTTTCTTATACTTTTTTCCGCCGATGGTGTATCCTTTTTTCTCAAGGGATCTGACTATCTGATGAAGTTCTTTTGCAGAAGAAGAATTTGAAACAACATCACGATATTTTTTAAGCAGTTGAGGAGTAAACATATAAATGCCAAGCCCTACACCAAAAAGTTTTGGTTCAAGATGAAAATAGAAACCGCTTGCGTCCATCTTTTTCATCTTGCCATTCCAGAAATACAAACCGGCATTTGTTTTATATGGTGTTTTATCTTTGCTGAAACGAACATCTCTGTGCAGCCTGAAAATCGATTTGTCAACTTTCGGGATTGCTACAATCTCAGGATCAATATCCTGAAGTTTATCTCCCATCTCCGCAACAAACTGAACGCAGGGTTCCAGGAAATCTGAATTGTACAAGTCACGATTTGCCTCAAACCATTTGCGGTTATTATTCTTCGAAAGTTTCTTAAGATATGCAACAGTTTTTTTAGGAAAATCCCTCAGGTAACTATTGAATTGATTCTTCATAGGTTTTATTTCCATTTTTATTTATCAAAAATACTTGTTTTGATTTAATATTATAATTACTGAATTATTAAAAGTTTAACCAGAATATCTACAACGATTTATTTTCTTAATTATTCAGTTAGTCGAAAAATTTATTTATCAGATCACACAACCAGTAAATTTTATCTTATCTGATATAAATCCCTCAGGAAAAACTCTCCGGCAAAATTACAGACTAAACAAAAAATACTCTTAATGGATTTCGGGACCTTCAACTCTAAGCTGATAAAAGTAAATTCCGGATAACGGATGCTGGATTCCGGTGAAAATTCAATTTCAAACTTTTCTGCAAGTATTTCATCGTTAACAAGAGTTGGATCGAGTTTATCAGAAGCAGATGGAAAGCTATCGCCTGATTTGAATTTGAACGCAGCGTTGTTGTTTTTTTACTTTAGAAATTTTCCCATTTCCCGCATACACCTTCCGGGCAGAAGATTATTAAAGAAAAGCTGCCGGGTGCTGCAATCCAACCGCAACACCCGGAATCGAAATACATGCTTTACATTACTTCATCAATATCATTTTCTTCACCTCGCGGAAGTTGTTTACTTCTATAGAATAGAAATAAGTACCGCTTGGCATATCACTGGCATTAAATACAACCTCATGGGTTCCAGACGTCTTTACCTCATTAAGTAAAGTCGCAACTTCAGAACCAAGTACATTGTAAACCCTTAAAGTTGTATTTCCGCTTTCTGGAATTGTGAACCTTATTGTTGTAGATGGATTAAAAGGATTCGGAAAATTCTGATCGAGCTTATAATCTGTCACAGCAGTATTTTCATCACTAACGCCGGTTAATAGTTCAAAGGAAAGATTATCAATCTCCGCGTATGAACCACTTGCTGCCGGATTCATATACTGATCGTTTACAGTGATAGTTATAACAGCAATCTCAGGTATGTCGTTTGTAAAATATGTAACAGGAACGCTCACCGGTGTATATTGATCAGCCGCATCATTAATTGAAAGAACCCCCGCCCCGATACCTTCCTCACCTTTTTTAAATCCTACGCTAATTGTGAGAAATGCAGTAGGTGTTGTCTTAAAGAATTTATAATAAAGGCTTAGTTGTCCATGTCTCTGGTTAACAGCGAATCCTTCGCCATCAGGACCGGCAGATATGAATGCCTGACCCAAAACCCCGCTGAACGCTTTTGTCTCTAGTCTTGCTGCAAAAGAACCTGAAAAAGAGTTAGAAGAAGGAGTAACAAAAATATAGTTTCCCGTATTACTTGTTGCCCAATTCGAGGGATTGTTCCCATTCCATTGTTCAAAGCCCTCATTGGGTATTTGTGCGAACACTGAAGATGCGGTCAGCATCAATACCAGCATGAATTTTAATTGTCCTGTAGGTGTTTTCATAGAAGAACCTCATTTTTGTTTATAGATTTTTATTTGATTGCTACAGATTGTTTTTGCCTTTAGTGCATCACCCGATGGCTGCTGTAAACCCAGAGCGAAATGAATAGTAAAAGAGTTTCAGAAAAGGCGAAGCAAAAGTAATTCCTTAAAAACGGTAAAGCAGATATTTATTGATGAATGGAATAATTCTTTTAAGAACGGGACATATTCTTTTTCAATTGTATTTTCGCCACCTTGTTTATCATTTTAAGTGATGTTTAAAATTGGGGGGGGCAAATTATAAGCGACCTGCTTTCAGGTTTTTTATTCCTTTCCAATGGAAAGATGAGTGATCAATAACTTGCCGGTTGTTAATTGATATTCTTCCAATAAACACATACTTTTTATTTATCAAACAATTCAATAATTGCGGAGAAAACAGATGAAAAACTTTTTAGCAGCAGCAATAATTCTAAGTATATCATTAGCCTTCATTTCCTGTAATCAGCAGAACCAGAACTTACCAAAGCAGGAAGTATTAAAAGATGGAGTTTTTATTCACATCAGCCACGGGACAGATGATCCTCATCGGGTACTTATGGCACTTAGCTTGGCTGAAAAAATGAGCTCGGATAAAGACGTAATTCTTTATTTTGACATTACCGGAATTGATGTTGTACTTAAGGATTCACCCGATATTACATTCAGCCATTTTGCAAGTTCAAAAGCACAGATCAAGAACCTGCTGAACAAAGGAATAACTATTATGGCTTGCCCGGGTTGCTTAAAAGCTGCCGGCAAATCTCCCGAAGACCTGGCTGAAGGTATAATCGCTGCGGACAAAGATAAATTTTTCAACTTTACCAAAGGAAGAATACTTACAATAGATTATTAATACTTTAAAGCCGCATTGCTTTTTATCATTTAACCGGGTTGATGTTTTCTTCAGACCCGGTTTTTAACGTGCTGAGCAAGCCGGTAGTTACAGAGCCCGGCAGTGTTTATTATTATAACGGCGGCACAGTCGACCTGCCTGGACAAATTTTAAACGTGCAAGTGGTATGGAAGTGGAGAACTTCTCGCACACTTGTTTATTCGACCTTCCTGGTATAACAAATTATAACTGGCTGAAAATGCTCGGCTCAAATGTAACCAGCAGCCACGGCGATGTTTATATCACACCGAGAGATATGGCAAAGATCGGATATCTCTATCTTAAAAAAGGCATCTGGAATAGGACAAGAATTATTTCCGAAGAATGGATTAACAATTCAGTTCAGAACCATATAATCCCACCGGTGAACTCGGCATATGGTTACGGTTATCTCTGGTGGTTAAGAAGATATTTTACCGGCATACGCTCTTACTACTCATTTAATGCTGAAGGATGGGGCGGGCAGCAGATAATTGTTATTCCATCTGAAAATATGGTGGTGGTCTTTACGGCAGCTAACTATGTCAGCAATTCTCCGAATGATGAAATAATGAACCGCTACATACTGCGGGCACTTAACTAACGTCAGTGTCAGCCTTATCCCGCCTGCCCTGTTTTACGAGTATCAGGAATCTATTTTCACAATGTCATTGCGAGTCCTGCCTTAGCGGGAGACTGCAGCTGTCTCCGGAAAATGACAGTATTTACCGCCTAACAATACTGACAACTATTTGCAAGCATCTCTTTACAAATAGCTATACTATTTGTAAGTTAGCGATGACAAATAGTTAAAGATTAAAATGACAAACTACAAAGAACGACTTATTTACTCCGGGCTAAAAGATCATCTTTCTAAGAGACAAATAACAATAATTACAGGCCTGAGACGAACCGGAAAAACAACCTTAATAAAGAAACTTCTCGAAGAGTCTGAAAGTGGAAACAAGGCTTACTTTGATCTTGAGCGCATTGATAACAGAGAACTTTTCTCCGAAAAGAATTATGAAAATATAATTTCCGCTTTAACTTCCAGAGGGCTCGATTTTAGAAAAAAAGTTTTAATAGCAATTGACGAAGTACAACTTTTACCCGGCATTGTAAGCGTTATTAAGTATTTGTATGATAATTATCCGATCAAGTTTATTGTTACCGGGTCCAGTTCTTATTATATAAAAAACCTGTTCAGCGAATCTTTATCGGGAAGGAAAAAAGTATTTGAACTCTGCACTCTAAGCTTCAGGGAGTTTCTGAAGTTTAAGGATGTGAGTTTTTTACTGCCCGGAACAGCTGCTGGTAAAAAATTTATTGCTGCTGAATATGAGAGATTAAAAAAGCAATACGATGAATTCATACGCTATGGCGGATTTCCGGAGGTAGTATTATCGAAAAGGGCAGAAGATAAAAGAGACATACTGAACGATATTCTCAGTTCTTATCTGAATATTGATATTAAAAATATTTCTGACATAAGAGATCAGAAAAATCTTCACAATCTGATGAAGATGCTTGCGGCCAGGGCGGGAACACGGCTTGATTATTCCAAGCTCTCATCTCTGACAGGGATATCGAGACCTTCGGTTTATAATTATATGGATTTGCTGGAAAATACTTTTGTTATTACCCGCGTGCCGGTTATAGCGAAAAATCCCGACAGGGAAATTGTTAAAGCTCCAAAAGTATTCATTAATGATAATGGCTTATTGAATCAGCTTGCGGAAGTAAGCAGCGGTGTTCAGTTTGAAAATGCTGTCTTTAACCAGCTGAAGTTTTACGGTAAGCTTCAATATTACTCTCTTAAAACCGGCAAAGAGATCGATTTTATACTTAACGGAAAAACTGCTATTGAAGTTAAAGAAACTGCAACCGAACAAGATCTTGTTCGCATCAAAAATCTTTCAAAAAATATCGGTATCTCTAAGCAAATGATCGTTGGTCGTTATCCCTCGCCAACATTTAAAGATTTTGTCTGGGGAGGAGATCTGGGATAAGCTCGTTACGTCATTCCGGTTTGCTTACCTCGCTGTAATGAAATGTAAGCGGGTCCGGAATCTATGGAAGCAACATTAATTTGTCCGGGTGTTTAGGTTTAGCATTAATGGGTTACGAAGCCCGTATCGTAAAACATCAAAAGGTAAAGGCACGTAAGACGTAACCGATTTACGAGAGAAAGGTTGGCGGGAAGTATAGAACCTTTAACAATATTTTGCCTAAGCCAATAAAGATTCTGCAGGTATGTCAAATTTTTTGTGGAGATCACGCATCATTTTAGCAGTAAGCCCTCTTTTCCTGTTAAGTATTTCTGAAGCTCTGTTTTTTCCGCCAATAACATCTGCAATATCCGATTGTTTCAATCCGAGTTGTTCCATCCTGAATTTTATTGCTTCAACGGGATCGGGTGGAGCGATCTTGAAATGCCTTTGTTCATAAGCTTCAACCAGGGTAGTTAAGACATCAAGCAAGTCGCCGTCATTTGTGTTTGGCTTTGCATCAAACAGCTCTTCAATTTTATTCAGCGCTGCCTCGTAATCTTTTTTTGTTTTAATTGGTTTGATGTTCATTCTAAATTTCCTTTGCGTTTATTTTATCGTATTCTTTGTGTGTGCC
>JACAFB010000006.1 GCA_013388545.1 Ignavibacteriaceae bacterium
GCAAAATCAATAAAAGCCTCTCCTACATTAAAGCTTAATGAAAAATTTGCGATACTAAAAGAAAAAGGAGATCCTGTAATCCATCTTGGCGGCGGTGAACCAAAAAGCAAAATGCCGATGGATGCTATTTTAGCAACCGTTGCTCACGTAAATACAGGTGAAGTAAGATATGCACCTGCTGACGGCATTCCGGCACTAAAGCAGGCAATTATCAGGTACACAGAAGAATTTTACGAACGGAAAGTTAATCCAGAAAACATTATTGCCTCAGGTGGAGCCAAGCAAGCAATTATGGTTGCATTGCAGGCAATCTTAAATCCACAGGAAGAAGTAA
Source organism: Ignavibacteriaceae bacterium (assembly GCA_013388545.1). Classification (GTDB taxonomy): domain Bacteria; phylum Bacteroidota; class Ignavibacteria; order Ignavibacteriales; family Ignavibacteriaceae; genus JACAFB01. The sequence goes on from JACAFB010000006.1 coordinate 335, forward strand.
TTTATCCTGCTCCTTACTGGGTTAGCTATCCTGATATGGCGAGATTAATCGGAGCTATCGGTGTACCGGCTCTTCCTGAAGACGGAACCTTTTATCCACGATTAAAAGATATTACCGATCGTGTGGGTTCTTACACAAAAGCAGTTATAATTAACAGCCCAAATAATCCAACCGGTGCAATGTATTCTGAAGAGTTTATTGCCGATGTAGTAGAATATTGCGAGAAGAAAGATCTGTGGCTGATTATGGATGATATTTATCACCGATTGATTTTTGATGGAAGAAAACCAATCAATTGTTATAAGTATGCAAAAAAACTTGATGAAAATTCCAAGATAATTTTAATAAATGGTGTATCTAAGCAATATGCGATGACTGGATTTAGAATTGGTTGGGCAGTAGGAAATAAGAAAGTAATCGAAGCGATGAGCAATATTCAGGGTCATCAAACATCAGGTCCGTCTGTCCTTCTCCAAAAGGCTGCAGTTGCTGCATTAAATGGAATTCAATCAGGAGTTGAAAGTTTAAGAGCTACACTTGAAAATAACAGAAATGTTATGATCGATTTACTTAATTCTTTTGAAGGAGTAAAAGTTTCTAAACCAGATGGAACATTTTATTGCTTCGCAGATTTTTCAGCTTATGAAAAAGACTCTAATAAACTTTCAGAATTTTTAATTGATAAAGTTCAGGTACTTACTGTTCCCGGAAAAGAATTTGGGTTAGAAGGATATTTAAGATTAAGTTATTGCGGAACAATAAAAGATATACAGGAAGGAATCGAGAGAATGAAGTGGGCTCTTGATCCAAATTCTCCTAACGAACTATACATTGGCGACAGAAAACTAGTGAGGGATTGGTCATGAGTAAATATTTAGAATTCAATACTCCCGCAACAAAGCAGGCAATGGAGCTTGCTTCAGATTTTAGATTAAAAAATCAGGGATTTACAGATCTAGACCGTGTATTCTGGAATTTGCCGGATGAAGCACTGTACGAAGAAATTGTTTTTAGAAATGAAGGTAAAATTTCCAAACAAGGACCAATCATTGTAAACACCGGAAAGCACACAGCACGTGCAGCAGCCGACAAATTTATTGTGCAAGAAAGCAGCACTAAAGATAAAATTTGGTGGGGCGTCTATAACCGTCCATTTAGTTCCGAAAAATTTAATGAGATGATGGGACGAGTTTATGCTTACTGTCAGGGAGAAGAACTTTTTGTTCAGGATTGTTATGCCGGTGCTGATCCGGATTATAAAATGCCGATAAGAATAATCACTGAAAAAGCATGGCACAGTTTATTTGCAAGAAATATGTTTATCACAACCGAAAATCGTGATGAACTAAAAAAATTCGTTCCTGATTTTACAGTGATAGCGTTGCCGGGATTTAAAACAAATCCTGCAATTGATGGCACAAGAACCGAAACAGCAATAGTTCTAAACTTTGAACAACGCACTGCAATTATAGCAAATTCACTTTATGGCGGTGAAATTAAAAAATCTGTTTTTACTTTGCTAAACTTCTTACTGACATTCGAAGACGTACTTCCAATGCACTGCTCTGCAAATGTTGGAAAAGATGGAGATGTAGCATTATTCTTTGGATTAAGTGGTACAGGTAAAACAACACTTTCTGCTGATCCGAAACGAAAACTTATTGGTGATGATGAACATGGCTGGAGTAATCAGGGAGTATTTAATTTTGAGGGAGGTTGTTATGCAAAAGTAATACGACTTTCAGCAGAACACGAACCGGAGATTTTTGCAACAACCAGAAGATTTGGAACGATTTTAGAAAATGTAGTTTATGATCCTGTTAGCAGAAACATTGATCTTGATGATGATCATATTACTGAAAATACAAGATGCTCGTATCCATTAGAATTTATTCCAAACGTTGTACCTGAAGGTTATACCAAAACTCATCCTAAAAATATAATCTTTTTAACTTGCGATGCTTCGGGCGTAATGCCTCCCATTGCAAGATTAAATCCGGAACAAGCACAATATCATTTTATAAGCGGATACACATCTAAAATAGCTGGCACAGAAATAGGTTTGGGAATAGAACCACAAATTACCTTCTCTGCTTGTTTTGGAGCACCTTTTATGGTTAGACATCCATTTGAGTATGCAGCAATGTTAAAAGAAAGAATGCTAAAACATAAAGCAAATGTCTGGTTGGTAAATACCGGCTGGGTTGGAGGAAGATTTGGAGTTGGTAAAAGAATCAGTATCCGTCATACAAGAAATCTTTTAAACGCGGCTTTAGAAGGCAAGCTGGATAAAGTGAAATATAGAAAAGACAAATTGTTCGGATTTGAAGTTCCTCTAACCTGCCCCGAGGTTCCTGAAGATGTTCTGGAACCTTCAAACTCGTGGGGCAATAAAGATGAATACTGGAAAAAATATGATGCTCTTGCAGCCCGATTTATTGAGAACTTCAAGCTCTTTGCAGATGGTACTTCTGATGAAGTTCAAAAAGCCGGGCCGGTGCGTTTAAAAAGTTAAGCCTGATTTTTATGTTGACGGGTCACTGACCCGTCTTCATTAATAATTTCTCTGTGGAAATTTCAATTTACTTTAATCTCGAAAAAAATTTTTTTGATTATTGAACAGATACTTTAATCTAAACTTGATTCCGGAATGATTCGGAGGATATAAGGAGAATTGTTTTCCCTTTTTCGTTTCCGATAATTGCATTAGCAATTACCGATTTTATTTTATGGATTTAGACTGGACTAAAATAAGCCATGAATGAAGAATTTGATAAAGATCTTGATGATTACTTTTTACAGTTTGAAAACTTACCGCGCTTTGATAATGAAAACTGTCCTAAATGCGGTATTAACTTCGATGAAACAAGTGATTCAAATTCAATAAGAAAAGTTCCGCTGGCTTACTTTGAAGATTTAAATACTGCAAACAGCAAATTAAAATTAATCCGGGACGCAGGATTTGACTCGATGCTTCTTGAAAAAACAAACAATTCAAAAATCATTTTAATGGTTTGTCTGAAAGACTTCGAAAAGTGCCGGGATATTCTTCAGCCAAAAAATCAGAATTAAAATTTATCTTTTAATAATCCACTTTATCAAATTATATTTCGCCCAATTCTTTTCTCATAATTTTAATTCAATAATTAATCCCAACTAATTCAGAGGTAAAATTGGTATCGCATAGAGTTAATAAGATTGAAGCATCTCAAACAATGCAAATTGCTGCAGAAGCAAAAAGATTAAAAGCCGATGGCATTAATGTAATTGATTTAAGCGTTGGTGAACCAGACTTTCCTACTCCTCACAACATAAAAGAAGCAGCGAAAACTTCAATTGATGAAAACCATACAAGGTATACAATCAATGCCGGAACTATCGAACTAAGAAAGGCAATCACTGCTAAACTAAAAAGAGAAAATGGACTTAATTACAATTTAAACCAGGTTATTGTGTCAAACGGAGCAAAGCAAAGCCTTTATAACGCTATCCTCACAATCATTAATCCGGGTGACGAGGTAATTATTCCTGCACCATACTGGGTTTCATACCCGGCAATGGTTTCAATGGCAGAAGGAAAAAGTGTATTCGTTTCTGCAAGTGAAAAGAATGGCTTTAAATTATTACCGGAAGAATTGGAAAAGGTTATCACTCCGAAAACCAAAGCATTAATACTGTGTAATCCTTCAAATCCAACCGGATCAACTTATACGAGAAAAGAACTTGAAAATCTTGCTGAAGTAATAAGAAAAAATGATTGCTGGATAATCTCTGATGAAATTTACGAAAAACTTATTTACGACGATTTTGAGTTTGTAAGCTTTGCATCATTAAGCGAAGAATTTAAAAAGCGAACAATTCTCGTAAACGGAATTTCAAAAGCTTATTCGATGACAGGCTGGAGAATTGGCTACACAGCAGCACCTGAAGAAATAATAGAAGGAATGAATAAAATTCAAAGTCACAGCACATCTAATGCTTCATCAGTTTCTCAGTCAGCCGCAGTTGAAGCATTGACCGGACCTCAATATGTTATAAACGAAATGCTAACCGAGTTTAAACAAAGAAGAGACTATCTGCATTATGAACTTACTTCCTTACCGGGTATATCCTGCTATAAACCCGAGGGAGCATTTTTTCTTTTCCCGAATATATCTGCTTATTTCAATAAAAATACAAACGTACTCCGTGTAAATGATTCATTTGATTTTGCAATGTATATACTTTATGAAGCACACATTGCAACTGTACCGGGAAGTGCATTTGGCGCTGAAAATTATCTGAGAATTTCTTATGCAGTTTCAATGGAACATTTAAAGGAAGCAATTATCAGGTTGAAAAAAGCACTTTCAAAACTTAGTTAGTTATTTTGAAATGAAAAGCTCAAGAGAGTGCTTAACCTTTTCAACAGGCATTTGCTCGCCTGTCCAAAGTTCGAATGATTTTGCTGCCTGATGAACGAGCATGTTAAGTCCATTTATTGTCACCGCACCTTCAGCTGCGGCAATTTTAAGCAATTTAGTCTCGATGGGATTATAGACAAGATCAAACACAATCTGATTTTTATTAAAAGATTTGTTTAAATCGCTGATTGAATCGTCAACATCAGGCGTCATTCCAACCGAAGTTGCATTCACAATCAATACCGAATCACTTAAAACATCCACAATCCCGGGAGGAAATAATTCATACACTTTAAGTGAATCATAACGCATTTTGCCTGAAAAATATCGTTTAAGAGATTCTGCACGCTGCTCGGTTCGGTTAATCAGGTTTATTCCCGAGGGTTTGAAATGCCTGATCAAAGTAAAGATCACCGCACGGGCACCTCCTCCTGCACCAACCACAGTTGCAGTGCTACCATTAATTTTATCTTTGAAAGGAGTTAAAGATTCAAGAATTCCATACACATCAGTGTTAAATCCTTTTAGCTTGCCAAGCTCACTCACAATTGTATTAACAGAACCGATTACAGAGGCTTCTTCTGATAGTTCATTCATCATCGGAAGAACAGAAACTTTGTGCGGAATCGTAACATTAAATCCTTTGATTCCCAGTGCTGTCATTCCTCTGATAGCATTTTTAAGATTTGTAGGAGGAACGTCAAAAGGCAAGTAAATAAAATCAAAACCTGTAATCTCAAGACTGACATTGAAAATAAAAGGAGAGTAAGAATGTTTTATAGGGTGTCCGATTAAACCGATAATTTTTGTTTCAGTTTTTAATGTATTTTTCATAAACCTCCCGGGTTTCCTCGGAGAAAGTGTATTTACAATTCGCCCAATAGTTTCTTAAAAAGTTTAGAGGATTTAATTTCAGGGTATTCCTTTTCAAATTCATTTCTGATTGAAGGATCAAGATTAAACGCCATTTTAAGACAATCAACTGCATTTTGTGTCCGGCTAAGAATAAAATTCACTTTTGCTTTTCCATAATAAGCATCAGCGTCATCAGGATTAATTTTTATACATTCATCAAAAGCTTTCAATGCTTCAAGCCATTCACCTATTTCAAATAAAGTTTCAGCAAGGTTAAACCAGATCTCAAAATTTTCCGGTTCAATCGTCAAAGCAGCACGATAACTGTCAATTGCGTCCTGGAGTTTGCCTAACGAATATTCAAGATCAGCTTTGGCATACCATGCTTCAGCGCTATCCTGCGAAAAAGCTACTGCATAATTAAAATCCTTTAAAGCAAGCTGGTATTTGCCGATTGAGTCATAGCAGTTTCCCCTTGCAAGATAAGCTTCGTAGTATTCCTCGTTAAGTTGAATAGCTTCAGAATAATTTTTTATTGCATTTGAATAATCACCCATCTCCTCGTAAATACTTGCGATATTGAAAAAAGCTTCTTCATCAAGGTCGTTTAACTGAACAACCTTTTGAAAGCATTCGATTGCGGGTTGAAATCTCCCCAAGTCAGCAAGCAGATTGCCTTTGTTAAACCATGCGCTTGAAAAATCTTCTTTCAATGACACTGCAAGATCGTAACTATGAATTGCCTGTTCAAATTTTTTAAGGTGAGTAAGTGAAATTCCCCGGTTGAACCATCCATTAGGATTATAAGGATCAAGCTCAAGAAACTTTTCAAAGGAGCTTAAAGCTTTTTCCGGTTCATTTATGCTTTCGTAACAAATACCGAGTTCAAAATAAGTATCAGGAAAGTCGGGATTGACTTCAACCACCTGGTTAAAGAATGATATTGATTCTCTGAACATTCCCTGCCGCTGACTTATTAAGGCAAGACTGTAAAGAGCGTCTTCGTTCTTCGGGTCAGTTTCTAAGGCGCGATTCAGTGATTCTCTGGCTGCATTGAACAAACCCAGATTTTCTTCGGCCGCTGCTTTATCAATATAAGTTTCTGCATCACCCGGATTAAGTGAAAGTGCTTTTTCAAAACAATCAACTGCTTCATTGAATTTGAAGTAACCGTTCAGAAGTAATCCTTTCTTCAACCAATAATCAGAATTGTAAGGCGCAACGGCAAGTAATTCATTAATAAAAAACAATCCATCTTCAAACCGGTCGTTTTCAAGGCAAACCGATACCAGCTCCTCAACCATCTCTATGCAATTGTAAATACTGCCTGATTCGATGGTATTCCTGCAATCTTTAATTTCCTGATCGATGTTATCATCATCGAAGGTAAAATCGCCTGCTTCGTTAAAATCTGAATGGAAATTTGACACCTGGCTCTCCGAATAATGTAATTATTCCATGAAAAATGTATAGTTAATAAACCTTAAAATCAAGCTGAAATTCTATTGTGTTTATCATTATTTTTTTTATAGAAGTAAGAAAAAAGCCGTGAGAATTCCCACGGCCTGATAAATGAGTTTGAAATTTAGTTTGATAAAACCGATGTGACCTTTTCTGCAGCTTCTTTTAAACCACGGGCGACATCAAAATTAAGACCTGATTCCTGAAGCAAGATCCCGGCTTCAGCAGCGTTTGTTCCTTCCAATCTAACTACTATAGGAACTTTAACTTCCATTTCACGGGTTGCTTCAATTACACCTTGCGCAACACGATCGCAGCGTACAATTCCTCCAAAGATATTAATAAGAATTGCTTTTACATTGGGATCAGATAAAATGATTTTAAAGCCATTTGCTACAGTATCTTTATTCGCACCCCCGCCAACATCAAGGAAGTTTGCAGGTTCACCGCCAGCAAGCTTGATGATATCCATCGTTGCCATCGCAAGTCCTGCACCATTAACCATACAACCTACATTTCCATCAAGCTTAATGTAATTTAGATTGTATTTTGATGCTTCAATTTCAAGCGGATCTTCTTCGTTCAAGTCTCTGAAAGCGTTTATATCAGCATGCCTGAAAAGTGCATTATCATCAAAGTTCATTTTAGCATCAAGAGCAATAACCTTATTTTGATCAGTAACCACGAGAGGGTTAATTTCAAGCAGCGAAGCATCCGTTTCTTCATAAGCTCTATAAAGAAGTTGTATAAATGATACGAAGTTCTTAAAAATTTCACCTTCAAGTCCGAGAGCAAAAGCAAGCTTACGAGCCTGATAATTCTGTAAGCCAACAGCAGGATCAATCCATTCTTTAATAATTTTTTCTGGAGTTTCAGCCGCAACTTTTTCAATTTCCACACCACCCTCGGTAGAAGCCATTATTACATTTTTTGAAACGGCTCTGTCCAAAAGTATTCCAATGTAAAATTCTTTTGTGATATTTAATCCTTCAGCGATGAAAAGAGTTTTTACAATTTTTCCTTCCGGGCCAGTTTGATGAGTTACGAGCAAATTGTTTAAGATTTTTTCAGCGTAATCTTTGGCTTTTTCGGGTGTCGGAGAAAACTTAACGCCACCTTCCAAAATAAGTTCTTCACGATTTTGCGGATTATATACCTTACCTTTACCTCTGCCGCCTGCGTGAATCTGCGACTTGACTACAAACTGATTTATGCCCCTTGATTGTAGCACTGAAATTGCGTTATCAAGTTCTGATAAATTTGTGATTGCAATTCCATCCTGCACTGGGACACTATACTTCTTAAGTATTTCTTTTGCCTGATACTCGTGTATTTTCATATTTCCTTACAAATTATGTTATTGATTTTTTTTGTTTTTTAATTTCTCTTCCAGAAATAATAGATCCGATTTATCTTTTTCTCTTAATGTTTGCTTCATCTTATAAAGTAACTCAATTGAGGCAAAAGGTATTTCCACATCTTGTATTTTTACTTTACAGATTGATTTATTTGCTTCCTCATAGGTAATTCCACACGCAGATTTCATAAGGTCAATAACAATTTCATCAGCAACTTTTACAACGGTATAATTTTCAACATCTGTTACTTTGAGTTCTTTTACAGCTTTATCCGGCAGATACATAAGCGCATTAATTACGTTTTCCATATTATCTGCAGAAGCATCAACCAATAAATCAATATCAACTGTTGCTCTGGGTAACCCGGCATTAATAACAGCCATACCGCCAATGACAATATACTTAACATTTCTATGGTTTAAAGACTTACATAATTCAACCAAGTCATCAAGTGTAGGAGGACGAGATTCTAACGAGTTGTCAAAACCTTCAGTATCCATAGATCACTTTCTTCATGACTTTTAAACCTGTAAACACCTTTTGGTATGAACTTATTCTTTTTACTAAGCTCTACGACTAATTTTAAAAAACCATTGGTCTTCTCCCAATTTATATTGAGATTGCCTTTTCTTTTACCAACAATTTTAATTTTTACTAATTGGTCTTTCATTTTCTCTTAACTATGAGTTTCTTCTTCCCTAAGAGAAGATTATACCCCAAATTTATTTTGGGTAAGTTGATTATGGAATTCCTATTACTCACTCATAAACGGATAACGCCAATCCTTTGGGGGATCGAAAGTTTCCTTAATAGTTCTTGCGGTCATCCATCGCATTATGTTCATTGCGCTGCCAGCTTTATCATTGGTGCCTGAAGCTCTTCCTCCGCCAAATGGCTGCTGACCAACTACTGCACCTGTCGGTTTATCATTTATATAAAAATTACCTGCTGCATTTCTTAATCTGTTTGACATCATAACTATTGCCTTTCTGTCCTGTGCAAAGATTGCACCTGTTAATGCATATGGCGAAGTTTCATCACAAAGAGTTAATGTTTCATCAAGTTTGTTATCATCATAAACATACATTGTCATTACAGGACCAAATATTTCTTCTTCCATCGTTTTGAATTTCGGATTGGTAGTTACAATCGTTGTCGGCTCAATAAAATACCCTTTTGAATCATCAAAGTTACCGCCGGTTATTATCTCTGCTTCGCTGGAAGCTTTTGCATATTTGATGTATTCAGTTATTGTGCTGAATGCACCTTTATCAATCACTGCACCCATAAAGTTTGTGAAGTCTTCAATATCACCCATTTTTATTTTGCCGACTTCAGCAACATATTTTTCTTTGAATTCTTTCCATATCGATTTTGGAACATACATTCTTGAAGCAGCAGAACACTTTTGTCCCTGATATTCAAAAGCACCGCGTAGTGCTGCAACAACGAGAGCATCAACATCTGCAGACTGATGTGCAAAAATAAAATCTTTACCGCCTGTTTCACCAACTATACGCGGATAGTACTTCATATTTTTCAGATTGTCTGAAATAGTTTTCCACATATTCTGAAAAACTTCTGTTGATCCTGTAAAATGAACACCTGCAAGATTTGGATTTGTCATTGCGGGAGTTCCAACCTGTCCACCAGAACCGGGAACAAAATTGATTACTCCTTTTGGTAAGCCCGCTTCTTCAAATAGTTTCATCAACCAATAAGCTGAATAGACTGCACTTGATGCCGGCTTCCACAAACTTACATTACCAACAATTGCCGGTGCTGTTGGAAGATTGCCAGCAATTGAAGTGAAATTAAATGGAGTGATTGCAAAAATATAACCTTCAAGCGGACGATACTCTAAACGATTCCACATTCCACTTCCGGAGTATGGCTGATCCTGCATCAGTTGAGCCATATAAAAACTATTAAAACGATAAAAGTCAACAAGCTCAGCAGCAGAATCAATTTCTGCCTGGAACACAGTTTTTGATTGTCCGAGCATTGTAGCTGCATTCAGTGTTGAGCGCCAGGGTCCTGCTAACAAATCAGCTATCTTAAGAAATACTGAAACTCTGTGTTCCCACGGCATCTCAGCCCATTCTTTGCGGGCTTCGAGTGCGGCTTCAACAGCCATATCAACTTCTTTTTTACCTGCCTTATGATAAATACCAAGAACATGACTGTGATTGTGCGGAATCACCATTTTTTCTGTATTGCCGGTTTTTATTTCCTGACCGCCAATAATTAATGGAACTTCTATCTGCTTAGATTTTAATTCTGCTAACTTTTTCTTTAATTCTTCTCTTTCCGGACTGCCCGGTTTGTAGCTTTTTACTGGTTCATTTATAGGTTGTGGTACTTTGAAATATGCGTTTGACATTTGATATCCTAATAATTAAAAATTGTTGTTAAAAAATTACTGCTTTTGGTTGGGATTATCAATTTGTAGTATTTATACAAATTCGAAATACGATGGTGTTTTTTTTTTGAATGACCTGCCTTGAACTAAGTATTAAAATTAGTTTAATTATCACTTGATTTTTCAGTATTCGTAAAACAGGTTGAATAAAAATTTCTGGAAAATAAAATTCGTATAAAAAGAATCTTAAGAAATGAAAATGATAAATAAAATGTATTCTTAGGTAAACGTAGTTGAAGATTATGACAACTTAACTTTATTATTTTAGGAATAATACATTTTGCATTTATCCACTATCGCATTATTTTTTAGGTAGTTAAATGACAAAAAGCAGCAAGAGGGCTTGCAATAATGCAAATCGCTTTAAATAAACATATGGTTATCTGAATTAAATGGAGTAGTCAATGGCATCATTAAAAGAATTCAGAACAATTCCGGATGTTTTCGAATTTCTAAGCGAAGACTACGGAAAACACATGAAAAGATTCCTCCTTAAAAGAAAAGTCGGAAATAAATTTGAAGGAATAACCTATAAAGAATTTGGTGAGGAAACTACAAGTTTTGCATTTGGTTTAGCCTCACTTGGAATTAAAAGAGGCGATAAAGTCGCAATTATTGCTGAGAACAGACCAGAATGGGTTTACTCTGATATGGCAATTCTTGGACTGGGTGCTGTTAATGTACCGCTTTATCCTTCATTAACAGCTGACTCTATCGAATTCATTATGAATAATTCAGAATCAAGAGGGATAATTGTTTCGAATAAATTCCAGCTAAATAAACTCCAGAAAGTCAGAGATAAATGTAAATACCTCGAGTTTGTTATAATTATGAATGAAGCGGATTTCAGTGCTGATGTGCAGTCTCTGTATACCTTCAAAAATGTTCAGCAAAAAGGTGAAGCATTTAGAGCTCAACACCCTAACCACTTTAAAGATAATATTAAACTCACACGCGATGATGAAATTTGTACAATAATTTACACCTCGGGTACAACCGGCGAACCAAAAGGTGTTATGCTGACGCATAGGAATATTCTTTCCAATGTAAATTCAGCTTTGAAAACATTTCCAATCGGACCTGACGATGTATTTTTATCATTTCTTCCACTTTCTCATATTTTCGAAAGAATGGCAGGTTATTACACTGCTTTCTCCTCCGGTGGTATGATTTGCTATGCTGAGAGCATTGAAACAGTTGCACAAAATTTAATCGAGATCAAACCAACCATAATGACAACTGTACCAAGGTTATTTGAACGAATTTATTCAAAAATCATAAAGAATGTTGAAAACCAAAGTGAAAAGAAACAAAAGATTTTCTGGTGGGCAATTGATATTGGGAAAAAATATGCTAACGCGAAACGAGCTCGTAAAATCACATTTGGACTTGGAGTAAAACATAAAGTTGCGGAAAAACTTGTATTTAAAAAGCTCCAGCAAAGAACCGGAGGTAACTTAAGATTTTTCATTTCAGGTGGCGCTGCACTTCCTAAAGAGCTTGGAGAATTTTTTGAAGCGATAGGTCTGCAAATAATTGAAGGTTATGGTTTAACTGAATCTTCACCGGTGCTTTCAGCAAACCGGGTAGATGAATATAAATTCGGAACAGTTGGAAAACCTTTCCCTGGAGTCGAAATAAAAATTGCCAGTGATGGTGAGATTTTGGCCCGCGGTCCAAACATCATGCAGGGTTATTATAAAAACAAGAAGGAAACTGATGAAGTGCTCAAAGATGGCTGGCTGCATACAGGTGATATCGGACATTTTGATGCAGAGGGATTTTTGACTATTACAGACCGTAAAAAACATTTATTTAAAACCTCAACCGGTAAATATATTGCACCCGCACCAATCGAAAACCTTTTCCTTTCGAGTAAATATATTGATCAGTTCGTATTGATAGGTGATAGAAGAATGTTCCTGAGTGCTCTTGTAGTTCCTGATTTTGAAGCTATTAAGGAGTATGCCGATGCGCGAAAGATTCCCTATAAAGATATTAACGACCTGATAAAGAGGGATGAAATTTATAATTTATTCGAATCGGAGATGTCTCAGTTTCAAAAGAAGCTGGCAAACTATGAGCGCATTAGGAAATTCGTTCTCCTGGATAAACCTTTCTCTATTGAAAGCGGTGAAATGACTCCGAAACTTAGCCTGAAACGAAAGATTGTTGAAGAGCGTTACAGAGATCTTATTGAAAAAATGTACAATCAATAATCAAATACCATATAGAGCAGCCAGGTATGAATTATTGGCTCATCAACAGTTCAACCATCTGCCCGTGGATTTTTCCATTTGAAGCAAGCATTCTTTTTGAATATATAGTCATAGGGGAACCATCAAAATCGGTAACCAATCCACCTGATTCTTCAACAATCAGTTTACCGGCACACATATCCCACGGATTAAGTGAAACTTCCCAGAATCCATCAAAAACGCCATCAGCTAAATAACAAAAATCAATTGCAGCTGAACCAAGCCGCCTCATTCCACGGGATGCTTTGGTTAGTACTTCAAAACGCTTAAATGCATTTTCAGGATTTTCTGCAATATGATATGGAAAGCCAGTAACAAGCAAAGCTCTGCTTAATAGTGATGTTTCACTTACTCTCATTCTTTTAGAATTCAAATAAGCACCTGAATTTAACTCAGCGGAATAAATAATATCCTGCATCACATCGTAAACCACACCAGCAATTGTTTCACCATTTTTTTGAACACCGATCGATACTGAAAAAATCGGAAGCCTGTGAGCGTAATTTGTTGTTCCATCCAATGGGTCAATTACCCATACGACATCAGAGTCAACATTTGAACCGCTTCCCTCTTCTGCTAAAATTCCGTGCTGTGGATACTTCTTCTTAATAAATTCAATGATAGTTTGTTCAGATCTTTTATCAACCTCGGTCACTAAATTTGATTCATTAGTTTTAAACTCAACAAATATATTCTTTCCGAAAGCCTCACGAATTATTTCCCCGGCTTTTTTAGAAATGTAAATTATATCTTCAATCATTTTTTTACAGAGTATTTTAGTAAGTGTTTTAACAAAATTAAGAATTAACTTTGATGTTAAAGATAACCAATTCTTAGTTCCTTGAAGAGACTGGCTAATTTTGGTATATTTTCAAATAAATTTGGTTCTTTAATAAACGGAGGATTTTTTGGACAATACTGATGAAATTGAACTTAGTTTAAGCAGCCACACTAATATAGTCGACAACATTCCCGAGATATTACCAGTACTGCCTCTTAGAGATATGGTAATATTTCCGTATATGATTTTTCCTGTTCTTGTTGGAAGAGAGCAATCAATCAAAGCAGCAAATTATGCACTTGACAAACACAGGTACATTTTCCTTTCTACACAAAAAAAGTCAAATCTTGAAGATCCGAAAAGAGAAGACATTTTTCTTGATGGAACAATCGCAAAAATCGTTCAAATACTCAAGCTTCCCAACGGACTGATGAAAATACTTGTTGATGGACTTCTCCAGGCAAGAATTAAAGAATATACTGACAACAGAGATTTTTTTGAGGCCAGGATTGAAGTTATCATTCCACCTACCGAGGATGATCATGAAATGAATGCATTGATTCGTCAGATGTCACAACTATTCAAAGACTACGTGAAGATAAGCAGAAATATTCCCAATGAAACTATTTCGGCTTTCGATGCTATTGAAGAACCGGACAGAAAATTATTCTATGCCGCTGCAAACATTCATCAAACAATTGAAGCTAAGCAAGCCATACTTCAAAAGTATACCCTGAAAGAACAGATTTACGAAGTAATTAAAATCCTGAATTCCGAAATCGATATTCTTAAAATAGAAAAGGAAATTGATAATAAAGTTCAGGAAAATATTGCAAAAACGCAGCGTAAGTTTATTATACAGGAGCAAATTAAAATCCTGCAGGATGAACTTGGCGAGGATGAAGATGCCTCTCCTGAATTTGCGAAAATCAGGGATCAGATTAAAAAAGCAAAGATGACTCAAATAGCCGAAGAAAAAGCTTTTGAAGAATTGAACAAACTAAAGAAGACCCCGGCGATGTCACCCGAGTCAACAGTTATCAGAAATTATCTTGATTGGCTTATCGACGTTCCATGGTCCAAGAAAACCAAAGACAATCTTGATATTACTCATGTTCAAAAAATTCTAAACGAAGATCACTTCGGATTAGAAAAACCCAAAGAAAGAATAATTGAACATATTGCTGTACTAAACCTCGTCAAACAAATGCGAGGACAGATTCTTTGTTTTGTTGGACCTCCCGGAGTTGGAAAAACTTCTCTCGGAAGATCAATTGCAAGGGCACTTGGAAGGAATTTTGTCCGAATAAGTCTGGGTGGAGTAAGAGATGAAGCTGAGATAAGGGGACACAGAAGAACATACATTGGTTCGATGCCTGGAAAAATCATCCAGGCAATGAAACGTGCACAAACTATAAACCCAGTTATTCTTCTCGATGAAATTGATAAAATGAGCATGGATTTCAGAGGTGATCCTTCTGCTGCGATGCTTGAAGTTCTGGACCCCGAACAGAATCATACATTTCAGGATCATTATTTAGAAGTTGATTATGATTTAAGCCAGGTTTTATTTATTACAACCGCAAATGTTCGCTATAACATCCCTATTCCATTGCAGGATCGAATGGAAATTATTGAACTTCCGGGTTATCTTGAATATGACAAAATGGAAATTGCGAAACGGCATATTATTCCAAAACAACTTTCAGCACATGGGCTTGAAGACAAAAATGTTATATTCACAGAAGCGGCAATTAAAAAAGTAATCACAGAATACACCCGTGAAGCAGGAGTTCGAAATCTCGAAAGAGAGCTTGCATCCATCTGCAGAAAAGTTGCCAGAGATATCGTTTTGAAAGAATCTTCAAATGGAAAACATAAAAAGAAAACAAAATATGTCATTGATGAGGAAAAAGTTGAAAACTACCTTAAGGTTCCAAGATTCCGGGAAATCAGACACAGTAAACTCAACCGGGTGGGAAGCGTCACTGGGTTAGCATGGACCAGCACCGGCGGCGAAATTCTTGACGTTGATGCTACTATTATGCCGGGACCAGGGAAATTGAACCTGACAGGACAGATCGGAAATGTTATGAAAGAATCTGCTCAGGCTGCTTTAAGCTATCTCAGATCAAAAGCGAAAGAGTTAAAGCTTAAACCTGATTTTTTCAAAGGCAGTGAAATTCATATTCATTTACCTGAAGGTTCAATTCCAAAAGATGGGCCTTCAGCCGGCATTACAATGGCAATGGCTATGCTTTCTGCTTTTTCAGGCATGCCGGCATCAAATTCTGTTGCGATGACCGGGGAAATAACTTTACGTGGGAATATACTTCCAATAGGAGGATTAACTGAAAAACTATTGGCTGCTAAAAGAAATGAAATTAAAACCGTTCTGATACCTAAGGACAATGAAATAGATTTGAGGGAAATTCCTGAAAAGGTTAAGGAAAACCTGAATATTATTTTGATTAGCAAGATTGAGGAAGCCATCCCTTATGTTTTTCAAGAAGAAAAAAAGAAGTCGAAACAAAAAACTAAAAAACATTAAAAAGGTTTTTTTTGGATCAGGAAATAAAAATAGATGTTTCACTATCGCTTGAAGAAAAGTATCAGGCATTTTTTGAACAGATAAGAAACCTTTTAAGTAAAGACGATAAACTTATTTCTAATCTTTCAAACTTTACTGCAGCTTATAAACAGACTTTTCAAAACACAAGCTGGGTCGGCTTTTACTTATTCGACGGGGAAAAATTATATCTTGGCCCATTCCAGGGAAAAGTAGCATGTACTTCTATCGATCTGGGAAAAGGTGTTTGCGGAACTTCAGCCTTTATAAGACAATCAATTGTAGTTCCTGATGTCAATAAATTCCCCGGTCATATTTTTTGCGATTCTGATTCAAAATCTGAAATTGTTATTCCTCTTGTAAAAGACGACCAACTTCTTGGTGTCCTTGATATCGATAGTCATAATTTTAATTCTTTCTCTGAAACGGACAAAGAATATCTGGAAAAGATTTGTAATTTTCTATCAAATGAAATTTTTTAACTGAATCAAATGGAATATCTCGTAACTGCTCGCAAGTGGAGACCTCAAAGATTTTCTGAAGTAACAGGTCAGGATCATATTACTTCAACCCTTAAAAATGCAATCAAGAATAATAGAATTGCACACGCTTATTTATTCACTGGGCCAAGAGGAGTTGGGAAAACAACCACCGCAAGAATTCTCGCAAAAACACTTAATTGTCTTAACCCCGCTGATTTTGAACCTTGCGGCAAGTGTGAAATTTGCGAATCAATAAATTCAAATCAGCTAATTGATATAATTGAAATTGACGGCGCATCAAACCGCGGAATTGATGAAATAAGAACCTTGCGTGAATCAGTAAAATACGCTCCGGCAAAAGGGAAATACAAGGTCTATATAATTGACGAAGTTCATATGCTAACAAAGGAATCATTCAATGCTTTTTTGAAGACCCTTGAAGAACCTCCGGCACATACAATTTTTATATTTGCTACTACAGACGTTCACAAAGTACCTCTGACTATTATATCAAGATGTCAGCGATTTGATTTCAGAAGAATTCAGCTTGAAGCAATCAAAAGCCAGCTAAAAAAAATCTCTGTTGAAGAAAATATTAACATCGACGATAAATCACTCACAATAATTGCTAAGAAAGCCGATGGTGCTCTCCGGGATGCACAAAGCTTCTTTGACCAGGTTATTTCTTTCTGCGGAAATAATGTTGAAGCTGAAACGGTTTCAAAACTATTGAACCTAATTGATGATGAAATATATTTTCTCACTTCAGACGCAATTATAGATAAGAATTTTAAGGCAGTTTTTCAGGTATCATCAGAAATTTATGAAAACGGCTGGAACTTCATGGACTTTACTGAAGGACTTATTGAGCATTTCAGGAATATTCTTTTTGCAATTATAACCAATAGCACCGAGCTAATTGAATCATCGGAAGAAATAAAAAAACGCTATTTAAATTACTTGGGAAAATTTTCTGAAGGTGATCTGCTCAGAATCCTCAACCACTTAAATAAAATTTACCAGGAAATAAGATACTCTCAGAATCAGAAATTGAAAATTGAAATAGCTTTAACTCATCTGATAGGAATCGAAAAATCAGATACAATATCCGAAATTATAAACAAACTAAATGAAGGATCATCATCTTACTCTTCAAATGCAACCGTCACAAAAATCCCTGCTGAAATAAAGCCCCAGTTTCAGGAGAAAGCTAAAAAAACTGTTTCAACTGATAAACCGATAAAATCGGAGGAAGTAATTAATCCACTAACTCAAAAAGAGCGAAACACGAAAAATCAAATTAATGAATCTAATCAGGGAGAGTTAAATTTTGAGAGCATATTACAAAACTGGCAGGGGTTGGTTTCTGCAATTAATAACGAGAAGGGATTAACTCTCGGACCTTATGTCAGCCGCCTTAAATTAATCTCCCTGAGCGGAAATAATCTTTCATACCATCTTGATGACCCTGCAGGGCAGTCTTTGCTGGATTTTAATAAAGAATATATAACCCAAAAAATCCACGAAGTATTCGGCAAACGATTAACACTTCAGCTTGCACCTCTGACTCAAAAAAAGCCGGAAAATGAAACAGAAAAGAATCTAAAGCCCAAAAAAAATACAAAATCCACCGATTCACAGGACCCATATATTGATCTAATTATCAATGAGTTAGGGGGAGAATCTGTCGATTATTAGCAAATAAAGCAGGTTTGTTTATAAAGGCGGATAATTTTTTAAGTAGATTTTTGAAACTTCAGCAATGAATATTTATATTTGTAGTCTATGTCAGAAAGGATGGTTATTGCAATTGATGGGCCTGCGGGTTCCGGTAAGAGTACATCTGCAAAATTAGTCGCCCAAAAGCTAAACTTTCTCTATATTGATACAGGGGCGATGTACAGGGCAATAACATTTCTTGCTATCAAAAAAAACATTCTTTCTGATAAAGCAAAAATATCCGAACTTGCCGAGAAAACTGATATTGAATTAACCTTTGAAAACGGAAAAACCTCGGTTAAAGCGAATAATATTGACATAACAGAGGAGATACGCTCACAGGTTGTTAATGAAAACGTCAGTGATGTTAGTAAAATTGAGGAAGTCAGAGCTGCACTGGTTAAAAAACAGCAGAAAATGGGAAGCAAAGATATTGGAGTTGTGATGGAGGGAAGAGATATAGGAACAGTTGTTTTCCCTAACGCCGACGTCAAAATTTTTCTGACTTGTTCAATTGATGAAAGAACAAATCGACGATTCAAGGAGTTTGCTGAAAAGGGCAAAGCTGTTTCTGAAACATTTGTTAAAAACAATCTCCTTGAGAGAGACAGAATTGATTCAACAAGAGATATTAGCCCTTTGATGAAGGCTCCGGATGCGGTTGAAATTGATACATCTGATATTACTATTGAGGAGCAGGTCAACAGAATCTTAGAAATTATTAAAACAACCGCTAACAAGAAGAAAATTAATTTAGAATTGAAATAAAAACCGAAATAATTAATTATGTAAAACTAATTACTTCTGCTTTAAATATTTTTTCCGGTTTGATTATTTAAGGTAGAAACAACAGGAGACTAAATGGTCCAGGAAACTATTGAAACGACTAAAAACACAATGACTCACGATGAATTTGATAAAGCCAACCAGAAATTTCTTCACGATGGCTACTCCAGAGAAGAATTCATAGCATTGGCAAAACTTTATTCAGATTCTTTCAGAGATATCAAGGAAGGAGAACTGATTAAAGGCAAAATCGTTAGAATTCAAAATGACAACGTTATTGTTGATGTAGGATTCAAATCTGAGGGAGCAATTCCTAAAATTGAATTTCCCAATCCAGATGATTTGAAAGTTGGAAAGGAAATTGAAGTTGTACTTGAAAGTGTTGAAGATCAGGATGGAAATCTTGTTTTAAGTAAAGCCAGAGCTGACTTCCTGAAAATCTGGGACAGAGTTGTTCGTGCCCACGATACAGGTGAAATCCTTCAGGGAAAAATCATTAAAAGAATTAAAGGGGGAATGGTTGTTGATTTGTTCGGAATGGAAGCATTCCTTCCGGGCTCTCAGATTGATGTTCGACCAATTAGAGATTTCGATGCTTTCGTCGGGCAGTTGATGGATTTTAAAGTAGTAAAGATTAATATCCCCACTGAAAACGTTGTCGTTTCCCACAAAGTGCTCGTTGAAGAAGAATTATCCGATCAAAGGCTTGCTATTCTTAATAGCCTAGAAAAAGGTCAGATACTTGAAGGAACAGTAAAAGCAATTACTGATTTCGGAGTGTTTGTTGACTTAGGTGGTGTTGATGGATTGATTCACATTACCGATTTAAGCTGGGGTAGAATTAATCATCCCAACGAGATAGTAAAATTAGATGAAACAATTAAAGTTGTTGTAACTGATTTTGATGAAGAGAAAAAAAGAATCTCATTAAGCTTGAAAAAGCTTCTTCCTCATCCCTGGGAAGATATTGACAATAAATTAAAAATTGGTGATAAGGTTTCGGGTAGAGTTGTTTCATTAACCGAGTACGGTGCTTTCATCGAAATTGAAAAAGGAATTGAAGGCTTAATTCATAATTCTGAAATGAGCTGGACTCAACATATCAAGCATCCCTCTCAAGTTGTTGCAATGGGACAGATAGTTGAAGCTATTGTGCTCAGCCTTGATAAGGAAGAAAAGAAAATTTCGCTTGGTATTAAACAGCTTGAACCAGATCCCTGGCAAACCCTGATGGTAAAATATCCTGTTGGCTCAAAGCATACAGGAATTGCGAGGAATCTTACCAACTTTGGTGTATTTGTCGAACTTGAACCCGGTGTTGATGGACTTGTTCATATTTCAGATTTATCCTGGACCAAGAAAATTCGTCATCCCGGTGAAGTCGTTAAGAAGAATGAGAAACTTGAAGTTATTGTTCTGAGTGTTGATATTGAACAAAGAAAAATTTCACTCGGACATAAACAAATAACCGACAATCCGTGGGATAACTTTGAGAAGCTATACTTTGTCGGAGCAGTAACCGAAGGTAAAATAGTCAGAATAATTGAGAAGGGATTGATTACAGAACTTCCGCAGAATGTTGACGGATTTGTTCCCACAAATCAGCTTTCAACTTCTAAGATAAAGAATCTTGCAAATCACTTCCCTGTTGACTCAAAGTTACCTTTAAAGGTGATTGAATTCGATAAGGAAAATAAAAAAATTGTTCTCAGTTCATTGGCTGCCTTAAAGGATAAGACTGACGAAGAAATCCAGGCATACATTGCTGAACATAAACTGGAAAAAGTTAATGTTCAGGATTTCAAAAATGCAGAAACCGGAGCGATTGATTCATCAGATTTTCCCATTTTTGATGTTCAGGAGCCTCCAAAGCAAACAGTTCCGCCTCAAGAGAACTCAAACTAAAATAGAATCAATATTTAATTTTACTGAGCGGGTTTTTACCCGCTCTCATAATTTTAAAACAAAATGTCAGGAAAAGTTGCACTACATACGCTTGGATGTAAACTGAATTTTTCAGAATCTTCTACAATCGGGAATCAATTCATTCAAAACGGATTTGAAATAGTTGATTTCAACGATAAAGCTGATGTTTATGTATTTAATTCGTGCACAGTAACCGAAAATGCCGAAAAAGATTGCAGACAGCTGGTAAGAAAAGCTCTTAGAATTAATCCGGATGCCTTTGTGATTGTTACCGGCTGCTATGCTCAATTACGTCCCGAAGAAATCGCAAGTATTAAAGGCGTTGATCTGGTTTTAGGAAGCAATGAAAAATTCAAACTGTTTTCGTTGATAAATGATTTTCAGAAACAGGAGCTTGCGTGCATTTTCGTCTCTCCTACTGAGGAGCTTAATGATTTCGGTTTTGCAAGTTCTTCAGATGCAGATTCCCGCACACGTGCGTATTTCAAAATTCAGGATGGATGTGATTATAAATGTTCATTTTGTACTATTCCTCTTGCACGAGGTTTGAGCAGAAGCCTGCATCCGGACAAAGCAGTAAAAGAGTTTCGGGCAATTTTAGATAAAGGTTATAAAGAAATAATCCTTACCGGTGTGAACGTTGGTGATTATGGAAAAAATATTAATACGGATCTCTACAATCTTTTAAAGAAACTGATTGAAATACCCGGCGAATTCAGAATCCGAATTAGTTCAATTGAGCCAAACTTACTTTCAGATAATATAATAGATCTTACTGCAGATAGTGAAAAATTATGCAGGCATTTTCATATTCCTCTGCAAAGCGGAAGCAATAAAATCCTAAAGCTGATGCAAAGAAGGTATCAATCACAGGACTATCAACTACTAATTGAAAAGTTGAATAGTCGAATCCCGCAACTTGGAATTGGTGTTGATGTTATAGTTGGATTTCCGGGTGAAACTGAAGAGGATTTTTTAACAACTCATAATTTTTTAAGGAATCTCGAGATTTCTTACCTGCACGTCTTTACTTATTCTGAAAGACCTGATACAAAAGCTATTCATCTTGAAGGAAGCGTGAATTTTTCCGAACGAAAAAGAAGAAATAATATTCTGAGAATTCTCAGTGAAAAAAAACGAAATCAGTTTTACAGGAACATGATCGGGAAAGATGCAGAAGTTCTTTTCGAATCAGAAAATATCAGCGGGATGATGAGAGGATTTACTTCGAACTACATCCGTGTTGAACATCCATATTCTGAAAACCTTGTTAACAAATTCACCGGCATCAAAGTCGAAGATGTCTCCGGCGAGAATATTTGCAAAGTGAAACTCGTGGAGATAAAAAATTCATTTGCTTAAGTTCAATTCTAACTGTAACATTCAAATAAAAAATATGAAAATTTCACAGTTCGCCATTCTTATAATTTTATTTAATGCATTTGCATTCTCCCAATCTGTTGAAAAAGGCAGTGTGCTGAAGCTTGAAAATGATTTCAAAAATTCCGTATTACTTTCTGAATTTTCTCGGGATCAGCATATTCAATTAATAAATCATAATAAGAAAAATCCTGCGCTGGCAATTCTATACTCACTTTTGCTGCCGGGAATGGGTGAACTTTACGCAGAATCATACTCAACCGGAAAATATTTTACAATCGCCGAAGGTGTACTTTGGGGAGTTTACATCGGAATGAATACTTACGGCGAATGGCAAAAAGACAGGTATAAATCCTACGCTTCTTCAAGGGGCGGTGTAAATCTCAATGGAAAAGATGAGGATTATTTTGCAGTGATAGGAGAATATATCAGCATTGATGAATATAATGACACCAAAGCACTTGAAAGAGAGTTCGATGCGATGTATGATTCTGAAAAATATTTCTGGAAGTGGCAATCAAATGAAGAAAGAAAATCTTACAGAAGTATGTGGGTTTCAAGTGAACAAACTTTTAATGATATGCGGTTCGTGGTTGGCGCACTGATTCTTAATCGTATTGCCAGTGCGATTAATGCTGTCCGATTAGTTTCTGCATACAATAACAAACTTGAAGATGATTTAAGCTGGAATGTTTATTTCAGTTTGTCTAATAATCAAAATTTGCCGACAAGCATGAATGTAAATTTTAGAACTGCTTTTTAAGGAAAAGTGTCTGATTATTTATTTAAGGAAAAGAAGTTTTTTCGCCAGTTTAGAAGTCTTTCCCGAAACAGTCGACTTTAGTTCAGCAAAAATAAAATAGACACCTGAAGTTAAATCCTCAGCATTGAATTGAAAAGCATACAATCCCTTTGACTTCTTATCATTCATTAACTCTGTAATCATTTCACCATTCGAATTAAAAACAGAAATTTTAACTTCGCTTTCATCGAAAAGACTAATTTGAATTTTAGTTGCCGGATTGAATGGATTGGGATAAACCGATAGCTCGAAAAATTTATCGGGTTGTTCATTTACTGCAATTACAGATATTGTTTCGGAATACTTATAACTTCCATCATAGTCCAGCTGTTTCAAACGATAATTTAGTTTTCCTGATGCAATTCTGTAGTCAACAAATTTATAAGATTTATTTTGAAGAGTTGTACCGGAACCGGTAATCTCACCTATCTTAAAAAACTTACCCTCATTTTCAGAACGCTCAACTTCAAACTTAAGATTGTTTAATTCGGTTTCTGTTGACCATTCAAGCACAATTTTGCCCTTATCCACTCTGGCATTAAAGAATTCCAACTCCACAGGAATAATCGAAGGAAGAACAACGAGTGGATGTTTTGGTCCAAACTGCCACTTATCGTGAAAATCCGGAATCGAGTCCCACTTGATGCTTAATCCGACAGAATAAATTGTATCAATGCTTGTTGAATCGAAAGCAACATATCCGAACTCCCAATAGATTGTATCTTGATTTGTAGGGAATGGTAATGGAAAAGCCTGAGTTAATTCATTTGGTTCGAGAGGATGTTTTACAGAAAGAGTATCAACAAGGAACATTTCACCAAATCTGCCTGCGACATTATAACCCCCTGCTTCAGCCGGACCACCGGCAAGATACATTGCAAACAAATTCATTTCACCTGCTACAACTGTATCCGGACCTTCAATCCAAACTGTAACATCAGGGCTTGCATTTACATTATGACAAACACACCCGTTCCCATTTAACTGAGTTCCGCCATTTCGGTCATATTCAGATTCTCCTTCAAAGTAAAAGGCAACCGAAATAAAGGCAATGAATAAACTGAAAAGCAAAAAACTACTGTTTAATTTTTTAAACGTTATGACACGAGCGTTGTTCATTGATTATATTATTTCATTAAGATCATTTTAATTGTCTGCTGATTTTCATTTGCATTAAGCTGACAGAAAAACAAACCGGAAGTCATATTACCAAGATTTAAACTAACAGAATAATTTCCGGCATCTTTTTCTTCATTAACAAGGTTTAATACTTCTCTGCCCAAGATATCAAATATCTTTAAACTCACAAAAGCTTTCTCGGGAATAGTAAAATCAATTTTCGTAACCGGGTTGAAAGGATTGGGATAATTTTGTTTTAATACGAATTCTTTAGGTCTGTCAACTTTAACCATCAACTCCTCTGAATACTGAAAATCACCGCTGTAATCAATTTGCTTGAGCCGATAATTGTAAGTACCGGGCTTTAAATTTAGGTCAGTGTAGCTATATTCGTTTTCAATTGTTGAAGTTCCTGTGCCTTTAATAATTACAACTGTAACCCAGTTACCCGAATCAGCTATTCTCCGCTGCAGCTCAAACTCTTTATTATTCGTTTCAGTAGAAGTTGTCCAGTAAATATCCACATTCTGATCGAGCACTTCAGCATAAAATGAAGAAAGCTCAACAGGAATGTATTGAGGAACCAGTTCAACATTAACTGTTGAGATAGAAAAATTAATTACACTTACGTTGTTTATTTGTTTTGAAATAAATCCTGGTTTTGTAAATAAAAGATCATATGTGCCGGGAGCAATCATTCTGTAATAGCTCCCTGTCAGCAAATCAGAATAAACTTCCGAACTATCGGAATCATGATTAATTACAATAATTTTTGCTTTCAGCGGATTACCCGAAGTATCTGTTACAATGCCTTTAATTCCATAAAGAACATTTTCCATATAATTCAAAAAAGATCTTTTATTATAATTCCACCAGGCAGGTAAAAGTGAAGCAGGTAAAAGTTTTGTATCAGATATCTCAATTGTAACTTCTCTTCCGTGCCTGTAAAAATTTGTGTAATCCTGTCTTCCTCCGTGAATTATGTACCATGCACCGCCATTTGTAATTCCATCGTTAAAGCCATCCATGTATCCTGCTGGTGCATAAGTCTGGCACGTATCCGCGTACATATGAGAAATAAACTCATACCAGTTTTCATCAGGATGATGTTTGTAATCGGGATACTGATTCGTCCAGGTATCCCACGGATAATTAACTACCTCCTCACCTCCATGAAAATTTGCGCAAAGAACAAAATTATTTTGTTCGGCTACATATCTGAAGACTGCTGTTTCAGTTTGTTGATTAGGATGAATTCCGTTTACGGGATCAGGGAAATTTCTGTTCAGGTCATATCCATTAGCATTATAACGTGTAGCTCCTGAAACAGTATTATTGCCTCCGTGGTAAGTACCATCAGGATTTGCAAGCGGGTTTATCCAGATTTCTGCATTGTTGACAAGGTTTGTAATCCTCTGATTGGATCCATAAGAGGTGAGAATTGAATCAATTAATCTAAGCATTAAAACATAACCAGCAAGTTCGTCTCCGTGAATGGAAGAAGTAAACATAAATTGTGGTTCAACTTCTCTTTGATATACATTATCAGAAATTTTTATAAAAAGAATTTTTCGTCCCTGCACGGTATTTCCGGCATCAATTAAACTGCAAATAGAAGGATGAGTGTCGGCAAACTGCTGCATCATTGATAAATAGCCGCTGTAAGTTGGATAAACATTCCAATCTTCGATTTCCTCAATGTTATTACTCATTTCAGGAATAATTAACGAAGAAGGATGCGGAAGAATTAAATGTTCAATATTCAACTTTAAAAATTCGCCATACTCTGATTCATTTGCATATGCATAAACAGTATTAAACTTAACGTTATCTATTGATACAATATCAGATAGCACTCTTAATTGCTGTTTGTCGTTAACCTGGAATGAAAAATAAACCTCGGAATTCTTTTCAAAATAATTTTTATCGGATATTTGTGAAATGATTGGATGAGAAAATAGAATTAAAACAGAAAGAGTTAATAAAAGTGATTTCATATCGGGTTAAAATAAATTGTTAAAGAAACATTGCTAATATATTAACTTTTATGCTGACGCAACAAAAAACCCCCGCATCTCTGCGGGGGTTTGAAAACCAATATCACACTTTGTTCCTTTTGCAGGGAAGGCTTGCCTTGTCCGCTAAACTTATAAACAATTATTTACTTCATCAGCACAAGCTTTTTAGTTGAAGTGAAATCTCCTGCCTTCAAAGTGTAGAAGTAAACTCCGCTTGAAAGATTCACACCGTTAAAATTTGTAGTGTGCAAACCCTTATGC
>JACAFB010000077.1 GCA_013388545.1 Ignavibacteriaceae bacterium
GGATTGCTAAGTATATAAAGATTTTCAACCATATTGTCGTAATCTTCTTTTGAAATCAAGACAACATCTTTTCTTCCTTTAGTTCCAACGATAAGATATGGTTCACTGTTTTCATGAACCTTATCTATAAGTTTATTGAGTTTATTTCTCGCTTCAGTATAAATTATAGCTTGCATTGTGTTTCCTGTAAAATGTCATTATTCTGACAGAAAAATAAATCTTTAAATATCAAGAGTCAAATGCTTACTAGATAAACTTTCAAATTGTTGAATTGTTAAACTGTTAAATTGTTAAATTGTTAAAAAGCAATTAGACAATTCAGGACGTGAGATAATTTTGCACGAGCCCAAAAAAAAATTCTTATAACTTATCTCATGTCCTAAACAATCATTTTCTTCATAAACTCTCTTGCAGTCATCAACTCTGCTTTGAATATAGCGTCTTTAATTTCTTTTCTTCTGCCTGCCACCAATAATTGCGAAGATAATCCTTCGAACTTATTATCAAGGTCTTCCATTGTCATCGGTTCGCGGGGATCACCTTTGGGATACTCAAGATATTCAGAAAATTCTCTTCCATCTTTTGTTCGCACTACAACTTTGCTTGGCTGTTTTGCGGGGAACATTTTTTCAAACTCAATAGATGGTTCGCCTTTTATTCTGTCAATAACTTCCCAGATTCTTGGATCTTTTAATTTTTCATCTGAAAAAGATTGAGTTGTTATTTTATGATCGACCAACGCTGCTGCAATGCAATAGGGAAGTGAATGATCAGCAGTTTCTCTTGATTCAGGGCGATACTTGTGTGGATCAAAAAGAATATCATAAGCTTGAGCCAAAGTTGTAAGCGTTACCGACTCAATCTGATCATAACTTATATTATTTTTTGTTACAACATTAAGCGTTGCCGAAAGATGAGTATGCGTAAGTGCTTCTGTTGGAAACGCTTTCATACCGCACTCAAGAATTTTATATGATTCACCAAGTCCACCAATTAGTTTATCAATATTCCATTTCCATTCAGATACTCCATCTCTTCCTTTCATACTAACCGGTTCAACTTTTTGTTCTTTAACATTGTATCCGAAAAAGCAATCCATAAAACCTTCTTTACCTTCAAATACTGCTTCTGTTCCTGTGTATCCGCGTTGAGCCATCAATGCAGCAAAAACTCCGGCTTGCACAGCCATCGGATCAACAGTGTTTTTCATCATCGTAAGTTTGCCCGCAGTGGGACAACCAATTGTGTGATTATGACTTCCACTTATTCCAATTGCATTTACCATTTGATCAACAGTTAGTCCAAGAATTTTTCCTGCAACAATCGGAGAAACAAATTGAGTTAGAGTTGCGTGATGCCATTTGCGTTCACGGATTCCCGGTACCGCAAATTCGCAAAGTCTTTGTTCAAATTCATATGCGAGAACGATCGCAGTTATTACTTCTTCCATAGATGCACCAACTAATTCTGCTGTTGCCAGTGCTGCAGGAATTATATCGGATGGATGAGAAGGATCTTCTTTCCAATAAATATCGTTAAA
>JACAFB010000045.1 GCA_013388545.1 Ignavibacteriaceae bacterium
ATTTTCCATTAAAAGTGTAGAAATTTAATATGCAATTTATTTAATAGCGGGATGGGTTCAAATTTCATATATAAGAATAATGATTACTTAAAGATTATATCCTCTTCAATTGTATTTAAAATACGCAGGTAACTGTCAAATCTTTCCGTTGATATCTTATTATTTTCTACGGCGTCTATTACAGCACAACCAGGTTCGTGATTGTGAGTACAAGTGTTGAACCTGCAATTCTTTATGAAATCTGCAAATTCTTTAAAATAATGTCCCAGATCTTCTTTTCTGATTCCAAATGGATCAATTTCTCTGACTCCCGGTGTATCAATTACATAAGTGTCCGGTTCTACTTTGAGTAAAACGCTTGTAACAGTAGTATGAGTTCCCTTGTTTGAGTAAGAACTTACATCTTTTACATTAAGCTTCAAGTGCTGATATAACTTATTGAGGATTGACGACTTGCCGACACCTGATTGCCCCCAGAATAAATTTTTCTTTCCTTGCATCAATTGTCTGATTTTTTCTATTCCCTCACCGTTTACCGAACTTGTAAGAAAACATTCATATCCAATTCCCCGGTATAAACTTAACCATGCAGAATCAAATTTGTTTTGGTTCAAATCAGATTTGTTTATTATTATGATTGAATTAACGTGAGCACTTTCTCCAATAACAAGAAATCTATCAATTACTTTGTTGTTGAAATCGGGTTTGCATGTACTACTGATTATAAAAAAATTATCAATATTAGCAGCAACAATTTGCTCCAATCTTTCACCCCTGAAGCTGGCTCCTTTAATGCGAGGCGATTTCCTGGAAAGATAATTTATTCTCTCTCCGATAGAAATAATCACCCCACTTCCATCCGGATTCTTCTCGTACTCAACCGAATCACCGACTGCTGCTATGTTGAGGCTGATTAATTTGTCCTTTTTGAGAGTGAATTCTTTTTTGATTTTTCCGCGTATACTGCAACGGATACTTTCACCGGTTTTTTCATCGAGCACGTAGTAGTCTTTACTTTCTACTCTGCAAACTAATCCTTTAATACTAATCTCCTTTAAAATTAAAAAGCGCCATCAAAAATAATGGCGCTAATAATTTTCAGTCAAATTATTAAGAAAAATTAAAATCTATAATTAACCGAAAACGTTAATCTGTTGTATTTAATGTCCTGGAAAGTTCTTGAGACATTAACCCCGTAATTATCGCCGATATTTTTCCACCAACCGTAAATATAAGCCAAATCCAGGCTCAAGGTTTCATCAGCCAAAAATCCAAGACCACCTGTTACAAACTTTCTGTCAAAATCATAACTGTCGGCTTTATATGCAGAAGGCTGGGTAAAATATCCGCCGCGAATTCTAATTCCTAAATCAGGAATAGTATATTCAGCACCAAAATTATAGTTAAAGGCCGGAGCTAAGTTATCTTTTATTTCCTTATTTATATCTGCGACATATTGTTCTGTAAGCCCGTTATAATTTTCGAATTCCATTTGAGTATAATCAATCAAAGTGCCTTCAGCCGAAAGAATTAAGCCTCTAAAGTTGAAAGAAAAACCGGCGGTAAATTCAAAAGGAGTTATGATGTCGTATTCTACTTCGTCACTGTACTTATCGGGATCTAAATTGTAGGATTGGCCGGTTCCAAATTCGCTTAAGCCATCAACAAAGAATTTTTCTTTAATCCTAATAACTTTTGGAAATTGAATCGATCCTCCGAACCGCGCAAAGTTTTTGAACTGATATAAAATTCCAACTTTGGCATTCCAGCCTTCGATATCCCAATCGAGAACAGTATTGAGGTTAAAGGTTTTGAAGTCGATAGTTTGAGGCTCTCCGGCTGCAGTTGTATCCTGATAAATGTTCTTGGTATCGTCCTCGTAATAATTATTTGTTGCTTTATAAACACCGGAAAGAATATTCAGGTTGGCACCAACAAAAACATTCTTTGCTACTTCAATCGCTCCGGAAAATGTCCAGCTGTTTAATGAGCCGGAATTCAAAATATCTCCGCTCTGGTTTAACATTCCATTTATGATTGTATTATTTTGTTCATCAGTTAAATACAGATCATAAGGAACATCGGTAACAAGTAAATCCTGAATTTTGGAGTTGTTACCGGAATTGAAGGCATTGAATTTCAGTGCACCAGTGAAATCATGGGTTGACTGATAACCCAAACCGAAAACCAGGCTTCCTCTTTGGGTTGGAAATGGAAAGGCAAAACTTATATTGTTAAGTTTTGTAATACTGTTCGAATAATCATTTTTAGTGTTAAAGAAAGTTGCATCATTATTAAAATTTATGTAATCCAAACCACCTGAAAATTCCATTCTCTTTAAAAGTCCTAATCCTGCTGGATTAAAGAAAAAGGCTGATGCATCATCGCTTAAGGCAACATAACTGTTGCCCATTCCAATTGACCTGGCGCTGGAACCTAATCCCGGAATTGAAACTCTAAGTGCATCATTTATATTTTGAGGAAAAGAATAATCCGGCAGCAATAAAAAAGATATAAAAATAAAACCTGTTAAAAGGAAATTCTTATTAATTTTCATCATTTTCTCCGAGAGTCATTGTTTCGGGAACCATCATTATTTCTGATACCTGAGTTACTATTGTTGTCCGACCTCGAGGTAGATGTGCTTTGATTGGTGTTATTATTACCTGAATCATTCGTGCTTGGTTTATCTATATTATTCGAATCTGAATTGTTGTTTGTATTTCCATAATTAACATTTCTGGTCGGATTGTCCGGTAAAAGAATATCTCTGTTACTATCATTATTTCCTCTTCCGTCTCCCGAATTCCGGATATGACTTATATTTCCGCTTCTATCCCGCTGGTGATCATTAGTATTTGTAAAGGATGGATAAAGAATTCCAATCCACCAGGGATAATCATAATAGTAGTTGTAGTCTCCAAAATATGCCTCTCCATAATAACCTTCATCTTCGGTATATTCATTTATTTCTTCATCCTCCGGAGACCAAATGACTGTATAGCAGCCGGGAGAAATCAATAATAATATTAAAATCAATATGTAAAACTTTTTATAAGGCATTCTATTTACCTCGACTTTGTTCGCGGAGAATTTGATCCTCTGTTTGTACCTGAGTTATGAGGCGGATTTGTGTTATTCCGCGGCGGCGAATATGTTTTGGGAGTATTATTCGTTTTTGGTGGCGTATAATTTTTGGGAGGCTGTGTATTGTTATTCCTTCCTTTATTGTAATTACCATCATTACGCTGTGTATTCTGATCCTTCTTTATGTAAGGAGTTGTGTTCTTTTTCTTTTCGATGTTTGTATCGTTTCGTTTTGTTTTATTATCCTTTGTATCGAAATCACGTAAAATCTTTTTTTCTCTGTCTGTATTATTCTTTTTATTTATTCCGAGATCATTTCTTTTTGTCTCGGAGTCTTTAACATCTTTTTTGTCTTTAAGAATTATTTTATCCCGGGTCTTAATTTCTTTATCATTCAGATTCTTTTTCCTTGTATCGGTTGTTTTATCAATCAAATCGAAATTTCTGTTTCTTTCCTTAACTATGATATCATTGCTATTTCGACTTCTGAAATCTCTTGTCAATTGATCACGATTTGTGTAAGAATTCCTTAGCCCGTCTGAATTTCTAAGTCTGTAACCGTCATTTGATCTGTACCTGTATGCGAAGTTGGAATTATTGTAATAATAATAGTTATCGTAATACCACCATGGATAGTAGTTGTAATAGTGATATGGATACCAGGAATAATAATAGGTACTGCACCACGGATACCAGAATGGATCATACCAGTAGGGATCGTACCAATACAAATCTCCCCAATAAATTCCTATTGAGAAGGATGGATGATAATGCCAGAAATATCTGGAATAAAATGGATAGTAACCAAAATAGTAATTGTATTCGACCTCGGAATCACTATCGTAAGATTCTTCCTGCCAGATAGTATCTTCTTTAGTGATTTCATCTGATTCGTAATACTGATCGTCCTCATTGTACTCTTTCTCCTGTTCATAGGATTTTTGTTTATGAGGAGGTCTTTCATAAATTGCTATTTGCGTATAACAACCTGAAATGAACAATGTGGCAGCAATGATTATAAACAACTTGCATAAATAAATTCGATTCATCTTTTAACTCCTTAGATAAAACCAAATGGAAAGTCTGCAAAAAACGAGCCTGAAAAAAGTCAATTTATTATGTTCTATTGAAGCAAAAAGCGGTCGAGATAAATTATTTTGTATATAATAATAAACTGTTTTGTACAACTATATGTACACCATAAGGAATTTAACTGTGATGTTCTTATTAGAAAATTGCCTGAATATACTCAATCCTAATCCCTCGGTCCGCTGCCGACGGGCTCCACTTCTTATTTTCAAGTAAGTCTCTCAAGTCGAATCCCAGAGTAAAACCCTCACCGAGAGCAAGTCTTACACCTATGTTCAGATATCCCTGGCCTTCACCAAAAAATTCTTTTGCATTGTCATTGAAAGCAAAATCGTACTCAGCTACAACTGACACAGTCTTCCCTAATGTTTTTTCAACACCAAAGTTGAAATTCAGAAAATTATCTCCGTCTTTATTTTCAATTGAGTAGTTTGCTGTTCCGTGCAGACTCAAATAACCAAAGAATTCAAAATTCTTGCTTGCGGCAGCAAAAAATCCCGGTGATTTAATTCCGAACCTTCGGCTATCGTCGAAATACTCTCCTTTTCCTTGAGAATCAAAACCTAATGTTAGGGCAGGAAAGGTAACTGATTCATCCCACAACCTGAATCTGATATTTACTCCGGGATACTTATACCATCTTGGTGATCCTGAACCAATAATATTTGCACCTCCGTAAGATATTCCAAAGCTGATATTCTCGAATACACCTACTTCGAGTTTGGTAATTAAAAGTCCATCAGGAAGTACATCAGAGGTTACGCCGACATAACCTCGCTCTAAAATTCCTGCAGTAGGCATATCAATCAATGAACGATACTCAAATTTAGCTTTTTCACCAGAAGTACCCTGGGCATTTAAGTTAAGAGTTAAAGCAGCAACCAAACAGATGAATAATAGTTTTTTCATAGTCCCTCGAAGGTTTTCATAATATTAATTCAAAAATAATAATAAATGATCATTATATCGTTGAAGAACTTAGTCCCGTAAATATAATTTGATTATTTGTTTCGCCTTTTCTCTTTGAGGATAAAGTTCCCCAAATTATTTATTATTTGTTCAATTATTCGATCGGGAATTCCATCCTGATGCTGAGACTGAAGCCTCATATCGCACTGATCATTTACATAATCAATAACAACAAATTTGCCATCTCCCGTAAGAACTATTTCGGTTGAAAAAAAATCAAGCCTGGTTATTTTGTAAATTATCCTGAGAATCTGATCGAGTTTTTTCAGTTTATAGTTTGAAATTTGCTCTGCAGTCAATTCGGAGTAAATATGAGTTTGGTCATCCCACCAGGTTGGAATGGGATTGCCGAATGCCCAGAAACAACGAAACCAGGCACGCTTACCATCAAGCAAAGCGGGGTAAACTTTTTCCTGTAAAAGGTATTTGTCATTTTTATTGGTAACTCGTTCTTCAAAAATTTCTTTCAGAGATTCAGCACCGGTAACAACACCAATACCTCCTCCGGTTGTGTTGCAGGGTTTGATTATAAATGGTCTGCCTAATACTGCAAGATCATCAACAGAAATATAAAGCATCTCCTTTTCGCTGTGAGGCGGAATGATAATTGAATAAGGAACATTTAATCCGGCAGTAATAAATTCAAGATGCATGCTTGCTTTATCAATTGCGTGTTCAACATCTGAGTAAGCATTGAGTATTCTGATTTTTCTTCTTGTAAGCATTTTGGCAATTTCGGAAAAACGTTCATCAACATCAGATGCCCTGTCAAGATAAAAACCGAAATTTATTAAACGGGATTTGAGAAGCTCTGTTACTTCGTCAACATTATCTCCATGGATAATATAAGTCCTGATGCCGGCAGGCTGAAGAATTTTTTCGATCAGAGAAACGAATTCAACATCGTATTCCCACACATAAGATACAGCTAAGTCGAAGTTTTCCATTTCAAATTGTCTTTTCACAAAGATATAGTTTGCTATATTTGTAAACAAGAAATGAGATTACAAGTCTCTTGATAATATATTTCTTAAAATGTGATAATGAAAACAAAGCTTCTGATAAAATTATTTTTTACTTTTATTTCATTGTTGTTTTTTATAACGGGATGCTCATCTCAAAAGGAGGTTACCAAAAAGAAAAACAGTTTTGGTAATGAGACAATCACTGACACTAAAAAAGCAGCATTAGAACATTTTGTAAACGGCTCTGTCGCTGAATCGAAAGGAAATTATAATGAAGCTATTATGGAATTTCAGCAGGCGCTGAGCTATGACTCTAGTGCAGGAATTTATTACGCCCTGGCAAAAAATTATCTTTTGCTGGGAAAAATACCTCAGTCGTTAAAGTATGCTGTTAATTCTGTAAAGCTTGACCAAAGTAATGTGGATTATCTTAAGCTATTAGCTGATATCTATTCCACAGCAATGCAACTTGATTCTTCTGCGTCAGTTCTTTCTAAAGTAATTCAAATTGATTCTTCCAGAATTGACGCTTACTACCAGCTTGCAAGGCTTTATGAAAACGGCAAACCTTTAAAAGCAATTGAAATCTATGAAAAACTTCTGGCTAAAATCGGACCCGAATGGAATGTGTTGTTAAGAGTTTCTGAATTATACGAGCAGCTGGGTGAATATTCTTCTGCTGTAAATTCCGTGAATGCATTGCTCCAAATTGATCCTTCCAACATTGCTATTAAAAAACTAAAGTGTGATCTGAATATAAAAAACGGTAATTATGATGAAGCATTAACGACACTTGATGACATTCTTGAATCTACCCCGGATGATCTCGATGCAAGAGAACGTAAAGCAAATCTTTTACTCAAGAATAATGACTGGCAAACTGCAGCAAACGAATTTTCTTACATACTTAATCAGTCCGGAATCGATCTGGATATTAAGATACGTGTTGGTGCCGCTTACTTTGAAAAATCACTTGATGATTCAACTTTGCTGCCTGTTGCAAAAGAATTTTTCACACAGATTGATCAGGATACTTTGAACTGGCATGTAAAATTGTACCTTGGAACTATTTCACTGATGCAGAAAGATGAGGATTCCTTTCAGATTAATATGAATTATGCAGTAGAAAATTCAATATTTAATTCTCAACCTTGGATCAGATTGGGAGGCCTGCTTTTTGACAAAGGTAAATATCAGATATCAGAACGATTGATGAACAGCGCAATTAAAAAATTTCCCGAAGACTTTGCGGTAAATTTAATTCTGGGACTTTCATATGCACAAAGAGGCAAACATTCAACCGCTGAGCCATTTTTGAAAAAATCTGTGGAATTAAGTCCATCTGACATTACAGCTTTATCAGCTTACGGTTTTACACTTCATCAGATAAAAAGGGACGATGAAGCTATTGAATATTTGAAGCGTGCACTACTAATTGATAAATCAAATGTGAATTTAATTGGGACACTCGCACTCATTTATGATGGGAAAAAAGACTTCCAACTTAGCGACAGCCTTTATGAAAAAGCTTTGACTCTTGATTCTGCCAATGCGTTAATAAATAACAATTTTGCTTATTCACTTTCTGAAAGAGATTTGCAGCTTGAAAGAGCGTTGAGAATGGCAGAAATCGCAATTACTGTTGAACCAAATAATTCCTCTTACCTTGATACTATCGGATGGGTTTACTTCAAGCTTGGAAATTATAATCAGGCTCAGGATTACCTTGAAAAGGCAATTGAATATGGAGGTGAGAGAAGTGTATTCTTTGATCATCTCGGAGATGTAATGTTCATGAAGGGTGACATACAAAAAGCTCTTGAACATTGGAAAAAAGCGTTAAAGCTTGATCCTAATAATAAATTGATATCTGAAAAAATTGAGAAAGGTGGGATTTGAAGTTTTTTATTTTTCGATGTACTGTAATATTAACTCTGGGCATTTTATTATTTGAAGGATGCGTTCCTTCAAAACCTTTGGAAGAAGAAGAAAATCTGCCCCCGGAAAGATTGATAAATAAGCTTGAGGTTAATCGCAGAAGAATTAAAACCTTTGAAGGTACCGGAGTACTTTTTATTAAATCTAATCAGTTTGATAACAGCGCTTCATTCAGGGTAGTTCTTACCAAACCGGATTCTGTTTATCTGACGATTTTCGGACCTTTTGGAATTGAATTAGCTCAGGCATTAGTTACCGGTAAAGATTTCGTGTTCTATGATGCGCTGGAGAACATCGTTTACAAAGGTTTGGTGAGTGATGAAATTCTGCGGGGAATTTTCAAAATCGACCTGTCTTTTAATGATCTTATGGATGCATTTATAGGCTCGGTTAACCTTACGCAAAATCTTTACAGGATCCCCGATTCTTTTAATAAAAATCAGGATCAATATTTTCTTAGTTATAAAGACTCGGTTACGAGTTTTTCTTCGGAGTATAAAATTGATTCAAAAGAATTTGCAATTGAAGAGTACAAGCTGATTAATCCAAGAGGTGAGGCAGTTATCAATGGGATGTACTCCCGTTTTGAGGTACTTGAAAATGTGCCGATTCCGAGCCATATTGAGGTGCAGAATTTAAAAGGCAATCAGAAAGTAGTTATTGATTACCGAGAAATTCTGATCAACAATAAAAATACTTTTATTGATTTTAATTATCCTGATGATGCAACAATCATAAAATGGTAATGAAAAAAGGAAATTTAATCGTCGTATTACTTCTTGCCTGTTCAATTATTATCACAGCGCAGGAGAAGCAGATAAAAGACAAGCAGGAAGAGCTTGATAAACTTAGAAAAGAGATAACAACTCTTGAATCTGAGTTAAAAAATATGTCACAGCAGGAGAAAGAATCCTCTAAAGCTCTTGAGAATTACAACAAGCAGAACTTTCTCATCAACAAATTATTGAACTCAATTAAAGATGAAGAAAGAAAAAGGGAGCTTGAAATAATTCAAAATGAAGCCCGGATGAAGGAGCTTGAGTATAAAATCGATTTGTTGAAAAACAATTACAGCAAATATGTAGTCGCAATTTATAAATACGGCAAAATCAATCAATACGAAAGCATTATTAATTCCGAGTCTTTCCAGCAAGCTTACCTCAGAATAAAATATCTTCAAAAATTTTCAGAGAAAAGACAAGCAGATTTATCTGAACTTCAGCAGAGTCAGCTTAGTTTAATTCAGGTGCGCGAGCAGCTTGAAAAAGAAAGAGGTGAAAAAATCATTTTAACTAAACAAAAACTGATAGAAGAAAAAGATCTTCAGTCAAAGTTGAATGAAAAGAAGAAGCTTCTTTCTAACATCAGGAAAAACAAAAATGAAGTCAGAAGAGAACTTACTCAGAAAAAAAGCGCTGAAAACCAGATAAAGAATTTGATCTCCCGATTGATTACTGAAGGTGAGAACCGGAAAAAGCAGGAAGCTGATTTGATGAAGGAAGCAACGGATAAATATAAAGAACAAAGTTACAATAAGCAGGGAGTTATTGTTGGCGAAAACATTAACTTCAGCACAACCAGTTTCGCTTCGTTTAATGCTTTAAAGGGTAAGATGAACTGGCCAATATCAAAAGCAACCGTCTTCAGGAAATTTGGTGAGAACCGTAATGAAAAGCTTAACACTGTTACAATGAATTATGGAATTGATCTGAAAGCCTCTTCAGATCTTAATGTTAAATCTGTTGCCGAGGGAGTTGTTTCGGCAATAGATTACATCCCGGGTTATGGCAGTGTTATTATTATAACTCATAGCGAAGACTACAGAACTGTTTACAGCCATCTGGCTGAAATTTATGTTAAAGAGGGAGACAAAGTTAAAGGCGGCGGTACAATTGCTAAAGTGGCTGAAAGTCTGGAAGGGCACATTTTGCATTTTGAAATTTGGGCGTCAAGAAATTTTCAGAATCCTGAAATCTGGCTAACTAAAAAATAATGTATTGAGCATAACTGAAAATTAAAGTGTTAGAATATGTTAAAGCTAAACTAATTTCTTACAATGCCCTTGTTAAGAATTTTGGCTCGCTAAGCGCTTTACAATTAGCCAATTATATCATTCCTCTAATTACGCTTCCGTATCTTGTCAGAACACTTGGCCCTGAAAAATATGGCCTTGTGAATTTTGCCATAGCTTTTACTTCGTACTTTGCAGTTGTTACCGATTATGGATTTTATCTGTCTGCAACAAAGGATATTTCTATTCATAGACACGAGAAGGAAAAGATCTCGGATATTTTTGCTGCTGTTCTTCTGCTTAAAGCATCGTTCTTTATTTTGTCAGCAATAATTTTTCTTGTTCTACTATTTACAGTCAGAAAATTTTATCATGATGCTCTTTTATATTCAATAAGCTTTATTGGAATTATAGGTTCATTGTTATTTCCGATCTGGTTTTTTCAGGGCATTGAGAGGATGAAATATATTCTCTATATCAATGTGTCAGTAAGGGTTGTTTTAACGGCAGTTATTTTTATTTTAATTACTCAGCCATCAGATTATATCACACTTGCCTTCTTGTATTCATCCGCTCAAGTAATTATTGGGATAGCAGGGATTTTAGTCGCGCTATCTAAATTTGACGTGAGATTAAAATTTCCCTCATCGATCACAATCAAGTCTCAGTTGAAGAACGGCTGGAATATCTTTCTTTCTACGTTGTTCATTAGCATTTATACGGTGTCAAATACATTTTTGCTTGGTTTGTTAACCAATAATACAATTGTAGGATATTTTACAGCTGCAGATAAAATCAGGCTTGCAGCCCAGGGAATTTTGGGGCCGCTATCCCAAAGCGTTTACCCATTCGTAACCAGCTTACTTGAAGAATCCAGTGAAAAGTTCAGATCATTTTTGAAAAAAATTGTGAGGATTGCATTCATAATTGGTTTAATAACTTCAGTTATGCTATTTGTTTTTTCAGGAGTATTGGTGGAGATAATTTTAGGCAATGGATATACCGAATCTGAAAAAGTACTCAGAATAATTTGCTGGCTGCCGTTAATAATTTATTTAAGTAATAGCTTTGGAATACAAGCGATGCTTCCTTTGAAATTTGACAGAGCTTTTGCAATAATAACTTTTAGTGCCGTTCTGTTAAATATTGTTCTGGCTTTGCTGCTTGTTCCTGAGTTTTTGGCCAGAGGAACTTCAATAAGCATGCTTATTACAGAAATGTTTATTACTGCTTCATTCTTTTTTTATCTGAGAATAAAAAAGATCAACATTATATAAGCTGAAATGAAATATGATTATCTGATTGTTGGAGCTGGTTTTGCCGGAGCTGTGCTGGCAGAAAGGCTTGCCTCTCAACGAAATAAGAAAGTGTTAATTGTCGAGAAACGAAATCACATTGGTGGAAACGCTTATGACGAGTATGATGAACAGGGAATTTTGATTCATCGTTATGGCCCGCATATCTTTCATACAAACAGCGATGAAGTATTTAATTATTTATCTCAGTTCACCGGCTGGATTAAATACGAACATAAAGTGCTCGCAAAATCCGGCGAAGAACTTTATCCTATTCCAATTAACAGGATAACGCTTAATAATTTTTATAAGTTGAATCTTTCTACCGAAGCAGAAGCAGAAAATTTTTTAAATAGTAAAAAAGAAAATCGCCATCCTGTTCTTAACTCTGAAGATATAATTGTTAATCAGGTTGGTTATGACTTGTTTGAAAAATTTTTCAGGCACTACACAAAGAAACAATGGAACCTTGAACCAAAGGAACTATCCTCTTCTGTATGTGGAAGAATTCCTGTCCGTTTTAACGAGGACTGCAGATATTTCACCGATAAATTTCAGTTTATGCCCGATGCAGGATTTACATCAATGTTTAAAAAAATGCTTGATCATAAAAACATTGAGGTGGCATTAAATCAGGATTATAAAGATTTGATTCCTCATTTAAAGTTCAATCACTTAATTTATACAGGACCGATCGATCTTTATTTCGATTATTTGTTTGGCAGGCTTCCGTACCGGTCAATTTGGTTTGAATTTAAAAAGTTGAAGCAACCCGAACTTCAGAAGGCTTCTGTGTATAATTATGTTGATTCGTCCGTCCCATATACCAGGGTTACAGAATATAAGTTAATTACTGGTCAGATTTCTGATTTTACTACGGTCAGTTATGAATATACAATTGAAAATGGAGATCCTTTCTACCCAATTCCAAATGAAAATAACAGGAAATTGTATTTAATGTATAAGAAACAAGCTGATAAATTGAAGTCGGTAACATTTTGCGGAAGATTGGCCGAGTATCAATATTATAATATGGATCAGGTTGTTGCTTCAGTGTTAGCTTTGCTCAGGAAGAAAATTTTATGAAAGATCTTTTACTGGCGGCTTACAGTAAATTTCCTTCAATGGATGAAGGCGGGCCTAATAAAGTTATTTCGCAAATAATTTCGGGATTAGATTTTCCGAATTACCGGGTCAGATACATTTCCAAAGATGTAAATGCATTTTTAAGCTCGCAGTTAAAAGGAAATTACCCGAAAATATCTTTTAAGAAAAATGTCGGAAAATTTCTTCAGTCCAAATCAGCCTTATACAGATCAATAGTTACTCACCCCCTATACCTAAAAAAATATTTCAGGACAGCACAGAATAATTTTGTCCGTTTATTATCAGAAAAAATTGAAACAAATATCTTACATGCTCACGATGCCCGCGCCTTTTTTTTCTTAAAGGATATACCTGCAAGAAAAAAAATATTGTCAATTCATTCCAAGGGGAAATTGACCAACGACCTGAATGATTATTTTCGGTTTTCCGGTTCGTTAGAAGATGTTAAACAACAATTTGAGATTATGGAATCCGAGGCGCTGGAAAATGCAGATGTAATAACATTCCCGAGCCTCGCCGCAAGAGAATTATTTTTCAAGGAGAAACAATTTGATCTCTCTAAATCAAGAATAATTTATAACGGAATTAATTTCGAATCGATTCGAACATTCAATCTGGATTTAAAGGCAGCAAGGCTTCCGGTCACGAGTAAAGATTGTATTAAGATTCT
This sequence comes from Ignavibacteriaceae bacterium, assembly GCA_013388545.1. Classification (GTDB taxonomy): domain Bacteria; phylum Bacteroidota; class Ignavibacteria; order Ignavibacteriales; family Ignavibacteriaceae; genus JACAFB01. The sequence continues at coordinate 13,132 of JACAFB010000045.1, forward strand.
TAATGTCGCAGATCATATTAAATCAAAAAACATAGAATTAATCATTGAAACAATCAGACACCTCAGAGACGAGTATAAAAGAGAGATTTTGTTTGTAAATATTGGCGCAGGTCCTCTTACCGTAAATTACAAGCGACTGATAAAGAAATATAATCTTGATTTGTCAGTAGTTTTTCTAAGTCGACTTCCAAATTCTGCGGTAATTGGATTGATGAAAGCGTTTGATTACTTTATATCAGCAGGAGAGAGGGTAATTTTTGATTTAGTCATTCTTGAAGCTATGGCCTGCGGAATGTGTATTATTGCCAGGGACGACGGCGGTAACAGAGAAGTTATTAATGATGGCGTGAATGGATATTTATTCAGCAAAAATGATCCGGAACAAATTGCCAGTCTTATAATTAAAACGGATTTTTCAATAAAAGTAAATGCAATCGAAACGGCTAAAAAATTTGATTTGAGGAATACTCTTCTTCCTTATTTTGAATTGTATGAATCTGCATGATGAAAAAAATCAAAATTTGTCATATCGTAAATCAGATTACCGGAAAAGCAGATGGAGTATTTTCACACATAAAGATTTTATTGGAGGGCATGGATAAAAATCAATTTGAGCAAATTGTTGTATTTCAGGGTGCACCCGAAGTTGAATCAGCATTAAAAAAACTTGGAATCCGATATTATGTGCTCGACAACCTGAAAAAAAAGTTCTCACTTAAATTATTTTTTGATTTTGCCCGGATTATCAGGAAAGAAAATGTTCAGGTAATACATTCTCATTTGTTAAAACCTTATTCAATTGCAGGGATTTGTAATTTGTTTCTTAAGAGAAAATTGATTTTTAATTATCACGGATATTTTATTAGTAACGAGTATAATTCTTTATTTGAAAGAGCGATATACTCTTTTTTTAATTTTATAATAACAAGGTTCAATTCTCTTAATTTAACTTTAGTGCCTACTAATAAATTAAAATCAGAAGTTCAAAGAAAAATTCCATCGCATAAAAATATTCAAGCATATTACACAGGCAGCAGCTTAAAAAATCAATTAAAGTTTGATGATGAAATCCGAAACAGGCTTATGCAGATCAGGCAACAATATTTTCTGATCGGTGTCTTATCCAGGTTTGAAAGAGAGAAAAGAACTGATATCGCGCTTGAAGTTAGCAAAACATTAATTGAAAATGGAAATAATATTTTTTTGGTTTTGTTTGGAGATGGCAGACTTGAAAATCAATTAAAAGTTTTATCGCAAAGATTAAAAATAAATGAGTCGGTTTATTTTGCCGGCTATTCAGGGGTTGTTAATAATTATCTCGATCTGTTTGATCTGCTTTTAATTACATCTGACCGGGAGGGATTTCCAATGAGTATCTGGGAGGCAATGGCCTCATCTGTTCCTGTAGTTTCAAGCGATGTTGGAGGAATTAGTGAAGTATTGAAAGAAAGTAACTGCGGTTTAGTATATGAAAGAAGAAACATTCCGGATGCTGTTGCAAAAATTGAATCATTAATATCAGACGAAAAGTATCGTATAAACCTGGGAGAAAATGGAAAAGAAGCTATTAGAATAAAATATCCATTGCAAAACTTTATCTCATTCATGCAAAAAGTTTATTACGGATTAGCAGATTAAAAATGAAAATCAATATTCTGCATATAACGCCTGATTTTAATCTTAACTGCGGAAGAAGCAAATATGTTTTTCGGCTTCTAAAATATTTTGAAAAACATCAGAATTTTGATTTGCACTTCATTACTAATGGCGGCGATGCACTATACAAGCTGAATGAATTAACAAACTGTAAAATAAAATATCTTGATTTTGGTAGAGGGATAAAAAACATTTTTAATATTTACAGAAACGTTAAAGAATTTAAAGATTACTGCATCTCAAATAACATAAATATTATTCATACGCATCACAGGTACCCTGAGTATGTTGCATCCCTTATTAAGAAAAAACTAAAAATTAAAACTGTTAGTTCTGCACTAAGCAGTGTAGAAGGGTTTAAGAGATTAAGCTTTAAGTCCGATCTGATAGTTGCGTGCAGCGAATCATTAAAAAAAAATCTTGTTGATGTCTTTGGAATTGAAGAAAACAAAGTGAAAGTACTTCATCATTGCATAGAACCCTTTCCTGAAATCTCCGATGATGACAGGAATTCATTTATCAAAAAAATAAATCTTAAAACGGGCGAGAAAATAATTTTATTTGTCGGAAGAATAACTCACATCAAAGGTTATGATGTAATTTTCGAAGCATGCCGGAAGTTAAGAATTTCAGGTGTGCCTTTCAGACTTGTAATGATGGGCAGTTTAATTGATCGGAAGAGCAGAGATATATTCAGAGAAGATTTTGTGACTTATATTAAACCTAATGAAAAATATTATTGTATGTATGATTTAGCAGATGTGATTGTTATTCCGTCGCGAGTTGATCCATATCCACTTGTAATGCTTGAAGCAGCGTTGTTTGCCAAGCCGATTATATCGTCTGACATTCCGGGAATAACAGAATTTGTTAAAGAAAATGAAACGGGTTTCTTAGTTCCGGCTGGCAATGCGGAGTTGCTTGCCAGGAAAATAAAGTTTGTTCTAGATAATGATGAGCTATCAACATTTATTGGATACAGGGCTCGTGAACAAGCTTTGAATCATCATTCCTGTAATAAGTTTTTTAATCAAATTGAAAAATTTTATATAGAATTAGTCTCTTGAAATCATTCTTCAACAGGATTTTAGTTGCTGAGGAAGCAATATTAAATTTACTCGCAGAAGCAATTCTTAGTCAAAACGGTGTTTTACTTACATATTTCAATCAGCACTGTTTTAATGTGTATTTTAAGAATGATAAGTACAGAGAAATTTTAGAAAAACAGTCAGTTACATTTCTTGATGGATATGGGATTTATCTTTTTCTGAAATTACTTGGAAGAAGCCCTGAAAGAATTAACGCTTCTGACATAAACGAGAAACTTTTCAAGCTGATTGGGGAAAAATATTATCGGACTTTTATTGTTGGTTCAAATCTTGACGAAAAGATTCTCAGTAAATATTTTGCATCATTCAATCTGGCAGGGTATCAGAACGGATATTTCTCTGAATCTGAAAAAGAAACCATCCAAAAAAAGATTCAATCTGCAGATCCGCGGGTAATTCTTATCGGGATGGGAGTGCCGCAGCAGGAAATTTTTGCATCAGAACTGGCAGAACGACTTAATAACTCAGTCATAATTTGTGTTGGTAATTTTCTTGAATTTTTTACCGAAAGAAAGAAAAGAATTCCAAAGAAGTTCCGAAATATCGGGATAGAATGGATTTTCCGTTTGATACAAGAACCAGCAAGATTATGGCGCAGGTATTTGATTGGTATCCCCATCTTTATCTTTAGGGCTGGATCGCTGATCATAAAAAGCTGGCTCTATAAAGATGAATAGGATTTTTTTTTAATATTATTTTGCCTGAAAAATTGTTATTGTTCGCGCAATGAATCTAAAATATATTTACGTTAAAATCGAATTTAAATTATATGATAAACTACCTTAAGATTTTAGTTATTGTATTATTACTTTTTTCTTTAAATAAATCAGCCGCTCAGGTTAAAATTGAAAACCTTCAAAAGAAGTCTGATGGAATGAATTTCTCAATCAGCTTTGATGAACCAAGGCATTCAATTAATATTATCAATGAAGAAAGAGTAATAAGCTTTCCAGATTATTTAGATGAAGGCAGCCCGGGATCACCAGTTGTCCCGTATTATGTTGCCTACATTGCAATTCCACCTTTTGCAAAGATTGAAGTTAAAGTTGAAGAAAAAAATGTTAACAGCTTTGCAAATGTCCGGCCCGAAATTAATAAGCAGCCGGTATTGGATTCCGATTCAACAATAAGCTATAAAGAGGTAGGTTTCGATCAAAAATATTTTTCTTTTGAACGTTATCCAGCCAATCAATTCGAATTACTTGGATACACCTGGATCAGGGATTACTATTGTGCAGTTATTAAGTTTAACTTTGCCAGATTTAACTGGAAGAAAAAAGAGGTAAATTATTTTCTTAAAGCCAACGTAAGTATTGATTATCTGGATATAAAACCTTTTTCAGTTAATACCTCACCAAAATCGGATTTTGACGCTCACTTAAAATCTATAATACTTAATTACGAGAGTGCTGAGGATTATCGTTCATTCCCAAAATTCTCAATTGAAGTTGATACTTCAGGTAACTGGATTGATTACTCAAAAGAATATGTTAAGCTCCTTATTCATTCTGATGGCATTTATAGAATTACGTACAATGATTTGATTCAATATGGAGTTAACCCCGGTTCGTTTAACCCAAAAACTTTAAAGATATTTCTTAACGGTGCTCAGATTCCGCTTTATGTATCAGGAGAGGATGACAATGTTTTTAATCCGGAAGATTACATAGAATTTTGGGCTACAAGAAATTATGGTTCTCCGGATTATCGTGATATTGTACCGGTAGGAGTTGACTATCTGGAATTTTTTAATCGTTACAATGATTCGTCATTTGTATGGCTGACCTGGGATGGAAATAATGGTGCCAGACTAAACACGGTTCAGCAATCACTTCCGGGTATTACAGATACTCTGACTTCCCATATAACAAAGATTCATCTGGAAGCTCAAACAAGGTTGTGGTACTATGATGCAGTGGTGCCGCGAGTTCAGCTTCCATTCTGGCAGGAGAATAAAGTTTGGACCTGGGGATTAATCGGAAAATCGGGAAATGTATCTCATAGTTTCACAGTTAATAATTTTGTTCCGAACACCCCTTTAAAAACATATGTAAGATTAATAAGCAATGCTGCAAATATTGTCACCGATGCTCATAGACACGGAGTCGGAATTAACTCAAGTCCCATTCTTGATACTATAACATATGACTTCAGACAGACAGTTAATTTGTTTTCAACCTTCTCCTCAAATTTGTTGGTTAATGGAACTAATTCGTTAAAAGTTTATGGTTTGCAGACTGCTGCAACATTTCATCAATCTTTAATTGATTGGGTTGAAGTCGAATACTTCCGGGAGAATATTGCAGTTAATGATTCACTTTTCATTTTGCTGCCAGACAGTATTACTCAGGGAAATAAAGTAATCAAAATTTCTGGCATTATTGAAGAAGATTCAAATATTGTTTTTTACAGGATAAAACCGAATGTTGAAAGAATCACCGGTTATAATCTTACATCAGGTACCGGTAAGGTTTTAACATTCAGTGATACCGTTAAAGGAAAAGATGCTTTTCTCTTTATTAAAAAAGCCTATTTAAAATCACCAATCTTCAAGGTAAAGAAACAGTTTGTGAATTTAAGGGATCCTAACCGCGAAGCAGATTACATTATTATTACAAATTCGGTTTTGGAGCCTTCCTCAGCAGAGTATGAAAATTTTATTTCATCAAACTACGGCTTAAGAACTGAAAGAATTTTTATCAATGATATTTATGATGAATTTGCTTACGGTTTAAATAACGCCGAAGCGGTCAGGGATTTTTTGATTGCAGCATATAATAACTGGGTATCACCAAAGCCAACTTATCTCAATTTGCTTGGTGATGCAAATTATGATTATAAAAATGTTTTTAATACTACCCGAAAAAATCTTGTCCCATCTTTTGGAAATCCGGTCAGTGATTCCTGGTATACGATGTGGGATACCTCAAATGTCAATATTCAGCAAATGCTTGTTGCAAGAATACCTGCAAATACAAATGAAGAGGTCTTGTTTTACCTAAACAAACATCAGAGTTATGTTACCCGCGGATATGATGAATTTAATAAACATTATTTATTCTTTAGTGGAGGTTTACCAAGCGATCCCGGATTGATGGCTTTGATAAAAGCTGCTAACGATTCTTTGTTTGAGGGAGTTGTTAAACCAGCACCAATCGGCGGAGTAGGAAGACATTTTTATAAAACTATAAATCCCCCAACCAACTTTGGCCCCTACACTCCTGAGGAAATTCGCGAATCCTTAGATGCAGGAGGATCATTTATTTCATATATTGGACACAGCGGAACACAAACTTGGGATAACGGAATTAATGATGTTATCGATATTAAAAATGCATATAATGACAGGCATCCTTTAATTTCCGACTTTGGTTGTTCAACAGGGAAATATGCTGAACCCGATGTAGATGCGTTTGGCGAACTTTTTATTTGCTTATCAACTGATGGACAGGCAATTAATTATCTTGGTAATGCTAGCTGGGGTTATACCTCCACATCGTTAAGATTTCCCGATTACTTTTATCGGAAGATTCTTCTTGATTCAACTTTAAACGTTTCTGAAGCTCACTTCTTATCAAAAGTAAGGCAGTTCAATGAAACCGGTTATTCAGATGTCAACCGTGTTTTCAATTATTGTAATATTCTTTTTGGAGATCCGATAATTAATTTCAATCTTCCTCAAAAGCCTAATCTGAAAATATACCCGAACTCTTTTAAGATAATAGGTGAAAACCCCAACAACCTCGATGACTCAGTAAAAATTAAATTCGATTTATTGAATCTGGGTAAAGTAAAGGGCGATACCGTTCAGATTAATATTCAGGATTTTGTTAAGGATACATTATCCTTTGAGAGCAACTTTACGATAAATATTCCGCTTTATTCCGATGAAATAATTGTTAGTATCCCGGTCAAAAACAAAGTAGGTGAACATAAATTGATAGTTGATGCCGATAAGCTCAACTTAATTGATGAAATTTATGAAAATGATAATACTGCTTTGTTTAACTATAATGTTTATTCAACTTCTGTCCGCCCGGTCGAGTTCGAAAAATATTATACTGCTTCCAGAAGTCTGATAAAACTTATCAATCCTGTTTCCCGTTTAGAAGGCATTCCTGAAACAATCAGATTTGAAATCTCTGATAATGATTCTTTCTTTAATCCAACTTTCTTGAGTTTGAATTTCGATACTCTTTACACAGACGTAAATCTTCCGTCTCTTACATCAGGCAAACGATATTGGTATCGCACAAAAATTGATGAACCTCTTTTAGACTGGTCTGAGTCATACTCGTTTTTCAATTTACAAAATAATCGTTCCTGGTTTATTGGAGAGTCATTTAAAAATTCAGATATTATTTATGATGATGTTTTATATGATTCCACCGCAAAATCCTGGAAGTTAAAATCCGGAATGAATACACTTAAAATCGGGTCTGCCGGTGAAGATGCCGGAGATTTCGGTTCAATGGTTTTCAATGGTCAGGAAAGACTGCCCAACACATTTTACTGGGGAATTGCAACTGCATTTATTGATACTGTTACTCTTGAACCTCATACCTTCCGATATTTTGTTTATGGAACACCAGGCCAGGGGGATTCGCTGGCAAACTACATAAATAGCTTGCCTGAAGGTACAACATTAGCTTTAACAATTGGATCTGATGGGCAGCAATCAGTTCTTGGCGGAATTGGTTCGAATGCAAGAGAAAAAATAAAAACTCTTGGCAGCTTCTACATTGACAGTGTTGGTTATAAAGACTCCTGGTGTATCATTGGGAAAAAAGGTGCTGCGACCGGAACTGTTCCTGAAGCGTTCAAAGACCGCTATCAGGGCCCCGCATGGATTAATGTTTCTAAACTTGTTTTCAGTGACTCGGGTTTTGTAAAATTTCCGGTTGTTTCTAATGCAACCGAATGGAAAAGTATCTTTAAAAGTGATTCACTTCCAGCAGGTTCTGAAATTAAATGGATCCCCCTTGGCCTGAAGGAGAATGGTACAATTGATACGCTGCAAACAATTTTATTTAACAGCGACTCATCTTCCATTTCTTTTATCGATGCTTCGCTCTATCCAAGAATTCAGATGCTTGCAGAATTTAAAGCCAATGAGTTTAAGCAATCTCCTTATTTGAAAAACTTTGGATTAGATTTTACTCCGCTTCCGGAACTTGCAATTAATTACCAGGTGGTATCAACGGATCTTGACTCTGTTTACCAGGGGAACAGCATCAATCTTAACTTCTCATTTGCTAACCTGTCTTATGTTCCCACAGATACAACTAGAGTAAGTCTTTATTTAATTAAGCCGGACAATACAGAGAAGTTACTTTTGGACTCTGTTTATTTCTCTATAGATTCTCTGCAGATGAAAAATATTTTCTATCAGTACACATCAAATAAGTATGATGGCTTTGGAAATATGAAGTTCAGAATTCTGATTGATGCTGACCAGAGAATCAAAGAGCTTTACAAAGACAATAACTTCTTTGAAAAATCTTTTTATGTTATCAGAGATACGCTTGCTTCGGTTTCTCCTTCGGCTATTACCGCCTTATTTGATGGTATTGATATTCTTGATGGAGATTTTGTAGCTCCCAAACCAGAGGTTGAGTTAATAATAAATTATCCGGTTTGGTTCCCTGTTGAGGATACATCAGCAATTCAGTTTAAAGTTAATAATAACCTGATTCCTTATCATCTGCTTAATTCAACATATGATTCGGTGAATCGAACTATTAACTATAAATATTCACCAAATCTTCCGGATGGCGAAAACTTTATTTCTCTTTACACTGTGGATAACAATGGCTTGATGCAATCCACGCCCAGCTTTGAAAAGTATTTTAGGGTTTCCAGTGAATTAAAATTATTAGAAGTATTTAATTATCCTAATCCGTTTAAAGAGTCAACGGCATTTACATTCAAACTGACACAAATTCCCGATGAGCTTAGAATTAAAATTTATTCTATAGCCGGAAGGTTAATTCGCAATATCTCTCTCAAGGCTTCCCAGTTAAATTACGATTTTAACAGAATTACCTGGGATGGCAGGGATGAGGATGGTGATGTTGTTGCAAATGGTGTTTATATTTACAAAGTTATTATAACCAAAAGTGATAAGTCTGAGTCTATTACTCAAAAATTATCAATTGTAAGATAAGCTGCTGAAAGACAAAGAGAAAAAATGAAAAGAATATTTTTCCTGTTAAGTATAGCTGTTGTTTTTGGATTTCTTACTTTCAAAAACTACGGCTTTGATATTCTTCCCGTTCAGCTTATATATTTTTATGCAGTGAACCAGGATAATGGCGTGTTACTGAAGTGGGGAACAGCAACTGAAGTCAATAACTACGGGTTCGATGTTGAACGAGCTCAGGATACACCAACAGCCTTCATCTACATTGATTTTGTGCCTGGCAGCGGAAACAGCAATTCACCAAAGCATTATTCATTACTTGACACATCTGCAATACTGGGAAATCATTACTTTTACCGACTTAAACAAATAAATACCGACGGTACTTACGAATACTCTGACACCATTGAAGTAAATTATGTGCTTAATCTTGAGAGAGAAAATTCTCCAGTCCCGGAGACTTACTCTCTTTTTCAAAACTACCCCAATCCGTTTAATCCTTCCACAAAAATAAAATTTCAATTACCCGAACCCTCAGATTTGAAACTTTTGCTTTTCAATTCTCAGGGAGAATTAATAAAAGAATTACTTGTGCAATATCTTGATGCAGGCAGCTATATTTTTGATTTTAACGCCGGGACTATCAGCAGTGGCGTTTATTTTATAACCTTCACTTCAAAAAACTATACTCAAACCATAAAAGCTTTACTCTTGAAATAATTTTTATAAACTTACTGATGAAAAATCAACTTTATTCCAGTAACACTAAGGAAACAATATGAAAAAATTATTTACTTTATTTTTTCTTATATCGACCATAACAGCATTTGCCCAATTAAACCAATATCCAAAACCTCAGGAAGGATATCTCACCGGGGGTCTTGGACTAAACTGGATTGATGGTGAATTGCATTACAGATTTAATTTTCGTCCCGAAGTATCCTTTGCAAACTTTGGAGTTGGTCTCGATCTGAACCTTGATTTTGACTCAAAAGGAAATCTGAGAAAAGAAAATTTCAATGAATTTTCCGATTACCTCAGCGTAATCCGATATGTAAGATATGGAATGAAGAATGATCCTGTCTTCATCAAACTTGGAGCTCTTGACTATTATACCTTAGGTCACGGAAGTATTATTTATCAATATAACAATAGCCCTTCATTCGATACCCGCAAAACAGGTCTTGTAGCTGATATAGATTTTGGCAAATTTGGATTTGAATCAATTTACAGCAGCTTTGGTGAGGCAGGGGTTATTGGATTAAGAGGGTATGTAAAACCCCTTCAGTTTACAAGCGCTGCTGGTATCCCGATTATAGGAAATCTCGAAGTTGGCGCAACTTTCGCAACAGACATAAATGACAAAGCCGGAATAGTTGTTGGCTCGCTGGACAGCGTTACAAATAAACTTTCAGTTGTTGATGATAAAGGCTCAATCAGCATTGTTGGAGTTGATCTTGGCTTACCTTTACTTGAAACTAATTTGCTTGGGATTATTTTATACTTTGACTATGCAAAAATCATTGAATATGGAAGCGGCATTTCAACAGGTATTAAACTGAATTTTGAAGGTTTAGGATTAGTCAGTGCAACAGCTAAACTTGAACGCCGTTTCAACCAGGAGAAATATCTGCCATCATATTTTAATTCATTCTACGAACTTGAGAGATTCCAGGTTATGAATGATGGAACTGTTTTAAGCAAAGCTCAGGTGCTTAATTCTGCTACAACTGCGAGCAATGGTGTTTACGGAGAGCTTAGTATTAATGTTCTTAAGCTCTTTGATATTATCGGAAGTTATCAGCGTCTTGATAAGTATCCGAACTCAGGTGCGCTGCATATAAACTCAGAAATTGCTCCTGAGGATATCCCCTTCCTCGTGAGAGCAGGTTATGATAAAGTAAATGTTGGAAATGAAACAGATCTCTTTAAACTTGACGACAGATCACTTTTATTTTTTGAATTCGGTTATAAACCCGTTCAGTATTTGCTGGTTTCAATGCTCTATAGCTGGACCTTTACACCTCAAAGGGATGCAGATGATAAGGTTGTTGGGTATGAACCTCAGAAAAGAATTGAGCCCAGAATTTCATTTGTTTATCCGATTAGTTTTGGCGGGAAGTAATTTTCAAATGGTGCTTTATCTGCTTCAGGTAAAGCACCTAAACTTTTTCCATCAGAAATTTCTCTAACTCTTCTACAGAATAAAATACAAAATCACTATTAAGCTTTAGCACTTCTTCTTTCTTTGCATAATTATCCCATAAAACAGAGGCGACTTTAATTCCTGCAGATCGTGATGCTTTTATGTCTGAAGGTGCATCACCGATCATAAGCACTTCATTCTTTGAAAGATTATATTTCGTAAGGAAAACACTTATTCCCTCAGCAGAAGGTTTATGTTCTTTTACATCGTCACCGGAAACAATCAGATTAAAAAATTTATGAATGCCAAGTTTTTTCAGAGTAATTACTGCTGCCTTTCTTCCTTTCCCGGTATAAATTGAAAGCAGTACGCCCTTGTTTGTTAAGAATTCAAGAATATTTTTTATTCCCGGATACAAATCAGCCATTGAATGATTTTCGGTATAAAATGAATAGTAGTCTTTTTTTGCATTATCAAATTGATCACCGCACATTTCTTTAAGAATAACATCCTCCGTCGGGCCAAAAAGAGCGGTTATCTCTTCGTTTGTAAATTTTTTATTCAGATATCTCCCCGCGATGTGATTAAATGTAGCGAAAATTAATTCGTTTGTTGAAGTGAGAGTACCGTCTATATCGAAAATTATTCCTTTGAATTTAATTTCCATTTTTTGCCTTTAATAAAATTTAATAGCTGACAAAAATATCTATTATTATCTCATGATTAAAAATTAGAATGTTGTTAGTAAATTACATTATTAAATCAAAGTAAAAATTTTATGAAACCAAAGATAATACTGCGCAAAAATGAAGAACGAAGAATTTTATCCGGACACCAATGGATTTTCAGCAACGAAATTGATTTGATTGAAGGAGATACGGTCAATGGTGATCTTGTTGAAGTATTTTCGAATAAAAATTCATTTTTAGGTACAGGTTTTTATAATAAGAACAGCTTGATTTCTGTCCGATTGATTTCATCTCAAAAAGTTGACGACTTAAATCAGCTCCTAAAAAAATTACTTGTTGATGCTTTTGTCTTCAGGAAGAATATTTATCCCGGAAGAAAATCATACAGGGTTGTATTTAGCGAAAGTGATTTTCTCCCCGGTTTAATAATTGACAAATACAACAATACATTTGTTGAGCAAATCTATTGCTTTGGAATTCAACGGAATATTCAGATGATAAACTCAGTATTAATTAACGAGTTTGGTGCTGAAAATATTTTTACTCTTCACGATTCACATTTCAGAAAACTTGAAGGGCTGCCTGAAGCAGATGAAATATATCTCGGGGAAAAGAATATCGAATTAATAGACGATGGTGCGATTAAATATTCGGTTGATTTTAACCGGGCACAAAAAACGGGCTTCTTTTTCGATCAGGTGGAGAACAGGTTTTTCTCTTCAAGATTTGTTGAAGGCAAATCAGTGCTTGATGCATTTTGCAACTCAGGTGGATTTGGTTTGCATGCTTGCAAAGCCGGGGCTAAAAAAATTACTTTTATCGATTCATCAAAATCTGAAATTGATTGTGCCAGAAATAATTTTGAGATTAATAATTTCAAATCACCGGCCGAATTTATTGTAGCTGATGTTTTCGATTATCTTGATAATTGTTTTCATTCGGGAAAAAATTTTGACGTTGTAATGGTTGATCCTCCTTCATTCGCAAAATCAAAAAAATCACTTGCTTCCGCTGTAAAAGGATATGAAAAACTAAATAAAACTTCACTGCAGATAATTAATAAAAATGGATTTCTGATCACTTCTTCTTGCTCACATCATTTAAGTGAAGAAGAATTTTTACAAATCCTTTCCACAGCGTCGAAAAAGTCTGAACGAAGAATTCAATTAATTCACAAAGCTTCTGCAGCACTGGATCACCCATCTCTTCCTCAAATGGAAGAGACAAAGTATCTTAAGTTTGTAATCCTGCGGGTCCTGGATTAACTGAAAGAATCTGACTTACCTTGATAAAAAAATACAACATTTATAAGTTTGCCCCGTCTAATCAGATTGATTACACATTTTCATTCATTTCGAAAACTTTAATAAGAGGTTAAAATTGGATATATCTGCTTTAAATGAAAAAATAAGAAATGAAAGTGCCTTTATTGATATTCTGATGCAGGAAATTGGAAAGGTAATTGTGGGACAGAAGGCAATGGTTGAGCGGCTTGTAGTAGGGTTGCTTGGCAATGGTCATATTCTTATTGAAGGCGTGCCCGGATTGGCAAAAACACTTGCTATCAAAACTCTGGCTTCTGCAATGAAAGCAAGATTTCAGAGAATTCAGTTCACGCCTGATCTTCTGCCTGCCGATTTAATTGGTACTCAGATCTATAATCAAAGAGAAGGCAGTTTTTTTATAAGGAAAGGACCAATCTTTGCCAACTTTATACTTGCTGATGAAATTAACCGAGCGCCCGCAAAAGTTCAGTCAGCTTTGTTGGAGGCAATGCAGGAACGACAGGTTACAATTGGGGAAGAGACATTTAAACTTGATGATCCTTTTATTGTACTTGCTACTCAAAACCCAATCGAGCAGGAGGGTACTTATCCGCTTCCTGAAGCTCAGGTTGACAGATTTATGCTTAAAATAAAAATTACCTATCCTTTGAGAGACGAAGAGCAGAGAATAATGAAACAGAATGTAACTGACGTTGATTATGCTGTTCAGCCTGTGATTTCAATCGGTGAAATCATTAATGCCCGAAAGCTTGTTCGCGAAGTTTATGTTGATGAGAAAATTGAGAAATACATTCTTGATATTGTTTTTGCTACAAGAACACCAAAGGATTTCGGACTGGAAAAATTATCTGACCTGATAAGTTATGGCGCGTCACCAAGAGCTTCAATTTATCTTGCACTGGCAGCAAAATCACTTGCTTTTATTAAAAGGAGAGGATATGTCATACCCGAAGATGTCAGAGCAATTTGCATGGATGTATTAAGGCACCGTATTGCTGTAACATATGAAGCAGAAGCTGAAGAGCTGACCTCTGAATACATCATTCAGGAAATACTTAATAAGCTGGAAGTTCCGTAAAATGCTTACGAAAGAAATCATAAGGCAGGTCCGCCAGATTGAAATAAGAACCAGAGGCCTTGTAAACCATGTTTTTTCGGGTGAGTACCATTCGGTGTTTAAGGGCAGGGGTATGGAATTTTCCGAAGTAAGAGAATACCAGTTTGGAGATGATATCAGAAACATTGATTGGAACGTTACAGCAAGGTTCGGGCATCCTTATGTTAAAATTTTTGAAGAAGAACGTGAACTTACAGTTTTGCTGCTTGTTGATCTGAGCGGTTCTCTGAGCTTTGGAACTTCAGGCAAAACCAAACAGAGAATTGCGGCTGAGTTGAGTGCAATTCTCGCATTCTCAGCTTTGAAGAATAATGACAAGGTTGGCCTGATACTTTTCACTGATAAAATTGAAAAGTTTGTACCTGCTAAAAAAGGTAAAAAGCATGTTTTAAGAATAATCAGGGAAGTTCTCTCTTTTGAACCAAAGGGAAAGCAGACTAACATAAAAGACGCACTTGAATACATGAATAATGCAATTAAAAAAAGAGCTATTGTTTTTTTATTGTCTGATTTTATAGATGAAGGCTATGAAAAAATACTCAGAGTGATTGGGAAAAAACATGATTTAATTGGGATAGTGTTGAAGGACAAACGTGAATCAGAAATCCCTTCATTGGGCTTGATTAAATTCATTGATGCAGAAACGGGAGAGGAAAAATGGATTGATTCAAGCAATTCTTCTTTCAGAGAACAGCTTATAAAAAGAAGTGCTGCCATAGATCAATCCCGCAAATCGCTGTTCTTAAGCAGCCGGCTTGATGCAATTGAAATTCAATCAGGTCAGGATTATATAAAACCTCTTGTTCAGTTCTTTAAGATGCGTGAGAGAAGATGGTAAAAAGTTTTTTCTTTGTTTTATTTCATTCTTTGCTTTTTGTTAATAGCATATCTGCACAAACTATTTCTGCTAAATCATCAACAGATAAAAATGATTACCTGATCGGAGATTATATTGATTTTACTGTTAAGATTGAATATGATCCTTCGATTTCAATAATAAATCCCGCTATTAAAGACAGTCTTAAAAATATTGATATCATAAAGTCGGAAGCACCGGTTAAAAAGGAAGAATCAAATAAGAAAGTTTTAGTGTACAAATTTATACTTTCAAGATATGATTCTGCTGAGGTTGTTATACCTCCAATTCCTATCTATTACAGAATTTCAAAGGAAGGCGAAGCACTGTCTCCTGTAATTTCAGATAATAATATCGCAAGCGATACAACCATAAGATCAACTTTTACAAATGAAGTGCGTTTTACAGTACACTCGTTGAAAATTTCCAGGGAAGAAGAAATAAAAGACGTAAAAGCGCCAGTTAAAATTCCACTTGACTGGAAGATAGTTGCCTTGTGGATATTAGCAGGACTGCTTCTGATTTCAGCAGTAATCTTCCTATACCTGAAATGGAAAAAGAATAAACAGGTTACTGAAGTCGAAGCTCCCAAAATTGATATTCCTCCGCATGTTGCTGCGTTAAACTCACTCAATTTGCTTGAAAAGAAAAAGCTTTGGCAGCAAGGATTAGTTAAGGAATATCACACTGAAATAACAGAAATAATCCGAAACTATTTTGAAGCAGCTTTCAATCTGCCAGCACTTGAATTATCAACATCAGAACTTCTTGAAGAGTTATCAGTAAATCCCGAAGCAAAGAAAATAGCCGGAATTACTTCTGATTTTCTGAACAACGCTGATTTGGTAAAATTCGCAAAATTTCAACCGATTAATCAGGTTAATGAACAGATGATGATTCAGGCCAAAATAATTATTGAAGATACAATTCCATCCGGAAAAAATTTAACCGAGGAGAGCGGGAAACATGTTCAGTAATGTTAGCTTTGCTTATCCCTGGGTTTTATATTTATTGATTATAGTTCCATTGATGTTGATATGGTATCTGTTCAAAGGGAAAAAACGCCAGCCTGCAATTACTTTCTCTTCATTCAGAATGTTTAAGGAGATCCCTGGAAACTGGAGAGAAAAATTCCGGCATCTTCCAATTTTTTTAAGGTTGCTTTCAATATGCTTTTTAATAATTGCACTTGCCCGGCCGCAGTCATTTTCTTCCGGCGAATCTATATACTCTGAAGGAATTGATATAGCTATGGTACTTGATATTTCAAGCAGCATGCTTGCAGAAGATTTTAGACCCAACAGACTTGAAGCCGCAAAAAAAGTTATTGATGATTTCGTTTCAGGCAGAATTTCAGACAGGATCGGATTGGTTATTTTTGCAAGAGAAGCCTTTACTCAATGTCCGCTTACAATTGATTATTCAGTATTGAGAAATTTATTGCGGGAAATAAAAAGCGGAATGATAATCGATGGAACTGCTATCGGAAATGCGATTGCCAATGGTGTTAATCGTTTGAAAGACAGCGATGCAAAAAGCAAAATAATAATTCTTCTCACAGACGGTATAAATAATAGCGGCGAGGTTGATCCTGTATCGGCAGCAGAAATAGCCAAAACTTTTGGAATCAGAATTTATACGATCGGAGTTGGTTCCAGAGGTGAAGCTCCTTATCCAATCAGCACTGCGTTGGGAATCAGGTATCAAATGGTTCCTGTTGAGATTGATGAAGCTCTACTGAAAGAAATTTCGGGATTAACTGCCGGTCAGTATTTCAGAGCTACGAACAACCAGGCTCTAAAAGAAATTTATGACAAGATTGATAAGCTGGAAAAAACAAAAATTGAAGTAACTTCTTACCGTAGTGCTAAAGAACTTTTTTATCCCTGGGCAGCTTTAGGACTCTTGCTGCTGTTAGTGGAATTTGGAGCCTCAAAAACAATTTTCAGAAGATTACCTTAGGCAGTTTATGTTTCGATTTGCTCATCCTGAATATCTCAATGCGCTTTACATCGTTCCTGTTTTGATAGCGGTATACTTGATTTTGGTTTATTACAGAAATAAATCAGTTCAGAAATTTGCTGATAAAGAATTACTGAAATTTTTAATTCCGGATTACAGCAGCTTTAAAAGTTCATTGAAGTTTCTTCTCTTTCTTGCAACTGTAGTTCTGCTGATTATTTCACTTGCTAATCCACAAGTAGGGACACGACTAACTGAGGTTAAACAGACTGGAATTGATGTTTACATTGTCCTCGATGTCTCGTTAAGTATGCAGGCTGAAGATATAAAACCAAACCGATTGGAAAAAGCCAAGTATCAGATTTCGAGTTTGATACAGAAGCTGAGAGGAGACCGGATAGGTCTGGTTGTATTTTCAGGTGATGCATATATTCAGTTTCCATTAACTACAGATTATTCAGCCGCAAATTTATTTCTTTCTGCGGTTGGTGTATTTTCAGTTCCGCAGCCCGGTACTGCAGTTGCCTCTGCGATTGATCTTGCAAGAAAGTCTTTTGATACTTTAAGCACTCAGAAAGTAATTGTTGTTATTACTGACGGTGAAGATCACGAAGGAGACATATCATCGTCAGTAAGTGAAGCTTCGGCTATGGGAATTAAAATTTATACTATCGGACTTGGTTCTCCCGAAGGCGCTCCTATTCCGGTTTATAACAACCGCGGTGAGATGATGGGATTCAAAAAAGACAGGGACGATAATACTGTAATTTCAAAACTTGATGAACAAGTCCTTATAAATATTGCTGAAGAATCTGGTGGAAAATATTTCAGGGGTAACAATTATGAAGATCATCTCCAGAAAATTTATGATGATCTTTCCCTTATTGAAAAATCGGAATTTGGTACAAAGAAAGTAACTGACTTCGAAGACCGGTTTTACTATTTTTTAATACCAGCACTTTTATTGCTGATTATTGAATTTTTTATTTCAGAGATTAAATCTGTCTGGTATTCAAGGTTAAATAAAAAATTAGGAATAGAGTAAAATGATCTGCAGATCGAAATCAATCTTATTTTTATTAATCGTGTTTTTAATTTGCCAATCATATTCTTTTGCTCAAAGTAAAAGAGAGTTGATAAACGAGGGTGTTGATCTTTATAATGAAGGAAAGTATACCGATTCAGAGGTTAATTTCAGGAAAGGACTTGAAAAGGAGCCAAAAAGTTTTGTGGCAAATTTTAATCTTGGAGATTCTTATTACAAACAGGGAAGGTACGATGAATCAGTAAAAGCATTTCAGAATGCGCTAAATCTAACTAATGATAAGTTAGACAAGGCGAAAGTCTTTCACAACATCGGCAATTCGCTGTTAAAATCAAACAGGGTGCAGGAAAGTATTGAATCATATAAAAACGCTCTCAAACTTAATCCTGATGATCAGGACACAAAATATAATTTATCTTATGCCCTTTCTTTGCTGAACAAAAATCAGCAGAATCAGCAAAATAAAAACGATAAGAATCAGCAGAATAACCAGAATCAAAATCAAAATAATCAGAATAAAAACGATCAGCAAAATAATAAGCAGGATAATAAACAAAATCAGCAGCAAAGTCCTCCTCAGCAAAATCAGACCACACAACAGGATAATCTGAAGCAGCCTCAGCAAAAAGAGAATAAAATTTCGAAAGACCAAGCTGAAAGGATTCTTGATGCGCTTAAGAACAACGAAAAAGATTTGCAAAAACAGTTGAGAAAAAGAACGGGCAAAGCAACAAGAACTTCGAAGGATTGGTGAAATGATTCGGGCTTTGTTTGTTATTTTAATTTGCTTTGTTGAATTATATTCACAGACATTCACTGCTTCAACCAGCAGCAGCCGCATTGGTGAAAAGGACAGAGTGGAGGTTTCCTTTACTTTTTCCGGTGATGAAATAAACAGCCTTTCTAAATTTACCCCACCTGATTTTAATAATTTCGTAATCCTCTCTGGGCCAAACCAGTCATCAAGTTTTCAGTACATAAATGGTGTTTCAAGTGCATCGATAACTTATTCTTACTATTTGCAGCCACGAGGTACAGGTAATTATTCAATTGGAAGCGCTTCGATAAATTATAAGGATAAAACATTACGAACATCACCAATTAAAATTGAAGTTGTTAAGGGATCTTTAAGCCCCCAGCAGGAAAAAACTGATGACCAGGTATCAACCGCTGAGATTGAGAAAAATTTATTTATCCGGGCATTTGCCGATAAACAGAAAGTTTATCAGGGCGAACAGGTTACAGTTACTTATAAACTTTACACGAGGTTAGGAATTGCATCCCAGATGTCAGTGAACAAACTTCCTCAATATCAAGGTTTCTGGGCCGAAGAGATTGAAACATCACAGATGATTAACTTCACAACTGAGGTTTATGAGGGGAAGCAATTTCGCGTAGGAATACTTAAAAAAGTTGCACTCTTCCCGACGCAGAACGGAGAGCTTTCGGTTACGCCGCTTGAATTGACAATTCCGGTACAGATTCAGAAAAAGAAAAAAAGTAAAAGTATCTGGGATGATTTTTTTAATGATCCTTTCGGGAGAGGAGAGACGGTTGAATACAATGCAAAGTCAAACACTATTAAGCTTAATGTAATTCCATTGCCGCTTGATAAGAAACCCCAATCATTTAAGGGAGCCGTTGGCAGCTTCTCACTGAATTCAAAGTTTGACAAAACAACCACTAAAACAAATGAGCCGGTTAATTTTGTGCTTGAAATTTCAGGTTCAGGAAACATAAAGCTTCTCGATGTGCCTGAAATTAAACTACCAACAGGACTTGAAACTTTTGAACCGAAAACTTCGGAAGAAATTAACCGTTTGGGCAAAATTAATGGTAAAAAAGTTTTTGAGTTTTTAGTTGTTCCGAAATTGGCCGGAAGAATGGAAATTGAACCGGTGGAGTTTGCTTTTTTTAATCCCGAAAAGAAATCATATGAAATCTTAAAAACACCAGCTTATACTCTCAATGTTAATCAGGGTACAACTTCATCAGCTGAATACTCCGGAAAAGAAAGTGTCTCAATGCTTGGCGATGACATTAGATATATCAAAACTGATTTTAACGACATCGCCCTGGAGAAACAATTTTTGATTTTTTCATTTGGATTCTGGATTGCTGTCGTCTTTCCAGCTTTAGCTTTGACAGGGCTAGCCGGCTGGAAGATCAGAAAAGATAAATTATCCGGTAATCTGGAGCTAATGAAATTTCAGAAAGCTGAGAAGGTTGCCCGGAAAAGATTAAAAAATGCAAAGAATTTTCTGGAAACCAGGAAACCGGATGAGTTTTATGATGAAATTTCTTCTGCTTTATATGGTTATCTTCACGATAAGTTCGGTATCACAAGGTCAGAAATGTCATTGGAAAGAATCATAGATGAACTTAATATCCGGCGTTATGATGACTCAACCAAAAATCAGATGGAAGAATATCTCCGAAATTGTGATTTCATCCGTTTTGCCCCCGGGTATGATGGAAAAGATAAAATGGATGAGATGTATTCGCAGATGACAACGCTGATAATTAATATTGAGAAAAATTTTCACGACAGGCAAAGATTCAAAATAAGTTCATTGAAAGTTTTTGCTGCATTACTATTTGTATTTTCTTTCAGCTCGTATCCCAATGAAGACTTTGTGAAAAAGACGATGGAAGAAGGAGGCAAATTTTACAAGCAGCAGCAATATGATCAGGCAATTGCATCTTATCAAAAGTTATTAGATAAAGGATACAAAGGAGAATCTTTATATTATAATCTGGGGAACGCATATTACCGAATCGGCAAGATTGGTTATGCAATTCTTTATTATGAAAAAGGATTAAAGCTTGCACCCGGAGATGAAGATCTTAATCATAATGCGGCTTTTGTAAGAAATAAAATTTCCGACAGGGTTGATGTGCTTCCGGCATTTTTTCTTTTTCAATGGTGGGAAAGTCTGCTTTCACTTTTTTCATCACAAGGTTGGACAATTATCTCATATATATTTTTTATACTTCTTCTGATAGTAATCGGTACATACTTTTTCGCTAGAAACATTAATCAGCAAAAAATATCTCTTTTTAGTGGTGCAGCTATCTTCGTGGTTTTTCTTTTTTGCATTTCAATTCTTATCGTTAAAATCAACAGGGATTTGAGTGAGAAAAATGGAGTAATCATCACAACCTCCGTTACGGTAAAATCTTCACCGGATACAGGCAGCAGCGACGCTTTTATCATCCACGAAGGATTAAAAGTAAAAATTGAAGATAAAATTGATGAATGGTTTAAAATCAGGCTGGCTGACGGAAAAATTGGCTGGATTCCCCGAAATTCGATAGGTGAAATTTGATACTAGTCAAAAAATGTCATTTGTTAATTAGTAATTTATTTATAGCTTTTACTTGAATATTTAATAACAAACCAATGAGGTACAAATGAAAATAATAACCTTTCTTGCAGTGATTGTAGTTTTTACTGCTATGGTAACAATAACGGCAAATGCGCAGAATGATCCTACAAAAGTCCAGAAAAATGAACAGACAACTGTTCAGCAGGATTCAAATAAACCGGTCAACACTATCTGTCCCGTTTCAAAGGAAGAAGCCGATCCTGAAGTTACATACACCTACAATGGCAAAACTTATGCACTTTGCTGCAATAGTTGTTTGAAGAAATTCAAAGCTGATCCTGAAAAATATATTAGCCGCTTAAGCGATGACGGGAAATCCATTAAAAAGCAAAATCAGGAAAAGTAAGTTTTAATAATATAATATCTCTAAATCCCGCACCTGTTAAAAGGTTCGGGATTTTTTATTTCCTGCAAATTGATTGATTGGCTTGAACAGGCTATATATTTTTATAATATGAATTCGAAAAAATATAATAACATTAAGCTTGCGGTTGGAATCTTAAAAGGCGCTGCCGGATTCATTCTGCTCTTTCTTTTTGTCTGGCTGGGTTTTAGTTCGATGCTTACTTCCTGGATTTCCGATTTTACTGATAATAATTATCTGATACTTTTAGCTTTTGTATTTATTTCCGGAATATCTGCTTCGGTAATTTCATTTCCCTTAAGTTATTATTCGTCATTTTATCTTGAGCATAAATTTAAATTATCGAATCAAACTTTCCTGAAATGGATATGGGAGTCTTTAAAGGGAGTTTTCCTTTCCATAATAATCGGAA
The DNA here is from genome assembly GCA_013388545.1 of Ignavibacteriaceae bacterium. Classification (GTDB taxonomy): domain Bacteria; phylum Bacteroidota; class Ignavibacteria; order Ignavibacteriales; family Ignavibacteriaceae; genus JACAFB01. The sequence continues at coordinate 35,305 of JACAFB010000045.1, forward strand.
TACCACTGTTGTTTTTATTTTATTTCACTTTGCAGCAGTTTGACAGTCTGTGGTGGCTGCCGTTTGCCATTATTGTTTTTTTATTTTCAGTAGTACTTGCGAAAATTTTCCCGGTCTTCATTTTACCTCTTTTTTATAAAATGACTCCACTCAATGATGATAAATTAAAAGAAAGGATAACGAGATTATCATCTGAGGCGGGGGTAGCGGTTGAAAATATTTTTCGTTTTAACATGAGCAAGAACACAAAAAAAGCGAATGCTGTGTTTACGGGAATCGGGAAAACAAAACGGATTTTACTCGGCGATACACTTCTGGAAAATTATTCAGATGATGAAATTGAAACAATTGTTGCTCACGAATTAGGTCACTACAAAAAGAAACATATAATCAAAAATATTTTTACGGGAACCGTTTTCAGCTTTTTAACCCTGTACCTTATTTCTCTGCTTTATCAAAAATCTCTTCCATTTTTTGGATTCACGCAAATAACAGAAATCGCTGCACTTCCGATTTTATCTCTCTGGGCTGCATTGATTGGTCTTATTCAAACTCCGCTCACAAATATGCTCTCAAGAAAATATGAATATGAAGCTGATAAGTATGCTGTTTTGTCAACCAGTAATCCCTCGGCATTTATTTCTGCACTCGAAAAACTTACAGAGCAGAATTTGGCAGATAAATTACCCCATCCGTTTATCGAATGGTTTTTTTACAGTCACCCTTCAATGAGTAAAAGAATAGAGTCAATCAATAAAACTGTAAATGAAGGAACAATATCTTTGGTAACTTCATCAGGTAAGGAGCTATCCTGATGCTGTCTTATTTAAAAGTTTTTCTGATTGCAATTTTTACTTTATTGTGTTCAATAGCTGCTTTGACTTCATTACTTATCGACCGAACTTACTACACTTACTTTAAGCTTTCAAAGATCTTTTCGGGTGGAATCCTTTTTATCAGTGGAGTAAAACTCAAATTAGTCGGGCTTGAAAATATAAGCCCTGGTGAAACTTATGTTTTTGCTTCCAATCATAGCAGCCAGTTTGATATTCCTGCTCTTCAATTCGGGGTCCCTAACCGCTTTGTAATGGTCTTTAAAAAAGAGCTTTCAAAAATTCCTCTGTTCGGATGGCAGCTTGCTTTAGGTCCATATATTATGATTGACAGAAAAAATCCGGACAGCGCACTAAAAAGTATTGATAAAGCAAAGCAATTGATGGAAAACAGAAAAATGTCCGTTCTTCTCTTCCCTGAGGGAACTCGCAGCAAAACCGGCGAAGTTCAGCCGTTCAAGCGGGGAGCTTTTCATTTAGCTGCCAAAGTCGGTTATCCTGTTGTGCCTGTAACAATCACCGGCACCGCGAAAATACTTCCTAAAGGTTCCTTTAAATTGAGAAAAGGAACTATCACTCTTACATTTGAAAAACCAATTGATACATCAAATCTGAATTCAAAACAAGATGAGGTTGCATTAATGAACCGGGTACGTGATATAATTATAGAAACCAAATCAAAGGCAGACTAATGGCAGTTACAAAAAAGGATGTCGAATACATTGCTGAGCTTGCTCGCCTAAAGTTTTCAGAGGATGAGTTTGAAATGTTTACCAGACAATTCAACCAGATTCTTGAATATATGGATAAGCTCAATGAACTTGATACTTCCAATGTTGAGCCATTGTCTCATCCAACTGGCGGGAGTAATGTTTTCAGGGAGGATATAGTTGAAAAGTCTGTTCCCAGAGAAGCCGCACTTAAAAATGCTCCAAAAAGAAATGAAGAATTTTTCAAAGTTCATAAAGTTATCTGAGGAAAATAATATCCCTCAGGTTATCGGAGTTATTCCAGCAAGATTCGGATCAACAAGATTAATTGCCAAACCGCTGGCTAACATTGGCGGCAAGCCAATGATACAACACACTTTTGAAAATGCCAGACATTCTCGTTTAATAAATAAACTAATAATCGCTGTTGATGATAAGAAAGTTGAATCTGTTGCAAAAGATTTTGGTGCTGAAGTAATGATGACTCCTAAAAAGATCGCTTCAGGTTCTGACAGAATTGCTTTTGTCGCAAAATCAATTTCACAGGCTAAAATCATAGTCAATATCCAGGGAGATGAGCCGTTTATTAATCCAAGGATGATTGATGAAGCCATTGCACCTCTTCTTTTTGATAAAACAGTTATGGTTTCTACTCTTGCAAAAAAGATTTCAACTGTTTCTGAATTAAAATCACCCTCAGTGGTGAAAGTAGTTTTCGATTATAACAGCAATGCACTTTACTTCTCGCGTTCGCCAATTCCCTACGTTAGAGATGCCCGTACAAATATTGATAGGATAATGAATGCTGAAATCTTTAAACATATAGGTTTATATGTTTTCAGAAGAGAAGCGCTGTTAAAGTTTACAGAAATGCCGGCTACAGATTTAGAGCAAACTGAAAAGCTTGAACAGCTTCGCTTGCTTGAGAATGGAATAAAAATAAAAGTTGTAGTTACCGAATTCGACAGCTTTTCTGTTGATACACCGGAAGATTTGCAGAAAGCTCGTATCTACTATGATCGATATTTGAAAATGAAAGCTGAAGAATGAAAATACCTCTTAAAATTAAACTGGCAAATCTGCCAACACCTCTTCAGAAAATTTCGTTTCGCGGAAATCAATTTCTGATTAAAAGGGATGATTTATCAGGCTCTGAGCTTTCAGGAAATAAAGTAAGAAAGCTTGAATACCTGCTTTATGAAGCAAAGAGAGAAAAAGCTGATATAGTTTTTACTTGTGGAGGTGATCAGTCTAATCACTCAAGAGCTACAGTTATTGCTGCCGCAAATGTGGGACTTAGAACCCGGTTATTCCTTTGGGGAAAACCAAAGAAGATTCCGGATGGAAATAATTTTATTTATAATTATCTCGGAGCAGAAACTGTTTATCTTAACAAACAGCAGTATAAAGATGTGAATGAAATAATGTTCGGCGAAAAACTCAGGCTTGAAAAGAAGGGGAAGAGAGTTTATGTTATTCCGGAAGGTGGTTCAACAACCTTAGGTATTTTGGGCTATGTTGATTTTATTAGCGAACTTAATAATCAGTTTGATTTAACAAAAATAAATGGAATTGTGTGTGCTGCCGGCTCAGGAGGTACTGCTGCCGGAATATTAGCCGGTATATCGCTTCTTAATCTTAATGTAAAAGTCTATGCAGTTAACGTACTCTATCCTGAAAATGTTATCAGGAAAAAGACCTTACAGCTTGCTGAAGGCTGCATTCTTGATTTTAATTTGAATTGCAAAATAAAAGAGGAAAATCTTATAGTCCTTTCAGGTTATTCAACTGAAGGTTATAAAAAAATCAGATTAAAAAAATTAAACCTCATAAAAGAATTTGCTTTAGAAACCGGAATAATTCTCGATCCGGCTTATACTGGTAAAGCGTTTGCTGCATACCAGGAGAATTTTCTGAGGAAAAACTCAGGCTTAAAGAATATTTTTATTCATACTGGCGGGTTGATGGGTGTTTTTGGAAGAAGAAGAGAATATCTTTCAATCTGAAATTAAACGATGATTGCTGCTTTGCCCTTATCAATTATTAATTTTATTTTTAAATATGGATTGTATCTTTTGTGATATAATTAAAAAACGGTCAAAAGCCGAAATAATTTTTGAGAACGAAAAGGTTATTTCATTTCTCGATATTCGCCCCGTAAATTCAGGTCACGCTCTAGTAGTCTCAAAAGAACATTTCGATAACTTTCTCACAATTTCTCCTGAATCTTTAAAGGAATTAATTGTGGCAACTCAGTTTATAGCCGGTGCTGTTAAAAGAGCAGTGAATGCTGAAGGTTTTAACATTGTATCAAACAATGGCACAGTTGCCGGGCAAACTATTTTTCATTTTCATTTTCATATTATTCCCAGATTCAAAAATGACTTTCATTTTAGATTTGATACAAAACCATACAATGAAAGTTCACTAAAAGAATCCGGAAAATCTATTCGTCAGGTCATTTCAAAATATAAGGACATCTTTCATGGATAAAAGAATCAGAGTATTGGTTGCAAAAGCAGGACTTGATGGTCATGATCGCGGAGCAAAAGTTATTGCCGCTGCATTAAGAGATGCTGGAATGGAAGTTATTTATACAGGTTTGCGTCAAACTCCGGAGATGATTGTAGAGGCTGCGATTCAGGAAGATGTTGATGTAATCGGAATCAGCATTTTATCAGGTGCTCATATGACAATTCTTCCGAAAATTCTGGAGTTGATGAAAAAAAGAGGTGTTACAGACATATTGTTGACTGGCGGAGGAATAATTCCTGAAGATGATCTTAAAACCTTAAAGCAAATGGGTGTTGGGGAATTATTCACACCCGGTACCCCAACTACAAAAATTATTGAGTATATAACTGAATGGTGTAAAGCTAATCCACGTTCTTAAAAATCTTCGGTATATTTATTATTGGGGGTTGAACATTATCTTCTTTATTCAAGGAGTCATACATGAAAAAAATTTTACTAATTTGTATTGCATTCATTCCTTTCTTAATTCAAGCGCAAACGTTAATAGAAGTAATTGATCTTCCTACCGGAAACTACTGGAATTACGGATACGGGATGGTTTATGAAAATAATCGTTACTGGATTTCATCAAGTCATTCACCTTCGGGGAAGGGAATATTTTTTGCCGTCAACAGCAGCGGAAATCTGATTGATACCCTGGATATTCTTTATCCAAGCATGCGAGAATCGCAAGGATTAGCTTTTGATGGTACATATTTTTGGTACATTGAAAGAAAAACTGCACGCTGCGAAATTTTTAAGGTTGATCAGGCAGGCAATGTGTTGGACTCAATTACATCTTCAAATTTGGGAGGCTCACTTTATATTGGTGGCGCAGCCTGGGATGGAACCGGTTTGTGGTTTTCAGTTTATTCTCCAAATGCTTCTGTTGCATTATATAAAGTTAATGTTTCAACAAAACAAATTATTGATACAATAAGTGTCTTTGGTTTACAGCCAATGGGAATTGCCGTAAAAGGTGATACTTTGTTCTACGTAATGGATGGGTTTGAAAATGATCCTGAAAAAATATATGCAATTGATTTAGCTACTGAAGATACTTTATTTTCCTGGCATGTTCCTGAGCAGCCCGGAGTAAGACAAAATCCGCGTGGTTTAGCCTGGGATGGACAATATTTCTGGCTGCTTGCTGAACCAGTCGGCTCTTCTTCAGGAAGACAATTATTCAAGTATTCACTTTCCGGCAGCGGCAATCCTTCGATTAATCTGTTAACCAATTCAATTAATTTCGGAAATGTATTAATTGATTCTACCTCTACACAATTCTTAGGAATTAATAATTTTGGCTCTGCTGATCTTATTATTGATTCGATGAGATTCAGCAACAGTGTCTTTTATACAAATGTTCCTTTTCCGATTAGCATTTCGCCGGGATTAACAGTAAACATCCCGATTAAATTTACCCCCTATGCTAACGTTGTTTATGATGATTCGGTACAGATATTTCATAATGACTTAAATTATGAATATTCCAAAGTTACCCTTTCAGGAAAAGGCGTATATACTGCACCATATCTTGCTCTCTCTTCGGCTTCAATTTTCTTTGGTGATAAAAGGATTAATTCAACTTCATACAAAGAGCTGACTTTGATTAACGCTGGTTCAGAACCTTTGCTGATTGATTCGATAAGTTTAAATACCTCAAATTTTTCTCTTCAGTTTTTTACAGCACCCTTAACATTAGATTCGCTTGAAGAGTCAGTATTCAGAATATGGTTTAATCCCGATAACACAGGAAACTATTTTGACTCGCTAATGATTTATTCAAATGCTTCAAATGGTAGTTTAATTTATGTCCCGCTTTCAGGAAATGGTGTTACCGTCGATCCTGTACTGGGAAATGTTTTCTGGCAGGGACAAGTGCCGCCCAACCCTGCAACGTCGTATCAAAATTATCAGGTAAGAGCAATGACTTTGATGGATGATATAAATCTGGATGGAGAAGAAGACCTTATCGTTTGTTCTGCAAATTACTGGGTGCTGGCTTTTAATGGCAATAGTTCAGGAACCGGCGACATATTATGGAAGTTTTCCACTTATGGAAGCAACAATGACGCAGGTTCGGTTGAATGGGTTCAGAATTTACAAATTGCTGCAGATCTTAACGGCGATAATTTTAACGATGTAGTTGCTGGAACAACCGGCGGTGGTGAAAGTGTATTTGCAATCGATGGTAAAACCGGAATAAAAATCTGGGAATTCGGTGATCCTGTTAATTATAACAATGGCGACATCATGGGAGTTGACGTTAAACGTGATTTCAATAACGACGGTGTCCCCGATGTCCTTGCTTCTGCAAGTGGAAATGAATCAACAGGCGAAGGGAGATTTTCAGTTTATCTGTTGAATGGATTGAACGGCAGCGAGATCTGGAGAATAAACCAGGCTCCCGAACAAAAATTGAAATATATGATTACATCAACCGATGATGGAGGTGCTGTTGGTTCACGGGTTGGTACTAATAACCAGGTTATCGGTTTTAATAAGACGGGTTCAATTATCTGGACTTATTCGACAAGTGGTTCACCCTGGACGGTGCGTGAGATTTCAAATATTGGCGGAGCTTTGACTTCGGATGTAATAGTTGGAACTACAACCGGAAATGTTTATGCACTTGCAGGAAATAATGGTTCACTTATCTGGTCGACTAATATTGGAAATGTATTTATTGAAGATCTAAGGATTGTCCCTGATGTTAATAACTCGGGTACTCCAGACATTCTTGTCAGCGGAATTAACCCCAACATTTTTATGCTTGAAGGTTCTACTGGCAGTGTAATCTGGCAAAACAATACCGGTGGTAATATTCTAGGTGTTGGGAGTGTTGGCGATCTTAATGCAGATGGAATTCCTGAAGTTGGTTCTGCATCATTAAATAATCTGCTTCACATTTATGAATCAAAACTTGGTTCAATTTTATTTACTTATTCATTTGGAGGCGGTGGAAATTCAACAGCAGCAGAACATGTAAATAAAATGGCAGATATCGACGATAACCTAAGCAATGAATTTGCAGGTGCCTGCAGGGATGGAAGAGTTGTCGCTTTCTCGGGCGGAACTGATGTAATTCCTGTTGAGCTGGTTAGTTTATCTGCCGGGATAATTGGCAATGATGTTGAATTGAAATGGTCAACTGCATCTGAAACAAATAATCGTGGATTTGAAATTCAAAGATTATCCATAAATCACAAAGTCAAACAATGGCATAACGTTGGTTTCGTTGAAGGCAGTGGTACTTCAATAAATAATAATTCATATACTTTTATTGATCGAAACCTTACGCCAGGTGCTTATTCCTACCGGATAAAGCAGATTGACCTTGATGGTCGCTTTAATTATACCGGAGAAATAGCTGTTGAGATTGGAATTCCTGTTAAATTTGCGCTTGAGCAGAATTATCCTAATCCATTCAATCCATCAACTAAAATCAATTACTCTATTCCAAAAGAAAGTGATGTCAAACTTACAGTTTATGATTTGCTTGGGCGAGAGATTTACACACTTGTAGATGACATTCAAAAACCCGGTTACTATGAAGTTGAATGGAAGGGACTTAATAGTTCTCAAATACCGGTTACTTCCGGAACTTATTTCTTCAGGCTTCAGGCCGGAAGTTATAGCGCTGTTAAGAAAATGCTTTTATTAAGATAACACATAGACATCTCTAAGAAAATTTAAAGGCTCCTGATATATAAACAGGGGCTTTTTTATTTTCAGATGAAGTGTTGGAGTTGCGAGTATCAAAAAGTCTTTAAAGATTTTATCAAAGTAATCTGAAAGAGTAATTTTATTCCTCCCGAAGTCAATAATTCTCCCTGCAGTGTTATTTCGATGTGACATTGAATCAAAATTTTATAAAATATTAAAAGAAAAAGCGATGAAAATCTGGCTCAAAATTTGCCTAAATTAAAATTACTTGATGACCTTTGGAACAAGAGATCATATTTCTTAATCAATGCAGAGATCAATAAAAATATTATTCACGTGGCTTGTTTTATCCGTAGCAGTTTTTCCTCAGGTTGTAATTAACCTGCCCGATACTTTGCTGGAGCAGCAGGGGATTCTATTCAGAGTGCCTTTAAACGTCAATAATTTCAATAATATTTCGGCAATAAGTTTAAAGATAAATTATGATCCTGCTTCAGTTGAGTTTGTAAATATTTATAATCCTGCTGCCGGTGGATTTTTCGTAAATGCCTCTGATGGAGTTATTAAAATAGCGTGGGCTTCGCTCCAGAAGTTGAATATTCAAAGCGGGATACTTTTCGAGCTTGAATTCAAGCACTTGCAGGGAAACACGCAGCTTAATTTTATTGATGGAGAATGTGAACTCGCAGATTTTTATGGAATGATTTTGAACCTCAGTCTGGGAAACGGCTCTGTTAATATTAATCCGCAAAACCTCTTAGCCTCTATCGGAAATAAAGTCTGGGTTGACTTAAATAAAAATGGCATTCAGAATTTTGGAGAACCCGGGCTTGCCTGGGTAACTGCTGAATTATATACCTGCACTGGAAATTATCTTGGCTTTATTAATACCGATCAGAACGGCATGTACACGTTTGATAATCTGAATCCGGGTGGTTATTACATCCGCTTTACACTGCCCGCTGCTTACAATGATTACATTTTTACAAGTAAGAATTCGGGCAACGATCCTGAAAAAGATTCAGACGCTGATCCTCAGACCGGGATGACAGAGTGTTTCACATTAAATGATGGTCAAAATGAATTAAGTGTTGATGCGGGTGTTTATCAGCCGCAGGCACTTTATCCGCTTCCTGAAATTAAGGTTTCAGATTACCTTATTTTCAATCCGCCGCTCAATTCAATAAATACCTATCAGATCGTTTATAAAAATAAAGGCGAATCAGTTTTGCTTAACGCCGCAGTGATTGATACACTTCCACAAGGATTGACATTTATTAATTGCAGCGGTGGAATAAACTGCGGTGAAACATCGCCGGGAAGTGGAATAGTAACAGCAGATCTTGGAAATTTAATTCCCTCTGATTCCGGAATAATATCTGTTACAGTAAAGACTTCCGACATCAAGTCAGATTATAAAAACATTTGCTGGTTAACTGGTAATAATTCAGCGGGTATGACTTTTTCAAGCATCGATTATGATTTAAATCTTTCGGATAGTTGTACATCTGCCGGTTTAAGTGGAATTGAGTCAAATTCTGATTTTGCAGAAAATATTTTGAAGACACAAAAGAACTTATTCCCGAATGATTACATTCATTCAATCCAACTTTCAAAGAGATTTAACCAATTTCAGCTTTCGGATTTTATTCCTGCTGAAGGACCTTTTAATTCATTCGCAATCGAAACTACTCCTGCTGATATATATTCTGTTTCAAATGCAATAGATTGTTATGCGGTGGATTATTTTCTCAATGATAATGGAACTCTGCGAAGAGTCGGGGCAATTTTTTCAACAACAACTAATACTCCAGATATTTATGTTCATTCTAAAGCAGTTTGCGACAGATTGAAAGGTTACAAGCTCGAAGAGATTAATCTTTATAACGTAAACGGCTATGAATTTTTTATTGCTGAACTTAAAAACGAAAATAATCGGTTAACTGATTATTCGGTTTCGTTCAGTGCTTATTATAACGGAAATGAATTTAAAGTTCAATCAAAGTGGACTAACGATGAGTATTATTGTCCAACGGATGCAATAATGATTTATAACTTCCAAATCTGGTCTTCATCTAAGGAAGAGGCAGCAAGTTTGCTGAAAAAAATTCTTGAGAAAATTCAAACTTATGGCAGCATAGTATATTTAAATACAAACCAGAAAGAACCGGTTGCATTTTTTAGTGAAGGAGCTTATAAACATTCCGGAAATTTTTTACTTCGCGTTAAAAACAAACAGCTTCCCGCTTCATTGCTGTTAAATTATAATTACAGATTTTCACAAGGTGGGACAGTTTATGATTCACTGCAGACAATAAATATTTCTGAAGGGGATAATGAGTTTAATATTCCTTTTGGGATAGTTGCTGATTCAAAAATCAAATCGGTTCATGCCGGTGGTTTCAAAGATGATTTGTTTCTTAGCGGCGGTACTTATATTCATTATGAAGGCGAAACCAGCCTGGTTGATTCATTCCATACAGCCGGTTATCCAAAAATTGATTTGCAGGAGTTTCCTCAAAACTCTCTGGTTTTGTCTGGTGGTGCCAAAATATCCGGTCAGTTGAATGATTGGGTTTGCATTTTACGAAGTTTAACCTCCGACGGTTCAGCTTATGATTTGAGCGATTGTTATGCCGTAAGATTTAATATAACAGGCAGCGGCTTAATAGATGTCTTTCTTGAAATGACCAATACGCAAAACTACAATTACTATACTCATACCGCAGAAATGAATCCATCCGGAATTGAGATCCAAATTAATTTCAATGAGTTTCAGGAAAGATTCGGTCAGCAGACTCCATTCGACGCAAGCCTTATCAATGCAGTCGGATTTATTTATGATAAGGATAAAAATCCTGCGGTTAATAATTTCTCGTTTGAAATAAAAAATATTGCATTTCTAAGGGAAATATCTTCAACCGGAAATGAAGAAAAATTGCCCCAAGAGTTTAAACTTTCGCAAAATTATCCAAATCCGTTCAACCCGGCTACAAAAATTGATTTCAGCGTGGCAAAAAAAGAAAGAGTTGTGATAAAGATTTTTGATATAATCGGGCAAGAGGTCAGCGAATTAGTTAACGAAGAACTAAATCCCGGTTATTACTCGGTAACTTTTAATGCAGAAAATCTTTCTAGTGGGATTTATATATACAGTATGATTTCACCATCAATAAGTATCTCAAAGAAAATGATACTTTTAAAGTAATGTCTGCTAATTAAATTCTGCGGAATTAATTACCCTTATACTTAATAAGTCCCTTGCCCATTGACCCAATCCACTTAATATTTTTTGAATCAACCGCTACTGAAGTCAGTCTGTTTGTTCCTATGAGTGAATTAGTAACGTTATAGTGTGTCCACTTTCCATTGGTTTTGGGATAACCTATTCCGGTAAATTTTGAAAGACCATCCCAGGCATTAGCAAACCATTTTACATTACTATTATCAACGGCAATGTCCCAGACTTCGGCACTGGGAGTACCAACCCAGGTTGTCCAATAGCCAACTCCTCTGAAAGTTGCTATACCTCCAATTAATCCGGGCTGTTCACCCAAAGCAATCCAAAGCATTCCCATTGGTGTTACGCCGTCAGTTACAAGTAATGCTTCAATATTATCATTCGGAATTCCATTTTGCGGGTTCATGGGTTGCCCTGGAAGTCTTGTGTTGCTTTTATTATAAATCTTCCAGGTATTGTTTGAAGGAGAGTGTTTGGTAACTCCGCCAAACCGGGTGCCTATCCAGACAATTCCAACTCTATCTACCGCAATAGAACGCACGTCATTTGTGGGTAAAATTGAATTTGAAGAATTGTAAACAGTCCAGTTACTTCCATCAAACTTTGCAACACCGGCATCAAATGTTCCCACCCAGCTATTTCCTATGCTGTCAAAAGTTATGCAGCTTATAAGATTTGTTGGCAAACCTGAATTAGAAGAATTATAAATTGTCCAGTTAAAATTATCAAAAACAGCTAAACCATTATCGGTGCACAACCATTTCTTGCCATACTTATCAATTTCAATATAATTTACATTATCACTTGGCAAGGGTGAATTGGAAGTGTTGTAAGATATCCAGTTGACGTCATCAAATTTAATCAGCCCTTTTCCCTGTGTTCCAAGCCACTTTATGTTTCCTTCAACTGCAATCTCGAGAATATAATCTGTTGGGATGTCACATCTTTTGGTTTCGTACTTTATCCAAACTAAAGTATCCTCAAGGGTTACTTTTGCATACGATGCATAAACACTTTTTACAACAACATCAACTGATCCATCCCAATAGCCTGTTTTTTTATATTTAACGGTATATTGTCCGGGGAACAGATTATCGATGCTTGCCGGAGTAATTTTCCCGGTTGCAGAATCGTTGATAAATATTTCTGCACCTCTTGGAGTTGTATCACAGCTGATCGATCCTCTCATTTTCTTCAAAGTTGTATAGTCGATAAATAGTTTTGTCGTGTCATTTTTTATTACTTCAAATTCAAAACTGTAATCACTGAATAATTCTTTTTTTAATGTAAGGATGTGCTTTTCTTCATCAACCCATTTTATGGTTGATGGAGTAACTTCTCCTGTGTGTACTCCGTCAATATAAATTTTAGCGCCCTGCGGATAAGAGTCGACGTTTAAAACACCGTACTGAGGAATAACATCATCAGGACTAACCGTAACGTCCTTTTGGCACGAATTGAACAATATTGTTAAAGATCCAATGATGATAGTAAGTGATTTTTTCATAATACAGTTTAAATTTTAATGCTAAATAGTCAAATAAAACTAATTGGTCAATCCAGATTTATAGCCGAATGACTCAACATATTCTTTTTTAATTAATGCACCTGAATTCTGTTTAATATAAGAGGCAAATATTCCGAAGCCTCCTTCAATATTTGAATAATCAGGTTCATTTAATATGATTGTAAAATCATCAAGGAAGCCATTTATGCTGGAATAATAATTTGTCAGATTTCTGTCGAATACAAGCAGCTCAAGGTTAGCACCGAAAATTTTATAGTTGTTCTTATTTGGATCACCTTTGGATATTTCGGCCATAGCAGAATCAAGAGCAGAGTTCTGATAGATTATTTTGTTATTACTGCTGATGATGGGATAAACGGGTTCCCATTGATTACCGTTCTGAACAAATTTTATAGGCACAACTTTGCTCATTAACGTAGTTGTTGAATCTGTTTTTTTCTCATAAAAAAATCTAAGTCGCGGCAGATAGTAAGTGAAAAGTTCTTCTGACTGCCAGGTAAAAATAAAGGTTGACTTATTCTCGGGCGGCAAACTTTTATCTGAATCCAACCCGAATTTGATTTCAGAAGGAATTCTTGTTGATGCAAAAAGCTTTTTGCCGTTATTTAAAACCACTCTCACCGCAATCGAATCATTAGAGGCCGGTTGAAAATTCTTTAGGTAATAAAATTTTATTGGAGTATTGTATCGCGAAGTATCACTTCTTTGAATTGAGGAATCTCTTAGCTTGTAAACATTATCACCCTGCCAAATCCTGAAATCTGCAGCCGTAATAAATGGATCATCGGTATTTGCATATCCATCATAGCCGGGAACATTATAACTTCGTAAAATAGTTGCAGTTTGAAAAGCTGTATCTGTTCTTAAAATGCAGTTGAGAATGTATCTTTCTTTGAACTCAGATCGTGGACTAAAATCTTCTTCGCAGGAAACAAATAAAAGGCTTAAAAATATTCCGGTAGTAATCAGTAATTTTTTCATAATTCCACTTTTAATGTAGCTGTTGGCATAAAAGGCAGCATGTTTACCCGTGCACCTGTGTCCCTTTCAAAGTAAAAAATATTCTTTCGGTTATAAACATTTAGAACATTTACGCTTAATGAAATTTTTGTAAAAGCTAAAATGAACTGTTTTGTTAATCCTAAATCAAGTCTATGATAAGTGGGAAGTCTTCCAAGGTTTTTATCTGCCAGAACTGTAAATGGTAAGTAGTAACCATAAAGCCCGCCACTGAAAAACAGATCATCAAAATACAGCTTATCATAAAATCCTTCAATTTGTGTAAAAGGCAACCCGGAATTAAAAAACCAGCTCAGGCTGGTTTGCCAGCCGTTTCCGAGATTGATATTAAGGTTTGAAGTAACCGAATGCCGTGTATCATATTTAGGATAATAAATCCAACCATTTACTTCTTTGTAAGACCAGCTTAACGAATATGACAAAGTTAATTGTATAATGTCTCTGTTATAATTCATCAGCATTTCAATGCCGTAAGCTTCACCTTTACCTGCAACAAAATCAGGATCAGATGAACTTGCTTTATTCTCATTCATTTCGGCAGTGTTTTTCAGAAATTTGTAATATGCTTCCCCGCTGATTGTAAGATTATCAATTTGATTAATCTCCATTCCCAGTACATAGTGAATCGCTTCAGGAATTCTTAAATAATCAGGAGTAATCAGCCAGGGTTCAAAAATGGTAATGATCTCATTATCATTTACCAAAGTTATGAGATCCTGAGTATAAATACCCCACGCAGCTTTTACAGCAATTGTTGGTAATGGTCTGAAAGTAAGATTAACTCTTGGCTCTAAAACTGAGCCTTTATTTTTTGCAAGTGTAAGCACATTTACTCTGGTTCCTATATCCACTCCAAAATCTTCCCATCGAAGGAGTTTATATTTTGCATAAATGTTCAAATGTAATCCATTATCGCTTAGGTTTGTTCTTGTTCCTTGCAGGTTTTCAAACTTAGTCTCGGTTTTAATTGATTTTATGCTCATTCCAACTTTTATTTCGTCGGAAGATTCAGAAACGTATGTTATATCAGCAAGGAAGCTTACATCCTTAACTTTATTATATCTCTGCTTGGCTTCACTCTCATTTGGTTTTATTTCACCGGTAAATGAACTTAATGAAGCCGAAGTCTCTGAATAAATAGGAACATCTTCCCATTCCTGAAACCAATAAGCACTGTAAATGTTGTTTATCCACTCGTAATCAGCTTTTAACGGGTCTTCATTTTTAATTTGATCAAGGCTGTTAAAGGTTGAGATAGATATTTTCGTCAGGTCTTTAGTGTTCTGTGACAAAAAATTAATTTTACCGGAGAAGTCATAAAAATCAAAAGGAGCATTTTTATAATTAATGAATTTTCTGAGAATATCTCTGAACAAGCTTTTCCTTCCTGTAAAAATAAATGAACCCTCCGGAATCGGACCTTCTACTGAAGCTTTCCCGGTAAGAAAGCTTATTGTCGCACTGGTTCCATAACGATTTTTATTCCCATCTTTAGTGACAAGATTCAGAATTGAAGAAAGCCTTCCGCCATAATCCGCAGTAAATCCTCCTTTATAAAACTCAAGTGCGTTAATCATTTCAGGATCGATTATGCTAAACAACCCAAATGCATGAAATGGATTGTAAACCGAAACTCCATTAAGTAAAACCAGATTCTGATTTGATCCTCCGCCACGAACATAGTACCGGGCGGAAACGTCTCCGGTGTTTTGAACACCCGGGACAAATTGTAAAGACCTGAATATATCAGTTTCTACTCCTTTTGGTAAGAGTTCTATGTCTCTTACATTTATTTTCTGTAAGCCAAGGTCTGTTTCATTTGGACGGTTATATTTTTCTCCTATTTTTTCAATAGCTTGTAGTTGTATGTTTATTGGGGAGAGTTGAATCCGAATTACGCTAATTCGATCGGCATCAATTTTTACTTCCTGGGTTAATGTTCTGTAACCCAGAAATGAAACATTAACAGTATAAGTTTTGCCTCCGGTTAAGCCTCTAATAATAAAATTGCCATTCAGATCAGCAGTTGCACCTCTTTCGGTGCCTTCAAGAATTATATTTGCATAAGGTAAGGCTTCACCATTCAGTGAATCGACAACATTTCCGCGGAGACTGCCGTAACCTTGGGCAAAACATATGCCCGAAACTGAAAGCATAATTAAAATAGAAATGAAAATTCTTGAGGGAGCCAGGTATTGAAAAAAGAACAGATAGGTCATAATAAATTTTTATATCTCAAAAACAATTGGGCGAATTTTTACATAACGAACATAAGTTTTTGAATTGGAATTAACAAGCAAGTAAATTTGTCCGTTACCAGCTTGGAGATAAAGACATTAGAATTTCTCAGAAATCAGATGGCTATACTTCTTCTGACTTTATTTTCTACAGAGAAAAAGATTCTGCTTTAAACGCCCAATTAACAGCGCTGCAAACGAATCAGATTCCTTTTTTATACTTCATTATTTCTATATATTTGCAAACTAAATTTTCAAATTTTACAATATGATCAGCTTAAAATCACTAAATGCAGCACAAAAAGAAGCAGTACAATACGATGGCGGTCCTCACATAATTATTGCCGGTGCGGGATCGGGTAAAACTAAAGTGCTTACTTACAAGGTTGCATTCTTAATTGATTCCGGTTATGAAACTGATAGTATTCTTGCTCTGACCTTTACCAACAAAGCTGCCAATGAAATGAAAGATAGGATCAGGGAATTGGTGGGTGTAAAAGCAAATTCTATCTGGATGGGGACTTTTCATTCTATTTTTGCCCGTATTTTACGAATTGAAGCTAAGAAAATTAATTTCGGAAGCAATTTCTCAATTTATGATACCGAGGACTCCCTTTCTCTTGTTGAAAACATTATGCAGGATTTCAATCTTGAGATTGAAGGTTTAACGGCTAATTCTGTAAGACATCGGATCAGCTTTATGAAGAATCATATGGTCCTTCCCGATGAATTCAGGAAAAAACACGTTCATTCTTTTCGCGATGAAAAAATTGCAGATGTATTCAGCGAATATCAAAAAAGGCTGGTTGAAAATAATTCCATGGATTTCGATGATCTGTTATTGAAGCCAATCGAGCTTTTTAATGCACACCCTGCAGTTCACCAAAAATACAGAAAGAAATTCTGCTACCTGCTTGTTGACGAGTTCCAGGATACTAATAAAGCTCAGTATGAACTGCTTAAGATGCTTGTTACTCGCGAAGGTAAAATTGCCGTTGTGGGTGATGATGCACAAAGTATCTATAGCTGGCGCGGAGCTAATCTTGGTAACATGCTTGATTTTGAAAAAGATTTTCCAAGGCATAAAGTTTTCAAGCTTGAACAAAATTATCGATCTACTAAAATGATTTTGAAAGCTGCCGATTCTGTTATTAAATATAACAAAGATCAAATGCTTAAAACTCTATGGACTGAAAACGATACGGGTGAACAGCTAACAATAATAAAATGCGCAGATGAAAAAGATGAAGCATATCAGATTGCTAAGTGCATTAAACACGACGTTACCAAGAAAAAAATTGCGTTGAAAGATTTTGTGATTCTTTACCGCACCAATGCTCAGTCCCGCGCACTTGAGGACGTTCTTAGAAGAGAAAAAATTCCTTATGTAATTGTTGGGGGAGTTGAGTTCTACAAAAGAAAAGAAGTTAAAGATCTGATTGCATATTTAAGGGTAATAGCTAACCAGAGGGACGAGGAAAGTTTGCTGCGGATTATGAATTTCCCTCAGAGAGGCATCGGAACAACTACAGTAAAGAGAATGATAGCATTTGCCCGAAAGCACGAGTTGACCTTGTTTGATACTATGTCAAGGGTTTTTGAGGTGATTGATATTAAAGAAAGAATTCAGAAGAATGTAAAACAGTTTAAAATTCTTCTCGATAAATACACAATGTTAAAAGACAAGCTATCGGTCGGGGAGTTGAGTCGTGCTTTGGTTGATGAACTCGGACTGCTTAGAATATTTAAAGAAGAAAATACACCCGAATCAATTTCAAGATGGGAAAATATTAATGAACTACTCTCTGCTCTGACTGAATTCTCGAATGCTAATAAAGAGGCAAAACTTGAGGACTTTCTTGAGGAAGTATCACTTATCGCAGATATTGATATGTACCAGGGTGAAAAAAATGCTGTTACTTTAATGACGATGCACAGCGCAAAAGGTCTTGAGTTTCCTGTTGTCTTCGTTTCAGGTTGTGAGGAAGAAATCTTTCCTCTTTCAAACAGATTTAATTCCGATGCATCTGTGGACGAAGAAAGGCGTTTATTCTATGTTGCACTTACTCGCGCTAAGAAAAAAGTTTATATATCTCATGCCAGATCCAGATACCGTTTTGGTGAAGTAGCTTATCAGAGCCGGTCAAGATTTATAGATGAAATTGATCCATCAACATATTCTGAGATAAACGGCGGAATTGGTCGTAAAGCTGCTCATAGAAAATCAAAAAAAGAAATTTATTACGAATATTTTGAAAAAGTTGATTACGAAGATTTCAGCCAGGAAAATATAATGCTTCGACCGGGAAGCAGAGTTATGCATGAAAAATTTGGGCTTGGAAAAGTAATCGATGTTTCAGGTTCCGGCGATATGCTTAAAGCTACTGTCAATTTTGAAGGAAATAATCTGAAACAATTGATGCTGAAATTTGCCCGCTTAAAAGTTCTGTAATTAAAAACCAGATTCTCAAGAAATGATATAGATTTAGAATTAGGAGAAATTATGTCTACCATTGCCCCGAAAAAATTGGCTATACTTGTAGGAGGAGGACCAGCTCCCGGAATCAACAGCGTTATCGGAGCTGCAACAATCAGAGCTGTCCTCGAAGGAGTTGAGGTTCTTGGAATCAAGGATGGCTTTCAATGGATTATGGAAGGAGACATTTCGCACGTAAAAGAGCTTACAATACAGAATGTCAGCAGGATTCATTTCCGTGGCGGTTCATACATTGGAATTTCCCGCTCTAATCCAACAAAGGACAATAAACATCTTGAAAATACAGTTACTTCACTTTTAAGACTCAATGTAGATAAACTCATCACAATCGGAGGTGATGATACTGCTTATAGCGCATTAAAAGTTAATGAAATGGCCGCTGAAAGAATAAGGGTTGTTCACGTCCCTAAAACTATCGATAATGACCTTGATCTGCCGCATGGAATTCCAACTTTTGGTTTTCAAACCGCCCGGCATATCGGAGTTGAAGTTGTTAAAAACCTTATGGTTGATGCTCAAACAACTTCACGTTGGTATTTTGTTGTTTCGATGGGAAGAAAAGCAGGGCACCTTGCTTTAGGAATAGGTAAAGCGACTGGTGCAACTTTAACATTAATTCCTGAAGAATTTCCAGGCAAGATTATTAAACTCTCTCACATAGTTGATATTCTGGTTGGTGCCATAATAAAACGGCTCAGCTATGGAAGATCTGATGGTGTAGCTATTCTTGCCGAAGGACTTGTTGAACATCTCGATCCAAAAGATCTTGAAATGCTGGTAAATGTTGAGAGAGATGCTCACGACAACATCAGGCTTGCTGAAGTGAACTTTGGTGAAATTCTTAAATACAAAGTTCAGGAAAGATTGAAAGAATTCAAGTTGAAATCCACTATTGTTGCAAAAAATATCGGTTACGAACTTCGTTGTGCTGATCCTATTCCTTTTGATATGGAATATACCAGAGACTTAGGTTATTCCGCTGCAAGATTTATTTTGAAGGGTGGAAGCGGTGCAATGGTATCAATTCAGAATGGTCACTTTGTTCCTTTATATTTTAAGGATATGCTTGATCCAAAAACAAATAAAACCCGCGTTCGTATGGTTGATCCTGCGTCAGAAACTTTTTACATTGCCCGCAAATACATGCTCAGGCTGAATGAAGCTGATTTTGAGGATCCTCACGAGTTAGCAAAGTATGCAGCCACCTGTGGTATTTCTTTGGATGATTTCAGAAAGCAATTCCATTATTTGATTGAAAATGATCTTCTGTATCGTAACATTCAAAACGGGAAAATTGCTTTAACTTCTTCAGAAACTAATAAAGCTTTTAATGAAACCGGCAAGAGTTTTGGTGATGTTGAAGCTTCAGGTGGAATGTTGTTATAAAGAATTTTATTGATTTTAATTTTAATAATTAATTTTTATTTTCGATTAAGTTGAATTCAGAAGGAAAATTATTATGCCCAAAAATTTTGTTTCAAATAAAGACGAAACAGTGAGAATGTTTGAAAGTAATTTACTTGAAGCACTCTCCAGAGTTCATTGGACAGTCCCTTTATGGATTTATGTTCCTGTTATTTTGTTTTTTCTTTACAGAGCAATAGCTGTGCTGCAATTACCAGCTTCAAATATTATTTTGCTTATAGTAATTGGAGTGTTCATCTGGTCTTTTACAGAATATATGCTTCATAGATTTGTATTCCACTACGAACCAAAAAGCAATTGGGGCCAAAGGCTTCACTTCATTTTGCATGGTGTACATCACGACTATCCAAACGATTCAAGAAGACTTGTAATGCCTCCATCTGTCAGTCTTCCGCTTGCAGTAATATTTTATTTTTTATTTCTATTATTATTGGGAACTTCTAATGTAGCACCGTTCTTTGTAGGCTTTTTAATTGGATATTTGTTTTATGACATAACTCACTATGCTGTTCATCATTTCAACATGCACAACAAATTCTGGCTTGCTATTAAGAATCATCATATGCGGCATCATTATTTGGACTCAGCCCGCGGCTATGGAGTTAGTTCCCCGATTTGGGATATAATTATTGGTACAAACTATACTAAAGCCGAAACTAAAAAGTAATAAACAGCAACTGGCATAATTTTTTCATTTCTTTAAGGGAGGATTGATCGTCCTCCCTTTTTCAATTTAAAAAATGAATCAAATGAATTTTGTGAATAAGACTGTTTTAATTCTTTTCTTCTTAATGATAACTTTTTCAAGCTGTGGTGCGGAAGATCCCGGCAGAATTTATATCAGGTGTAACCAGGTGGGTTTTCTACCGAATGATGTAAAAACTGCTGTTGTCTTCTCCCGATTACCAATTAAAGAAAAACAGTTTTTAATTAAAAGCAATTACAATAACGAAGTTCTATTTAAAGATATTATTTGGGATAGCTTATATACTTACGATAAATTCGAGTATTGTTATAAAATAGATTTCAGCGAGTTGAATCAACCGGGTTCATACCGGATTGAGATTGACGGCCAGGTTTCTCATTCATTTAATATATCCGCAAATGTATTTAATCACATTGTTGATTCGTTAATGCTGTTCTTTAAAGTTCAGCGATGCGGGCCAACTGATCCTTTACTTCATAAGGTTTGCCATCTTTATGATGCCAGCAAAGTTCCGGGAAAAGAAGAGTTGGGTGTGGTCGATTTGACAGGTGGCTGGCATGATGCCGGTGATTATATAAAGTTTTTTTCGACAACTGCTTTTGCAACGTATATGCTTTTGTTTTCATATGATTTTAACAGAGAAAAGTTTGACTTCGATAATGATTTTAATTCCGTCCCCGATATTCTTGAGGAAGCAAGAGTTGGATTAGATTGGATGCTGCGTTGCAATTTTGAGGGTATTAATTTAGTTACTCAGGTTCAGGATTTAAGAGATCACGAGGTTGGCTGGCGCTTGCCCGAAAAAGATAAACTTATGTTTGATAGACCCGGGTTGATGAGCATTGGTAAAAATCAAATTGGCATGTTTGCCGCGGTAATGGCATTAGCTTCAAGAATATGGAAAGAAAGATTTTTCGATAACGAATTCTCAAAAAAACTTTTAAAGGCCGCAGAGAATTTATACTCATTCAGGAATCAGGCTCCCGATATAGATAAGGCTCCAACAGGATTTTACCAGGATCAATCATTTTTCGGTAAAATTGCCCTGGGTGCAATAGAACTTTACAACTCTACCGGGAACCTGGAGTATCTGAGGGATGCAATCACTTATGGAGATAGTGCGAAAGCCGACTATTGGTGGAGCTGGGGAAACATAAATTCTCTTGCACACTACAGAATTTCAAAGTATCAGCCCAGATTTATTGAGTATATTAAAATGAATTTATCCGGATTTCAGTTGGCCAGCAGCAAATCAGTTTTTAGTGAAGGTGCAGCATTTACTTGGGGTACAACTAATGCGATTTTGGGCGTTGCTCTTCAAACAATTTTATATGAAAAACTTACAGGAGATTATTCTTACGATTCATTAAAAACTTTTCAGAGAGATTATATTCTTGGCAGAAATCCCTGGGGCATTTCGTTCATTTATAATATTGGAGAGGTTTACCCCAAATACTTTCATCACCAGATAGCGTTTTTTCACAATGGATACTTGCCGGGTGGCCTGGCTGCTGGACCTGCACCTGCCTCTCTTCTCGATGATTTTGAAATTGAAAGAGAAAATTTTACTTATAATCTTTTTAATACCGATTCAACTATGTATTTTGACGACCGGAATGATTATATCACCAACGAGCCGACTATTGTTGCAAATTCAACGGCTGTTTTTGTATTCGGAAACTATTCCGGAAAAAGATAGGAATTTCCTTCAATTTCCCATTATCCAATCAGTAGAGAAGAGTTTTATTCTACTGTTTCATTTTTAGACGTAAATTATTGACCTGTCCTATTCCAAACCACTTATTATTTTCCAATACATACACTAGAGAAAATTACGTCTCATTTTTCGGCATAAAATTTGGGAAAAAGTAAAAAAAACACAAGGTTATGACAGACTAATGAAGAAAAAAATACAACTCCTGCCTTCTGGAATTCCATTAATTGATTACGCCTGGGGCGGCATGTATAGAGGTGGAACTTATTTCCTGATTGGTTCAAGAAAGACAGGAAGGACACTTCTTTCGCTGCAATTTGCACTGCAAAGCACAAAACAAAATGAGGTTTGTTTATTCTTTACAAACATGCGTCCCAAAGATCTTATGATTCAGGCTGCTGCTATAGATTTTGATATCGAGCATCAAATGAATCAGAATCGGATTATTGTAATAAGAGTTGCTGCGCCTGTTAATATTGATGAATCTGAATTCCCGGATGAAGTCCTCAAAGAATATTTTCAGGATATTGTCTCCGTGGTTGAACAGTACAAACCTTCAAAAATGGTATTTGATGAAATAACCCCATTCATTGGGTTCCAGTCACTTGAGCAGCTTGAAAATTCCTTTTTAGAGATGGTTGAGAAAATTGAAGACGCGGGTGTTACAAGTATGTTTGTTGTGGCTGATCCTGCTACACAACCTGCGAAGGATGTTCTTAATGTAATGGTTAATAATTCAACAGGTGTGATTTATCTTCAGAAGAAACAGGAAGAAGAAGGAATAGCTTCCGGAGGTTTTATGACTATCACGCCTAACATTGGTCATACCGAAGGTCAGTTTAAATCCGGCTATTTCATTGAACCATATAAGGGTGTAGCTGTAGATTTTCAAAAACCCCCTGAAGAAAAACTTCCTCATTTAATTGAAGAAGAAAAAAATGAACTGGAATTTGAGTTTGAAAAGAAATACATAACCCTGGCTGATATCAAGCTTCCTGAAAATAAATTCTATTATTCAAACATCTACCCTGAGGCAGATTTTTATCTTATCGTTAATAACCAGATTGCCTTTTATAAAAGCACTGGTCAGAAATTTACTTTGATTTCCATCAAACTTAACCAGCCCGAAGAAGAAGACTTTCTTTCTCTGGATCAGTTGAAGAATGCAGTCAGGCTTTCGGTTGATAAGAAAGACAAGATTTGCATAATGAAAAACCGGGTGGTTGTTCTTATGACAAGAGATGATAATAAGAGTTTAAGAAGCCTTGTCGCCAGAATTAAAAACAATCTCCCCAATAATGATCCCGATTACTTAAAAAAAGTTATCCAATATGTTTCGGTTTATGCGGTGAAAGTAGATGACTCTATCAACAAAGCAGAGGATTTAATTGAGCAATTGCTGATTAATGAGTCCAAAGAACAGACAGAATTAGACCACAACTAATACGGTTTTAAGATGAAATACCTGAAGAATATATCATTTGTACTTTCGCTAATAGTTCTGTTTAGTTGTTTGGGATTATCGCAGAACAAATCAGGTGACCTAAAAAAAGAAGCAATTCAGCAGATGAAATTTGGCCGTTATGGTGAAGCAATTGATTTATTAAACCGCTACATTTCAGCAAATCCCCAGGAACCCGAAGGTTACAATCTCCGGGGTTTATGTTATGAAAAAAGAGGCCAATATGAATATGCCGTTTATGATTTTAAAAGTGGCTTGAAGTTGGCTCCTAATAATAAAGAAATTTCTGAAAACCTTAGAAGAACTACAGAATCCTGGCAAGCACTTCTTTACAATAAGATTGAAGGACACAAAAGGGAAATCGCAATCAATCCAAATAAAGCTGTCAATTACCTGGAAATTGGGAAGAGTTATAAGCATCTTGGCGAGTGGCTTGAGGCAGAGGATTGGTACGATGAATATTTGAAAAGGGAAGAAGCATCAGCGGATGAAATAATCAGGTATTCTGAAATTCTTGCAAAGAACAACCATATCTCGAAAGGTGAACCAATATTAAAACGATATTGTGAAAAATATCCTGATGATCAGAGACTTTGGTCGCGCTATGGCTATTTCACTTTGTGGCTTGGCAAAAATAAAATTGCAATAGATGCATTTGAAAATGCATTAAGAATAAAGCCTTATTTTAAGGAAGCAATGGATGGACTAGATCTTGCCCGGGGCAAAGGGTATATCTACTCGGTCAATGACACAACAGCAAGATTTAATTACGGGTTACCCGGCAGCGGCAAGGAATATATTATTGACAAGTATTTTAGAATGCTTAAAAGTAATCCCGGTGATGATGCAACAAGGTTTTCGCTTGTAAGAGAACTAATGAAAGTGAATCGTTTCGAGGAAGCGCTTGAACAATTAAAAATTTTATCGGTGAGAAATTCAGAAAACCCGGAATTTAAATCTCTTTGGGATGATTTAAATAATAAAAGGATCGACTATTATTCAGGCAGAATTCAGGAGTTCGAAAAAAAGCTTTCAACATCTCCCGGAAATCGTGAGGCAATTATGGAGCTTGGGAAATATTATTCATATTCAAATCAGCTTGATCGGTCAACTGATTTGTTTGAAAAGTATTTAAATGATCATCCTGAAGATAATGAAGTAAGGTTTCAGCTTGCACTTCACTCAGCCTGGCGGAATGACTACTGCAAGGCAATGAACGAATGTGATTTATTATTAGAGAAAGATCCTCAAAATAAAAATTATCAGCTGCTGCGTGGTCAACTTGGAGTTTGGTTGAATGATAATCTCGATTACTCTGAACAGCTCCTAAATTCTGTGGTTTCCAAAGATCCACAAAATCTGCAAGCAATATTGACTTTGGCTTCTTTGAATCTGCAAAAAGAAAATTATACCAGCGCAGCAAATTATCTCAATACAGCCACATCAATTAATAATAGCAATCCTGAGCTGATAAATTTACAGCAATCACTTGATGAACTTAAAAAACGAAATGATAGAGATGAACTGTTCGCATTGGTTGAGAAAGCAAGAAAAAATTTATATGAGAAAAATTGTGATGAAGCAATCGAGATTTTTAATGAATATCTGGCTAATCCTGAATCTGATCAATCTGTTCGCAAAGAACTGGCAGATGCTTACATCTGTAAAGGTGACTTGAAAAATGGAATGAAGATTTATGATAAACTGCTTCAGGAGAATTATGACTATCAGCTTGATCTTGAAAAAGCAAAAATTTATTTGTGGCAGAAAGATTCGATAAATGCTTTAAGAGAATTTAAAAGATTAGCATCCAAAAATCCTGATGACTTCGAGACAAGGCTTTATTTAGGAGATGCTTTTCTGCTTGCTAATCAGTATGATAACGCCCGCGAAGTGTTCACTGAGCTGCTAAAAGTTTCTCCGAATTCGCAGATAGTCAAAACAAGATTGAACTGGCTTGGCGCTGAAGGTATTAGCGGGATTTCATTTTATACATTCCCGGCTTACCTGCTTGTCTCACCACAAGCTTTCATTTTTGATGATAATATTGGATTGAATTACAGCCAAATTGGTTTGCAGCTTGAAGTCGGCATTACAAATTTTCTTTCTTTAGGTGGCTCAGCCTTCAGAGGAAAATTAAAATCTGATATCGAGAACGACAATTTTACACTTCTTAAAGGAAATGTTATTCTTAAGTTCGCAAAGATTTTTTCTCTTAATGCAGGGTTTGGAAATTCAACATTCTCAAATAGTATAAACAGCAAAATCTCCGAAGTTTCTTTGAAGGCTGAAAAAGAAAAACTTTACAGGATTTCTGCAGGCTTCATTTCTACTGACGCAGCACAGATGCTTTATTCTCCTTTCCTTGTTAAGAAACGTCTTCAGGCAAACCAATTGTCATTTGTCGGAGAATATAACGCACCTGCCGGAGTTTATTTATCTGGTAAATATTTTTACTACACTGTTCCGGATGATAAGGATAATAAAGGAAACTCTTTCGAGTTCAGAGTTGGTAAATCATTTGCCCCGGATTTCAGAGCCGGATATGAATATTATTTCAACAACTGGGAAATGCAATCAGCTCTTTATTGGTCACCTGCCGGATTTGAATCACATAGTATCTGGTCTGATTGGACAATAGCCAAAAACAGTGAGGTTAATTTTGTTATTGGTGGAAAAGTTGGTCTGATCCCGAATGAAAATTATGTTCTTCGTGAGTTATATGGCGATATCAGATATGTTTTTGCAAGGAGTTTTACGGTGTCCGCCCGGTTAACAGGTTCAGGAACTGTTCAGCAAAAAGTTGGCTACAGTTCGCTGGCATTTCAGGTCTCAGCGTTCTGGAGTCTTTAAACAAAAAAATAGTCTGAGATTTACTCGCTTTTTCTTGTTTGATTCTGATACAAGCTTTTTGCGGAATCCTATAGTGTTACAAGTAATTGGTAATAAACAGCTATTACCTCAAATATGAATTGTATTCTGGTGGCACCATAATTGTGAAATGATTAAAAACAAAAGAAAATGAAATGCAGTTAAACCAAAAAGTACAAAAATCGCACGTAGTGCTAAGAGACATTGAGGAAGACAAAGTCGAGGAAAATTATCAGCGAAAATACCTAAAGCGTATTTTCATAAGCGGATTTATTTCACTGATACTGATAGCTATAATACTTTATACTTTACCGCTTACTGTTCTTTCTTTCAGTTCCCTGTTAGAATATTCCACAATTGTAGCACTTGTTATTTTCCTTTTCATTTTGCTGCTGAGATACTTTGGTATACTCTCTTTCGCATATCTATACATAAATGAATATACTTTCACACCTGAAGATGGATATTTCCCATTCGTCTCTATAATTGTTCCTGTTTTCAATGAAGAGAAGATGCTGAAGAATTCCATCAATTCGTTGCTTGAAATTGATTATCCAAACTATGAAATAATAATTGTTGATGATGGTTCGAAAGATAAGACTAAGGAAGTTGCTGAGTCATTAGTTGGTTTTCAAAAAGGAAAAACGAGCGATGTTAAAGTATCACTGATAAGTAAACCCAATGGAGGTAAAGCAAGGGCATTAACTGCAGGTATAAGTTTGTCGCAGGCAGAGTTTGTTTTATGTATGGATGGAGATTCTCAGCTTTCTCCTGATTCGCTTAAAATGGCTGTACGTCACTTTAAGAATCCTGAAATCGGCGCAGTTGCCGGAAACGTAAAAGTTTTAAACAGAGGCAGATTTCTTACAGATCTTCAGGCTCTTGAGTATATAGAAGGTTTGAATATGGCCCGCGCTGCTCAGAGTTTTATGAGGCTGGTAAATATTATTCCCGGGCCCATTGGTCTTTTCAGGAAAAAGGCAATCGAACAAGTAGGATACTATTCAAGTGACACTTACGCTGAAGATGCTGATTTAACATTGAAAATCCTGGCCAAAGGCTGGAAGATTTATTACGAACCACGGTCAATTTCATACACAGAAGCACCCGCAAAGCTTCAGCAATTATTAAAACAGCGTTACAGATGGACACGCGGGATTATTCAGTCTATACGTAAACATAAAAAGCTGATGATAAATCCAACCATCAACTTTGGTGATACATTTATTCTTTGGTCAATGTTTTACGAAGCATTAATCTGGCCGGCGATGAACATTGCAGCAAACGCTTTTTTCATTTTTGCGGCGCTGGTTTTTGGATTCAGCCAGTTGATTTTTTTCTGGTGGGCAGGTTTAGCATTGCTTGATCTTACTACAGCCCTTTATTGTATTGCTGTTGAAAAGGAAGAATTCCGTCTGGTTGTTTATGCAATCATTTACCGAATGTTCTTTATTCTCCTGATTGATATTTGTAAAGCAATGTCTACAATTGAAGAATTTCTCGGGATAAGAATGACCTGGGGAAAGTTAGAGAGATTAGGCACAGCAAAAGTTTAATAGAAAATAAATTAAGAGGTTACCGATGGAACTAATTCCAATTTTATCTACAATCATACTTGTTGCAACAATAAGCACTTTTATTCTTGCAATAGGTGCTTATGTTCTGTACAAAGTGCGTGAGAGAAGAGGCACTCAACAAACTGTACAAACACAAACTACGGTTCAGGCAGAAGTTTTATCACCAATCACTGCACCGGTGCAGCAGCCTGTTTATGTTGAACCGAGGAAAGGTCAGCAGCCTATGCAGTCTGTACACACTCCTAAACCAAAAGAGTATCCGGGCCCTGAGCAGCAGCAGGCTCCGGAGCAAAGAGTCTCTTCAGATGGAAAAATATTGCGATATACTTCTGAAGGTTATGTTTCAACTAAAGAAGATAAACGCGGCGGAGAAATAAAGTGGCGGTAGATCCGAAGCCAAAAGGAAGAATAAATCAATTACTGATTGTTGTTACCGGTTCGGTAATTCTTATCGGGGCGGTACTCATTTACTTTTTAATCCTGAGGGGTGTTTACGGCAGAATTGATGAAAACACCTTTATGCCCGATTCAAAAATACTTAAAGACTTTTTTCTTGGCGGAAAACCAAAGATTGCAATCTTATATTCAAAGTATACGGAGAATATGCTGCCTGAAGGCAGTACCTGGTTGAATGACAACATTACCACCTGGGAAAAATTTCTTGGAAATCTCAAATATGAGTTTGATATAATCTCCGATCAGAATATAGAATCAGGAAAATTATTTGAGTATCAGCTTTTGATTCTTCCGGGATCTAAATCACTGTCTGATAAAGAAGTAACAAACATTAAGAAATTCGTTGACAGGGGCGGAAGTCTTTTCGCAACAAGTGGAATAGCTTCTTATTCGGATGGAGGTAAGTGGAGAGGATGGGAATTTTTCTCTGAAGTGTTCGGAGTCAGGTTTACCAAAGAAATGAGAAGTGATGAATACACCAAAGTTCACACTTTAAGAGGAGGGCTGCCGCTTACAGCTAATATTCCAACAGGATTCCCATTAAAAGTTGCAACCTGGGATTTGCCAATTGCTGTTGAAGTACTTGATCCTCGCACTACACAAACAAGTTTTTGGTATAACTACCGGCTTGAGGATGGGCTTGTACGTGAAGGAATTAAAAAAACAGCAGGTATTGCTAATGGCAGTTACGGATATGGCAGGTTCGTTTGGATGGGATTCGAATTGAATTCAGTTATTGGTGTGCAGGAGGATTATGTTTACTTCGATCGTTTATTTCAGAATTGCATGAACTGGTTGTTATATCAACCAATAGCTTACACCAAAGATTGGCCAAATGGTTATGAGGCAGCGGCAATTCTAACTCCAAATCTGAATGAAGAAATTTCTAATGTGACCAATCTGCTTGAAATACTTAAAGCAGAAAATGTAAAAGCAACTTTCTTCATCGATCCGGTTAAAATAGAACCCCATAAAAAGCTGATAACATCACTAACCGGATACGGTGAGTTCGGAGCTATTGTTGATATTGGTTATCTGGCTTCGGTAAAAGATTCAGTTAATAATCTGATTGGATTGGATGATCAGATATATAAATTAAGAAATTCCAAATCTGTTCTTGAATCAAAACTCAATACTCAGGTTTTGGGAATTTGGCCTTATTACGGCTTGTTTGATCAAAATACAATTTCCGCTGTTATTAAAACTGGATATAAGTATATTTTAACCGATTCATTAACAGACAGATCAGTTCCCAAAACAATAATTCGCGGCGATAACAGAATAATTTCTATGACAAAAACCGCACGAGATGATTATGAAGTTATACGTGATTTTGGACTTACACTTCCTGATTTTCAGTTTTATACTTATCAGGAAGATATTGACAGGGTTTTATTTGAAGGTGGACTTTATATTTTCAAACTGCATACAGAATATCAATGTAAACCTGAAAACATAGAAGTTGTCAGAGAAGTAATTAAAGATTTGAAGAAAAAGAAATTCTGGGTTACCACCGGATCTGAAATATTAAAATGGTTTGAAAAGAAAGATTATGTTGAACTTAGGGTTGAAAGACGCGGACGGACAAGAATTTCATTAAAGGTTTCTAACCCCGGGAAACAGACAATCAACAATCTTGTAGTGCACGTCGACCTGAATGATAAAGCTGAAAACATTTCAATTGATTCCGAGATAATAGGAACTAAAATGCCTGAAATCAATTTCGACAAAAACAGCAGCAAGGTGTTGTTGAATATAAACAACCTTGAAGCAGGCGAATCAAGAACATATCTTGTTGATTACGACCGGGTGGAGCTGTAAATGTTTTTAATCCATCTGAAAATTATTAACTCATTCTAGAAAAAACTGAAAAAGAATGAAATATTTAAACAACATACTGTACATACTACTTCTGATTCTTATAGCATTTCTGCCGACGCTTTTTGGTCAGAGCAAATCATCAGGCATAGCAATACTATCCACCGTTAAATCTGACAGCTCTCTTAATCTAAGGGATGGCTACATTCTCGACCAGTTTACAGCGTGGGAACTATTCCTGATTAAAAATAAAATCAATTACAATGTGCTAACCGAAAAAGATCTCGATGCCGAAGAACTGCTGGAAGATTATTCATGCCTGATTGTTCCTGTTTCAAAATCACTCAGCAAGCTTGAGTTTGATAATCTTAAAAAGTATTTAACCGGAGGCGGTTCTATTCTCGCTTCTTCCGAGATTGGGATAATGGATGAAAAATTTCAGGCAGAAGGCTGGTTTAAACTTGATGAAATTTTCGGTGTTTCAGTTTTAAGAAAAGTTCCTAAAGAACAAATTAGCATAGTACATTCAATCAATGTTAATTCACCGATTTCTGCTGAAGAAAACGATCCTTCTACAATAATGATTTCTGCTGTGGATGAACCTCTTGAAGTAGTTGTAAACTCTGCTTCGGTTCAACCACTCGGTTATTTTCTGAACTCAACTGAATCTGACGATAAAAAATCAACGATGATGGTCTACGGAAAGAATGGAAGTGGAAGGTTTGTTTGGTTCGGATTTGACTTTACTTCCATTCTCGGAAATAAAAGTCAGGTGGAAAAATTTCATAGCATTGTTTCCCAATCACTAAACTGGCTTAATTCTTATGGAAATGCACGAGTTGATCTCTGGCCCGGAGGTTTTAATTCTGCAGCAGCTTTGGTTTTTGATTTTACTCAACCTTCAAGAAATATTTCTTCCTTTCAGAAACTGGTTAAGGATGAAAAAGTCAAATCAAATTTTATTTTGAATGAACTGATTCTGGAGAAATTTATCTCTGAAAATTTTGATAATAATTATGAGCCCGTATTTTCATTTGGCACGGAATATTTTTCTGAAGCTGATAATTGGGAAAAAACAGACAGCTTGTTGAAAGAAAAATTTGATTCCTTCAGTGACAAGACCGGAATTGAAATCAAATCAACTGTTCTGCCAACATCAAAACTTGAATCGTACCATTTTGCAAGATTGAGCGATCTTGGTCTGGAGACATTTCTGAGCAATCTTGCTGACAAAAATATTTTCCCGGAATTCTATGAGACGAATAAAGCTCTTACATTTTTGCATCCCAGTGGATTTGAGAATTTTGTTTTAACAGGTAAAAGCAAGAAAGCAAAAACAAACGAAATTGTTGAGCGTTTGATCACAAAATTTGAAACAGTTTCATCAGGTTCGGGCTTATTTATTCTTGATGACAGGTATTTATGTAAAAAATGTGGTGTAGAATTAAACGAAGTTTATGGAAATTTTATATCATACTTGAAGAATAAAAACTCCTGGATTGCTTCTTTTACTGAAATCCGCAATTGGTGGTCATTCAAAAACAACTCGACAGTGACTTTAAGAGAAGAAAGTAAAAATTCAATCCAGGTAACAGTCAACAACAAATCAAAGTATGATGTCAGAGATGTGGTGGTCAGAGTTGATCATAAATATTTTCAGAACAAAAACAATTTATCGATTAAGGAATCCGGTAAAGATGTTGATTATTCTGTTGATGAAGTTACTGGCGAGTTGAAAATATTATTGCCTGAGCTGAGATCCAAATCTACGGCTAAAATTAATATCTCCATTCCGCTTACGGATTAATCTAAGATGCTGAATTCTAAAAGATATATTATTTATATACTCTCAGCTTTTATTCTTACGTTATTGCTAAATGGCTGCACAAACCTTTCTACAGATCCCTCCAATCCCGATCAAAATAATATTAAATTTGAAATCATATCACCCTTATCAAATTCAAATGTTGGTTTGGGCTGGCTTGAAATAAAATATAATCTTGATCCTTCTTTTTCCCTTAAATTTATTGAGCTTTATATTAATAACAGGTTTGAAAAAAATTTCTCACCCAAGCCAAATGGTTTACCACCCGATATAAAAGTATTCATTGATTCAGTTTTACTGAATAGCAAGATCAGCTACTATTTGGTTTATTATGACACAAGAGGGTTTTCAATAAAAAGCCAGGAACAGAAAGAATTACTTGTTGTGAATACAACGACAGTTCCTTATGCACCATTCAAGCTTGAAGTTACAAGGCTATCCCCAACAATAATAAATTTGTCCTGGAAAGATACCTCAGCTTATGTAGATAGTTACGAAATCTGGAAGAAAGAAGGATTCAACGGAACATACAATTTGTTGAAAACTGTTGACCGCAACACTTTTAATTCGAATGACGATGATGCATCTCAGGTAAAAGATTTTTATTACAAGGTCAGGTCCTTAAATTCAATTGGTTATTCAAATTTTAGTACTGAGATTAGTTCAAACGGAACGGGATCAAGTGGTAGTTTAATACCACCAACCGGATTAACGGCGACTGCCTTAGGCACACAGGTGGTTTATTTAAAGTGGAGTGATAATAGTGCTGATGAAAACTTATTTAAAATAGAAAGAAGGACAGTCTGGACTGAATATAAAGTTGTCGGAGTTACAGGTCCAAATATTAGTGAATTTACTGACAGCGCAAATGGATTGCAGCGCGGCGAGACTTATATTTATAGAGTTAAAGCTTTTTCAGGAAGCGATTCGGCATGGTCAAATGAGAGTAGTGCTCAAACGTTCTGGTATGATTTAATTATACCTAAAAATCTTACTGCTTCATTCAATTCGGCGGAAGGTGTAATTCTTAACTGGATCGATGAAGACTTTGCAAACACTCATTTTGAAATTGAAAGAAAATTTGAGAACGGCGAGTTTCTATTTTATGCAATGATTCCCGGCGATGTAAATACATATAAAGATTCACTTGTTCAACAGCAGCATTTCTATTCTTATCGCGTCAGAGCGACAGATGGTCAATACTATTCAAGATACTCAAATGTCGCTGTAGTGTTCACAGGCAATTAAATTATTTATAAATTTATGACGCAAAATAATTTATAAATAAAAGTTAAATTGATGTCAGGTTGAATGCGGCTGATCAAAATATTTTCAATTCAATTCTTCTCCTGTTCAGAACCCCGAGTTTAATAATTGATAAAAATCTGAAAATTGCTGCCAGTAATCCGGCTTTCGAAAAGCTTTTATCAAAAGAAATTATTAACACAAGTTTTTCTGAATATCTTGATAATATTTC
The DNA here is from genome assembly GCA_013388545.1 of Ignavibacteriaceae bacterium. Classification (GTDB taxonomy): domain Bacteria; phylum Bacteroidota; class Ignavibacteria; order Ignavibacteriales; family Ignavibacteriaceae; genus JACAFB01. The sequence continues at coordinate 68,885 of JACAFB010000045.1, forward strand.
AGAAGAGAGGGTTTGGGCTTTTATTAAGGAATCAGAGGAATCAGGTTATCTTAAGACAAACATTAAATTAAACTTTGTTCTTCCGAACAGCGAAACTGTATCATTGGAAACGAATCTGAGCGTGTTCCGGTTTTATAGCAGTTTTTATGTCTTTTGTACCTGTTCTGAAGAAATAAAATTCAGAGAGTCCTCAAAGCTTATAGAACTCCGTATTCTTAATGAGGAATTAAGAACTTATTTAACAGAAGAAATGCTTCAAATTGTAAATGAAATTCAGGAAAGCTTTCCCTTTTCATTTATAAGTAAAGAGCGGATAAGGAAGAAAATTGATGAGCGGCCAGAGTTGATATGGATGCAGAATGAATCGGGACAGGTAGTTATTGCCAACAAAATTTTTGCTTCGGCAATAGAATTAAATATTATGAAAGTTGAAGGCAGGGATTTAAACAGCCTTATTGGATCAAGTGAGGCCGATTTTAATTCATTGGCACTGGGATATATACGAAGTACTTTAAATACTTTGATCACAAATCAGGTCCCGGTGAAAGCTTTTGAACCCGGAACAGAGTTTTTAGCAATAAAAATTCCGCTGAATAGCTCAGATGGTAATCTGATTGGAATAATTAATGTAGCATTTAAAGTTGAAAAGCGGAAAGGTCTTTCGTTTGATAAGGTAGCAGAATCACTGAATGAATTTTCCGGCTTGCCGCTGAAACTGATTTTGATAGATAATCTAAATTTCATTAGATATGCAAGTAATGATTTTATTAAATTATATGGAGTTAATTCAAACAATTTCGGGGAAAAGACATTTGAATTACTGCTTCCTGAATGGTTAGTTGAAAAAGTCAACAGTTTTATATCGGAAGCCGGTCTAAAGTCAAAAACTTATGATGAAGAAATCTCCGGTAACCCATTAAGAATTCACCTTGAGAGATATTATTCGTCATCAGGTGTACAGGAAGGCTTTCTGGTTTTATTAGAGGAAAATAATACATTAAATAAAATACATAGCAGAGGCAGAATGTTTGACGTATTAATAAAAAACAATCCGCAGCCAATTTATATATATGATAAAGAGAACCTCAGGTTTCTTGAATTAAATGATGCGGCTACAGCCTTGTATGGATATTCAAGGGAAGAATTTCTTCAAATGGATATCACAGACCTGTATTCTCCCGAGGATATTCAAAACCTGCTCGATACATTCAACGAAAATGTTTCGGAAGGCAAATACAGCATACCTTTTCGTCAAAAGAGAAAAGACGGATCCTTCGTGTTTGTGCAGATAAGCAAAACACAGATCGAGTATAACAACCGTCAGGCAATTATAAATATTCTTCACGATGTAACTGCTTCTCTCGATGAACAGAAAAGAACTCAGTTATTTAAATCTGCCTTTGACAATACTGATGATTTAATACTGATAACCGATTCGGCAGGTTTTATTACATATGTTAATCAATCTGTTATAAACCTACTTGGTTACACACGTGATGAAATTTCAAAAACAGCTCTTGCTGCCCTGGTTAAAGATGAGGAAAGGGCAACCATCAATACAACAATTTTTCATTCACACATCAAAGAATCCGTATCAATGCGACTTGAGTTCAAAAAGAAAAATCAATCTTATATTGAACTTGAATTCACCTCAACACCTGTTGTTGATTACAAAGGCGATATTGATTCTTTTACCATAATTGCAAAATATCCTCACCCGGCTGAAGAAAAAACTAAAGAGGTTGTAAAGGAAGTTGTTAAAGAAGTAGTGAAAGAAGTTGTTGTTGAAAAGCCGGTAGAAGTTGTAAAAACAAAATCAGAAGGTGTGAGCACTAATTTTCTTTCAAGCATTTTCCACGAAATTCTTACCCCGATAAATGTTATTCTTGGGTTTGTGCAGGAATTGACTGAAAGCATTGGTGAGATGAACAGCGAACAGCAGGAGGCAGTTTCAATAATTAATCAGAACCGCGGCAAACTGCTGAATACAATGAATTCAGTAATTGAGTTGTCAAAAATTGAAGCCGGCAATTATGATCTGGATATCCAGGAAATCGGGATTACCGGCATTATAGATGAACTTCAGGAAGATATGAACGAGCTGTCAAAACTCACCGGAAAAGAATTTGCCTATGGGAAGATTTCTTCTTCCTTGAAATTTGATTCCGACAGGACAAAGTTTTATACCTTTGTCTCAAATCTTGTCCGGATTGCTTCGCAGGTTACCAAAGAGAAAAAGATTTATTTTTCTGCTTTTCCTTATGCCGATGATTCATTTATGATTTCAGTTAAGGACAATTACAATACTGCATCACAAAATCTTGTAAATGCATTCAGCATAATTTTCAGAACGAATGAACCATCGCTTCGTGACTATGGTGTTTCAAAACTGATTGTGCAGCTTACTCGTGCACTGATAAAAATACTTGGCGGAAAATTTGAGATTATTTCTACTGATTCGTCCCGGGTCGATCTCATTTTTACTTTTCCGCTGCTTCTGAAAAAAACTGATGAAACATTTCAGGAACCAGTACTAACTCAAAAAGATGTTCAATCTGAGCTTAAAACTCCGGTGGTAGAAGAAAAAACGGAACAAAAAGTTGAATTTAAAATTGAAGAAAAAGCTAAAGAAATTAAGGAACAAGTTCCGCTCTCATTTGAATTACCATTGAACAATGAAACAGTTGAAGCTGAAGAACAGAAGCCGGTTGATGAAGTTCCCGATATTTCATTTGAACAACCTAAGATCGAGACTTCAGCAGAGACGGTTGATTCTTTTATTCCTCAGGAAGACACAACAATTTCTGAAACAGATGTTATCGAACCAGCCCCTGAAATTGAAAAAGAAATAGATCTGGATAAGTTAGAAATGACTCCGTCTTTGCCAATGCAACTGGATCTTTCGCAATTAACTTGTCTTTACATCGAGGATCAAACCGATTCACAAATTCTCTTCAAAGTGCAGATGAGAGGATTGAAAGAAATAAAATACGCTTCAAGTTTCGAAGATGCACTTCCTTTATTAGATACTCAGCGGTTCGATTTTATAGTGATGGATATTAATCTTCAGGGTGAATATAACGGATTGGATGCCTTGAGAATTATTCACAAAATGCCGGGACATGAAAATACACCGATCATTGCAGTTACAGCTTATGTTTTGCCCGGCGATAAAGAGAAATTCATTGCTACCGGTTTCAATGATTTCATCTCAAAGCCAATTTTCCGCGAAAAAATGATCGAGTCATTGGAAAAGATTTTCCTGACTCAATTTTAATTTTATCCTTAAATCCTCCTTATTTACGTTTTTGCATTTGCAATTGCAGAAAAAGGGAGGATTTTTTCTTCTTGACATTTTATCCTGCCATTATTACCTTAGCCATACATATGTATGGTATTATTAAAAAGCCATAATAGAATTAAGAATACGATGAAATAAAGATTTCTTTTAATTCCTGATAAAAAACTACAATAAAAAATGAAAACTGAACTGACAGAAACACAAAAGAAAATTTTGGATTTTCTCATTGAGCAAATAAAGGGAAAAGGAATTCCGCCAACACTTGCAGATATCGCCAATTATTTTGGTTACTCAAACAGGGCAACGGTTCAACAGCATTTAAAGGCAATTGAAAAGAAAGGATACATTAGAAAAAGTCCAAAACTTTCACGTGCAATCGAACTAACGCTAGAGGATAAATTTTTTGTTCCCAAACCCGTGCTTGGTGAAGTTGCTGCCGGTAATCCATTAACAATTTATCCAGATGCAATTGATACAGTTGAACTTCCCACAATTGCAAGAATGCCGAAAGATTCTTTTCTGCTTCGTGTAAAGGGCGATAGTCTGAAAGATGCATATATATTCGGTGGAGATATTGTAATTGTAAATCCTAACCTTGAACCGAAAAACGGACAGATTGTAGTTGCGATTCTTGATGATGCCGCAGTAGTAAAAAGATTTTATAAAAAGAAAAATGAAATTGAACTTGTCTCTGAAAATCCGGATTACAAAACAATTGCAATTGATAAGAAGTATCCGTCGTTTAAGATTGTAGGAATTGTAGTCGGGGTTTACAGAAGTATGAATAAAAAAGCAGGATAGGGAAATGTATTTGTAGATAAACACAAAAAGTTAACAAAAATGTTAATTTTCCTTCTTTACCATATAATAAAGTTTATCAAATTATGACAACTAAATATTACATCGGCACAGCCGGCTGGTCTTACAAAGATTGGGTGCCAAATTTTTATCCTAAAAATCAATCAGGTGGATTTGACTGGCTGCAATTTTATTCGCACTATTTTAATTGTGTTGAAGTTAACTCAACTTACTACAC
>JACAFB010000031.1 GCA_013388545.1 Ignavibacteriaceae bacterium
GTTACAAGGCAACAAAAGCAAGACAGGTCCAGAGCAGAATAAAGCAGCTTGAAAAGGTTGAGTTGATTGAAATTCCTGATGATGAAGAGCACGTAAACATAAGATTTCCAAAACCGCCTCCGAGTGGAGTATTTAATGTTGAGCTGAAAGGAATTTATAAATCTTTTGGAGAGATGAAGTTGTTTGAGGGAATCGATTTCAGAGTGAATCGCGGTGATAAGATTGCTTTTGTCGGACCGAACGGTGCAGGTAAAACTACTCTCGCTAAAATTATCGCTGGCAAAATTGATATTAACAAAGGTGAAAGAGTATCGGGACATAACAACATCATTTCCTACTATTCGCAGGATGTTGCTGATTCGTTAAATCCCGAATTCGATTTAATTGAAACACTTGATTCAGTTGGTTCCGAAAAGACAATCGGACAACTCCGTTCGCTTCTCGGTGCTTTTCTTTTTACAGGTGATGATGTTTTCAAGAAAGTCGGAGTTCTTTCGGGCGGAGAAAAAAGCAGACTGGCACTTGCAAAGATTTTACTCTCCCCTTCCAATTTTATAATTCTCGATGAGCCGACAAACCATCTCGATTACTCATCCAAAAAAGTTTTGCAGCAGGCATTGGTTGACTTCTCGGGATCGCTGATTCTTGTTTCTCACGATGTAGAATTTCTCAAACCGATTGCAAACAGAGTCGTTGACATCCGAGCTGGAAAATTAAAAATTTATGAAGGTGATATTGAATACTACCTCTACAAACGAAATGCAGAGGCTCAGCAGGTTTCACCAGTTAAAGTTGAAGTGCAAAGCGAAACTTCTTCCCGCAAAGAGCAGAAACGAATTGAAGCCGAGAAACGACAGCAGAGATACAAAGCAACAAAAGATTTGAAGGAAAGGCTTGCAAATCTTGAAAATGAAATCCAGAGTCTTGAGCAAGAGCTTGAAAAAATAAATGCCGTTCTCATTAATCCGGATTCTTATAACAATCCAAATCAGATTAAAGAGTTGAACGAAAGGCATAAGGAGTTAAAACTATCGCTTGATAAAAAGGTGAAAGAATGGGAAGAAGTTAGTTTGAGTTTGGAAGAGATTGAGAAGGAGTTCACTGGATAACACAATAATAAAATGAATGAAAGCAAGGCTGTCACGGTCGTACCGTGACAGAAACCTTTCTGCTTGGCTGTCAAGGTCGTACCGTCATATAAAAACAAAACTAAACCCTCACACCCAGAAACTCCTCTGCCAATGCAATACCTCCGTAAATAGCTGCATCGTCACCTAATTTGGAATTCATAATTTTCACCGCTTTGCCTGCATCGTTCATCACATTACTCTTCATTGCAGAGGAAATTCTTTCTAACATAAAATCGCCGGCGGCTTCGATTAGTCCTCCACCTAAAACTATTGTATCAAAATTCATAAAATTTGTCAGGCTCGCCAATGCAATTCCGATTTTGTTGCAGGCTTCAGTAATATGTTTAATAACTATCCTGTCTTTCGATTTTATAGCATTAGAAATTGCTTTACTTTTTATCTTTTCACTAGATTTGATATACGAGTACAGAATTCCTGATTTTGTTCTTTTCATTTCAGCAATAATCTTATTAACTATTGCAGTTCTGCTGGCAATTGCCTCAAGACATCCGTTGTTACCACATCCACATTTGGGTCCACCTTCCTCTGCAATAATGTGTCCTATTTCACCTGCGACATAACTTGAACCCCTGTATAGTTTACCATTAATAACTATAGCGCCGCCTATACCAGTACCGATAAAAACGACGAGCATATTTTTTGCTTTTTTTCCTACTCCAAAATACTTAATTCCTAAAGCCCCAAGGTTTACATCGTTTTCAATTAAAACAGGATACGGAATAAGCCTCTGAAGTTTCGACTTGATAGCAAAATTTTTCAAACCAAGATTTGGAGCTAAACCAATCACTCCTGTTACGGGATTAAGTGATCCCGGGACACCGAGACAAACAGCCTTAACCTGCGAGCGCTTGAGTTTTGCTTCCAAGACAACATCATTAATGATTTTAGCCAGACTTTTTATATATGTATTTTTATTTTTTTTAACTTCAGTGGGACGCTTGAGGCTTGCAATAATTCCTTCGCGTGAATTAATTACTGATGCTAAGATTTTTGTGCCACCCATATCAACGCTTATAATATAGTTCCCGGCCAATTTATTCTCCTGTAAATAGTTACTTAGGAATGATTATATAATGAAAAAGTATGAATAAATGAAAACTTTTCCAAAATTAGATTTGCTAAATAAAAAATACATTTTTCATATTGAATGGATTATATAAAACCACTAAAAAGATTTGGTCAGAATTACCTGGTTGACCAAAACATCGTTGAGAAGATCATTAAAGAGCTAAATCCTTTGTATGAAGATAACATTATTGAAATTGGGCCTGGCAAAGGAGCTCTTACAGAAAAACTAGCCCGTAAAGTAAAACACTTAACAGCAGTTGAAATTGATTACCGGGTTATTGAGGATTTAAAGAGCAGATTTAATAATGTTAACATAATTGAAGGTGATTTCTTAAAAATAAGTTTTAATGACTTTCTCAGAAACAAGCAGGACAAAGTGAGAATTGTTGGAAACATTCCATATTATCTTACTTCATCAATTATCTTTAAACTTATTGACAACAATTTACTTGTTAAAGATGCTTTACTGATGGTGCAGCTTGAAGTTGCAAAAAGAATTATTGCAGTCAAAAACTCTAAGGAATATGGGATACTTTCTGTGCTTTCAAATTTTTTTGCCGAAACAAAAATATGCTTCAAGATACCGCCCACCGTTTTTTATCCAAAGCCGAAAGTTTACTCAGCAATAGTAAAATTCACATTTAAGGATCTTCAGATTACAGATGAAAAAAAGGCTAATTTTATTAAAGTAGTAAAGGCTTCGTTCGGTAACAGAAGAAAAACAATTAAAAATTCATTGGCCAATAGTATATTTAGAAGATTAGATTTCAGAGATTCGGGCATCGACCTAAATTTAAGGGCGGAGCAATTGGATCTGAAAGATTTCCTTAAACTGACAGAGGTAATAAATCAAAATTCAGACGATAACAATTTGAAAGAGCACACTTAATAATAAAAATGAGTTTATTTAAATCTTTCATTCATAAACTTAAGGCATTCGATTTAGTCGTAGTTGTCTTCTACATTATCCTGACATTGCTGCATCTCATTTTTCCTGATCGTATAAAGTACACCGGAACCTGGCTTGCTATTAATGCCGGTGTGATTTTCTTTGCTTTTTTAATTTCGTACCTTGAAGCAAGTTTTAAGGGAAAGATCTGGAGAATAATTCATTACTGGTATATTGCACCATTGATCCTGTTAACTTTCAAGCAGCTTTACTATTTGGTCAAACCAATCAGGCAAATTGATTATGATTATCTTTTTATTGAGATTGACCGTTGGATGTTTGGTACTGATCCAACTCATTTTCTCTTCCAGTTTTCGCACCCCGTGCTAACTGAAATTCTCCAAATTGTTTACGGAAGTTTTTATTTACTACCGATAATTCTCGGCCTGGTTCTTCTCCGAAGGGACCGGTTTATCGCAACTGACTTTGCAGTTTTTTCAATTATATATGGCTTTTTTGTTTCCTACCTTGGTTATTTTTCATTGCCGGGAATTGGTCCCAGATTTACTCTTCACGATTTTTATTCAGTCAATGAACAATTGCCAGGGCTATTTCTCACAAACTTTCTAAGAGATATAGTTAATACCGGCGAATCTATTCCGCCGGGGACTCAAAATGCTGCTGAACTGGTGCAGCGCGATGTGTTTCCAAGCGGTCACACAATGATTACTCTGATTGTTATGTATCTTTCCTACAGGTTAAGAAGCCGATCAAAGTATTTCTTCTTTATCGTAGGTTCATTACTAATTTTTTCAACAGTTTATTTATGGTACCACTACGTTATCGATTTAATTGCCGGATTTATCGGAATGATTTTTTCAATGTGGAGCGGGAAAAAAATATTTAACTGGTGGCAGCGTAAACTTGGTCTTGAGGAATTTCAATACCAGAAACATTAATGATTCAAATGGAAAAGAAAAACACTGTTAAAAGAATATTCGATTCGATTGCACCGAAATATGATTTTTTAAATCACCTGCTGAGTTTCGGAGTTGACATTTATTGGAGACGAAAAGCACTAAAACTTTCAGGTCTCACTAAGGATTCTATCCTGCTTGATGTTGCCTGTGGAACAGGAGATGTAGCAATTGAAGCAAGGAAAATGGGTGTTAGTAAAATATTCGGGGCTGACTTTTCGCATAATATGCTTCGGCATTTTAACAGAAAAAGTCAATGGATAGTTGGCAATAACTTTCAATCGGTAGCAGAAAAAATTCCTGTTAAAGATTTATCGGTTACAAATATAACTATTGCTTTTGGTGTCAGGAATTTTTACGACATTCAGACTGCTTTTAATTCATTCTTCAGAATATTAAAGCCTGCTGGAAAGGTAACAATTATTGAATTCAGGATGCCCGAAAATAAATTTTTCAAATGGATTTATACTTTTTACTTTAAAAGAATCCTGCCGCTGATAGGAAGAGTAATTTCCGGAGACACTGAAGCGTACAGTTATCTTCCGGAATCTGTAAAAGAGTTTGATGAAAAAATAAAATTGCCCGAACTGCTAAACAATTCGGGCTTCAGAAAAATTGATGCTTATAAACTTAGCTTCGGAATTGTGCAGGTAGTTATTGCCGAAAAATAATTACTTAATTATATAATCGACCAGCGATTGAGAAACTGTACTTGTGCTGTCATCAAAATCAATTCCGCTTCCTGCTAAGGCATTTAGCACTGCGGCATTACCTTCCCATTTCGCAATTCCGATGTTTTCAACTACCCATAAATATGTTTCGTAGGTTTTTGCAGGAGAGAAAAGTTCAGTTATGATTTTCAGAGTGTATCTGATTTTTGCAGCTTTCTTAGTTACAGTTCCGGAAGCAAGATTAAGCGTAATATCTTCATCAGCTTCATACTTAGCATTTACTTCAATCGGAACAAAATTAATCCCGAAATAATTAAGTGTTAGTTTGAAAACAGGCCATGAATTTCCTGCGGTTAGCGGAAGCAAAAATAACCGCACCTCAGAATCTAACGAAATGAATTGCCGCAGACTGTCTGGGACAGCATCTGCTAACCCCAATGTATCGAGGAAGTAGAATACTCCTGTATCGGTTTTCCTGAAATAAGATGTGTTCCCAAATTTCTGCGAAGCAATATCTATAGTGTCGTATTGAACCTGATAAACAGTACCGCCTTTATTGGAAGTACCGATATACCAGGTAAATCTGTTTCCAAAAGAGTTTGAACCCGCTGAATCTGTTTTTTCAATTGCATACTTGTAGTAAGTGCCATCGCCATTTGGAAAATAATTTTTCCCCAAAGGCGGATTTGTTGTGTTATCACTTTTATCACAAGCCTGTAAAGTGAACAGTAAAATCACGATTCCCAGTAAGTTGATTATGTTTTTCATTTATTTCTCCAATAATTTATTATTAAACTTTTCAAATCATTAAAAGCTTTAGCTCTGTGACTGATTTTATTCTTTATCTCCGGACTAATCTCTGCCATAGTTTGGGTAAAACCATCAGGAATAAAAACCGGATCGTAACCAAAACCATTGCTGCCTTTTTCTTCTTCAATTATTTTTCCTTTTACTTCACCTTCAGCAGAAAGTAAAATTTGACCGTCATAAAAAACTGCTGAACAAAAGAAGCTGGCTTTGTGAGGTGTTTCGAATTTTTTAAGCTCACTTAACAGCCTTTCGATATTTTTTTTATCGTTTGACTTTTCACCGGCATAACGAGCAGATATAACTCCGGGTGCTCCATTCAACTGCTCAACACATAAGCCGGAATCATCAGCTATTACAGGAATTCTGAAATGATTAAATGTTTTTTCGGCTTTTAGTTTTGCATTTTCAAAAAACGTTGTACCTGATTCAACTATTTCAGGATAATTATCAAAATCTGCTAAAGATAAAATGCGGAATTCGTAATAATCGAACAGCTTTTCTATTTCTTTTAGCTTTCCACGGTTTGTTGATGCAAAAATCAATTGCATAGTTCTTTTTTTCTGTTAATATTTTTTGCGATTCTACTTCAGATTATAGTCGTTTTAAGAGTGAAGAAAGCTGTTTCTTACTGTTAATATATAACTCATTTTCATCGTAAAGAAGGGATTTTTTTTGCCTCACAACCCATTTCCCGTTTACCATAACATCAATAACATCCTCTTTAGATGCAGAATAAACCAGGTCAGAGTAAATTTTTTCGGGTGAATTGCTTAACGAATGCGAAAGTCTATCAAGATTTATTAGCACGAGATCGGCTTTTTTCCCGGGTTCAATACTTCCGACTTTATCGTCAATATGCAAAGCTTTGGCACCCTCAATTGTAGCAAGTTTGAAGATTGTTTTTGCATTCAAAACATCTGCACCGTGAATCGGTTTCTGAATCAAAGCAGCTAACCTCATTTCAACGAAAGCACTGAGCGAATTATTGCACGGAGCTCCATCTGCACCAAGAGATACTGAAATTCCATTTTTAAGGTAAAGAGGAATTTGTGCAATTCCTGAAGCAAGTTTAAGATTTGAAGAAGGACAGTGAGCCACTCTCGTTTTTTGGTTTTTAAGAATTCCTGTTTCTTTTTCATTTAGATGAATGCAATGAGCCAGCACAACATCATCAGAAAGAATATTTGCGTCGTTAAAGAATTCAATGTTCTCTTTTCCGAATCTCTTTCTGACTTCGGCAACTTCATATTGATTTTCAGAAGAGTGTGTATGATAAATACTTCCCGGAAAATCCTGCATCATATTTCTTGTTTCTTTAAGCAACTCTTCGGAACACGATAGAACAAATCGCGGTGCAAATCCATATTTAATCAAATCACTTTTATTATGAAATTCTTTTGCCAGCTGCAAGGTTTCATTAAGTTCAGATTTTGTATTTGATTTAAAGCCTGGGAAAAGATCGTTCTGATCGATCATGCATTTACCGGCGAAAGCTCGCATTCCTGCGTTAATCAGTTCATCAAATATTTCTTCCTGGTATCTTAAAGTTCCCATATCAAGAATTGTTGTAGTTCCACCAAGAAGTAATTCATTTATTCCGATTCTCACAGAATATTTCAATGATGCCCGGTTATGCGCGTTTTCGAAAGGAAATATTTTCAGCTGAAGCCAGTCAAGAAGCTGCAGATCATCAGCTAATCCCCGGAAGAGCGTCTGGCAAAGATGAATATGAGTTTGAATAAATCCCGGTACAAGAGTAAGATGTTCAGCATAGATTACCTGACCTTTGAAAGATTGAATTTCTTTCTTCGACCATTTTTTAATGCCGGTAATTGTATCATCTTTTATTTCAACGGCATTACCCAGAAGGATTTCATCATTCGAATTGTTGGTTACAATACGTCCCGGAATTATGAGCTTATTTTTCATCAGCCTTTCCACCCGCTTCAGAAAAGATATCTTCCATCATTTCAAAGGCATAACGAAGGTGAGGAATAACAATAGAACCGCCCACAATCAGAGCAACATTGAATGTTTCGTAAAGCTCCTGCCTTGATGCACCTTCCTGGATGGATCTGTCAATATGATAGAAAATGCAGTCATTGCATCTCAGTACCATTGAAGCCGCCAGGCCCATAAGCTCTTTGGTTTTTGCAGGCAAGGCCCCATCAATGTATGCTTTGTTATCAAGAGCAAAAAACTTATTAAAGTCTCTGAATCCTGAATTCAGAATTTTATCATTCATATCGCTTCTGTATTTCCTGGTCTCGGATGTGTTTTTTTTCATTATTAATTCCGGATAGTTAATTAAAAGTTGTTTTTATCTGCATCATAAGAAATTTCCAGTTTATCAGGAGGTACTGAATCCTCTTCTGTTTCCCAATCATATCGTTTCTTGGGTGGATCGCTTTTCCGAAAAACTACCGCTGAAATAATTCCAGCAACCGAACCGAAAAGATGAGACTCCCAGGAAATCCCCCTGTTGCCGGGCAAAATCCCCCAAATTAGTCCACCGTAAAGAAATACAACTAACAGTGATAAAGCAATTGATTTACTGTCACGCCTGATAAGTCCACTGAAAAAAATATAAGCGACAAATCCATAAATCACACCACTTGCTCCGATATGGAAAACCTGTCTGGCAAAAATCCAGACGAGTGTTCCCGTTATCAGGTAAATCAACATCAAAGATTTGTAAGCTGCATTAGGATAGAAATAAAAGATTCCGGTTCCGAGGATAAACAAAGGAAAAGTATTAGAAATTAAATGAGTAAAGTCTGCATGAATGAGCGGACTGAAAAAAATTCCTGGAATTCCATAAACTGACCTGGGAAGAATACCAAAAGTTCCAAGATGCGCATCACTAAAGTAACTTACCAGGAAAACAATCCACATAAATACAGGCAATAACGATGCAAGAAATATGGTTTTAATTACTTTAATATCTTAGTCTTCTATGAAGATTATAAGTTTAATAAAATTATTTTATTGAAAGATAATATTCCTTTTAGTGAGTTTAAATATTGACGGAAGAATGCAGGAAATTAAATATTCTGGCTGCTGAAGTAAGATCAACAGCCGGTATAACTTTTACTTCTGAAGCCTTTCAAGGATTTTAATTATCCTCTGCTTCTGAGAGTCCGGAGCAATTTCAAGAGCCTTTTTGTAATACTTTATTGCATCAGTCTTATTACCTTTAACCATATAACCCTCAGCAAGACTATCCCAGGTATTCCAAGAATCCGGGTAAGCAGCTGTATTCCTGGTAAATAAATCGATTGCTTCATCAACTTTTCCACTTTGCAAATATGTATAGCCAACTGTGTTTACTTCATTCTCGGTTGACGACTCTAAAGCAGTTTTTTTCAATTCCGTTGCCTCGTTATTTCGTCCAAGTTTTTCGAGAATCATAACTTTTGTCATCTGGTTCTGAAAATTTTTGTTTATGCCGATTGATTTATCCGACCAGCTCAAAGCTGTTTCGAGATTTGTATTATTAGCAAGGCAATAGTATGCTGCCTGGTTCCAGCCTTGCCAGAAAAAGCCAGCCATATTATCAAGCTCCTTTTCGAAGCTTTCCAGAACAGTTTTATGAACATCAACTTCAACTAGAAAATTAACTTTCAGGTTTTCCCAGTTCATAGAAATATTTGTTGAAGAAGCATCTGCTGAGTTAAAGCGATATTCCAGCCATTCACAAAATTCAGATTTTTCAGGCTTAACTTTTATTCGAAGAGCATCTTGTTCAGGTTTGTAATAATAACTTCCCCACGACCAAAAATTATTGCTGAAAATAATTATCCATTCATCTTTTCCAGGAATCATATGAATTCCATATTTGCCTGCTTTAAGATTGTTACCATTAACCTTAACATCTGTTGAGAATGATATTACAGTATTTTCATTCGCACCGGCCCGCCAGACTTCTCCCAGAGGTACAAGATCACCCCAGACTGATCTACCCTTAACTCCTGGTCGGTGATAATTTATCGTAATATCAGTTAATCCAATTTGCTGGCTGATTGATGCTTTCTGACTGGCATCCGGAGTTGTTAGCTGAGGCTGTGAGTTGATATCCAGGGACGTAAAGAGGAAAAATAAAAGCGAAATAAAGATCGAAAAAAGTTTTTGCATACTATTACTCCTTTGAAGTAAATATTTATCCTGTCCAAAGATGATTATCAATATTTATAATTACCCTTAATAGTACATTGATGGATTAACCCGCTGACAGGTTCATAAATAATTAAGATGAATGGTCCTTTAAAATCACTTTGATAACGATAAAATTTTTTGAAGTTCCGTTTCATTTACAATTAGCAAACCAACTGTTACAAGTCTTGGAGTAAGAATTAAATAATTGCGGTTCTTTGCGAATACTTCTTCAAACAATTCAAGAGACTCGTTAAGCATACCATTATTTACCAGAGTAACAGCATGCCAGAATTTCATCTCTTCATTTTCCGGAAACATCTTTTCTGCTGCAGAATATTCCTGCATTGCAAGTTTCATATCACCTTTTTCAACTGCCAGATCACCTCTGTTCATATGATTATAGGCGGTATGAATGCCAAGAAGCCGCCTCAATTCTTTCAATGGTTCCTGATGATCTTCAACATGTAGATCAACAAGCCGATCTTCCCAAACTTTACCTGTTGAATTGCCATTAACGATCAGCAATGCGGCAGATTGTTTACCACGAATATCTCCCCCAACTGATTCTGCTGCTTCTAACGCAGCGAGCAAACGTTCAGCAAGCGTTCCATTACTCTTTTCAAATGCTTTAGACATTTCAGACCAAACCGAATTGTTCAGCATCAGATTTGCCTGAACTGAATAATTATCTCCAATAATATGACCTGCTTCCGGAATGCAGTTTTTCCCTGTCCACGCTGCAACGTTTCCATTTCTGTCAAGTATGGCAAGCTGCCTTAAATCCCTGCCTTCATCAGAATTTATTAACTCATCTAGTACTTCCTTTGCCGATAAACCTTTTTTCAATAATTCTAATCCACGCGGGCCAAATGATACATTTACAAATGATTGTGTTGCAATTACACCAACACCGGCTTCTCCCCAGGAAACAACAGTTCCAACTGAAAACCAGTGAGATTGAACGGCAACTCCCATTTCTCCGGTGACAGGATCTCTGGCAACAATTGAGTAGGTATGGGCCAGTGGATTTTCAGAGTAAAATATTTGGGAGCTGAGCTCCTGAACAGAAATTAAAATTATACAAATGAACAAGTAAAAAATTTTGGGAATATTCATTGTTTATCCTTTAACACTGTTAGTTTAATATTCGAAGGAAATTCACTGTTATGAAAGATTCTGTGCACAGCTTTTTGAAAAACTGATTCGTCAGCGGAATATATATCCACAAATGATTGAGGATTGCGATCAAAAAAAGGGAACCAACTGCTTTGAATTTGCACCATTATCCTGTGTCCTTTTTTGAAAGTATGAAAAGCGTCATTAAGTTTAATTGATACCCTTGTAACATTACCGGGAACAAACGGTTCAGGATTTTGATAATCGTCACGAAATTTTCCACGCATTATTTCGGCCCGTACCAATCGCTGATATCCGCCCATTTCAACCTGATTAGGATTAGGTTTGGGGTTCGTTGAATCATCGGGAAATACATCAATTAGTTTCACAACAAAATCTGCATCGGTTCCGGTTACTGAGACAAATAGCTCTGTATATACAGGGCCGGCAAGTGTGATGTCTTCATTCAGCACAGAACTTTCGTATACCAGTACATCCGTCCGCGTTGAAGTAAATCTTTGATCTTCTATCATAAATAATTTATTGTAAAAATTTTTTGAATCCTCAAATTTTGCTGTATAAGGAACAGGTTTCTGAGGATCGGAAATATATTCATCATAATCTTCAGATGAGTTCAAGGGTTTCACTAATGAAAGCGAATGAGAATCATCAATAAAGATTTCCAAACTTTCTGCAAATGGTGGCGGCCAGTCACTGAACTCTCCCCATAAGTTTTTTCCTGTATTAAAAGCAAAGACATTCGTTGATGATATGCTTCCTTCATTCTTTAAATAATAATTAAAGAAAGGAATCAGAATATTCTGCCGGTAATATTCTCCTGTATTCGAACCAAAACTCATATCTCCAAGAGAGTCACCTTCTGTCCAGATCCAGCTTCCGTGAGTCCAGGGGCCCATTACTAATCTAGCATTTGTTGAAGGACTTTCCTTTTTTAAGGTTTTATAAATGTTAAGCGGTCCGTATAAATCTTCTGCATCGTACCAGCCGCCGACAATTAAAAGCGAAGGCGATATTTTTCTTAAATGTGGTAGTACATTCCTTGATTGCCAGAAATCGTCATATGTTCCATGCTCATAGATTTCATTCCAAAAAGGAATAGTACGCATAAAAAAGTTTTCATTAATATTCTTTAAAGTTCCAAACTTCAAAAAGAAGTGATATGCATCAGGTGAAACATATTCAACGCTTTTTGGCCAGTTTGTTGTTGGCTGCTGTCTTGGAATACCGAAAGACTTAAAAAAATTAAATGACATAAGCAACGACATAGCACCATTATGATGCATATCGTCGCCAATAAACCAATCGGCAATCGGTGCCTGAGGAGAAACTGCAAAAAGATTTGGATGAGCATCTATTGCACCCATTATTGCATAAAATCCCGGATAAGAATTTCCCCACAATCCCACTTTGCTATTATGAAACTTTAAATTCTTAATCAACCATTCTATTGTATCATAAGTGTCTGAACTTTCATCAATATCTCTATCTGATTTTTTGTCCGGATTATGAGGACGCATATTTACATACTCGCCTTCAGACATGAATTTTCCGCGCACATCCTGAAAAACAAATATGTATCCCTGGTTTATAAATTCAAAAGCAGGGCCGAAGAACTTCGCAAAACTTTCTTTACCATACGGTCCTGAAGAATATGGAGAGCGAGTGATGATTATCGGGTAAACCTTTGTCGTGTCTTTAGGAGTATAAACCGCTGTAAAAAGTTTTACTCCGTCTCTCATTGGAATCATAATTTCTTGTTTATCGAAAATTTCTTCAGGAGGTTGGAAATTCTGGCTAAGGGTGATATTCGATTGAATTAACAGTATTAAACAGACAGGAATAATTTTTGATATCATATTCATACAAATTGTTTTAATTTTATAGTGAATAAATTTAACAATTAAAATATGATAAGCTTATTCCATATTCAACTAACATTCTTTTATCACTTGATAAAATATTTTTAGTGAACACACAGCTTAAAAATATTAAATTCATTTGCAATGACTCAGATGTTGAAATTAACATTCACCCCGGAACAACTGTACTCGACTTCATCAGAAATACTTTACGATTAACAGGCACAAAAGAGGGATGCCGCGAAGGTGACTGCGGTGCCTGCACTATCCTTATCGGTGAGTTAATAAACAACCGGCTTATTTATTCTTCAGCAAATTCATGTCTTCTGCCTATGGGCCATATGAATGGAAAACATTTAGTGACTATAGAGGGATTAAATCTTAAAAAGACTTTAAATCCTGTTCAACAGGCATTTGTTGATGAGGGCGGAACTCAATGTGGTTTTTGCACTCCCGGTTTTATAATTTCACTTACCGGTTACCTGTTGAATGCAAATAATTACATTCTCTCTGATGCTGTGAATTCGCTTGATGGAAATATTTGCAGATGTACCGGTCATATCGGAATAAAACGTGCCGTAGAAAAGATCTTGCAAAATTTCCAGTACGCGAATAACAATGAAACAGAAAAAATATTGCTGCTTATTGAAAACAATTTTTTACCTGAGTACTTTAAGAACATTCTTAACAGATTGAAAGAGATTAGTCTATCATTAAAGGAAGAATTTAAAGCAACAGAAAAATCAAAATATATTGTATCGGGCGGGACAGATCTTTTTGTTCAAAAGTGGGATGACATAATCAACTCGGATATAGTTTTAATTAATAAAAGCAAAGAAAAACTAATCACCGAGGTTGATGGTAAATTTTTTATAATGGGTGAAGCCACTGTTAGCGATTTAATTAATTCAGAAATTATAAAAAGTATTTTCCCGGATATAAAAAATTACTTTAATCTATTCGGTTCACTTCCAATCAGAAACAGAGCTACAGTTGCCGGAAATATCGTTAACGCTTCGCCAATTGGTGATATAACCTGCTTTCTACTTGCATTGAATGCAACTGTTCATTTGTCAAATGAAAGTTTGAAGCGGACAGTTCCTCTTAAAGATTTCTTTAAGGGTTATAAATCTTTGGATAAAGCTCCTGATGAGTTAATTGAATCTGTCAGTTTTGAAATCACTTCCGAAAAATTTCTATTCAATTTTGAAAAGGTATCCAGAAGAACTTACCTGGACATTGCGAGTGTAAATTCATCGGTTTACCTGGAAATATTAAATGGTGAAATAAAAGAAATTCATCTTTCGGCTGGTGGGGTAGCGCCCATACCGTTGTACCTAAAGAAAACAAGAAATTTCTTACTTAACAAAAAACCCGAAGTCGATATAATTATTGATGGGGCTGCAATTTTGAACGAAGAGATATCGCCAATATCCGATGCAAGAGGTTCTGCTGAATATAAACGGTTGCTTCTGCGGCAGTTATTTTATGCACACTTTCTGAAACTCTTCCCTGAAATCATCAACGCAGAGGAACTTCTGTGAAAAATTATGATTCATATCAGCATGTTCGGGGAGAATCATTATTTCTTGATGATCTAACATCTCCTGAAGGAGTATTGCACGCAGCAATTTTTTCATCCCCGATTGCCCACGGGTTAATTAAGACAATTGATTTTCACGAAGCGTTAAATTCATCAGGAGTTATAGCAATCTTAAGTGCGAAAGATATTCCCGGAGAGAATCAGATTGGCGGAATTATCCCCGACGAAGTTTTGCTGGCATCAGAAAAAGTGGATTATATCGGTCAGCCCATTGCGCTTGTGATTGCTGATTCTTATTTGAATGCTAAAAAAGCAAGTAATAAAATCAAAATAAATTTAGAAAAACTTCCTCCAATCTTTGACCCGCGGGAGGCTTTCAGAAATAACAGCTTGATAATTCCATCAAGAACTTTTGAAATTGGTGATGTTGAACGAGCCTGGAAATCTTGCGATTTAATAATCGAAGGAACAGCAGATTCAGGTGGACAGGAACATCTATATCTCGAAACTCAAGCTGCACTTGCATATCCGCAGGAAGGAAACAAAATAAAAATTATATCCTCAACTCAGTCTCCAACCGCAGTTCAAAGAACTACTGCCAGAATACTGGCAATTAAAATGAATCAGGTTGAAGTTGATGTAACAAGACTTGGTGGTGGATTTGGCGGGAAAGAAGATCAGGCAACTGCGTGGGCTGTGATGGCAGCTTTAGGTGCTTATAAAATGAAAGCGCCTGTAAAGCTTGTTTTGAAAAGAAACGATGATATGAGAATGACGGGAAAACGCCATCCTTATTCTTCAGACTTTAAAATTGGTTTAACTAACGACTTGAAAATTCTTGCTTATGAAGTGACATTCTATCAAAATGCTGGTGCAGCTGCAGATCTTTCACCAGCAATCCTTGAGCGGACACTCTTCCACACAACCAATTCTTATTTTATTCCAAATGTTAAAGCAACAGGAATTTCCTGTAAGACTAATCTCCCTCCCAACACAGCTTTCAGAGGTTTCGGCGGACCGCAAGCAATGTTTGTAATTGAATCTGCAATATTCAAAGCTGCTGAAAAACTGGGTGTTGATCCATTCGAAATCCAGGAAAAGAATTTATTGAATGAAGGAGACGAATTTCCTTTTGGTCAAAGAGCCGAAAATTGTAACGCAAGAAAAACCTGGAATGAACTTAAAAGAAAAATCAATTTTGAAAAGACAAAAGTAAATATCAGAAATTTCAATCAGGAAAATAATTTGATCAAAAAAGGATTTGCCCTGATGCCGATTTGTTTCGGTATTTCTTTTACAAACACTTTGATGAATCAGGCAAATGCACTTGTGCATATTTATACAGATGGTAGTGTAGGCATCAGCACTGCCGCTGTCGAAATGGGTCAGGGAGTAAATCATAAGCTCCGTCAAGTTGCGGCTGAACTATTTTCGATTGATCTTGAAAAGGTAAGCATTGAATCAACAAATACTACGCGATCGGCAAATACATCACCAACTGCTGCCAGCAGTGCCGCTGATTTGAACGGGAAAGCACTAGAGAATGCCTGCAGAATTATTCTTGACAGAATTATTACAAATATTGCCCGCGAATTAAAGGTTGATGACTTAAAAAGATTACTGATCAAAAAAAACATTTTATTACTTGATAATAAACCGACAGAATTTACCTGGGAAAAACTTATTCAAAAAACTTATACTGACCGGGTGAGCCTTTCTGCTCAAGCTTATTATGCGACTCCGGGAATTTATTTCAACCGAAACATAAATAAAGGAAAAGCTTTTGCGTATCACGTGTACGGGACCGCATTCATTGAAACCGCTTTGGATTGTCTCAGAGGTATTTATAAAATCACTGACGTTAAGATTGTACATGATTTTGGAAAAAGTTTGAATCCTGTAATCGATAAGGGTCAAGCTGAAGGTGCTTTAATACAAGGATTGGGCTGGATGACAATCGAGGAAGTTATTTATGACGAAAGAGGAAAACTAATAACAGACACTCTTTCTACATATAAAGTTCCCGATTTACATTTCACTCCTGATAAGGTGGAGATAAATTTTTTAGAAGATTCAGAAAACCCTATGGGTATCTTTAACTCAAAAGCAATTGGTGAACCACCTTTAATGTACGGAATAGGAGGTTACTTTGCGATTGCAAATGCAATTAAAGCTTTTAAGCAGGATACTAATATTGATTGCAAAGCGCCAATGACCCCGGAGAAAGTTTTAATAAGTTTATATTCAGAAAGCATTAAACAGAAGCCATTAAAAATAACAAAGGAAAGCTGAGGTTACTTTTTTTCTCTTTCCAGCTCTTTCCTGAGAAATTTCCCAGTTATACTTTTTTTATTGCGAATTAATTCTTCAGGAGTTCCTTCAGCAATTATATAACCACCCGCATCTCCTCCGCCCGGACCCAGGTCAATAATCCAATCAGCAACTTTTATTACATCCAGATTGTGTTCAACTACAACAACGGTATTTCCCTTATCAACCAGCTTGTTCAATGTTTTAAGCAAAATCCTGACATCTTCAAAGTGTAATCCGGTAGTGGGTTCATCAAGAATGTAGAGAGTATTTCCTGTACTTACCTTGCTGAGTTCAGTTGCAAGCTTCACCCGCTGAGCTTCTCCACCGGATAAAGTTGTAGCCTGCTGACCAAGTTTTATATATCCAAGACCAACATCATGTATCGACTGTAGTTTTCTTTTTATTCTGGGGAGTTCGTTAAAAAACTCAAGGGCCTCATCAATTCGCATTTCAAGCACATCTGAAATTGATTTTGTTTTATAAAGTACCTGCAGTGTTTCACGGTTATATCGTTTACCGTGGCAAGATTCACATAAAACGTATACATCAGGAAGGAAATTCATTTCGATTTTCTTTAAACCATCACCGCTGCAGGCTTCACATCTGCCTCCGGGTACATTAAAACTAAATCTTCCGGTGCTGTATCCTCTTATTTTTGATTCCGGAAGCTGTGCAAACAAATCCCTGATGTAAGTAAATAACCCGGTGTAAGTAGCTGGATTTGATCTTGGCGTACGTCCAATCGGTGACTGATCTATTTCAATTATTTTATCAACATTTTCAATTCCGGATATCTCTTTATATGGAAGCGGAACACTTTTCGAATTATAAATTTTATTCATCAGAATTTTTACCAATGTCTCATTTACCAGGGATGATTTGCCCGATCCGCTTACACCGGTTATCAAAATAAATTTTCCAAGCGGAAGATCAAGTGTTACCTGCTTTAAATTATTTCCGCAGGCTCCACTTAAAATCAGATGTTTACCGTTACCTTGTCTTCTTTTAACCGGCAGATCAATTATTTTTTTGTAGTTGAGATAATCTAAGGTAAGAGAATTTTTCAACGAAAGAGGATTGAGCAGCTTTTTTGTTTTGCCTGCAAGACACACTTCCCCGCCGTGTTCTCCAGCCGCCGGACCCAAATCGATTATGTAATCAGAATTTTCAATCGTCTCGCGGTCGTGTTCTACTACAATAACTGTGTTTCCTAAATCACGAAGACTTTTTAAAGAATTTATAAGCTTGATGTTATCACTTTGATGTAAACCTATCGATGGTTCGTCTAAAACATAAAGAACACCGGCTAATTGAGTACCGATTTGTGTTGCCAGTCTGATTCTTTGAGATTCGCCGCCAGATAGTGTTCTTGCAGAACGATTCAGAGTAAGGTAATCAAGTCCAACATTGCTTAAAAAGTTTAATCTCTCAGTAATCTCCTTAAGAATTGGTTTTGCGATAATTAACTCACGTCCTCTGAGATTAATCTTTTCAAAAAACTGCCGTGTTTTAGTAATTGATAGTGAAGTTAATTCACTGATATTTAATCCATTAAACTTTACAAACAGAGATTCCTTTTTTAATCTTCCTCCTCCACAGGTTGGACAGGGAATGGTATTCATAAAAGACTCTACCCATTCTCTGATATTATTTGAGCTGGTGGTATTGTAAAAGTTCTTTAAATAATTTATTACACCGGCAAACCTGTGCATATAAGTAACAGGTTTACCGCCTCCGTAAGTATATGAAAAAGCTATTTTATCTTTCGAGCCATTCAGCAGGATTTCTCTCTGTTCAGGGTTTAACTCTGAGAGCTTTAAATCAAAGGAGAAATTATATTTTTCCGCAACCGCATTTAGCTGATTGAAAAACCATATATTTCTGGGTTTCCCCAATGCCTGAATCCCGCCCTCGTTAATGGTTTTGCTCCAATCAGGAATTATTAGATTAAGATCAAGCTCTTTTCTTTCGCCCAATCCTTCGCAGTCGCTGCAGCTTCCATATGGAGAATTAAAGGAAAATGAATTTGGTGCAAACTCCCGGATGCTAATTCCGCAATTAAAGCATGCTAAGTGGCGGCTGAAAACATAGTCTTCCTTCGAATCATCTATTATTACGGTTCCATTTCCATAATTCAATGCAACTTCAATGGATTCGGTAATTCTGTTTCTTGCTGTTTCATTGATTGTTAAACGATCTATATCAATTTCGATGTTGTGGATCTTATAACGATCAACATGAAATCCTTTTGTAATTTCATAATATTCTTTGTCCACTCTAACCTTTGTGAAACCATCAGATGATATTTCCTCAAATAATTCCCTGTAATGACCTTTCCTTCCTCTTACAATCGGGGCGAGAATATTTACTTTAATTCCTTTCAGCTTTGTAATAACTGTGTCAATTATCTGATTTGAGGTTTGTTTTGTAACCGGACGTCCGCAATTGTAACAGTGAGGAATTCCAAGTCTTGCATACAGAAGTCGCAGGTAATCATAAATTTCAGTGACTGTTCCTACAGTTGAGCGAGGATTCCCAGTGGTAGATTTTTGCTCAATTGAAATTGCAGGACTTAATCCTTCGATTAGATCTACGTCGGGTTTTTCAAGCATATCAAGAAATTGGCGGGCATATGCTGAAAGAGATTCAATGTATCTCCTTTGACCCTCGGCATAAATAGTATCGAAAGCAAGAGACGATTTACCCGAACCAGATAGGCCTGTAATTACGGTAAAAGATTCGCGCGGAATTTCTAAATCTATGTTCTTTAGATTGTGCTCTCTGGCACCTCTGATTATTATACTTTCTTTTTCCAAGAGAATTAATACTGAATTTTGAAATATTTATTTTATATATAGTCTTTCAGATAATCAAATTTTTTATTGAGAAAAATTCATGCATCAAACTATTTTTTATGAAAGAATCCAAACCCTATAAAACCATAAGCTCAGAATCTCATTTTACACAGAAAGAAAAAGGGTCAACATTCCTGGGACTGGCCTTCCCGGTTACATCTTTAGATGATTTTGCAAAATTTCATTCTGAATTGAAAAAAAAATATTTTGATGCTACTCACATTTGTTATGCCTTCAGATTAATGGATAACACTTCAAAATTCAGTGATGATGGCGAGCCCTCAGGAACTGCCGGTAAACGAATACTAAATGCGATTTATTCACAAAACCTTTTCAATGTTGCATTATTTGTTGTAAGATATTTTGGAGGTACAAAACTTGGGGTAGGTTTGCTTGGTAAAACTTATTCAGAATGTGCGTCCGAAACACTTAATGCCGCAAAGATCAAGGAGATGCATCCTTTTCTAAATCTGGAAGTTATTTCAGGATTTGAATTCTCAAATACAATTCACCACCTGGTGGAAACTCTTAATGCAAAAATCATTAAGATCGAATATCTTGATAAAATTCATCTAAAAATTCTTATTGATCCTAAAAAGGAAGCCGATCTGAGAAAAAGGTTGTTTGAAGCAACAAGTGGGACTATAAAGATTAATTCTGATGAAAAAATCATCTTTGGCGAAGTTTGAAGTTCAAAAAAAAATTTAAATTTCGAATTATCTTCTTGACAAAATTATAGTTATTGTTGATTTTTGATATCATCAATAATTTCTTTACAGGGAAAATGCAAAATATCATTCAGTCAGATTCAGATGCTGACAGGCTGGCTAATTTAACTTTTAATCTGCTGGCAAATTGTCAGGAGAAAGAAGAACGCCTCGCAGAAAACCAT
This sequence comes from Ignavibacteriaceae bacterium, assembly GCA_013388545.1. GTDB lineage: Bacteria > Bacteroidota > Ignavibacteria > Ignavibacteriales > Ignavibacteriaceae > JACAFB01. The sequence goes on from JACAFB010000031.1 coordinate 20,321, forward strand.
AGACTTACACAGGCTGAGTTTAGATGCCTCAGGTTATTTGGTGAAGACGAGAGCCTTAACAATAAACAAATTGCAGAACGGATGAAACTTAGCCCAAGCAGATTGACCCGAATCATTGATGGATTGGTTAAAAAGGAGTACATCATCCGTGAAATCAATCCTAATGACCGAAGAAACATGCGTGTGTCATTATCAAAAAAGGGAATGCTGCTGGTTCATCAACTTAATAAATCATATGTTGATATTCACAAAGAGATTCTTAATGAAATTGATGAAGACCAGCATAAGCCTTTAATAGTTGCAATGGAGCATTTATTATCTGCTCTTGAGAAATGGATTGCTAAAAGTTGATAATGAGCTTAAGTGAATAATTGAGTTTATCTCAATTAGTTCTTAATCTCTTTTGTTCATTAAGATATTTTTTAAGCCACTCGAGATCAGATAAAAGCTCGGTAAGATTCTGAAAGGAACTCTGGTTTTTCTGAAAATAATTTTGTTCAAAGTGTGCAGATATGCGGGGATCGGACTCTGCAAAAACATTACGAAGACTTTCAGTGACTTTTAATATGTTGTCAGAAAAATCCTGACGTATACTTTCCATTTTTCCAAAATCAATATTTGATTGTTGTGATTTCAATATACGCATCAGACCTTGCAAGTATTTTGCAGTAAATGCAATCTCATCCAGCAGACTGGTATTCTGAATGCGCGAACATTCATTAATTATCATCTCCAGATCTTCTTTACGTTTCAAAGTAAAGCATGAATATTTTTCAACCTCAGAGGCCAGATTAACTTCTTTCATTATTTTCCTTCATATTTTTATCCCGAAGCCCAGGCCATCACCAATAGGAAGAATGGAGGATTTCAAGTTTACCTGTGCAAGAAATACTTTGTTAAAATCACGGATGATATTTGTTGAAGTCCTATAGTCAGAAGGTATTTTTTTCCCGGCTACAAATCCATGCCATAACAGGTTATCTATTATTATTATCCCTTCGCTTTTCAGAAGAATGAGAGAGTAATCAAATAGTCTTTTGTAATCTTCTTTATCCGCGTCAAGAAATATCAAATCATATTTTTTCTTAAGACCCGGCATAATTGTCAAAGCGTCACCCTGAAAAATTTTAATTTTATCGTTCAATCCTGATTGGTTAATATATTTTTCCGCAAGTTTAATATTGTCGGTACTTTTTTCAATTGTGTGAAGAATACATTTCTTTCTGAGGTTTCTTGCAATCCTGATAGCCGAATATCCAATTGCAGTTCCAATCTCCAGTACTCGTCTGGGTTTGAAAATAGTAATAATTTGTTCGATGAATTCTGCAGCCTGCCAATGAATGATAGGAATATTTTTTTCCCTGGCAAAGGTTTCCATTTCTAAAATTAGTTTACCCTCTTTAATCCTGTGGGAATCCAAATATTTTAATTGAGAGGGATATAAAATACCTTTCATAACTAATATTTATTATTTGAGTAAAACAAATTTTCTGCCGTATTCGCGGCCATTCAAAGTTACTAAAAAATAATAAACACCGCTTGCGCATAAAATTCCATTGTCAGAATAACCATCCCATTCAAGAGAAAACTCACCTTTTTGAACGGGCATATCATATTGTTTTACCTTTTGTCCTGTTGCGTCAATTATAACACCTTTTAATGTTCCTGGTCCATTCGACCGATAGTTGAATTTAACGAAGCTATGCTTAAATGGAAGAAATGGATTTGGATATGGTTCACTTATAACAAACTGATAGTTATCAGGTCGAAGTAAATTCTTGTAAATTTTTAATTGACCATAAGTAAAAGTGTAATTGCCTTGTTCAGGATTTCTTATAACTGCACCCGAAATACTGTCTTTATAAGTAAAGTAAAAATTTATTTCCTGACCGATTGCAATTTCAGGAAACTCAAAAACGAATCTCGATAATCGAACCGGAGTTAATTGTCTTTCAATAAAATTATCATCACCAAGTGAATAATGAATTTTTGAACTCTGTTGAATTAAAGATGAATCTGTTAAAAACATTTTATGCAAACGATAACTATTACGGTAAAACTCAAGATTGGGATATTCTATTGCATTAAGAGCTGAAACTAATCCATACCCGATTTCATTATTCGGGGCCGATGAATTATCTGAAGTTTCTAAGAGGATTTCCCTGACCTGTGTATTTTTAAGATGTGGATGCGCAGATAAAAGAAGAGCGGCAACACCACTGACAATAGGTGCTGAAGCTGAAGTACCACCATTAAAATTGTAATTCGAAAAACCTGATGCACTTGCACCATACACATTTACACCCATAGCAACAACTTCAGGCTTAATTCTTCCATCGTATGTTGGTCCTCTGCTGCTAAAAGGTGCATTCAGGTTATCTGAATTAACAGCCCCAACTGCTATAACATTAAAACCATCGGCTGGGGCAACAATATGAAACCATGGATCATCTCCTTCATTTCCGGCTGATGTAACTGTTATTATTCCTCGCTTGAAAGCCAGTTCAATTGCTTTTGTAACAATTGTCGACTTACCGTCCATCTGCTCATAAGTATAAGAATATGTTGTCGGATCAAATAAATTATAGCCTAATGATGAACTCGTTATATCGACCCCAATAGAATCCATCCATATTAAAGCTGCGGCATAATTATCTTCCTCAATGTGAGTTTCGCTTCTTATGTCTTCTGTTTTTGCAAGAATGAAGTCAGAATCAAACGAAGCACCAATTAATGCACTGTCTTTCTTTCCGCCGATGATAGAAAACACATAAGTTCCGTGATTGTGCTGCGAAGGACTATCGCCGGGCTGGTTCGCAGTGATTCTGTCATTAAATATAAAATCATACTCGGCTAAAACTTTTGCATTTATCAGTGATTCGTGATCTCTCCAGTCAAAACCTGAGTCAAGAAGCCCGATTAAGACTCCATTTCCGGTGATTCCTTTTTTATGTACTATTGGAATATCAGATAGCTGCAGCTGATCAAATGAATTGCCATAATTCAAGTTGTTTTGCAAAACATTGTGTTTATAAAGCGGGTTTAGATGTTCTTCATTAAAATTTTTAAATACTAAAACTTTGACTGGTTCAACTTTTTCAACAAACTCAAGATTTGATACCGTCTGAATCTGCTGTTCGTTCAAATAAGCAGAAATAGCATTAAACCACTTGAGTTTTTTTTCAGTTTTAATTCCAATATTTTCAAGAGTCAACAAATATTGTTCATTTATTGTTAAATCCTCATAAGTTATGAATTCATCTTCACCCATATTTTTTATTCTTCTCTCAATGCTTCTTTCTGAAAGCTGATTTGCTGCATCTATGAAATAGCTGCTGCCCTTTTCCAAACGCGATTTTTCAGGGAGATATTTATCCTTGAAATAAATAAAATATTTTGTCTGCGCATTTAAGGTGATTACGGAAGCGATTAATATCAGATAAATTAGTTTTTGCATAAAAATTTCTTGAAAGATTTTTTAGAAATATAGTTTTAACCGTAAGAATTAAAAACCATAAAAAGCTGTCCTTATTTTACTCCATTTAAAATTCTGTCAAGCCTTATTTTTGAAAAGTATCCAAAGGGGTTAGAGAATGAAAATGATTCTTTACTTGACCAATAAACGAACTCAGCTCTTCCATAAATACTTTTTCTGGGAACGAATCCCCAAAACCTGCTGTCCATACTTTCATCACGGCTATCGCCAAGAACAAAGTAGTAATCATTCTTAAAAGTGTAACTTCTTGATGGTTTTCCGTCAATCATAATTACCGATCCTTCAATGCTTACAACTTTATCACCGAATTCTCTGTTTATCAGCATTCCCCAGTAATAAACATTTCTATGGTTGATTTCTATAGAGTTATCTTTGGAGGGGACAATAACAGGACCAAAGTTATCAGCATTCCAACCTGAATCGGGTTGGAAAATGTTCTTATCAGAATAATGCTCAGGAAGAGAAGACATTTCTCTGAACTTAACTTTTTCAGGATCTGATATTTTTTCCCCGTTTACAAAAACTACTCTGTTAATTATTTGAAGAGTATCTCCCGGCAAACCCAAAATTCTTTTAACATAGCTTCTATGTTCAGATGGATTCAATTCTGATGGATTTCCCGGAAAATCAAAGAGCACAACATCCATTCTTTTAGGATCCGAAAATTTTATCAACTCGATGTTTGGAATCTTAAAATCGGTCATTGGAATTGTTGATGGAGTGCTTAAAGAATAAGCCAATTTATTTATAAAGACATAATCTCCGGCTAACAAAGTGTTTGCCATTGATGACGAAGAAATTTTTACAGCGTCGAATAAAAAGATTCTTAGAAATATTATTGCAATAAAAAGCAGAAGGAGAATTTTTAAGATTCTTGAAGTGAAAAACTTCATTACACTACGCAGAAATAATTAAATAACCAGGTGATTAAATTTAATCTTCAATCTGAAGCACAGCAAGAAAAGCTTCCTGGGGAATTTCAACATTACCAACCTGTTTCATCCTTTTCTTTCCTTCTTTTTGTTTCTCGAGCAATTTTCTTTTCCTGGTTATATCTCCGCCATAACATTTTGCTAAAACATTTTTCCTCAGGGCCTTTACTACTGATTTTGAAATCACTTTAGTACCAATTGCTGCCTGGATATTTATTTCAAACAACTGCCGCGGAATTAAATCTTTGAGTTTGGAGCAGACTTTTCTTCCCCAATCGTAAGACTTGGATCGATGAACAATCATCGATAGTGCATCAACCGGCTCCGAGTTCAACAGAATATCAAGCTTGATTAAATCCGATTCACGGTATCCGATGTACTCGTAATCAAATGAAGCATAACCGCGTGAGATAGATTTTAGTTTATCGTAAAAATCAAAAATGATTTCTGAAAGTGGAAACTCATAGGACAAATCTGCCCGTGTAGGATCAAGATAAGTAGTATTGATGTAAACGCCTCTTTTATCCATTGCGAGCTTCATAATATTCCCGACGTACTCGCTCGGGGTTACAATCTGAGCTTTCATATACGGTTCTTCAACTCGCTCAATATCTCCGATTGCAGGCATTTCAGCAGGATTGTCGACAATTATCTTTTCACCTCTTTTATTAAACACTATATATTCAACATTAGGAAGAGTGGTTATAATCGATTGATTGTATTCCCTGAGAAGTCTTTCCTGAACAATTTCCATATGAAGTAAACCTAAGAATCCGCATCTGAAACCGAAGCCAAGTGCAGCAGATGTTTCTGGCTGAAAAATCAAAGCAGAATCATTCAGCCTGAATTTGTCCAGGGCATCACGAAGATTTTCAAAATCATCCGAGTTTGTCGGATAGAGACCGCTGTAAACCATAGGCTTAACTTCTTTATAACCCGGAAGCGGATGTTCTGCTCCACCTTTAACATGAGTTACTGTGTCACCAACTTTAAGGTCGTGAACATCTTTCACTCCGGAGATCAGATAGCCAACGTTTCCGGCAGTTAATTCTTCGCCTCTTATTTTTCTTAACCCAAGTGTACCAATTTCTTCTGCCTCAAGTTCTTTATCATTTGTGAAAAAACAAATCTTATCATTTGTTCTTAAAGTACCGTTAAATATCCGGATAAAAGCAATTGCTCCACGGTATGAATCGAACTTTGAATCGAATATTAATGCCTGCAATGGCGCAGAAGAGTCTCCTTTAGGCGGTGGAATTCTTTTAACAATTTCTTCAAGTAATTCGTCAATACCTAAATTAGACTTGGCGCTAACCTTTAAGATGTCTTCGGCTTTACATCCGATTAAATCAATTACCTGGTGAGACACTCTGTCAATTTCCGCACTTGGAAGATCAATTTTATTCAACACAGGAATTATTTCAAGACCGGCATCTATCGCGAGATATAGGTTACTGATTGTTTGAGCTTCTACGCCCTGAGCTGCATCAACAACAAGTAAAGCTCCCTCACAGGCAGCAAGTGATCTTGAAACTTCATAACTGAAATCAACGTGCCCGGGAGTATCTATAAGATTAAGAATATAATTATTGCCGTCTTTCGATTTATAATGCATCTGTATAGCGTGTGATTTAATGGTTATACCTCTTTCACGTTCGAGGTCCATATCATCAAGCACCTGGGCTTTAGCTTCACGTTCACTCACAGCGCCTGTCTTTTCAAGAAGCCTGTCAGCTATTGTAGATTTGCCATGATCTATATGGGCAATTATGCAGAAATTTCTTATTTGTTCCATCTCAGAGATTTAATTTGTATGCAAATATAAAGACAGGTGAGTTTTTATTAAAAGGTAAAACAGATACGGACGTAATTAAGATTTATTGATTTATTCCAAGCCTGACAAACTAAAAATTCCTTTTAGTGAATAAAAATTCCAGGAATTCATAACTGATTTAAGAAAATTTATTTCTGCGTTGAAATTGTATCAATAATTATCCCTTCGCGTAAAGCATACTCTGATATTCTCATCTCATCTATTTTGAAAATATCAAATATATTTTTGAGAATAAAAATTCCCGCAGGAATTATATCGGCGCGTTTAAGTTCCATCCCGGTCATCTGCATTCTCTCTTCAACTTTCTTACGCATTTTAATTTCTTCATAGAGGAGAAGCAAGTCATCTTTTTTTAATAATAAGCCCCCCAGGTTTTTAGGGATTTTTTTTTTCGCAAGTCCAAGAGTTAATGCTGCCGCGGATTGAATTGTGCCTGATGCACCTACAGCCAAATCAAATTCCAGCCTGCCAGCTTTATGTTTTATTTCTTCAATTTTTTCTTTGATATAATTTTCACATTCAGCAACTGAATTATCTGTCAGGATAAAATCCGGGAAATATTTTTTAGCCAGGCGAACTGCACCAAGCTTTACACTTTCAGCAAAATCTATTTTATCCTGCTTTCCGAAAATAATTTCAGTGCTTCCCCCTCCTATATCTGCACATAAAACTTTTTTTGTCCCCGGATTAATTATTTTAACGGCACCTTTAAATATCAGCTCGGCTTCTTTTTTCCCTTCAATTACTTCAATATTGATTCCCGTTTGTTCAAAGACCTTTTGAACAAACTCAAGCTGATTTTTAGCTTCGCGAACTGCACTTGTAGCAACCGCCCGCATTTCAGCATTATAAAGCTTCGATACGTTCTTAAAGTTTTTAAGAATATCGATTGCCTTTTCTGTTTCACCTTCAGAAATAAAAGAAAGCTCATCTCCTTTATGATAACCAAGCCTGATAATTTCTCTTTCCCGGTCAAGCAGTTTGAATGAACCATCATCCTGAACTTCAACTACAATCAGATGAAAAGAATTGGTTCCCATATCAACAGCAGCAAAACGGTTTTCAGTCATTTATTTCCTTTAATATTATTTCACAGACAGAAAAAACATCATCAACTGTTACATCATCAATAAGCTCGGACCTACGGATGAAATGTTTATTCTTTCCAATTGGCGCCCAGTTGAAAGGATTTGTGGAACCAAAAATTGAAATCTGAGGAGTAGCAGTTACCCCGGCAACATGCATTATTCCCGTATCATTAGTTATGAATAGACTGCTTTTTGAAATAATTGCCGCAAGAACCGGAATCTCTTTGTTAATACAAAGTTTCATAGGAACTTTAGAATTATTAACTACGAAATTAATCTCCTCCATATCTTTATTGCTTCCTGTAAGATAAAACGAAGCATCATATTTTTTCTTTAAGCGGTCAATCAATTCAATATATTTCAGCAAAGACCATTTATTCTGCGATTTTGCTGCACCGACGTGCAAACCAATTACTTTTTTATTTCCCGGATTAGTCAGGTCAAGCAGAAATTCCTTAGCCGCTTTCTCATCGCGCTCGTCAAATGATATCTCAGAGGCAAACTCAGTTGTATCTATGCCAAAAGGCCTTACAATGTCAAGAATTCTGTCCGCAACATTTGAATCGGGGTGCTTTTGCCAGTCAATCTCAACCCGCCTGTCAAAAAGAAATGCGCTTTTATTTTCTTTTCCATTCAAGCACTTAGGTCCGATTCTGATTTTAGAATTCGAAAGTCTGGCAATAAGATTACTTGTAAAAGAGACAGATACTGTTACAGGCACAATAGCCAGATCATACTTTTGCCTTAAAAGCTTCAAAAACTTTTTTAGATAGAACGGATTGAAAATTTTTCTTTTATCAAAAACAAAAGTGTGATCGAGGAATCTGTTTTTGGCAACGCCGGGATAGTTTAGAGGAGATGCAATAAAAGTTAAATGGCTCAAAGGGTACTTTTCCTTTATTGCTCTAAAGAGCGAAACTCCGGCAAGCTGATCCCCGAGTTGATTATGTTGTCTTACGATTAATATTTGTTGCGGGTTGCCTAAATCTTTAGCTGGATTTTCAGGAATGCTTAGGAATTTTTCTGCGAGAGAGTAAACAAGATTTGAAAGAAAATTCTTCCCGTTCATTTATTCAGTTCTTTGGTTGGTCTTCTTCTTTATCTGGTTTTATTTCTTTGAACTTTGCTTCTTCAACATCAGCATACTTATCTTTTTTACCGGAGGTCTGTCTATCTGCAGGTGATTTATTTCCCGAAACAAAATATCTAAACAGGTATGAAATTGTCTTAAAGATAATCAGAAACAAAAGAAAATAAATAATAAACCGTACCATCTTTAATCAGTTTTCCTGAATTCGGGTTGGAAATATTCAATATATGCTCTGTCTTCTCTAAAAATCTGCTTGAATAATTCTTCAAAATCTTCTTCTTTGTGGACAAAATCAATTTCGGTAGAATTAACTATCAGCAGCGGTGTTGAATTATATCTGAAAAAGAAATGATTATATGCATCGCTCAACTCTTCAATGTAAGAACGGGTAAGATTTCTTTCAATTTTTCTGCTTCGTTTTTTGATATTGTACATTAGTCTTTCAACTCCCGACTGAAGGTAAATAACGAGATCAGGCTTGCGCAAACTTCTTGAAAGAAGAGGATAAATTGATTCGTAGAGTTTTAACTCTTCAGGAGATAAATTCATATAAGCAAAAATTCTATCTTTTTCAAAAAGATAATCGCAAATGGTGTATTGGGTAAAAAGATTTTCCTGATTCAGCTCCTGCTGCTGCTTAAACCGATTTATGAGAAAAAACATCTGGGTTTGAAATGCAAATCTTCTTCTATCGGAATAAAAACTTTCGAGGAAAGGATTTTCCTCAAATTGTTCAAGAATTAGCTCAGCATTAAGTCTGTCTTTTATTTTTTTTGCAAGCGAAGTTTTTCCGGCACCAATAACACCTTCAACTGCAATGTACTTTATTTCGGAGTTTTCACTCAAGTTTTATTTTTTCCTCCCTAAGCGATTCATTTATTTTTCTAATTATCGTTTGACCGTTGCAAGGAATTTTCAAGTCGGCGATGCGTAATTTTAATTCCGGATGAACAAAATCAGGAGCAATTTCTTTTAAAGGAACCAAAACAAAATCTCTTTCAGTAATTCCTCTGTGCGGAATATTCAAATTTTCATCGGAATAAATCAATTGATCAAAAAATAGTAAATCAAGATCAATTTCTCTCGGGCCCCATCTGACAGAAGAGTGTCTGCCAAGTGTTTTTTCAATTTTCTTTAGTTTATTAAATAATTCTATAACTGAATAATCAGTTTTTATTTCAATAACAGCATTAAGAAAGTTTTCCTGATTTTCAATTCCAAATGGTTTCGATTCATAAACCGAAGATTCCTCTATCACCCGGCAGTTTATATCGCTATCAATCAAATCCACTGAGCCTCTCAGAAAGTTAAGCCGATCTCCAAGATTAGAACCGAGAGCTATGAATGCTTTAGTGCCCATTTGTTAATTATCTTTAAACTCCTCTCTATCTTTAACAACTTCAACTTCAACACAATCAACTACTCCACCAAGCGGCGGATTGTTTTTCCGAATCCGTACTGCAACTTTTGTGATAGTATCAAATTTCTTCAGAAGTTCATCAGTAATTTTCATAGCGAGCGCTTCAATCAGGTAATACTTTTGTTCAAGTGCAAGCTTATAAATAAATGAGTAAACTTTATGATAGTCTATGGTCTCTTTCAAATCATCATTTAAGGCAGCTTTTGAAAAATCTGTGTAAATATCGACATCAGCTTCAAATTTTCCACCAACGCTTTGTTCTTCAGATCGTACACCATGGTAGCCGTAAAAAGTCGCTTTTTTAATTCTTATTACATTCTGCATTTTTCATATTAGGGTAAAAATGATGATTAAATTTACTTAATAAAAATGATTTTCTTTAGTGTGTTTCTACTAATATTCATTTATAAAAAATTTGCATTTGCTTTAAGTTTTTAAGACTCGATAAGTTTGAAATTAACAACCCGCCAAGAACTAAAAGAGAACCTATAAAATGATGAGTCTGAAGAACCTCATCGTAAAAAATCCATCCTACTATCAGCGCAACAATCGGAGTGATAAATGCAATGAAAGAAAGAATCACAACATTCATTCTTTTTAGCAGCCAATAATAGCCGGTGAATGTAATCACACTTCCGAATACTGCAAGAAAAAGGATTGATGAAATCGAATAAAAGTTAAATTTTAGTGTCGAGATATCCTCTGTAAGCAAACCAAAAACAAACATAAAAAATCCGGCAATTACCATCGGGTATAAATTCATCGAAAGAGGATTAAGATGATGACCATACTTTTTAATTATGACAACCATAGCTGCCTGCATTATACCACTTATAACAATTGCAAGCATACCTAAAAAATTATTTGAGATGTCAACTCCAAAAGTATCAGAAAATATAGCCAGGATTCCGGCGAAGCTTATAATCATCCCGATTATTTTATTGGCTCCAATTACTTCGGACCGAAGGATAAAAAAAGAAAATAAAGCAACAAAGAATGGATATACCGCAAAGAGAACTGAAGCCAGCCCCGACGGAATAAACTGTTCACCCCAATAAACCAAACCAAAGGGGATGAAGAATGAAAAAAATCCCATAAGAAAATAAAGCTTCATCGACAGTTTATCTTTTTGAACAGTGATTTTTTTTATTTTGATCAAAACAGCTATAACTGAAGCTGCAACCAAGAACCTTAAACCTGCAGAAAAAAGTGGAGTGAGAGATTCAAGTCCGATTCTGATAGCCAGCCAGGTTGAACCCCATATTAAACAAAGCAAAATATAAACTGAAATTATTTTAAAGTTAACCGACATTCTTATCTTTCATTGAAATTACGGCCAATGCGCGGCCGGATTTTTCTCCGTCCCGTCGGGATGAATAAAGTACATTTTTCATTTCGTAAGTGCACAATCCCGAAATCTGGATCTGGTTTTTCTTTACTCCGTTTTGATAAAGCATATCCAGGTTGGCCTGAACTATATTAAGGAAATACTTTGAACCGGTACGAAGCAAATACTTTTGGTCAAATAATTCTTTCACTTCAGTACCAACTTCATAATTAGCCTGTGTAATTGAAGGACCAAGATACACGAACAGATTCCAGGATTTAGAATTAAATTTATCCTGCAGCGTTTTAATAACTTTGTCCAGAATTCTTTTTGAAGTTCCACGCCAGCCGGAATGAACTGCAGCAATAACCTTTTCTTTAGGATCATAAATCATTATGGGAAGACAATCGGCGATTGTAACTACAAGTGGAAGATTTTGTTGATTTGTTATCAAAGCATCATTGTTTTCAAATATTCCTGCCCGGTTGGTAATAACTATCTCATCACTATGAATCTGTTTTTGGTATGCAGCTTTTTGGTAATCAAGCCCAATTTCCGAAAAGAAATATTTTCTGTTTTGTAAAACGACCGCGGAATCGTCACCAACAGATAAAGAAAGATTGAAATAAAAAGGATTCTGAACGGAGTTACCAATTTTAGTGCTGACCCCGCAAATTATTTCCGGAAATTGCTTAAAAATATATGGTTTAATTATCAACAAAAGATTTAATGTCTAATTACTAAAATTTAAAGTTAATCATTTTACTACAAATTACTTATGAAGATTATTTATAAATTTATGATATCTATTTAAGTATTATTGAATAACATTGTACTCTAATTTTAAAGGAAACAGAGTGAATATTTTAGTTTCTAATGATGATGGGATTGACTCTCCCGGAATTTATTCTTTAGCCTCGGCTCTAAAGGAAATTGCAGAAGTTACAGTTGTTGCACCTCATCAGGAACAAAGTGCAGCCGGACATGCTATTACAATGCAGCTGCCTTTAAGAGTTACCAAATATTACCGTGATAAGGAATTTTTTGGATACGCTGTAAACGGAACTCCAGCCGATTGTGTGAAGATGGGCATAAGAAATATATTGGGTTTTTATCCCGACCTTGTGGTCTCAGGCATTAATAACGGTTCCAACACAGCCATCAACATAATTTATTCGGGCACTGTTTCTGCTGCACGGGAAGCTGCAATAATGGATGTACCTTCAATTGCTGTTTCAGTTACAAGCCATAATGTGAAAGATTTTTCATTTGCTGCACGAATCGCAAAGAATTTATCTCTTGCTGTTGCTGAAAGAGGTTTGATGAAAGGAACTTTGTTGAATGTGAATGTTCCGAACATTCCCGAGTCTGAAATTGCGGGAATAAGAATTACCAAACAGGGTAAATCGAGATGGGATGATATTTATGAAAAAAGAACCGATCCTTTCGGAAGAGATTATTACTGGTTAACGGGAAATCTTAAACAGGAAGATAATGAGACTGATATGGACCAGGGAGCTGTGAAAAATAAATTCGTGTCGATTACTCCCATACACTTTGATCTCACTGATTACGAAACATATAATCTAATGAAAGATTGGAATCTCGAACACTTGGTAAATGAAAAGTAGTTTTGAAGTATATCATATAGATTCATTCACTAATAAACCGTTCAGTGGAAATCCGGCAGGAGTTATGTTTGCTTCAAATCTTTCCTCAGAGTTTATGCAAAAAATTGCCCGTGAAATAAATTTATCAGAAACAGCTTTCTTATCGAAATCAAAAAATGCGGATTACCTTCTTCGGTGGTTTACACCCAAAACTGAAGTCGATTTATGCGGTCATGCAACCATTGCTTCTTTGCATTTCCTTTTTGAAAAAGGAATTCTGAAACCAGATTCGAAAATTCTTTTTGAAACCCGCTCAGGCAACCTAATATGTGGAATGACCGCTGACACTTATTATATGCAAATTCCCGTGCCTCAAATTCAGGAGTATAACGGCTGTAAAGAAGATATTCTGTCGCTCTTCGGACTTGACAGAGTTTGTTTCGATGATAAAATTCCCTTAATTATCAGCCAGGGAGGTTACTTATATATTTTTGTAAATCAATTGGCAGATCTGTTCGCTATAAATGCAGACATAAAAGGATTGAACGAAATCACAAGTAAAAATTCTTCAATAAAAGCTTATGCAGTTTTTTCAACCGAAACAGTTGAAAAAAGCAGCACAGCACATTTAAGATTTTTTGCCCCCTACTTTGGAATCGATGAAGATCCGGGAACAGGCTCTGCAATCGGACCGCTTATTTTAGTAATGTTAAGAGCCGGTCTTATTAAAAACCATATAACCAATAAGAGATATATGGTTGAACAGGGCGATGCCATAAACCGGCAATGCAGAGTTCAGGTTTCTTTTGATGAAACCAAAAACGAATTGATGATCTATGCCCAGGCAGTAAGTATAATCAAAGGAGAATTATTTTTCTGATGTTCGGTTTAGAAAGTTTTAAAATTAATCTGAGTTTCAATCCGGCACTTCTGATCCTCTTTGCGGCTTTGGCGCTTACCTTCACTTTTTTCATCTACAGGTTTACTCTGCCTCCGGTTGGGAAATTATCTAAAATTGTTTTAATCGGACTCAGGACGTTAGCTCTAATCGGACTGATAACCATGGTTTTTGAACCGGTTTTAATAATTACTAAAAAGAAAATTCTTGAACCAATTAATCTGATTTTTATTGACAACTCAAAATCAATTTTAATTGATGATGGCTACGGCAGGAGCGAAGTTATCAGAAATTTTATTTCAGGAATTGAAGAAAATAATATATTGCCTCTTAGCGAGCTTTATTCCTTTGGTTCTGATATAAGGAAAGAAAATTACGATTCGTTAAAACAAATTAATTTTACTGAGGGGACGACAAATTTTGCAAATATTTTCAATGACATAATAAAAGATGAAAGAAATATTTCATCTATTACCATAGTAAGCGATGGGGTTATTACCGATGGGTCTAATCCGCTTTTTGCTGCAAGTGAGCTCGGTATTCCTGTCTTTACAGTTGGAGTTGGTGATTCATCCCGCAAGGATGATATTTCAATAAAAAATGTTCTGCATAATGAAATGATTTATGCAAAGAATCCAACTACACTGGTAGTAACAATTATTAATAAAGGATTCGCAGGACAAAACATAACTTTGACATTTGAAGAAAATGGAAAACAACTCTCTTCTAAAAATTTGGTGCTCGATGAAGAAGGGATTCAACAAATAAATATTGATTATACTCCACAAAGCGGTGGTGAAAAGAAAATCAGCATCAGTATCAACACACTTAAAGGCGAATCAAATCCCGGGAACAACCGCAGAGTTTTTTATCTGAAAGTTCTTGATAATAAAATAAAAGTATTGCTTCTTGCTGGTTCCCCTTCTACCGATCTTTCCTTCTTAAAGAACTCTATTAAACAGGATGAGAATATCAAAGTGGATTCTTATACTGAAGTTTCACCGGGAAAAATTCTTGAAAAAAACTTTAAACAAAGTTTTATTGACAGCGCTGATGTGTTCCTTTTAATCGGATATCCTTCAAGAAACTCAGATCAGAAAATCTGGGAAAAAGTATCGGAGAAAATTTCACAGTTGAATAAACCATTCTTTATTACGATGTCTGCCGGAATAGATTTAAATAAGCTTTCAGTAATTAAAAATGATTTGCCATTCAGCTTCGATAAGCACTCAGATGATTATCGGGAAGTTCAGCTTACAGTTTCGTTTGATCAGCTTTCTAATCCTTTATTGATTTCTGGTTCAGGTAATTCTTCAGATTGGAATAACCTGCCTCCGGTTTTTCAACCGATAGTAAATTTTGCTGCAAAACCTGAAGCTAATGTTCTTGCATCAATTAAAATAAGAGAGATGCCTTTGAAAATACCGATTCTTCTTACAAGAAAAATCAGCAGTAAAAGAAGTATTGCTGTTCTTGCAAAGGATATCTGGAGATGGAAATTACAAACCACTGACCGTTACCCCGGACTTTTTGACAACTTCATTTTCAACAGTATCAAATGGTTGAATTCCTCAGAGATAGAAAAGCAGGTAAAGATCAAATCATTAAAAAGGCTTTACTCGGTTGGTGAAGAGATTGAATTTGCTGCAGAAGTTTATGATGAAGCTTTCAATCCTGTAGCAGATGCGGAAGTAAGACTAAACATAACAGGTGATGAATTTAAGAGAGAGATCTTACTGACTCCCATAGGAAATGGTCTATATGAAGGTTCATTAAAAATCTCAAAAAGCGGTGATTACAATTTTTCGGGCTCGGCAACTTATTCACAAAAAATATTAGGCACAGATCGCGGAAGCTTCAACATCGGAGAAGTGAATATTGAAATGCTTGATGACCGAATGAATTATGAATTTCTTAGTAACCTTGCTGCACGAACAAACGGAAAGTATTTTGACTCGAAAAACTTTGCTGAAGTTTTTAGTGCAGTTTCAAGCCTTACAAAGGGCGCTTCGAAAGAAGAACTGGGAAAAAGTGAGTTCAATCTTTGGTCAAGTGAATGGCTTATGATAATCACAATCCTGCTTTTTAGTATGGAATGGTTTCTAAGAAAACGAAGAGGAATGTTGTAGAGGGGTTTACATTATGTTTCTCTCCGAACTATTAAGTTCCTTCAAAGATTTTTTTCTTCCAAGATTCTGTCTTTCTTGTAATCATAAAATTAAAACAGAAAAAACATTCGTTTGTGAAAATTGTATTTCAAAAATTCAAAAGACTAATGATGAATTATTAAAGTATGAGTTCACCAGAAAATTTTATTACAGAAATTTAATTGATGATTTTTATGCTCCATTTGTTTTTGAACAAGATAAAGAGCTTCAATCAATAATTCATGCTTTAAAGTACAACAAAAAATTTCTGGTGGGCAAATTTCTCGGCATCATTTTGGCAGATTCAATTAAGTCAGCAAAACCGGAATGGCATTTTGATTTGATAATTCCTGTTCCACTGAACAGGTTAAAAAAAATTGAAAGAAATTATAATCAGTCAGATTATATTGCCAGGGGAATAAGCGAAGTTTACGGGATTCCATTTTCAACCCGGGCATTAAAAAGAATCCGATACACCCAGTCCCAAACCAAATTAGATATCCATCAGCGTCAGGCAAATATAAGCGGGGCTTTCAAAGCAGGAAAGGATTTTACAGGCAGGAATATCCTGATTGTAGACGACGTAATAACCTCCGGTGCTACAACAGAGGAATGCGCAAAGGTAATTAAAGCAAGAGGTGCGTTAAAAGTTTATGCAGCATCTATAGCAATTGCAGCACTCTAAACTACATTCTCTCCGGCGCACTTACTCCAAGAATTCGCAAACCATTTCTAAGAACAATTCGGGCTGCAGAAGCCAGCGATAGTCTGGCTTCGGCAAGTTTATGTTCAGAACCAATAATTCTGCAAAAAGTATAAAACTTGTGAAATGCCGCCGCAAGTTCAACAAGATAGGCGCAAATCCTGTGGGGTTCGTAGTTTTCGGCTGAGTATAAAACTTCTTCTTCAAACAAATGCAGTTTTCTTAACAGCTTTTGCTCTTCATCAGATGTCAATAAATACAAATTTTCTGTTGATATTTTTATTGATTCTTTTTCAACCATCTTCATTATTGAGCAAATACGAGCGTGAGCATATTGAAGATAAAATACAGGATTTTCATCCGACTGTTTTTTTGCAAGATCGAGATCAAAATTCATATGTGCACTGATATTTCTCATGTTGAAAAAATATCTTACAACATCTTTACCTACTTCATCAATGAGCTCATCAAGCGTAATAAAGTTTGCCTTTCTTGTCGACATTTTTACTATTTCGCCATTCTCAACAACTGTAACAAATTGATGAATCAATACTTTGACTTTTTCTGAATCATAGCCAAGTGCTTTTAATCCGGCAAGAACATCCGGGTAGGTATCATTGTGATCGGACCCGAAAAGATCGACCATCAAATCATAATTTCGTTCAAATTTATTACAATGATATGCAATGTCGGGAAGCCGGTAAGTCGGTTCACCTGAAGATTTGACTATCACCTTATCCTGTTCGTTACCCATTTCGGAAAGTTTAAGCCAAACAGCTCCCTCTTTCTCATACGAAAGATCTTTTTCTTTCAATATTGATAAAAGCTTGTCGATTTTCTTTTCTTCATAAAGAGAATTTTCATTAAAGAATATTTTATGAAAGATTCCAATACGCTCTAAAGTTGATCTGATACTTTTAAAGATTTCTTTTTCAGCCTCCTGCTTAAAGATTCCTTCAGCAGGTTCACTTATAAGTCTTGAACCAAACTGATCGAAAAGATTTCGAGCTATTTCTTTTATATAATCCCCTTGATAGTAGTCTTCGGGAAATTCAATTTTTTCTCCAAGTAATTCAAGGTAACGCAATCTAACCGAATCACCGAGAACACGCATTTGCCTGCCTGCATTATTGAAATAATATTCCCGCTCGACATCATAGCCCGACCACTCAAGAAGATTAGCAACAGTATCTCCAATTACAGCGTTTCTTCCGTGACCAACTGTTAACGGGCCGGTAGGATTGGCAGAGACAAATTCAACATTTGCTTTTTTACCTTTATACTTTTCGGATTTTCCGAATTCTTCGTCTTTCTTAATTATCTCATCAATTATCTGGGGTATGTATTCTTTAGAAAAGAAGAAATTGATAAAACCATGGCCGGCAATTTCAATTTTTGAAATTATTTTTTTATCAAAATCTAAAGAGAGAACTATTTCTTCAGCAATTGTGCGCGGATTCTTTTTAAGCTTTTTAGATAATATCATCGCCGCATTACAGGATAGATCACCGTGCGCTTCTGATTTCGGAATATCAAAGAATAGATTTATTTCTTTCAGATAGGATAGTTTTTCAGAGGATTTTAGAAATAGATTTGTAAGATATTGTTTCAATAAATCAAAGCTCCTATTTCAATTTTGGTTTAACAGTACTTTTTTTTCTCTTAGCCGTTTTAGTAATGGCAGGATCTTCAACAAAAATTGCCGGGGCATCACCCCAAAGTTTTTCAAGATTATAAAACTCCCGCGATTCCTTCTTAAAAATATGAACTACAACATCAACATAATCCAGGAGAACCCAGCTCAAAGCTTTATAACCTTCTTTATGCCAGCATTTTATTCCCTGCTCTGAAAGCTTTTTATCGATCTCATCAGCAATTGCTTTCACTTGAATGTCTGAATCTGCCGAACAAATAACAAAGTAATCTGTGAAAGATGTTAGCTCTTTAAGATCAAGTATCTTAACATCATAACCCTTTTTCGAAAAAATATGTTCAGTCAATGATTCTGCAAATCTCAATGAATCCAAATTTGTTCCTAATTAGTTGGTAATAATTTGTTAAAATCTTTTCCAATTACAAGCGAAACATCAAGAAAATAATCTTGATTTATCTGTTGAATTACATTTTTTTTATCTACTCCCAAAGCCTCTGCAACCCTGTTTGCATTGAGTTTATTACCAGTCCTGTCAATTATCAAAGTTTCATCAATGTCATATGATCGGTAGTTTCCCATCTGGACAACATCAAAACCTTTGCTTCTCAAAAAGTCTGTAAACCGGTCTGCGACTCCTGTTGCACCACAACCGTTTAACACTTCGACCTGAATAATCTTAAGGGATTTCTCCTGATTGCTTTTAATCTCTTCGCTGTCGCGGATTGAAAGAGTTTTTGTAACTAGGGAATAGGCGAGAAAAAATGCGAGTCCCACAAGCAAAATAATAATTGAGTTCAGAAATATTTCAGAGCCGCTGGAATTTGTACCTTTTTTTATTTCAGGTTGTAATCTGTTATTTACCTTCACTTAGTTAATCTCAGGAATTAGAGAATTTATCTTGTGAAAAACGGATCATCATCATACTGGTTAAAGTAGCCAAAACCGTAGTATCCATAGTAAGGATTGTAGTAATAGGAACCAGGAAGGTTTCTGTACTGTAGTGTTATAGAAACATCCTCCCAGGGTCTATAATTTATTGCTGCACGGCTCAAGTAAATTCCACTCAGATTATTCTGAAAATCCTTACCGAAAGTATTGTAGGGTGAATGAATAAAACTTATGTCGGCTCGAACATTAAGATTATCAGCAAATCTATAAAACATACTGTTGGTATATGTTGTTAATGCCAAACCCATATTTCCTCCTGCAGTATAGGAAACGTTGAAAGTGTGTTTCATCATAAAATTATCAGAGTTCAAAAAGTTGAAAAACGAACCTGAAGACTGATCAACTATTCCATCCTTTACAGTTGGTTTTGGAAGTCCGTTCTCTCTGAATTGTGCAAATGAAATTGTCGAAAGCACAATAACCAACAGAATAATAAGTTTTTTCATAAAGCCTTGTTTATTTTTTTACTAATATTACAAATTATCAGACTAAAATCAATGTTTTTATCTGTTGCAGTTTCCGGCAAGAATTTCGGTTTTTATTTCTTATTATTTACCTAAATATTTAAATAAATGAACAAAAAATTTCGCCTAAAATTTCCCACAAAAAAATTTTGCTTGATTAATTAAAAATCTGGTATATATTTGCCAACAAGATTATGAAAAGTTTAGTCGATAAATATTACAAGAATGCTTGCTTCCAATATAACAATTGGTGGTGGTGGACCAGTATGTTCATGTAGCTTTTCTCAGTGATATTTAATTTTTAACCGAACCCTTCTCATCACTGAGAAGGGTTTTTTATTTTTAGATAAGAATATGACATTTGAAAAATTTAAAGAACTTGCCAAAGAATATAACCTGATTCCGGTTTATGAGTTTATGACCGCTGATCTTCTTACACCTGTAACTGCATACTTAAGAGTAAGAAAGATTTCTCAAATGAGCTTTTTACTCGAATCAGTTGAGGGTTCAGCAAATATGTCCAGATTTTCTTTCATTGGGAGAAACCCTGAAATAATTATTTCGAATAAAGGATTAAAGCTTGAGAGAAAACAAAATTCAGAAATCACTAAAATGTACCGATCAGTCTTTGATCAGATTACAGATGAACTAAAAAAATTCAAATCGCCTCAGCTTCCCGGGTTACCATCATTCTCTGGCGGAGTGGTTGGATTTATAGGATATGAGAACATATCATTGATCGAGCCGGTTATAAAATTCGGATACGAGCCCTCAGAAAATCCTGATTCGATTCTGGGACTTTATAAGGAAGTACTTGCTTTTGATCATTTAAAACACCAGATACTTTTGATAAACAACGTTCACGTAAACAATCAAACTGATTTAAAGTCTGCTTTTAAATCTGCAAAAGAAAGCATCAGCGAATTAAAAAATGAATTAAAAGCAAATTTTAATTACTCATCTGATTTCAAGATAATTAATCCGATAATAACTGACTTTAATTTCGATGGATTTTATGATGCAGTAGAAAAAAGCAAAAAAAATATTTTTGAGGGTGACATTTTCCAGATTGTACTCTCGAAAAGATTTTCAACTGAGTTTTCAGGAGATCCTTTCAATTTATATCGTGCACTCAGAATAATTAATCCTTCTCCCTATATGTATTTCCTTCAATTTGAAAATAATTTTAACATCATTGGAACTTCTCCTGAGGATCTACTCAAAATTAAAAACAGAAATGCACTGCTACTGCCGATTGCTGGAACCAGAAGAAGAGGTAATACCGAAGCAGAAGATCTGAATCTTGAAAAAAATCTGATCAATGATCCTAAAGAAATTGCCGAGCATACTATGCTTGTTGATCTTGGCCGTAATGACCTCGGGCGGGTATGTAAATCAGGCACAGTAAAAGTCACCGAAAAAATGAAAATTCAAAGATATTCTCACGTAATGCACCTCGTTTCAAAAATCGAAGGAATTCTCACTGAAGATAAAAACTCAATCGATGCATTAAAAGCCTGCTTTCCTGCCGGAACAGTTACCGGAGCGCCTAAAATCAAGGCTATCCAGCTTATAAGCGAATATGAAAAACAAGAAAGAAATGTTTATGCCGGATCAGTTGGCTATTTTGATTTTTCAGGTAATCTGGATATGTGCATTGCTATCCGGACGTTGTTTTCAAAAGGAAAGACAATTTATTGGCAATCAGGTGCAGGAATAGTTGCTGACAGTATTCCTGAACTTGAATCAAAGGAAATAAAAAATAAATCTGCCGTAATGGTTAACGCACTAAAATTTGCTGAGGTGATTGATGAAGATTTTGCTGATAGATAATTACGACTCATTCACATATAATCTTTATCAAATGCTTGGTGAAATGAACTGTAAAGTCGTTGTAAAAAGAAATGATGAAATAACAATTGAACAAATCCAGGAATTGAACCCTGACAAGATTTTGATATCGCCTGGTCCGGGTAGACCGGAAGATTCAAAAGTTTCCCTTGAAGCTATAAAAAAGTTGAAGAACGTGTTCCCAATTCTTGGTGTTTGTCTCGGTCATCAGGCAATAGGAATTGCATTCGGCGGAAAAGTTATTAAAGCAAAAGAATTAATGCATGGTAAAACTTCAATGATTTACCACGATAGTAAATCAATATTTAAAGATGTGGCTTTACCTTTTACCGCAACAAGATATCACTCTTTAGTAATTGATAAACAATCATTTCCGGACGAATTGATTATTACTGCTCAAACCGAAAATGAGATTATAATGGCAGTTCGTCATAAAAATTATCCGGTTGAGGGAATTCAATTCCATCCGGAATCATATTTAACAACGGAAGGATTTCGAATATTAAAAAACTGGGTTGAACTATGATTAAAGAATTAATTGAAAAACTAACTGAAAAAATCAACTTAAGCTTTAATGAATCATTCAACCTGATGAATGAAATTATGGATGGTAAATTAACCGATGCACAGCTTGCCGGAATTTTAATTGCTTTGAAATCAAAAGGTGAAAGCCCGGAAGAAATTGCCGGTTTCGCAAAAGCAATGAGAGAGAGAAGCATTAAAATATCAAACGGCAACAATGCAATTGATGTTTGTGGAACCGGTGGCGACAACTCCGGAACTTTTAATATTTCAACTGCGGTTGCCTTTGTAGTCGCCGGTGCAGGAATCCGTGTAGCAAAACACGGCAATCGTTCAATAACGAGCAGAAGTGGCAGTGCAGATGTACTTGAATCTCTTGGAATAAATATCAACATACAAAAAGAAAAGGCTGAAAAAGCACTGGAAAAAATCGGGATTACTTTTTTATTTGCACCCCACTATCATCCTGCAATGAAAAATGCTGCAAATGCCAGAAAAGAACTTGCCGTTAAAACAATATTCAACATACTCGGCCCGCTTACTAATCCAGCGGGAGTTAAAAGGCAGTTGATTGGTGCTTTTAATTCAAACACTGCAAAAAAAATGTCTGAAGCGTTAAACATTCTCGGCACAGAAAAATCATTTTTGTATTGCTGCGATGACAGGTACGATGAAATTTTGTTGAGCGGAAAAAATGAAATATTCGAGTCAGCTAAAGGAAATTCTGTAAGAAAATTTCATCTGGAGAATCATTCATTTGGCTATCCTGCTGTTGATCTGGATTCAATTAGAGGAGAAAGTGCTCAGACAAATGCACAGCTCATTCAGGATTTGCTTGACGGAAATCAGAAAAACGGTGCGTTTCATACAGTGTGTGCAAATGCGGCGCTGGCTCTTTTCTGTATGGATTATTCAGATGATTTAATTGAATGCGTAAAAGCCGCAGAAGAATCTATTTTAAGCGGCGCATCTAAAAAGAAGCTTGAACAGCTAAGAAGATTTTCAAATGAAGACTAATCTCTATGGATATTCTGAAAAAAATAATTGAAGTTAAAAAAGAAGAAGTTACTTTATTGAAAAATAATTTTTCATTTTCTTTACTTCAAAGTATGGAAGGCTTCGAAAAGAATTCCAACCTATTCTCTCAAAAAATAAATCGGAATTCGGAAATTTCAATTATAGCTGAAATAAAAAAAGCCAGTCCTTCAAAAGGAATTATAAGAGGAAACTTCAATCATATTGAAATTGCCAGCGAATATATTCAAAACGAAGTTGCCGCAATATCAATATTGACCGATAAACAATTTTTCAATGGTGATTTAAAGTATTTATCCGATGTTTCAAAACTTTCATCAATTCCTCTGCTTAGAAAAGATTTTATCATTGATGCTTTACAAGTATTTGAATCAAAAGCCTACGGTGCAGATTTTATCCTGTTGATCAGCGAAATACTTTCAGCAACTCAGATATCAGAGCTTACCGAAGCTGCTTCTGAGTGCGGCCTTGAAGTACTGCTTGAACTTCACTCCGAAAAGGAATTAGATAAAATAGATTTCAATCGTAACAGCTTAATTGGTATAAACAACAGGGACTTGATAAGTTTTGATGTTGATTTGAATACTACAGTAAGAATTTCGAGACTTATCCCTGAAAATTCTCTGATTGTCTCTGAAAGCGGAATCAGCGGAAGAAACCATCTCGATCAATTAAAACAGATAAACCTTAGTGCAATACTTATCGGCGAACATTTTATGAGATCGCAAAATATTTCGAGTTCAATAACAGAAATGAAAGAATGGTGCAAAAGATGAGAGTTAAAATCTGCGGTATTACTAACACTGAAGATGCTCTTATTGCAGAAGAGTTTGGTGCAGATGCGCTCGGATTTGTTTTCCACGAACAAAGTAAACGCTTTATAGACTTTGAAAGCGCAAAAAAAATTATCGATGAATTATCCCCGTTCATCACAAAGGTGGGAGTATTTGTAAATGCTTCTGCCGATAAGATTAATATGGTTTCAAAAAATATTAAATTGAATCTGATTCAGCTTCACGGTGAAGAAACTCCGGATTTTGCAACCAGATTAAATCTGCCTGTAATAAAATCATTCAGAGTTAATAACACATTTAACTACGATTTACTTTATGAATTTAAATATCAGTACATCCTGTTGGATTCATTTTCGGAAAGTGAAAAAGGAGGAACAGGAAAAAAATTTTTCTGGGAAAATATTCCGCGCGAACTAAGAGGCAAAATCATTCTTGCCGGAGGTATTTCTACAGACAACTTAGAGATAATCTGCAGTGAGATAAAACCTTATGCTATTGATGTATCCTCATCTTTGGAATCTTCTCCTGGCAAGAAAGACATTATTAAAATGAAAGATTTTTTTTTCAAACTAAACTCGCTTAGGAACAAATCATGCTAATCCTGATGAATTTAAATAGTTCGAGAGAACAAATAGAAAAAGTGAAAGAAAAAATTATTCAGAATCAGTGCACCCCTCACGAAATCCCTGGCAGCAGCAAACTCGCAATAGGCATCACGGGTCCAACCAATAGATTGAATACTGAGGATTTCATCAGGTTAGATTCTGTTGACGATGTCGTGAGAGTATCCAAGCCATACAAGCTTGTAAGTCGTGAGATGAAGAAAGAAAACACAATAATCAGCATTGGCAACCAGCACATCGGATCAGCTGAGCTTGTTTTAATTGCAGGACCTTGTTCAGTTGAAAGCCGGGATCAGATATTTGAAATTGCCGGACAACTAAAAGAATTGGGAATAAAATTTCTCAGAGCAGGTGCTTATAAACCACGTACAAGTCCTTACTCATTTCAGGGATTAAAGGAAAAAGGATTACAATATCTGCAGGAAGTAAAAAAGAGCTTAATATGTTCATAGTTACTGAAGCAAAAGACACACAAACACTTCCCTTGATTGAAGAGGTAGCGGACATTATTCAGATTGGAGCGAGAAATATGCAGAATTTTTCACTTCTTGAAGAAGCAGGAAAAATTAAAAAACCTGTTCTTCTAAAGCGAGGAATGGCAGCAACTATTGAGGATTTGCTTATGAGTGCGGAATATCTCTTATCACAGGGAAATTACAATGTAATTCTATGCGAGCGGGGAATCAGAACTTTCGAAACTCATACAAGGAACACACTTGATCTCAATGCCATTCCAGTAATTAAAAAACATTCTCATTTGCCGATTATAGTAGATCCTTCTCACGGAATTGGTTTGGCTGATAAAGTTCCTGCAATGGCGCTTGCTTCAATAGCTTGTGGTTCAGATGGTTTGATAATTGAAGTTCACTCTCATCCGGAATCTGCTTTGTCAGACGGAGCTCAGTCTTTATCACCTCAGGTATTTAAAGTGCTGCTTGAAAAAATAAAACTCTTGTCGGCAGTTGTTGATAGAAAGGTAAACCTAAATGGTAACAGCTAATAACTATTCTTTTCCTGATTATCGGGGAAGATTTGGAAAATTCGGTGGAAGATTTGTCCCTGAAACATTAATCGAACCCTTAAATGAACTTGAAGAAAAATATCTCCGGATAAAGGACGATATTGACTTTAAAGATCAACTATTCAAATTGAACAGCAGTTATTCGGGAAGACCAACTCCCCTTACTTTTGCAGAAAGATTGACGGCTCATTTTGGCCGTGCTAAAATTTATTTAAAGAGAGAAGATTTATGTCACACAGGTGCACATAAAATTAACAATGCCCTTGGACAAGTTTTACTTGCGAAACTTTTAGGCAAGAAAAGAATCATTGCCGAAACCGGAGCCGGGCAGCACGGAGTTGCCACTGCTACAGTTTGTGCAAAGTTTGGTTTAAAATGCGTGGTTTACATGGGTGAAGAAGATATTGAACGTCAGAATTTAAATGTTTTCAGAATGAAATTGTTAGGTGCAGAAGTTATCCCGGTTTCATCCGGAAGTAAAACATTGAAAGATGCTACCAATGAAGCTATTCGTGATTGGGTTTCAAATGTTTACGACACTTACTACATAATTGGATCAGTTGTTGGGCCTCACCCTTATCCAATGATTGTTAGAGATTTCCAAAGTATCATTGGCAAAGAAACTGAATCACAAATTCTTTCACTGGAGAAAAAACTTCCTGATTACATTATCGCCTGCGTGGGAGGAGGAAGCAATGCAATTGGAATTTTTCATCCGTTTATTGGACGCGGACCAAAGTTAATTGGAATTGAAGCTGCCGGTTTGGGATTAAAAACCTCAAAACATTGTGCAACTTTAACCCTGGGATCGGAAGGAATTTTCCAAGGAATGAAAACCTATCTTCTTCAGAATGAGTTTGGGCAAATATCTGAGGTGCATTCGATTTCTGCCGGTCTTGATTATCCCGGTGTGGGGCCCGAACATAGCTTTTTAAAGGATGAATTAATCGCGATATATGAATCTGCAACAGATGACGAGGCTCTTGAGGCAGCAATTCTTTTATCACAAACTGAAGGAATAATTCCTGCACTCGAAACTGCACACGCGTTTGCCTATCTGAAAAAACTTATACCACAAACAACAGAGAAAGAAATTGTTGTTGTTAACCTCTCTGGCAGAGGCGATAAAGATTTGAATACCATTCAAAAACAGCTGGGAAATATCTTTAAATGAATTTTATATCAGGTTATATTAAAAATAAACTGGACAACAGTGAAAAGATTTTATCGGTTTTCCTGACAAGCGGTTTTCCGGATTTAAATTCGTTTCCTGTTCTTGCCGAAGGAACTCTAAATTCAGGCGCTGACATTTTAGAAATTGGTATTCCGTTTAGTGATCCTCTTGCAGATGGACCAACGATACAGGCTTCTTCGCAAATAGCCTTAAATAACGGCGCTAACATAAAAAAAACACTTGATTTTGTCAGGCAATTAAGAAAAGCAACCGATAAGCCGATAATTCTGATGGGTTATGCTAATCCCATTTTTAAGTATGGAAGAGAAAAGTTTGCTAAAGACTGCACAGATGCCGGTGTTAATGGATTGATCCTTCCGGATATTCCATTAGAAGAGTATGAAGATTTTTATCAGAGTTATTTTAAGGATCTTGAAGTTATATTGCTTGCAACTCCTACGACCAGAGTAGAAAGACTTATAAAGATAGATGAAATCAGTCAAGGATTTGTTTATTATGTAAGTATGACCGCAACAACAGGGAAAAAATTCATAAGTGATTCAACTACTCTTGAACCTTTAATTTTGGCTTCAAGAACCATTCGAAAAAACAAGATGCTGGTTGGATTTGGAATATCAAGTCAACAAGATGCAAAAGCAGTTGTTCCTTATTGCAGCGGAGTAATTGTTGGTAGTGCAATAATTAAATCCATAAAAGAATTCAAAGGAGATTTTTCAAAAACCTTTGACTTAGTCAGATCAATTAAATCAGCAATAAATCCACTTTAATTAATTTGTTAATTGCTTATTCTTACTATCATTTCAATTTCAACGGCTGAGTTCAAGGGTAATGAGTTTACCCCGATAGCGCTTCTGACGTGTTTTCCATTTTCCCCGAATATTTGCACAATTAAATCTGAGGCACCATTTGCAACCTGTGGTTGTGAATAGAAACCATCAGCACTACTGACAAAAACTGTAAGCTTCAGAATTTCATCTATCCTGTCAAGACTTCCCGCAACAGATTTAATGGCTGCAAGGCAATTTAATACGCAAACTCTTGCTGCTGCTTGTCCCTGTTCAATTGTTAAATCTTTACCGATTTTTCCGGCGTACTTTAATTCTCCTTTAACAATCGGAACCTGCCCTGATGTCATTACAAGATTTCCGACTTGTTTAGCAGGGATGTATGATGCGAGCGGTTTAACTAAATCGGGCAGCTCAAACCCAAAGTCAGATATTTTTTCTTCAATCATTATTTACACCTCAATAGCTGAAATATTTTGGTTAAATTTGAATTATAAATCTTATGGAGAAACATAAAGTTATGACTCAAAGTAAATTTAATGATTTTGTTCACATAGTTAAAAAATTAAGAAAAGAATGCCCTTGGGACAAAGAGCAAACAAACGATTCAATTAAGTCGGCAACTATTGAGGAAGCTTATGAAGTTATTGACGCAATTGAAAATAAAAACTACAATGAGTTAAAAAACGAACTTGGTGATTTGCTTCTTCACGTTGTATTTCACACAGAAATCGCAAGCGAGTTTGCAAACTTTACAATTGATGATGTGATCGACTCAATATCTGAAAAACTAATTCGCCGCCATCCACACGTTTTTGGTAATGTGAAAGTTTCCGGTTCGGAAGAAGTAAAAAAAAATTGGGAAGAAATTAAAATGAGTGAAGGACGAGAATCATTACTTGATGGTGTTCCTGAAGTATTACCAGCACTGCAAAGAGCGCACCGTCTTCAGGAAAAAGCAGCAAAGGTTGGATTTGATTGGGAGAAAAAGGAGGATGTTTGGAACAAGGTGCTAGAAGAAATCCGTGAAATGCATGATATGGAAAAAGAAAATGATCATCAAAGGCTTGAAGACGAAGCGGGCGATGTTCTTTTTGCACTTGTAAACTACCTGAGATTTCTTGGTATTAATCCTGAAAATGCATTGAGAAGAACAAATATAAAGTTTATAAAAAGGTTTTCATACATTGAAAAGAGAATTAAGGCACAAGGCAGAAAGCTGAGTGATTCAAATCTTGAAGAAATGGATAAACTCTGGAATGAAAGCAAGGCTTATATTTAAACTATACCGATCAGGATTTACCCGAACCGTTATTATATTTTTCGTATGCATCGATAATATCTTTGACAAGTTTATGCCGTACAACATCTGACTTATCAAAATAGACAAATCCAACCCCTTCAATACTACTTAATATTTCTTTTGCCTGGATAAGTCCACTCAAAGTTTTACTCGGAAGATCGATCTGAGTGATGTCTCCGGTAACAATTGCTTTCGAATTTGCACCAAGGCGGGTTAAAAACATTTTCATTTGCATTGCAGTTGCATTTTGTGCTTCATCAAGTATAACAAAGGAATTATTGATAGTTCTTCCGCGCATATAGGCAAGAGGCACAATTTCTACAATTTTCTTCTCAATGTAATTTTTCAGTTTTTCTGATGGCATCATATCATCAAGTGCATCATAAAGAGGACGAAGATATGGATCAATTTTCTCTCTGAAATCACCGGGTAAAAAACCAAGACTTTCACCCGCCTCAACTGCGGGTCGTGCCAGTACTATACGGTTAACAATCCCCTTCTTTAAAGCTGCCACAGCTAATGCGACGGCAAGATAAGTTTTCCCGGTGCCTGCTGGTCCGATTACAAAACAAATATCATTTTTTTGAGCAGCTTTCAGGAAGCGAAGCTGACCTGTTGTTTTTGCTTTTATTACTTCATTCTTCGTATAAAGTACAATTGAATCAAATTCTTTACTGTCAATAATTTCCTTACCCTCAATAGTGAGATTCAAAATTGTTTCAACATCCGATTGAGTAAGCTTGCCGCTTGTGTTCAGTACATAAACCATTTCTTTTACAACCTTCTCAATCATCTCAACTTCTTCAAGAACACCTTTGAAAGTGAAAGAATCTCCACGAACGATTATTGAAGCGTTAAATCTATCTTCAAGTACTTTAAGGTTTGTGTCATTAAAACCCAGCAAAGATTGTAAATCTACATTTTCAAGTGTTAATCTTTTTTCTGCTACAGTCATATTCTTATGGTTTAAATGTAAAAACCCCTATCATAATTAAATGATAAGGGTTTTTCCTTAAAATAATTACACATCAAAACTCAGAAGATTATTGAACCGGTGCCGGCTTATAATTCTTTCTGATCTTATCGTACTTTGCTTTTTCTTCTTCAGTAAGATTTGGAATTTTGAAAATCTGCTTTGGATAAATAAGATCAGGGTTCTTAATCTGATCTCTGTTTGCCTTGTAAATCATTGGCCAGGCAAACGGATTACCGTAGTGTTCTTTCTTTTTAGCGATACCCCAAAGGTGATCGCCTTTAACAACTGTATACATTATTTCCTTAGGTTCTTCAATCCAGTTGTCAAGAAGCTTCTGCATCTGGTTGTGAACTTTATCGAAAAATTCCGGCAGAGCACTAATCTTGTTCATCTTAAGAGCATTAAGGTCAACCTGCCTGTCGGCTTTAGGACCTTCTTTTCTTTTAATCTTACCGTCTAATTCATTAACGGCTTTTCTGAAATTATCAATATCAGATTTTGTGGCGCCAACCATTTCATAAAGTTCGTTCATACAATCTTCATATGGCTGGATTTCCATTGAGCGTAAATTACTGACTTCACCCTGAAGGGTTTTCAATTCCTGGGTGAGCATTTCTTTTTTATCTTTCAGCCTTTTCATCTCGGCTTGCCATTCTTCCTCAGTCATTTCCTGAGCAACAATGCAGGTAGAGAAAAGAATTAAGAGCGAGAGAACGCTGAATAATTTTATGTTTAATTTCATTTATTTTCCTCCGAATTCAAATTAAAAATTCATAAAAATTATTTAGGTAATTTTTGAAGATTAGCCTGTGTTTGTTGTTTCTCTTTTTCACACTGAGCTAATTTCAAATTTTTCTCTTGTATCTCTTTCTCTAACCGAGATTTTTCTTCCTTTAAAGCCTGAACTTCATCTTCCAGAGATTTAACCTCATTCCTGAGATTATTTAACTCTGCAATCTGAGCCTCACTTAATCCGCCGCAGCTGCTTAATATTAAAGCCGTTACCGCAAAAAAAGTGATAAATAAAGAGTTTCTCACAATTTTGAGTATTTTCATAAGGTAACCTCCAATCATTGGTTAATGTTTACACTGGAAATATATCATAATAGCAAAAGATTTTCAAATTAAGGTTCAATTAATAATTAAAATATAATTTTTCCCACTTTTTATATTAACCTTCGTTCAACAAAACTTGTAAAATTATTACCCCCAACTATTAAATGATCAAAAACCGGGATTTCAAGTATCTTTCCGGCTTCGACGAGTTTTTTTGTTATTTGAATGTCTTCATTGCTTGGTTCAATGTTTCCGCTTGGGTGGTTGTGAATAAAAATTACACTGGCGGCAGATAGTTCAATTGCTGTTTTAAAGACTTCCCTTGGATGAACAACACTTGAATTAAGATTACCAATAGAAATTGTTTCGTACTTAATGATCTTGTTTGCGGAATTTAAGCATACAACTATAAACTGCTCTTTAAGCTCATCACGAAGTCGAGGAATAAAATACTCGGCAATATCTGCTGGCGAGGTTATTTTCTTGTTTAATAACCATTTTTCTTTCGAATCAATTCGCCGAACTAATTCAAAAGCAGCAACTAACGTAGCAGCCTTATCCCTTCCGATACCCGCAGTTTTAATTAAATACGAATGGGACTTTGAGGCCAGCACTGATAAATTTCCTTCGCTTTTAATTAAATCCTGCGCAATTTCAATTACTGATTTACCTTTTTTACCGGTTCTAAGAAGAATAGCAATCAGTTCTGCGTCAGAGAGATGTTGAGCACCCCTGAGTATTAGTTTTTCACGGGGCCGATCGTCTAACGGAAGATCTTTTACTCCTGGAATTATCTTCTCCTTCAGTTAATGACTTTAAATTTATCTATTAATTCGAAAACACCTTCATTGTACCTGATTACATTTATAAACTTATTAACCCTGTCTTCATCGAACATGATATTGTTATGATAGCCAGACTTTATGAAGCCGGATTCCATTTTGAATTTTACACTGAATCTGCCCCCGACAATATTTCTTAAGACAGTTGTAACAAATTCAGCAAGGTCATAACCATAGAGAACATTCCTGTTGATTTCAATACCTGTTCTTTCAAAAAACTTTTTATTGAATTCCGCAAAGAGCGGTTCATTAAAATCAATAAAATAGTCCGATGAAAAAATCAGATTGTTATTCAGCGAAGTGTAGTTTTCAAGGCCTTTCACCTGAAACCAATCCTGGTCACCATAAATAGGGAGTAAAATTCCATTTTGGTATAAGGATGATAAAATAACAGGGGCATCTGATTTATTTACAAGCGGAATATAAATCCCCTCAGCATTTGAAGACTGAGCAGCTATATTTGAAATTATGTCTGAAACTGAAATGTTTTTGCTTTGATAAGTTTCTTTAGCTACAATTCTGCCGCCAAGCTTTTCAAACTCTTCAATGAATGAAGCTGCCAGCAGAGGAGAATATCCTTCAATAGCATTAAGTACAATTATTCTTCTTTTGTTTTCGATATGAAAAATAAACTGAGCCATTCCCTTTCCACGCAGTTTGAAATTTGGATTTGCCTGGAAAAAATTCCTGTGAAGTGAAACTAAATCATCATCAGTTGCAGTTGGAGAAATTATGGGCAGATTACTTTCTTTGAAAATTTTAAGAGCAAGTCTAACTTCATCACTATAGACAGGACCAATAATACATTTAACATCAGGATTCGGATCAAGCTCATTTTTAATCTTTAATATTTCCTCCTCATTGCCTTTCGTATCTCTAATCATCAATCCTATTTTATCTTGGTGCTCTTTATTGAACTGATCAATTGAAAATTTTATTCCTTGAAGAATCTCTTCAGCAGGATTTTGTTTATCGCTTTGAAAAGGGTCAGTAAGAGGGAACAAAACGGCAACAATATTTTTTTCAGTTATGATTTCATTTTTAAATGATGATAACTCTTCTTTCCTTCGCCTGGCTTCAATTACTTCTTCACTCTGGGAATAAAACGCAAGTAAATCATCAAACGCCTGGCCAGCTAATGTTATATCTCCTTCAAGTATGTATGCTTTAGCTGTAAGCAGCAAAGCATAAGATTTGGAATTAGTTTTCTTTAGTTTATCATTTAGCTGTTTTATTTCAGCACTTGAAAGGTAATTCAAACATAACTTTTCTAAAGAGAATTTTGCATAGTTCCTATAGAATGGTTGTGCGGACTCTTCGTAAATTCTGAAAAGAGATTCAGCAGACTTAAAGTATTGCTTTTTTTTCAGCGAGACAGAAGCAAGCATCAGATTTGCTTCATCAATGTATTTACTTTTAGGATGATCTTTCAAAAATTTCTCAAGAACCGAAACCGCTTCATCAACTTTATTTTGGAGAATAAAAATCTTTGCGACAAAAATTTTTGACGCCGTGGTTTTTGTGTTGAACTTATAAAAATTCAGCACAAGATTAAATTTATTTAATGCCTCAGCAAAGCGCCCCTCGTCATATAGTCTTAATGCCATTTTAAAGTCCTGATCCGGATCTACCTGGGCGAAGCCAGTCAAATAAAAAGCCGCAGTAAAAACAAGAATATATATTTTTATTTTTTGGGTCAGCATCAGTATCTCATTCCTTGAGTTTATTAACAGCAATTTGAGCCCCTTTTATAGCGGCCTGATTTTCCGGTTCAATTTTTAATACTGCTTTAAAATAATCAAGCGCCCTCCCAAATTTATTAAGTTTCAAACAGCTTTCACCAAGATTCAGATAAATGTCTGGATTAGTTTCTTCAGCTGTCTCAAGAAATTTCAGAAAATTTTTTTCAGCTTTATCATATTCACAAGTCTTAAAATAAATTCTTCCCGCGAGTTCATAAATCAAGCTTTCTTTAGGATTCAACCTGGCTGCCCGTTCAACCGGTGTGATAGCGTGAGTAAACATATTTAAATTTAAATAAGTTTTTGCAAGCAAATAATTGAATTCCCAATTTCTGTTATAAACACTCTCTATTCTTTTAGAATAGCTCAACGCCTGCTCAAAGTTATTAAGCCCGATTTCAATTTTAAATAACATAAAGAAGCTCTCTGCTCTGAGTTCTGTATCATTTACGTTAGTTAGAAAACTAAGGAAATAGATTTTTGCTATTTCAAAATCCTGAAGCTTAAAATGAGCTAAGCCAAGCAGAAAGGCAATATCAGGTTCTTCTTCGGGCATAAAATAACTTAAGGTTTCAATAGCCTCGTCATACTTTTCATTTTTAAGTAAATATTTTCCAAAGAATAATCTTACCTCTTTATTTGCCGGATATTTCTCAAGATAGTTGTTAAAGTAATTAACCGATGGATTAATATTTCCAAGCTTCTCATGAATTTCAGCAAGTTGAAAATATGCATCAGTATATTCCGGGTAATTATTAATTATTGAAGTAAGTATTTGAACCGAGTGAAGATAATTCCCCATTGATTGAAATTCGCGGGCTTTCTTAACTAAATGCTTCAACTGATGATCTTCATTCAATTGATTCACTCCCACTCAATAGTTGCAGGTGGCTTGCTGCTGATATCATAAACAACTCTGTTTATGCCGCGAACCTTATTGATAATTTTAGTTGAACAATTTGATAAAAAATCATTATCAAACTGAAACCAATCTGCGGTCATTCCGTCTACAGATGTAACAGCTCTTAATGCCAGAACATTTTCATAAGTTCTTGAATCACCCATAACACCAACTGACTGTACAGGAAGCAGAACTGCAAATGCCTGCCAAATAGATTTGTAAAGCCCGGCATTAATTATTTCAGAGATGAAAATATCGTCCGCTTCACGGAGAATCTGCAGTTTTTCTTCAGTTACATCCCCGATAATTCTAACTGCCAACCCTGGTCCCGGGAAAGGATGCCTCATTAAAAATTCCTCGGGTATAAAAAGTTCTCTGCCAACATTTCGCACTTCGTCTTTAAAGAGCTCGCGAAATGGTTCAATAAGTTTTAGGTGCATTTTTTCCGGAAGCCCCCCAACATTGTGATGCGTTTTAATAGTTACTGAAGCTCCCTTGACCGGAACAGATTCGATAACATCAGGATATAAAGTTCCCTGAACAAGATATTCAATATTTTGTATTTTTTTTGCTTCGGATTCAAAAACTTCAATAAAAGTATTTCCGATAATTATTCTTTTCTCTTCGGGGTCAGAAATTCCTGTCAATCTTTCAAGAAAAATCTTTGATGCATCAATATGAATATGTTCGAGACCTAATTTCTCATCGAAAAGCTTACCAATAATTTTACTCTCGTTTTTACGCATCAATCCGGTATCAATATGAATACAAGTAAGCTGATCTCCGACAGCTCTCTTTAAAAGCACAGCAGCTACTGTTGAGTCAACACCACCGCTTAAAGCACAAATCACACCAGATTTGCCAACACGTTTTTTTAATTCATTGATTTGTTCTTCAATAAAATTCCGGGGGGTCCAGTTCGGATTACAATGGCAAATATTAAATAAAAAATTCCTAAGAATTTCGATTCCTTCATCTGTATGAACAACTTCGGGATGAAACTGTACCCCGAATATCTTCATATCAGTGTTCTCAATAGCACAAATTGGTGAGTGAACTGATTCACCTGTGATCCTGAATCCTTCGGGAATTTTTGTAAGATAATCCCCGTGACTCATCCATACTTTTGATTCCCGGCTAACGTCTTTAAACAAGCCCGAGTAGTCAGTCACCTTTAGAATAGCCTTTCCATATTCTCTGTTTTCAGCTTTTTCAACTACCCCACCCAGATTCATACAAATAAGCTGCAAACCATAACAAATTCCTAAAACCGGAATTTTTAAATCTTTAATATTAAAATTTAATTTTGGTGAATCAGCATCGAATACACTCATTGGTCCGCCAGAAAGTATTATTCCTTTGGGCTGGATTTGTTTTATTTGTTCAATAGTAATTAAGTGGGAGTGAATTTCGGAATAAACATTTTGTTCCCTGACTCTCCTTGTTATCAGTTGAGTGTATTGAGAACCGAAATCGATAATCAGGATTGTATCTCTTTTCATAAAGAGTTGCGTTTAAAGAAGGAAAACAAAATCCTGAAATGAATTTTGTTTTCACAATTAATAATTGAAGACCATATCAAAATATCTTACTGGCCAATAAGCTGCTTGTATGCTTCAACATCAAGCAAGTCGTTCAGATCGTTCAGGTCATTGATTTCAACTTTAACCATCCAACCTAAGTTATATGGGTCTGAGTTTACGACCTCAGGGCTATCAGCAAGTGATTTGTTAATCTCTATAACTTTTCCTGAACAAGGTGCATATAAATCGCTAACGGTTTTAACTGCTTCTATTGTTCCAAAAGTTTCGCCTTTTTTAATTTCAGATAAAGAAGGATCTATATCAACGAAAACGACGTCACCAAGCTCACTCTGAGCGTAATCAGTAATTCCAATTGTTCCGACTTTGCCTTCAACAAGTATCCATTCATGATCTTTAGTATAT
The DNA here is from genome assembly GCA_013388545.1 of Ignavibacteriaceae bacterium. GTDB lineage: Bacteria > Bacteroidota > Ignavibacteria > Ignavibacteriales > Ignavibacteriaceae > JACAFB01. Next base: position 56,524 of record JACAFB010000031.1, read on the forward strand.
TTTAATTTATCAGGAAAATTCATAATAACCTCGAAACTAGATTTTTAAGTATTTGTTTTTTTGAATTCAAATTTCTCAAGAAAACCTGTATCAAAATTGCCATCATAAAAACGGTCATCTTCCAGAACCTGAAGATGAAATGGAATAGTGGTTTTAATTCCTTCAACTATGAATTCCTCTAATGCGCGACGGGCGCGGGAAATTGCATGCGGCCGGCTTTTTCCCCAGACTATCAGCTTTGCAAGCAAGGAATCATAATGCGGGGGAATAGTATAAGATTGATAAATATGAGAATCAACTCTGATTCCAAAACCACCGGGAAAATGAAGTGATATAATTTTTCCCGGAGAAGGTCTGAAGTTTTCAGCAGGATCTTCAGCGTTTATCCTGAACTCAATTGCATGCCCAATGGGTTTTTGCGGAAGAGTTTCAATCTTTTCACCTGCTGCAACTATTATCTGCTGCCTAACCAAATCTACGTGACAAACCATTTCAGTTACCGGATGCTCAACCTGTATTCTGGTATTCATTTCCATGAAGTAAAAGTTCTTGTATTTATCAACAAGAAATTCAATTGTCCCGGCACCTTCATAATTTACCGCATGACCTCCAAGAATAGCTGCTTCTCCCATGCGTTTTCTGATCTCTTCATCTATTGCAGGGGAAGGTGATTCTTCAATCAGCTTCTGATGCCTTCGCTGCACTGAACAATCTCTTTCGCCGTAATGATAAATGTTACCAAATTTATCACCAAGTATCTGGAATTCTATATGCCGGGGATTTTCAAGAAACTTCTCAATGTACAAAGCCGAATTTCCAAAGGCAGCCTCTGCTTCTGTACTTGCAGTTTGAAATGATTTTTCAAAGTCTGATTCTTCCCAAACAATACGCATTCCTTTTCCCCCGCCTCCTGCAGAAGCTTTCAGCATTACAGGGAAACCAATATCATGCGCAATCGCAATGCCTTCTTTAACATCAGAAATTACTCCATCGCTACCCGGAATTACAGGAACACCGTGTTGCTTCATCGTCTCTTTGGCATAAGCTTTATCACCCATTGCAGAGATCATTTCAGGAGTTGGACCAATAAATTTTATTTTCGATTCAGCACATATTTCAGAAAAGCTTGCATTTTCGGCAAGAAAGCCATATCCGGGATGGATCGCGTCTGCACCAGTAATCTGAGCAGCTGAAATTATAGCGGGGATCTTTAAATAGCTGTCTTTAGCTAAAGGAGGACCAATGCAAACTGCTTCGTCTGCAAAAGTAACATGGAGAGAATCGCGGTCAGCTTCAGAATAAACTGCGACGGTTTTTATCCCCAATTCTTTGCAAGCTCTGATTACCCGTAAAGCAATTTCCCCGCGGTTTGCAATTAAAATCTTGTTAAACAAAAAATTCTCAAATTTTTATTGATGAATTAACTTAATTCAATTAGAAATAATGGCTGATTGAATTCAACCGGCTTTCCGTTTTCTACAAGAATTTTCACAACTTTTCCTGAAACATCGGACTCAATTTCGTTCATCAATTTCATTGCTTCTATTATGCAAAGCACTGTACCAACCCCAACTGAATCCCCGATCTGTACATACGGATCAGCATCTGGCGCAGGTGCTCTATAAAAAGTACCAACTATTGGTGATTTAATTTCATGAAGATTTGAATGTTTGCTTTCTTCAGTTGAAGTTTTTTCAGGAACAGGTTTAATTGGCTGAGGAATGACCTCGGCTGTCATAGGCACTTGAGGTATTACACTAGTTTGAAGGGGAACGTTTGCAGCTCTGATCTTTTTTGCAATCTTAACTTTCACGCCATTTTCATCCACCTCAAGATCTGTGATCCCGCTTTCATCAACAATTCTAACCAATTTTTTAATATAGTTTAAGTCCATAAAAAACCTTTCAATAGTTAAGATTTTACTCTTTCTACATATTCTCCTGTTCTAAGATCAACTTTAAGAATGTCACCCTCTTCGATGAAAAGTGGAACATTAATGGTAGCCCCTGTTTCTAAAGTAGCAGGTTTATTTGCGCCTGTAGCAGTGTTACCCTTAAACCCTGGTTCGGTATGGGTCACTTTTAAATTTGAAAAAATTGGAAGCTCAACATTCACAATTTGGTCTCCGTCAAACAGGATGTCAACTTCATCAGCTTCCTTAAGAAAAACAACTCCTTCACCAAAAAGCTGTAAAGGAACATTTATCTGCTCGTAAGTTTGATTATCCATACAAACAAGGAATTCATTTTCCCGGAAAAGATATTGATATTTTCTTCTCTCTACACGAACTATTTCAATGCTTTCACCAGCTCTAAAAGTATTATCTAACACTCTTCCGGTCTTTAAATTTTTTAATACTGTACGTACGAAAGCGCCACCCTTACCTGGCTTAACGTGTTGAAATTCTACAATGGTAAAGAGGTCGTTTTTAAATCTGATTATCAGACCATTTCGGAAATCTGAGGTATCGGGCATATTAAATGTGTTTATTTTTGAATCAAGTGGCTGAAAAAATAGAGATACTCACCCTGAAAGTCAAGAAATGAAATTTCAAGAAATTGACAAAAAACAGGGAAAATCAACTAAAAATTCTTAAAAAGTAGTTAATCCGGGTATTTTTTTATAAAAAAATTAAAATTCACAAAAACAAGTTTATTAAATCTTTTTAGCTCTCTATCTGAAGCAAATAACGATCAATTTCTCTGGCAGCCTGAGAATTTGGATAATCGGCTTTAATTGAATTGAGAATATCTTTGGCTTTTTCTTTTTCACCAGCTTTGATGAAGTTAATTGCAGATTTTAAGAGATAGTCTGAATTAAAAACGTTTGATGCTGATATTTTGGAGGCCTTTAAAAATAATTCAGCAGCTTCCAGGAAATTGTTCTTAACAGAAAAATAATCAGCTTGACCAGCTAATGCTGCTGATTGATAAATTTCGATGCTTCCATCATAATCTTCGTAATACTTGTATGCATCATCTAATCTGCCGAGAATTGAATAAGCATTAGCTAAATAAATCTTTGCTGTTTCACCGTTTTCAGTACTGCCATATTCATCAACAATTTTCTTAAGACCGAGGACATTAGTTCCCTGTCGTCCTTCAATGGCTTCAAGGTAGGAACCATTATCATACAAAGTCATAACCCTCGAAAGCTCAAGCCCGGCTTTCTCATTTTTTTGACCGGCCTGATATGAGATAAACCATACTATTGCAATAACAGCGACTATGATCCCGCCAAATGTCATTATTCGCTTTTTGTTTTCTTCAAAAAAACCCAGAGCTTTGTAATAGGTAGTAATAAGCTTGTCTTCTTTTATTTCTTTCTTTGAAAGTTTTTTCTTTTTACGTAACATCTGTAAAGAGTCATCCTGTTTAATTCAACATTTTTATTTAGCAGCCGTAAATTTAACACATTTTAGTTAAACTACTACATTATTTTAGTACGCCCGGCAGGACTTGAACCTGCAACCTTTGGAACCGGAATCCAACATTCTATCCAGTTGAACTACGGGCGCATCAGGCTTTTTAACTTAAAAATAAGTCTTAAAAGCGAGTAATTATTCAAATTTAAAGTAAAATTCCAACTCCTGCCTTTACCGGTATGTAACCTGTACTTTCATTTTCAGTAAAAGCTAAATTGTAGCCGCCTTCGAAGAATAATTTAACTGTTGGGCTTAAAGAAACATCCAATCCCGCCCCAAAATTCACAGCGAAGGCGGACTCTGAATCTCCCTCATAACTATTACGTACACCAGCAAAAAAGACAGAAACATCATCAGTCGAAAGATTCATAAAACCAAAACCTGCCCGAAGGTAAGGAAATACCGATCGAATATTCTGAACAAGGTAAAGCTTAACATTTCCCTGAAATGAAATCAGCGAAGCCGCTCCGCCTTCAATTTGAGCCCCGGTTCCTCCTGCCCCAATATCCTGCAAAAATTCATCTTCATCAAACGTAAAACTGTTATAATCAAAATATGCAACACCAATAACCATATTCGAAAATTTGTAACCAACGCCACCTCCTGCGTTAAAACCAGTAGACCAATATTCTGTAAACTCTTCAGGTGAAGATGGAATTGATACTCCGGAGTTGAGATAAATTTCAATATTTCTGGCAGACTGTGCAAATCCCGAGATGCAAAGAATAACTACAAACGATAGAACGAATAATTTTTTCATAGCTCACTCCTAAAATATTTTAGAAAAAGTTTTGAGCACTTCAAAAAGTATTAAAAAACCTCTCAAAAATAAATAGTGTGAGGAGATTTAAAGTCACTAAGTTACAATTGTAATTCTGGCTTAAGAATCTTATATCAAACCTTAATTCTGATATGATTTGAAAATATCCAGGCTTTTTTTTCGAGATAAATTTCAACCCTGTAAACACCGGGATCTATTATTTCAAGTGAGCATTCAATATCGTTAAAGACGGAAATTGTATCTCCGTTTCTTATAAATCTTATCTCGGCATTCCGGGCTGGCAGCTTTACAAAAAGTTTAATCTTATTTCCGGAATTAATTGAATCTCCCTGCTCATAAAGTATTCCATCCGCTTCAGCAAAAAATCTGAACCCCTTTGAATCTGCATGATAATCATTCGCAACAAAGCAAGAGCCATGTTTCAAAGCATTATAAATCTGCCATTTAGATTTGTTTAGTGCATCGCTGTCTTCAGATATAATTAATTTTTCCTTAAGCAGAACATGTGTTCTGATAGATTTAAACAGAACTTTATATGGAAATATTTCAACTTCAAGAAAGCCCAGTATATTGTATTTGTGTGCATGTGCATCCACTCCACCTATGCCAACAACTTTGCGCTTCAAATTTAATTTATCCCAGATTTCAATCGTTTCATATGGAGGAGTTGAAATCGTTCTTAACGGATGGATAAATGCCTGATATTTAGTCTCCTCTGTAAGATTTTCCATCCACTCAGACATATGGTTCCAGATTTCAATTCCTGTAAAATCTTCAATATCCCATTCAGTCCATGGATAAGGCGGATGTTCCTTCATATGATTTCTTTTTTCATGTGGATGAGCAAGGAATCCAATTCCACCAAAATCTTTAACTTTTCTAACATATTCCTTAGCAGAAAGCCGGGTTGAAAATGTTTCGTTAATTCCAAAAGCAAGAAGATGATTTTTATTTTCCTTGTCATTTATTTCGCATCCAACCAGAAGCAAACACTTACCATACCATTTTTCATAACCTTCATTAAGTGCTCTTAAAGTGTTATGATCGGTTAGCAATAAGTAATCAAGGCCAGCTTCTGAAGCGATTTCCCCTATATCTTCAACTCTTCCCGAACCATCGGAGAAAACCGAATGCACATGAATTACACCAATATATTCGTACATAAAAAACTGCAGATAGAATTAGTTAATAAAGAGAAAGAATTATCATTTAATGAAAGATAGAATTTAAGCGAAGTAATTTCAAATGAATAAAGAACGCCGTCAAATACAATGCTTAATTATTGCCTATTTAATACAGGATATTCGTTGAAAGGATTCATAGCTAAGTCAGGGATATACAATTTTCAGGACAGATTATTTATCGTGTTATTAGTATGCTGAAAGTAGAAAACCACCGGTCGGTTTCGAAATCTTTCTGTTGATATATCTCTCAAATTAAAATTTTTAATTCGGACAAAAGTTGCTGGTAAGCAAAGCAACAGTTAAATTACTTTAAGTTTTTCATCGCATTAATCCCCTCTTTACAAATTCGTGCCGTATTTAAAACTACCACTGTCAAATTATTGCTTGAATAGTACAAGCTTGAAAAAATGTACAGAAACCAACACATCGTTATACATTTAACTGTAACTTGGCGACCATAGACTATATCAACTATATTTTTTTCAGAGAACTAAAACTCTTTAATATTCATGCTGAAATATCCGAAAAGATATTGAACTTAACTGATATTTTTTAACGGAAGCAACTCATTCTTTGCATTGCCCGGTTAAAACTATTCTTGCAACCTCGAAAGAGAATTCCGAGCTAAATTTGAAGTTTCTGTATCCGGAAATTCCTTGACGATTCTTTCCCAGACTTGCTTTGCTTTTTCTTTTTGATTACTGCTGGCCCAAATTGCACCTAAATTGTAAAGTGCATGAACATTGTTCTTGTCGTATGAAAGTATTCTGTTTGTGTATTCCTCGGCTTTATTAAAGTCGCTTTGTGTAAAATAAATATATGCCAGGGAGATGTAAATGTCTGTTCGCTTGGGATTTACTTTAAGGATTTTTTCATAATAACTGATAGCTTCATCTTGTTTATGTGCCATAGTCAAATAATCAGCATACTGCCGCAGTTTTAATGTATCATTGGGATTTTCTTCAACAGACTTCTTTAGTTCCTCAAGCTGTTTGATTGCGCTTTCATTTACATTTTCCTTTGTTGGCAAATCATCAGGTTTCTTAAGGTTTTTATGTATATCATCATCAGGCATTTGCTGTTGCATAATATCCACACCTGAATCAGATGTCTTGCTGCCGTTCCAGGATGTAAATACAACGACCGCAATTGCAATTACAACTACAGCAGCATACATATAAATTGGTTTTATTTTCAAGCTACCTCCTTATGATTAAAATATCCATTTGTACCCAAATATAACTGTTACACCAACATGAATCAGCATAATAATAAACATAGTTATTGCAAAAGGCAGATGAGCAATGTGCCAATATCTGAAAAGCTTCTGCACCGTTCTTAGCTTGCCGATTCTTCTTACAAGAACAACTTCGTTGTTTTAAGTTGTATGACTTTTTTTATTTCACTTATTAAAGATTTTTCCGATACGGGAGATGATTTTATTTTTTTCAGGATTTTTCTGACACTACTGTAATCTCTTATTAAAAGTTTCAGGTTATGAAAAATTTTTGAGCCCTTATATCTGTCAGGATTCATTAATTTATTTCCCTGAATTGTCAGCAGAATTTGTTTATAAATAAATCTTCCTATTATTTCACTTATAACAACTAAAACCATAACCCAGAAACTTACAGATACAATGCCTTCAAGTTTGAATGCTGTATGAAATAGCACGATAAGCGGAACACGGCACAAAAAAGATATGAAGCTCAAGCCAGTGTTTTAAGAATCCAAATCTATGAAGCTTTTTTACCCTCTTGCGAATCATGTAAGATGCAACACCAACAATCATCAATAAAGTGCCTGCAATTCCAAAACCGTGCCCTAAATAACCGCTTGGTTTTAGGTTATTATGCAAGTCTGCAAACTGAGGGCTTTCCTGTGATTTAAGTGGAATTTGTTCCAGACTGGTTGTGTAATATTCGTAACCATAATCTAAAATAAAAATTGTTATAAATATTCCTGTAAGAAAAAATATCGTTAAATAAATATTATGAACAATTTTATTCATTAAACTTTTGTGGAATAATCTGTGGGTTTTAACTCAACGCTAATCTTTTCAAAAATTAAATGGAACTAAGGAAAGATTTTAAACAACATATATTGAATTATTCTAATCCTCGATTTCGATAAGTGTGGAATACTTTGTAGTGTTGTCGTTTGTCATTTCACTTATTTTGTTAATGAGTATATTAATTCTCTCATTTGCGTTATCATCAAAAGCTTCATAAGCTTCCATGGAGCTGAACAAATACATCTCCTGAAAATGATTTGATTTCCCTTTTAACTCATAAACAGAATAATTTTCGAGCCCTTCGGCTTTTAATAAGCTTTTTAATTCTCTAATTACCGAAAAATAATCATTCTTTTTTGTTTCGCTAATTTCATATTGAATTGAGAAAATCACTTTTGCCATTATTTCTCCGCATTATTTTAGTAAACTATTAGTGTAAAAATAACCATTAAAAGTATTAACAGCAGGTCCAATTAAAGATAAATTTTTAACTCTGCTTTTCTCTACTTGAAAATCGACAATTAATTCATCGCCTCCTGAGGTTTTAATTATTATTGGTGGTTTCAGATTATCAGACACATAAGCTATAAAAGCTGCAGCGGCAGAACCTGTACCACAAGCCAGGGTTTCATTTTCAACTCCACGTTCATATGTTCTGATGTAAACCTTTGATTCAAGAATTTGAATGAAATTTACATTTGTTCCTTCAGGTGCGAAATCACTGTGATATCTGATTGATCTTCCTAAATTAATTACATCAACGTCTTCAAGATTTAATTTTCTTTGTAGAGGTTTAGAATACGCTTCATTCAAATCTTCAACTTTAATAACCACGTGGGGCGAACCCGTATGGACGAAAGAACTATTTATAAGATTATTATCAATTTTAATTTTAAAGTTATACTTAATCTTTGCCGGAGCTTCCATAAAAAACTTAACAAGATCATCCTTTAGGGTTTCTCCTTCAAATATTTTTCCATTGGAAATGAAGCTGACTTTTTCTGCAGTAAATTTACAATTTAGCTTTGCAAATTGAATAGCACATCTGGCACCATTACCGCATAAACTTCCGGCAGAACCATCTGAATTATAGTAATTCATTTCAAAATCTTCGGCAGGATGATTGCTGAAAACTATTAACCCATCAGCACCCACTCCAAAATGCCTGTCACAAATTTTTATGATGCTTTCTTTAGATGGAGCAAACCCGGGATTTTCGTTTTTATCGATTATGACAAAATCATTTCCCGCTCCACTGTATTTATGAAAAAATACTTTTTCCATTTGAGTGTTCTAATTTACTTGAATAGCGGCAGGTTTTCAATAAAATATTCGAGGTGGAAGAGATTTTATTAAAAAAGCCGGAATAATTTTACTCCGGCTTAAATGATTTGTATTTAATCAGCTTTACATAGTCCTCACCATTGCAGCAACCTGCTGAGCAACCTTAGAGTTATACTCAAATGCAAGTTTTTGATGATTAACAACATCCACAATTGTTCCGATCAAGCACAATCCTGCGGTAAAGATGTAGAGAATTCCCATACCAATTTGCCCGAGTACAAAACGATGAACTCCTGCAATTACAACAAAGCCCAGCAATGTGAGAAGTAAAATCAAAGTGGGATCCTTTCTTCTCGCATTATAAATATTTGCAAATTGTGTTGCCTGATTATCAGTCATGTCTTTAATGAGGTTTTGTACGAAAACCATTTCTTCTCCCTGCAGATTGGGCAATAATTGTAAGATATTTGCCATAGCCATTCCTTTCGACTAAGATTTCATTTGTAAATAATAGTTAATTCTTGTTTTCATTAATTTGATAATTCTGATAGTAAGTATTAGAAATGCCAGCCAGCCAAGTGGATGAGTATTTAAAGATTGCTGAAGATTTCCCTCAAAGAGAAAGTGAATTGAACGGCCTAATCCGCAGCCCGGGCAATACTCGATTCCAATAAGTGAAAAAGGACAAATAGTGAAATGACTTTCTATCGGATTAATAAAAACCAAAGCAAGCAATCCAAAAAACCATATCAATGCTTCAAAGTCTAAAAAACTGAAGAATGTTTTGAACTTCTTTTTCGCAATAAAGAACCTATCCTTAAGGCCGATTCTAGAGTTTGAAATTTCCATAAATTATTGCACTTCCACAGTGAACATAAATAAATGATAATATTTTGTCAATTTGTGTAATTGAAAAAGCAATAAATAATTATAGACGGATAGAAAAACAGATGGATAGAAGGGGTGCATTTTCAGATGATATTTGTGGAGGTGGCGGGAGTCGAACCCGCGTCCGAAGTTAAGTCCCAAAGAACTTCTACATACTTAGTTTATCTTTATTTTAGTGTTAAATTACCGGGTAAACACGGATCATCTAACACTTGCTCATTGAAAGATTCATCTTACCTGCAAGAGCGGCAGGCTCAACTATCACACCTAAACGGCGTTCAAATTAATTCCGGTGTGAAAGAACTAATTGAACGGCTGCTATTAAATTAAGCAGCTAAGGCGTAGTTATATTCGCCAGTTAATTTTTTTACCGCTTTGTTAACGTGTACACGGAGAACACGGTATGCAGTTCTAAGTCCCTTTAACCCCGTCGAAACCAATTTCACCCCCTCAAAAAAATTGTGAGGATAAGTATTGTGGTTGATCAGGATTTGGAATTCCATTTAATGTCAGGAACTCCAGCGACTTTATTTTCATAACGAGAAAGAACAAAAAATAAATCCGATAGTCTGTTAAGAAATATAAGAATATTCTCACCGATATTCACCACTGAATTCAATTCTACAACTCTTCGTTCTGCCCGTCGGGTTATTGTACGACAAATTTGAAGAAGCGAAGCACTTTTACTGCCACCCGGAAGTATAAATTGATTCAGAGGTTCGAGCTTTAATTCAAATTGATCAATTGCATTTTCAATTTCTTCTGAAAATGAAAGGGGTGTACGCTCAATCTTTAATCTTTCATTTCTTGGTGAATTTGGGGTGGCTAAATCAGAACCGACAATAAAAAGCTGATCCTGTATTCTTAATAAAATCCTCTTAACTTCAATATCAGTTATTTCAGTTATTGCATAGCCAATAAAAGAATTTAATTCATCTACTGTTCCATAGGCTTCTATGCGGATGTTGTTCTTAGAAACCCTCTGGCCTCCAAAGAGACCAGTTTCACCTTTGTCGCCTGTCTTAGTGTAGATTTTCATTCTATTGTTTCTGATTCCGCAATAAAATTCTTATAGATTTCCCGCTTTTATCTCTGGCAAATAATTCTTCGCCGGACTCAATGCTGCCGCGGCGAATATAAGCCAGTCCAAAATATTCGTTAAAACGAAGTGATAAGATTGATGATGTAACTAAGCCAACTTCATTGCCTGCAGAATCAATAATATTATAGCTGTTATTATTGTCAACATCGGATTCGAATTTAATGCTTACAAGTTTTTTTTGAACTTTGTCATAGGTTTCCAGTCTTGCCATAACCTCTTGTCCAATGTAACAGCCTTTTTTAAAGTTAACAAATTTGGTAATATCAGCTTCGTGTGGATTATAATTATCATTCAATTCATTCGGAGAACCAGCTATAGAATTTTCGATCCGATAAGATTCGTAGGCATCCTCTCCAATAAAAGCAAAGTCAAAAATGCCTTTATTCTCAAGCATAAAAGTCAATAACTGCTGGCTGTTCTTTACATCGGCAAGAAATCTGAATCTGACATTATCATTCTCGTCCAAAATTTTCATTAAAAAGAACAACATTCCATCTGTACTGATGATCCTGAAAGTATTTGGCTTCAAATCATTCACAACCGAGCCGCAAACCAGTGTAATGAAAGAATCTGCCTGAGGACCAACAAGCTCAAGAAGTGTATACTTACCATTTGCATCGTTAACTTTCACATCGTCGGTGATAACATATTTCTTTATCCAGCCAATTACTTTGGATTTATTTTCTGAACCGCCAATACTCAATTGAAAGTCTTCAAAATTAAGGATGGTTGAAAGGTCAATTATTCTTGCTTTTTCGGTTGTGAAAATTGTTTTTCTGATTCCTTCTTTTGGTAAATCCTTAAGATCATTTGTTGTTATGCGATGAAGAAAATCAAGGACATCCTTTCCTTTTAACTCGATAATTCCAAGATATGATAAATCAACTACCCCTACTCCTTCGTAAAGGACACGGTTTTCATCTTTAGAACTGGTAAAAACTTTAATTCTTTTTTTACCGGAATCCAGATGAGCTTGAAATCCCAAGCTCTCAAAATAATCAACTAAAGGGGTTGTTTTGTTTTCAATCCCAATCATCATTTCTCCATATGATTTTCTTAGTGAATAAAAACTTTAGAATACTGAAGTCAGTATGAAGTGTAAATTACACAGCTTTAATAGTGTACAAAGATAATAAAAAATTTAATAAGGACGAGTCTGTTTAGAATTCCTGGTATTTACATAAACACTATCTTTTAGATTCCATATAAAAGCAATTGAGTCTCTTGCATAAATCCTGTCGGGCAGATTGTAGAATAAATATTCATAATAATCCGGGTACCGATCGTCATTTACGTTTGCAATAGTTCTTTGAAAATCAATTCCTTTGTAGGTCATTAACAAGTGAGGGATTGAATCAGTTCCTCGAACCATGAAGTAATTATAGTCAATATGCCCAATTCCTCTTGCATAGTGGAAATTGACTCTTACAAACGGGGTGTTCTTGTATTTCCAACGATGAATTGAAATATTGTTGAAGCCCCCGTGAGAAGGAATTGGGGTTTCCCAGACTACGGAAAAATTTCCATTATTACAGGCAAAAAGTGCTAATGAGAAAAATGCAGTCCCCAGTTCAGTACTATCCAGATCAATAAAACTTTGATCGTAACCGATAATGTTTTTAGGTTCGATTAATCTTTCCCCGGGTTTGTTTCTAACAATCACCCCAAAAATATATTGATTTCCTCCTTGATTAAAATATATGACTGCAGGCCTGGGTATATTGTAGGTAGTGGTTTTATCAAAGTAAACAAGGTAGGTACCTCGTTCAAAATTGTTAAGTATGTATTCCATCAATGCAATGGTATCACAAGGCGTACGCGTTTTAGTCCTTTGTTTAAGTATTTCAAGATTATATCTCTGAATCTCCTCATCTTTACCTGGATTGTATGCAATGTCTTCGCCTTTGATTTCAGAACTTTCCGGTTCCGTTCTATCTTTTTTCCCGCAGGAAATAAAAACTAATGAAAAAATTGCGACGATAAACAAAATTGGAATTAGGCGTTTCATTTACTCATTAATTAAATATCGACTTTAAAGTAAAACAATATTTGTGCCGCACCGGATATAGACTGAATGATTAAAATCCGTTAAATTTTTAAATGATAATCTCAATGGCTGGTTTGCTAATCAGTAAAAAAATAAAAAATGAGAATAATTCCAACTATAAAACACTTCAGGCAGAATATTCATTTATAAAATAAGCTGAACTATAAAGACCAAGCTCAAAGTGCTTGAGGCTGAAGTGCTCATTCGGAGAATGCAGATTCTCTGTATTCAAACCAAACCCCATCAGAACAGGTGAAGCATTTAATTTCCTGGCAAAAGTTGCAACTACTGGAATAGAACCACCTTCCCTCATAAACACACACTTTTTACCAAAGGCTTTTGACATCGCTCTGGCACCTGCCTGAGTAGCCTGATTTTCGAGCGGTGTAATTACCGGGTTTCCACCATGTAATTCACTCACTTTAACCGTGACATATTTAGGTGCAAGTTTTTTAATATGCTTTGTGAACAGCTTAGCAATTTTTTTAGGCTCCTGATAAGGAACTAAACGCATGCTGATTTTTGCTGTAGCTTTTGAGGGTATCACAGTTTTTGCGCCTTTACCGGTAAAGCCGCCAAATATTCCATTGCAATCTAAAGTTGGTCTGCCCCAGATCCGTTCAAGTGTTGTAAATCCTTTTTCACCTTTTAGCTCGGCAACTCCAAGATCTCTTGCAAACTTCTTCTCTGAGAATTTAAGGTACTTAAAGTTTTGTCTTTCTGCTTTAGAAAGTTTAAGAACATCATTATAAAATCCGGGAATATTTATTTTCCCGTCTTTGTCGTGAAGCTTTGAGATTATTTTGGCCAAAACATTTATTGGATTAGCCACCGCTCCGCCAAAAGTACCGGAGTGCAAATCCCTGTTTGGACCGGTTACTTCAACCTCCATATAGCATAAACCTCTTAGTCCGTATGTTAATGTTGGAATTCCATCGTCAAAAAGTGAAGTATCCGAAATTAAGACCGCATCACATTTCAACATTTGTAAATTCTGATTAATGAATGACTCGAGATTTGTGCTTCCGATTTCTTCTTCACCCTCAATTAAAAATTTAACATTAAGCGGTAGGCTTCCTACTGTTTTAAAGAATGCTTCAACACTTTTTATATGAATATACATCTGTCCTTTGTCGTCAGTTGCACCTCTTGCATAGATCTTACCATCTTTTATTGTTGGTTCAAAAGGAGGACTCTCCCAAAGTTCGATGGGATCTACAGGCTGCACATCATAATGCCCGTAAATCAGAACTGTTGGTTTACCTGGTGCGCCAAGCCATTCGCCATATACCAAAGGATGTCCCTCGGTTTGAATGATTTTAACTTCGTTCATTCCTGCCGCTTTTAATTTATCAGCTACAAATCTTGCAGCATTATTAATATCTTCTTTGTGCTCTTGCAAAGTACTGATGCTTTGAATCCTGAGGAAGTCTTTTAGTTCTTCAATGTAATTTTCTTTATTCGATTTGAGATAATTGATAACCTGTTCCATAAAATTGTCCTCTCTGAAAACTTAATGCGGAAAATAAGTTTACTTTTAATAATTAAATGTATTTAACTTTATAATCAATTCCGAAAGAATGTAAATATAATTTTTGACTTTCCTGTGTAAATCTCTGTGGAATTTCAACCAGTCGCATCCCGGTCTGAAAGCATTCCTTGTTAAACTAACGGGGCTTAATTATATTTTCACGCAATGATTTTACATTGGTACATATTAAGAGCACATTTCGCCCCTTTTCTATTTTCATTGATTACATTGATTTGCATTTTTTTGCTCCAGTTTTTAATGAAGTTTGCCGACAAGCTTGTTGGGAAAGGAATTGAAACCTGGATAATTGTTCAGCTTATTATTTACAATTTATCGTGGATGGTAGTACTGGTGGTGCCAATGGCTGTGCTTGTTGCAACGCTTATGGCTTATGGTAATTTATCGCAGAATAACGAAGTAACAATAATGAAATCATCAGGTATCAGTCTTTACAAGATGATGCTGGCTCCGTTTCTTGCAAGTATTGTAGTTGCGTACTTACTTCTTTTATTCAACAACGATGTTTTACCTGATGCAAATCACATGGCAAAAATACTGATGACGGATATCTCGAGAAAAAAACCTACCCTTTCACTTGAACCAGGATTTTTTTCTCAGGAAGTACCAAATTATGCGATTCTTGTAAGAAAGATTGATGAAAAAAATAATGATTTGTTTGATCTGACTATTTATGATTATTCTCAGCCGGGAAAAATTAATGTTGTAACCGCAAAACAAGGCAAAATATTTTTTTCAAAAGATCAGACAAAACTTTTAATGGACTTAAAGGTGGGCGAAATTCATGAATCGGAGGCAAGCCGAACAAATCTCTACCGAAAACTTATTTTTAATCGACATATTATTACAATGGATGCCGAACAATTTTCATTTCAGCAATCAGGGCCGGGTGTTCCCAGAGGAGAAAGAGAACTCAGCACTCAGGATATGCTTGTTATTCTTGATTCACTTTATGAAATGAGAGAGGAAACCAGGAAAAATCTGGCTAAAGATAGTTACAGGTATTTCTTTGCCGATTCAAATCTTGCACCACCTGTTTCTCCTAAAGTGAATATTTATCAAAATAAGGTGCTTTATGCGCGTGTTGTTGACAAAGTTAAAACAACAAAAAATGTAGTCCTCTCTAATTTGCAGCGTGTTGAATGGACTCTTCGTGAAATCGAGAAATATGAAGTAGAGGTTTATAAAAAATATGCAATACCTGCCGCTTGTATGGTTTTTATTTTAATTGGTGCACCGTTGGGCGTAATGGTAAGAAAAGGCGGATTTGGAGTAGCTGCTAGTATCAGCTTACTTTTCTTCTTAATCTATTGGGCTTTTTTAATTGGCGGTGAAAAATTATCTGAACGTGGTTTCTTCTCTCCTTTTATTGGAATGTGGGCTGCAAATATTATACTCGGCATAAGTGGAATCTTACTTACTCTGAAAACCAACAGGGAAACAATAACTATTCAGTTTACAATGCTTAAAAAGCTGATTCCAAAGCAATGGCGATCAGAAGAAACACCGGAGAACGCCAATTGAAACTACTTGACAAATATCTGATCAAACAATTTATTCAAACAATTCTCTTCGGTTTGTTGGCATTCACTTTAATCTTTGTTGTTATTGATGCAATGGAAAATCTTGACGATTTCATTGATCAAAGTGTTCCCTGGGAAAAGATCTTTCATTATTACTTCGTTTTCAGTCCCGAAATCTTAAAACTTATGACACCTGTAGCAGTTTTGTTTGGTGCATTATTCACCGCAGGTAAAGCAGCTAATTTAAGTGAGCTTACTGCGATCAAAGCTGCCGGTGTAAGCTTCTACAGGTTTATGGCTCCATTTCTTATTACTTCATTAATTATCAGCGTATTTTCTATTTACTTCGGCGGGTACCTGGTCCCGATGGCAAACAAAACGAAGCAAAATATTGAAATGACCTATCTTAAAAGAGGTTTTAATTTTTCAGGTAATAATATTTTCTTTCAGGATAACCGAACAAGAATTGTTGGTATTTCTTTTTTTGACAATAATCTAAGTACTGCATACCGTGTAAGCATTCAAGAATTTGATGTTACTGATTATACAAAAATGATTATTCGGATTGATGCATCTAAAATGGTTTATGATTCGGTTAATGCAAGCTGGAATTTACGCGACGGTGTTAAACGGGTATTTTATTTAGATCGGGAATCAGCCGAGTACTTCCAATTACTAAATATGAAGGACTTAAACTTTCGTCCGGAGGATTTAGTTAAGAAACAGCAAAAACCACAGGATATGAATCTGACTGAACTTCAGGAATTAATTGACACCCAGGAACGTGCAGGTAATGATCCAACCTCAACACTTATTGAATATCATTCAAGATATGCATTTGCAGTTTCAAGCCTGATTATAGTTTTATTTGGTCTTCCAATTTCAACAACAAGAAGAAAAAGTGGAATGGCAGCCCAGGTGGGAATAAATATTCTGGTTACATTTATTTACCTGGTCTTTATGAAAATCAGTCAGGCATTTGGAAAGAATGGTGCACTGGATCCCCTAATAACTGCCTGGTTTGCTAATTTGATTTTTCTTGGGGCAGGCATTGTAAACCTTCCCCGTGTTAAACACTAACTTAATCTTAAAAATAAAAAAGGTGAGTTATAAGCTCACCTTTTTAATTCTTTAATTTACCTTCTCATCCTTCTTTGGTGGAATAAAACCAAAATGCTGATTTGGCTGAGTATCAATTTTTATTTCACCGAAGCGGGATTCAAATTTGTCAATATTATCCTTCAATGCCTTTAAAAGCATTTTTGCATGCTGGGGTGTTGTGATTATTCTTGATAATACTTTAGCTTTTGGTACACCGGGAACAATCCTTGTAAAATCAATAATAAACTCCGCTGGAGAGTGAGTTATTATTGCAAGATTAGAATAAATACCTTCGGCTTCCTTTTCACCCAGTTCAATGTTTATTTGCTGTCCTTGCGGCGGATTATTTTGACTCATCTTTACCTGCTTCAATCAATTTGTGATTTGTTATTTTCGTAATTCATCAGCTTTTTGGAAAGCGTTATTGGCATCATCCTGCATTCCCAATATCGTATACACCTTTCCGAGCAATTCCCAGGTCCCTGCATCGGCTTCTTTTGACTGAGCAACCTTTTCAAGATATGGCAAAGCTAACCGATATTTTTCTTTATACTCATCACTTTGAATTTGCTTTTCTTCTGCTATTTTATTCAGCGCAGTTCCCCATCTTACATAGGTAACTGCAAGGTTATAGACAGCATTTGAATATTCGGGATCAATTTCGATCGCTTTCTTAAATTGCTTTTCAGCCTCTTCATAATTTTCAGAACCTAAAAGCAAAACTCCGTAATTATATCGGTAATATTTATTTTCTGGTTCCTGCTCAACACCGGTTTTGAATGCATCAATTGCAACATCAATTTTGTTTGCTCCAATGTAAGAATTAGAAAGTACAACAAGCAGTTCTGAATCGCCTGGATAAAATTTTCTTCCTTCTTCAAGAACTTTTATTGCATCAAGGTAATGGTTAACAGAATTTATACTGTCCTGAGGATTTTTTGTTACTTCATAATCGTTACGAGAAATAGATCCTTTTGTGTAATAAATTTCACCAAGATATCTATAGCCGTCAAGTGCCTTTTCAAGTTCAATTAATTTTTTAAGAGGAGAAATCGCTTTATCATTATCTCCTGCGCTCATATAAACAAAAGCCAGATTCTTGTAAGTATCAGCTGAATCCGGTTCAATCTCCACTGCATTTTCAAAGTTCACGATTGATTTTTCAAAATACATTTTACTGCTGTCAACATTGGTGGTGTTGATTCCCTTTTGATAGAATGCAACCCCTTTATTAAACAAATTTGCCCAGAAAAACTTCCTGGATTCACCTATGTTTTTTGCATACTTGTTGCTTATTGACAAAGATTTATTAAATGCATCCATTGCATCTTTGTATTTTTCTTTCTCACCATAAACGTATCCAAGCAAATAATATCCTTCGTCGCTGTTTGGATTTTTCGTCACTTCTTTTTGAAGCGATTCCATAGCTTTATCAAGGTTTTTCTGTTGAATATATAATTTTGCGCTTGTTATTTCAGTTGATGAACACTGAAAACCAATAACAGATATTACTAAAAGAATAAGTAACGATATAAATAAGGGTGATTTATGCATCTTTTCTCCGATAATTTTCGTTTTTATTTTTTGAAAATTAACACTATATCAACCGATAATCAAGAATAAACTCACTTCTGAAAATAGTCTTACTTAGATGTGGATTTAAAATTCTAATTTTTGTACAAAAGAGAATTAAATTCTTTGATTGATTTTACTTCATTAAAAAGATATTTTTGAAATTAAAATCGAGGTTCAATTGAATGCAGAACAAATAATCAGAGCTATACCCAAAGTTCTCCTTCACGATCATCTTGACGGTGGTTTAAGACCTCAGACAATTCTTGAACTTGCATCCGATTGCAAATACACTAAACTACCCACTTCAGATCCTTTAGAGCTTGCAGAATGGTTCCATAGAGGGGCAAATAAAGGCAACCTTGTCGAATTTCTTGAAGGATTTGAACATACAACTGCAGTTATGCAAACAAAAGAGGCTCTGGAGAGAGTTGCATATGAAATGATGGAAGATATGAAGACTGATGGCGTTGTTTATGTCGAAACAAGATTTGCACCTGTTTTTCATACAAACAAAGGACTCTATCTCGATGATGCAGTTAGAGCTGTACTAAGAGGCTTGGATAGAGGCAGAGCTGATTTTGGTGTCGGCTATGGTCTGATTCTTTGCGGAATGCGAAACATGAAAAATACGCTGGAAATTGCTGAGCTTGCTGTTAATTTTAGAAAAGATGGCGTTGTCGGATTTGATCTTGCCGGCGAAGAAGGCGGCTATCCACCAAAAAAACATATCGATGCTTTTCAATTTATTCAAAGAGCAAATTTTAATATCACTATTCACGCTGGCGAAGCTTTTGGTAAAGAGTCTATATGGCAGGCAATTCAATGGTGTGGAGCTCATAGGATCGGACACGCTACCAGGCTTATAGAAGACATCATCCAGGACGATAAGGGTGAAGTAATCGGGTTTGGTGAATTAGCACAATATGTACTTGATAAGCGAATTCCTCTCGAGATTTGTTTGCTAAGCAATCTTCATACAGGCGCTGTTGATAAACTTGAGAATCATCCTTTCGGAGTTTTCTACAAAGAAAAATTCAGAGTAACTATCAATACTGACGACAGATTAATGAGCGATACTAATCTTACAAAGGAATTTTTAACTGCTGTAGAATATTTTAATCTTAATCTTGATGATATTGAAAAGATAACTATCAATTCTATGAAATCGGCTTTCATACCATATAAAGAAAGATTGTATTTTATTTACAACATAATCAAACCTGGTTATCAAACAATCAGAGAAAAACTATTATCACTTCAAACAAAATCAGGAGAATATGAAGAAACTATTCACAAACTATAATCTTGAAGTTGACAAAAACGAAAGAAAATTATTAATCACTTTTTGTAAACAAGTATTAAAACAAACTGAAAGCGATGAAAGGCTCTTTGCAGAAACCAAAGCATTTTCATCAATTCTGTCAAAACTTAACAGCGGTGAAGAAATAATAAAATTAACTAAAGATGAAAAGACAAAACTCACTTTAAACCTGAAGCAGAACATAGATCACCTCAATAAGGAAATTAAGAAAGCAGGTTTTATTAAAAAGTTCTTCTTTAATTCACTACTCAAGCAATATAACTTGTTGTACGATAAACATCTTAAGTGAAAATATGATAGCAGAAAAAACCATTAAAGCTCCAAGAGGAACTAATCTTAGCTGCAAAGGATGGATTCAGGAAGCAGCTATGAGAATGCTAATGAATAACCTTGATCCAGAAGTTTCAGAAAAACCGGATGAATTGATTGTTTACGGCGGCAGTGGAAAAGCAGCCCGAAGCTGGGACGCCTTTAACTCAATTTTAGAATCATTGCAAAATCTGGATAATGACGAAACCCTTTTAATTCAATCAGGCAAACCAGTAGGAATTTTCAGAACTCATATAAATGCACCGCGGGTTATCATTTCAAATTCAATGCTTGTTCCTGACTGGGCAACCTGGGATGAATTCCGAAGATTGGAAAATCTTGGTTTAACTATGTACGGTCAGATGACAGCCGGAAGCTGGATATATATTGGTACTCAGGGGATTCTGCAGGGAACTTATGAAACTTTCGCAGAATGTGCCCGAAAATATTTTGACGGAAGTTTGAAAGGTAAATTGGTATTAACTGCCGGTCTTGGTGGAATGGGCGGTGCACAGCCTCTTGCCGCAACTTTTAATGGGGCAGCATTTTTGGGTATTGAAGTTGACAGATCACGAGCTCAGAAGAGAATTGATACCGGATATCTTGATTACCTGACTGATGATTTAAATGATGCTTTAACTAAAGTTCTTGAGGCAAAATCAAATGGGATAGCATTATCTGTGGGTTTAGTCGGAAATGCAGGCGAAGTTCTTCCTGAAATACTTAAACAAAAAATAATACCGGATGTTTTAACTGATCAGACTTCTGCGCACGATGTGCTAAATGGATATGTACCTATGGGTATGAGCTTTGAAGAAGCTCTCTCACTCCGAAAAACCAATCCGGATACTTACATAAAACTATCCCGCAAAACAATTGTAACACATGTTCAAGCAATGCTCGAATTTCAGAAACTCGGCTCAGTTACATTTGATTATGGAAATAATATTCGCGGAGAAGCAAAAGAAAACGGAGTCGATAATGCATTTAATATACCAGGATTTGTTCCGGAATTCATTCGTCCTCTTTTCTGCGACGGAAAAGGTCCTTTTCGCTGGGTAGCTCTTTCCGGTGATCCAAACGATATTTATGAAACTGATAAAGCTGTGAAAGAAACTTTCCCTGAAAATAAAGCTCTGTGCAACTGGATTGATATGGCACAAAAGAAAGTCCATTTCCAGGGCCTGCCTGCGAGAATTTGCTGGCTTGGTTATGGCGAAAGAGCAAAAATGGGAAAAGTTTTCAATAAGCTTGTTTCAGAAAAAAAAGTAAAAGCTCCTATTGTTATTGGTCGGGATCACCTTGATTGCGGCTCAGTTGCTTCTCCGAACCGTGAAACTGAAGGAATGATTGATGGAAGTGATGCAATTGCTGACTGGCCGATACTTAATGCTTTATTGAATTCTATTGGCGGCGCTAGCTGGGTTTCTGTTCATCACGGCGGAGGAGTTGGAATAGGAAAATCAATTCACGCAGGAATGGTAGTGGTTGCTGACGGAACTAAAGAAGCTGATGACAGATTAGAACGCGTTCTTACTTATGACCCCGGAATGGGAGTGATGCGTCACGCTGATGCTGGTTACAAACAGGCTATTGAAAATTCAAAAAAATGGAATATTAAAATTCCGATGATAAAATGAGCTTTAAAAATATTGATTATTACATATCATTAATTATCTCGTCAACAATTGAAAAACGATGTGACTCAAATGAAAAAATTTAGACTAGTAATCAGTAAAAAGATTTTGGCTCCTGCGTTATTTCTGATTCTGTCAAATGTTTCAGCTGCACAAACTGAAGAACCTTTTAATAAAGGCGATTGCACATTCAATGGTTTTAAGCTTTATGGTAAGATCAAATTCGTAGATTCCTTTCCTGATGTTACTGTTCAGGTCGTTGAGTCATTTCCGGATCTTAAAGTTAAATTGGTTTCTTCCTTTCCGGATGACTGTGGTGAATGGCAGATTGTTGATTCGTTTCCTGAAACTAAAATAAAAATAGTAGAATCTTTTCCTGATTTGAAGATAAAATTTGTAGAGTCGTTTCCAGGTATTCCTTAATAAATAATAAAGCTATATTGTTTTGTCGAAATGTGGATATGCTCCCCAGGCAAGCACAAAATGACATTTGAAAAAATCATTTAATTAAAGAGGTTAATATGAAACTTAAAGTATTAGTAGCTGATAAATTTCCGGATAAATATATCCAGCAAATGAAGGACCTCGATCTTGAGGTTATTTATCAACCAAAACTTGGCGAAAAAGATCTTCCCGAAGCTGCTAAAGAAGTTGATATTCTTGTCGTGCGATCAACAGTTGTTAGTGAAGAGACCATAAACGCTTCGAAGAAACTTAACCTGATCATCCGTGCCGGGTCAGGAGTAAATAACATTGCAATTTCTGCTGCCAACAAGAAGGGTATTTATGTTACAAATTGTCCCGGTATGAATGCAGTTGCAGTTGCTGAACTGGCTATTGGTTTAATGGTGGCGCTTGATCGATTTATTCCGGAAAATGTCTTTGATTTCCGTAATAGCATCTGGAATAAAGATAAATACTCTAAAGGTAAAGGGCTCAAGGGAAAGACATTAGGTGTGATTGGAGTAGGCAACATTGGTAAGGAGGTTGCCAAACGAGCCCTTGCTTTTGAGATGAACGTTTACGGAAAAGATATTACTAGAATCGAAGGGGTTCAGATAAAAGACTTTTCAGAAATGGATCAGCTTTTACCGCTTTGTGATGTAATCTCAATTCATCTTCCGGCTACACCGCAGACAAAAGGATTGTTCAATAAACAAATGTTCAGTTATATGAAAGACGGAGCTTACATAATTAATACTTCAAGACACGATGTCATTGTTGAAGACGATCTGCTTGAAGCAATAAAAGAAAAGAATTTTCGTGTTGCCGTTGATGTATTTAAAGGAGAACCCGAGGGCAAATCAGGCGAAGTAAAATCAAAACTTCAGGACAATCCAAACATTTATGTAACCCATCATATTGGTGCCTCTACCGAGCAGGCTCAGGATGCAGTTGCTGAAGAAACTATAAACATTATCAAACATTATGTTCACAGCGGAGTTATTGATCACTGGGTCAACAGAGCTAAGGTCACCGATTCTCACTATCAGCTTGTTGTTAAACATTACGATAAGCCCGGAGTGCTTGCCAGTGTTCTGGATTTGCTTCGCGAAGGAGACATCAATATCGAAGAAATTGAAAACGTAATTTTCGATGGCGGGATTGCTGCTTCCTGCACAATGAAGTTAAAAAATTCAGCAACAGCAGATATGCTAAAGAAGATGAGCGAGAATCCTAATGTAATTAGTGTTAGCCACGTTGAAATTTAATTTTAAGTATTTTCAAAAAAGCCTTCGGGGTTTTACAAATCTCGAAGGCTTTTCTGTTTAGAATAGAAACCTAAAAACTTAGCTGATTTGATTTTCTCTATCTGAACGTAGAGACTTTAAAGAACTATTTAATCAGAACCATTTTTTTAATTGAGGTAAAGCTTCCGGCTGTAAGTTTGTAATAGTAAATTCCGCTTGAAAAATTTTCACCGTTAAAAATAATTTCGTGTTTACCTGCTGATTTGATTTCATCAACAAGTGTTTGTAATTCATTCCCAAGCAAATCATAAACTTTTATCGTTTGTCTCACTTCACCCGGTGAATTCCAGGTAATTTTTGTGGTTGGGTTAAACGGGTTCGGATAATTTTGTTCAAGAGAAAATTGTACAGGCATAACTTCAACTTCAATTTCGTTGAGCAGCTTAAAGTCGCCGTTATAATCGATTTGTTTTAATCTATACTGATACTTCCCCGCTTCTAGTTGATCATCAGTAAAGCTATATGATTTACGCTCGGTGGAAGTGCCGTTTCCGGTTACAAAACCAATTGTCTGCCACTCATTAGTTCTTCGCTGAACTTCAAACCCAAGGTTATTAGTTTCACTTGCTGTTTCCCAGAAAAGTGAAACACTTTGATATCCGGCATCAGCAATGAAAGAGATAAGCTCCACAGGCAAAGGATTAGCAGCAAAAAATTTATAGTATCCTTGCGGGGCAGTTATTGGTTTGGTGATAGTCTTTCCGTTATTTGAAGTTGCACTAATGTAATAATAAACATCTGTTGGAACATTCTGCGGAGGAATAAAACCAATATATTTATCATCACTTAACAAGTTCATCGGTACAGATGAATAACCACTTGTCGTATCGGTTGTCCAGAACAAATTAACCTGAGAAATTCCACTTTGATTTTTTACAATTGCACTTACCTGATATGGCATTGTAGTATAAAGAGTATCATCAAGTCTTGAATGAAAAATCTGCAATGGATTAAAGGCACCAAATTCTTTTACAATGCAATGAATAGCTCCATTTGAGGGTATTATGGAATTTGAATTAATTCCCACAATTCTATAACCCGGCATTGCTTGTCTGTAAATTCTAAAAGCTGTGGTATCGTATTGCAAATCGTAAGTTGGAATAATAACAGTTTTATTTATAATGATTGAATTTGTAAAAGTTCTGTAATATCCTCCATTATCAGGATATCTGCCATATTGGTCAGGAGGCATCGGAATGCGAATAATCCTGTATGGTTTATTGAAAGGGGTGAGAAAGTTGTTCAAAATGTATTGAAGGTTTTGTTCGATGTAAGGCCCATCTGCAACTCCCGGAGGATACTGACCAATTAACAACGTTTCCTCATCAAGAAGCTTCATATGCATATCAATGTGATGAATTCCATCGTATGGCAGATTATTCATCTTGATATACCTATCAATACCCATGTACAGATTCATTATATTATCAATTTGTGACTCGGTCTTCGAGGTGTTTTCATCAAGTATAAGTTTAGATGAAAAACCTGTGCCCAATCCATCAGTCATAAAATTACCCCCGGTATGAACCAGATCGTAAGGGGCAACCGTAGTTTGATAAATTGGTAAGCCCCTGTTGTTTGCAAAAAGAAAAGGAATATTATCATCTAAAGGCCGGGGACGGTTATAAATCCAGTCAATAATAAATAAACTATCGCTTCCCTCAGAATAAACAGACCACGGACCATAATCTCTTATCCAAATTGAATTATATGGGAATAGCAGGAAACTAATATTTATAATCGGTACACCATTGCTTGATAAATAATTCCTGACTGAATTAGAATCGCTGCAAACAATGTACACCTTACATTCAGTCTGAGCATATTTAACAATATCCTTCAGGATCGCCTGTTGACTTGTCCAGGTAATCAATATCCCCTGAAGTTCCTCCCATTCAGCCATTGTTCTCACCGGAACAGGAGGCGGTGAAGTAAACTCAGGATTTATCGGGGGTTGATAACTTTGCCAAAGCAATTTCTCTTCCTCGGTCATTTGATTCGGGAGATCCTGAGAAAATATTTTATTGGCACATAAAAGAAGAAGCATTAATGAGAAAAGTATGACCTTCATAAAAGACCAAAAAAATATGTGAAGTAAAAAGTTAAATTTTATACAAGTTTTAAGTCCAGCATTTCATTTATCATTTCGTGAAAGTAAGGCATCTGAAGCAAAAGCTTGATACCTTCGATGTCCTGGCTTTCTAGGTTAAAAACCACGTGCTGAAGATTTATTGCAATAAATTCTGAAGAGATTTGCGGAAACTCCTTGAACAATTCTTCAACAGACTCCGGATGACCATTATTGAAGTCCTTTAAATGTTTTTTTGTAAAGTCTTTAATCAACGATTCAGATTTGGAAGCCAGAACAAAATTTACATAGGGTCCTTCAATCAGTTCAATAATTTCTTCAGCAAAACTGAGCCCCTGAAGAAAAAGATTTGACTTATAATTATCATCACCAACAATAATAACATTTTCATCATTAGCAGGAAGATTATCCTTCAAAACGGTTTGCTTGATTTCTACCTCGTACAGTTCACGAAAGAGTATCTTGCTGAGAATGATTTCATTCGAAGTTATATCACCGGAATAAAATACTTGATCAAGCGTACGTTCTTCTTTTCTGAAATGAAGATATGCATTAGAGAGCAGTGCATTAAAGGAAATTCCCACATCGGAGGAAACAAAGAAATCTTTTCTATGAATCAAATCCATTGTTGGCATCAATCCGATTGAATGCTCTTCCTCAAAAAGTCTTTTTGATATTGTTGATGAAGATAAAAACACAGGATTGATTTTTTCGTCTTCTGAAAGCTCAGAAAGGAATATTTTTGAAAATATATTATCCGGGATGTAAAAATTTGTTTTCATAAAAAGAAAGCCGCTTCTGAAGAGCGGCTAAAAGTTTAAGCTTTTTTACCTTTAATTCGGGCAGCTTTGCCGGAAAGTTTTCTCAGGTAATACAGCTTTGCCCGTCTCACATAACCTTCCTTCAGTAATTCAACCTTGGCAATTTTTGGTGAATTATAAGGGAATATTCTTTCAACGCCAACACCGCTTGAGATTTTTCTGACGGTAAATGTTTTACTGGCTCCGTTTCCTCGTATGCTGATTACGTCACCTTCAAAAGATTGAATTCTTTCTTTATCGCCTTCAATTACTCTGACGTGAACTTTAATATGATCACCCGAAGAAAATTTAGGTAATTCTGTCTGTGTCTCCACAAGGTTATTAATAATGCTATTCATTGGTTTCTCCGCTAATTATTTAATTTTTTCCATTTCTCAGTTAAAAATTTTGATTGCTCTTCTTTCCACTTTTTAATTTCCTTTTCATTGCCGGATAATAAAACTTCAGGAACCTTCATACCACGAAAATCAGCTGGTCTGGTATAATTAGGAGCCTCTATCGTATCGCCGTCCTGAAATGAATCCAGAAGAGCAGCTTCACTATCATTAAGAACACCTGGTATCAAACGAACTAAAGCGTCGATTATTACTAATGCCGGAAGCTCGCCACCAGTTAAAACATAGTTGCCAATTGATATTTCATCGGTTGCAAACTTTTCACGGACTCTATCATCAATCTCTTTATAATGACCGGCAACCACTAAAATATTCTTTGCAAGTGAAAGTCGATTTGCTTCCTTCTGATTAAATACTTTCCCCTTTGGAGTTGTAAAAATAATGTGATCGTACTCTCTTTCTTTCTGCAGTTTTTCAATACACTCAAAAAACGGCTCGGGTTTAAGAACCATTCCCGGGCCTCCTCCAAAAGGTTTATCATCAATTTGCTTATGCTTGTTAAAGGCATATTCTCTCAGGTTATGTACCTGAATGTAGATTTTTCCTTTATCCTGAGCCCTTTTGATGATGCTTGTTTGTAGCGGGCTTGTTAATAAATCAGGAACAGCAGATATAATATCAATCCTCATCATCATAAATTCCGGCCCCCGCTTTAAGTTCTAATAACTTTTTCGTTGCATCGAAATTCAGAATGAAATCTTTAACCGCAGGCAATAATAATTCTTCTTTATTTTCCTGCTCAATCAGGTAGATATCATTTGCAGGAGCTTTCAGTACGTCTTTAATTACCCCCAAATACTCTCCACCCCTGATTACTTTGCTGCCAATCAAATCGTGTATGAAATAAAAATTTTCCGGTAATAAATAGAGATTTTTTCTGTCAACATATATTTCTTTTTTCAGTAAAACCTTTATGTCATCCTCAGAGTCGAAGTTCCTGAACTTCATTAATATAAAGCTATTTGACTTTTTTACTTCTTCAACAAAAAGCTTCTTTTTATCACCGAAAAATTCAACAAAAACATTTTCCAGATTAAAAAATCTTTCCGGAAAATCAGAGAAAGATTTTAATTTTACAAATCCTTCTTTACCATATGAGGAAATTATTTTAGCTATTAAAAAGAACTCACTCACTTTTCATTTAATCCAGAATCTCAAGAACAGCTCTTTTGCCAATTTTAGCCGACGCAGCTGTTAAAAGAACTCTCATTGCTTGTGCAGTCTTCCCTTGTTTTCCGATAACTTTACCGATATCGTCAGGTTGTACCTTTAAAGAAAGCACAACTTTTTTATCTTCGGGAGTTGATTCTTCAACGATTACACCTTCAGGGTGATCAACTAAGTGTTTTGCGATGAATTCAATGAACTCTTTCATTAAAGAGCCTCCATTTTTAGTACAGCGGGCAATTTGGCTTTGTACTCTAAAGAAAAGTTCTTTTTTGTTTCTTTAAAAGAACCCTCTCCTTTTCAAAAGTAGCCCTTATACTTCTGAAGTACTTGTTTCTTTAGACTCTTCTTTTGGCTTAACTTCTTCGGAACCCGATTTCTTCTTTGATTTCTTCTTACTTAATTTTTTAGCGGCGCTTGCTTCGCGAAGCTTTACCCATTTTTCAATCTCAGCCTGAATTGTATCTTCAGACAGTCCCTTTCGAATAAGTTCTCTTTTAAGAATTATCCCTTTTTGTCTTAATAAACTTTTTACAGTATCTGTCGGTTGAGCACCGGTATTGAGCCAATACATTACTCTTTGCTCTTTTACATCAACTGTATGTGGTTTTGTCAACGGATTATAGAGCCCTATCGACTCAAGAAATTTACCATCTCTTGGTGAGCGGGAATCTGCAGCCACTATATGATAAATCGGCTGTTTCTTCTTACCCATTCTTCTTAATCTTAACTTAACGGCCAAATTGTTAACCTCCGGATAAATTACTCTGTTCAATTAAATTTAAAGTTTCTTAAAGATGAGCTATTGAATGCTCCTTTGGCAAATCTGCTCATCATTCTTTGCATATCTTCAAACTGTTTTAACAGTCTGTTTACATCCTGAATTGATGTACCGCTTCCCCTTGCTATTCTTTTTCTTCTGCTGCCATTTAAAAGTTTCGGTGTTCTTCTTTCTTCTTTTGTCATAGAATTTATAATCGCCTCAACTTTAATAAATGCCCTATCATCAATTTTGACATTTTTTAACTGATTACCAAGCCCGGGAATCATTCCGAGCAAGGATGAAAGAGACCCCATTTTCTTGATAGCTTTAATTTGCTTAAGAAAATCATCAAAATCAAATTTATTTTTACGTAGTTTTTCTTCTAGCTTTTCCGCATCAATCTCATCAATAGAAGATTGAGCTTTTTCAACCAGCGAGATAATATCACCTTTCCCCAAAATACGCGATGCAAGTCGCTCGGGATAAAATGTCTCTAATGCATCAAGTTTTTCGCCATTACTTATGAATTTTATAGGTTTACCAACAACTGCGCGGATTGATAAAGCAGCTCCACCTCTTGCGTCGCCATCAAGTTTTGTTAGTACAATTCCGTCGTAACCAACCTTATCATTAAATGCTTTTGCTGAATTTACAGCATCCTGTCCTGTCATCGAATCGACGACAAATAAAGACTCGGCAGGATTTGTAAAAGATTTTATCATGGCAACTTCATTCATCATCTCCTCATCAATATGCAATCTGCCCGCTGTATCAATAATAACAGTATCGAACTTATTGTCCTTTGCATACTGGATTGAACTGGAAGCTGCTTTTAAAGCATTGCTTTCATCAATAGAAAAAACCGGTACGGAAATTTGACTTCCGAGCTTAACTAATTGCTCAATAGCCGCAGGACGGTAAACATCAGCCGCAGTGAGAAGAACATTTCTATTAAGCTGTTTTAATCTCTTAGCTAATTTAGCGCTAAATGTTGTCTTTCCTGATCCCTGAAGACCAATTACAAGTATTACGGTTATGCCTGTTGGGTTAAGCTGAATCTCCTTATATCCTCCTCCAAGAAGTTCAACCATTTCATCATAAATTATCTTTGTAATCAACTGCCCGGGTGTAATTGAGGCAATTACTTCCTGCCCAAGTGCTTTTTCAGAAATTTTTTCTATAAATTCTTTTGCAACCTTAAAGTTTACGTCGGCATCAAGAAGAATTCTTCTAATTTCACGGAGAGTATCTGAAATGTTTTTTTCAGTAAGTCTTCCTTGTCCTGTTATTTTTTTAAGGGCGGCATCTAATTTTAAAGAAAGGTCTTCGAACATTTTACATTAATCGTCTAATCATCAGTTGTTAGTTAGATCTCAAAGCATTAGCACCGGAAACTATTTCAATAATTTCTTTAGTAATTGAGGCTTGTCTCTCCTTATTGTATTTGATATTGAGAGATCTGATTAATTCTTTTGCATTCGTGGTAGCATTATCCATTGCAGTCATGCGCGCACCAAGCTCAGAAGCATAAGATTCTAAAAATACCCTCCACATTTGAGCTCTTATATATCTTGGCAGGAGAAAATTAAATATAGACTGCTGATCATGCTCTAAGATATAATGGGCTTCATTTTTTGTTTTACTTTCGTCCGATAACGGAATTGGAAGAAAATCCTCAAAAATTATTTTCTGCTGAATTATTGATTTAAACTCATTGTATACCAGCACAATTTTATCAACAGTACCGTTAAAAAATAATTGTATCAATTCATTGGTTAATTCAACTGCGGTTTCTGTTGTTGGGTGCGCAAATATATTTAATTTTGAACCGAGAAGTTTAAAATTCCTTTTACTGAAATAATCAAAACCCTTTTTACCCACACAGTAAAGCTGGATTTGTATATTCCCCTCATCTTCATTTTGCTGTACGTATCTGGCCGCTTCTTTAATGATATTAGTATTAAAAGCACCGCATAACCCTCTGTCTGCGGTTACTACCACAAGGCAAACATTTTTAACCTCACGTTGACTAAGGTAAGGATTACTCGCCAGGTCAGTATCTGTGATTAGATGTGACAGCATCAGGGATATTTTTCTTGCATAAGGTCTTGCATTAACAATTCCTTCCTGAGCCTTTCTCAACCTGGCGGCAGCAACCATTTTCATTGCTTTGGTTATTTGCTGAGTGCTCTGAACACCTTTTATTCTTCTCTTTATATCCCTTAAAGTTGCCATCGGTCGATTTACGAACTTTTCTTAAATGTTGTTAAAAATTCCTCAGCTATTTTATTAATCTTAGAAGCTGTTTCATCACTTAAAACTTTATCACGCTTAATGGATTTGAAAATATCGTTATTTTTAACTTCAATATATTCAAGGATTTCTTTTTCAAATCTTTTAACATCAATGACCGGAATTGAATCCAGATAGCCGTTTGTACCGAGGTAGATGCTAACTACCTGCCGCTCAACAGGAACAGGAGAATATAAATCTTGTTTGAGTAATTCCACTAACCTTGAACCTCTTGCAAGAGTTTTTTGAGTTGACTTATCCAGATCAGAGCCGAATTTTGCAAACGCCTCCAATTCTCTGTACTGAGCAAGATCAAGTTTGAGAGTTCCGGCAACTTTTTTC
This sequence comes from Ignavibacteriaceae bacterium, assembly GCA_013388545.1. Taxonomy (GTDB): domain Bacteria; phylum Bacteroidota; class Ignavibacteria; order Ignavibacteriales; family Ignavibacteriaceae; genus JACAFB01. Next base: position 87,883 of record JACAFB010000031.1, read on the forward strand.
ATTGCTTTAATCTGAGCATTGCCGCCAACTCTCGAAACAGAAATACCAACGTTAATAGCAGGCCTTACGCCACCATTAAACAAGCCCGATTCAAGGTAAATCTGCCCGTCGGTAATTGAAATCACATTTGTGGGGATATAAGCAGAAACATCACCCTGCTGAGTTTCGATAATTGGTAAAGCAGTTAAACTTCCGCCGCCAAGTTCATCGCTTAATTTTGATGCTCTTTCCAATAATCTGGAGTGAAGGTAAAAGACATCTCCCGGATAGGCTTCGCGTCCCGGAGGTCGTCTTAATAAAAGAGACAACTCTCTGTAGGCAGCAGCTTGTTTTGAAAGATCATCATAAATTACCAAAGAATGTTTACCATTATCTCTGAAATATTCGCCCAATGTTGCACCTGAATAAGGAGCAATAAATTGTAAAGGAGCTGGATCTGAAGCTGAGGCGGTAATAACAGTTGTATACTCCATAGCCCCATTTTCCTGGAGGCTTGCAACAACCTGAGCAACCGTAGAACTCTTTTGGCCAATAGCCACATAAATACAATAAACCGGTTGAATTCCTAATTCTTTGGCTTCAGGTGTGTGTGTATATTTTTGATTAATTATGGCATCAATTGCAATTGCTGTTTTACCGGTTTGCCTGTCGCCAATTATCAATTCTCTTTGGCCTCTGCCAATCGGTATCATAGCATCAACTGCGGTTATACCGGTCTGAAGAGGTTCCTTTACAGGCTGTCTCTGTATAACACCAAGTGCCTTTCTTTCGATTGGAAGAAATTTATTTGTACTGATGGTGCCTTTTCCATCCAGTTCAACCCCAAGCGGAGTAATTACACGACCTAACATTTCTTCGCCAACCGGTAAAGAAGCAACCCGTCTGGTTCTTTTTACAGTATCACCTTCTTTCACTAATCTTGAATCACCGAAAAGCACACAACCAACACTATCTTCTTCAAGATTCAACACCATTCCAAAAACGTCGTTTGGAAACTCAACAAGCTCACTTGCCATTACCTGCGATAATCCATAAACTCTTGCGATGCCATCTCCGACCTGGAGAACGGTACCAACATCATAAATATCGACCTCACTTTCGTAACCTGATAACTGCTTACGCAGAATTGCTGATATTTCGTCTGGTCTTACTTCAGCCATAAATGATTTTCCTTCAATAAACTTTAATTAATTTAGAATAGCTCCACCCTGAATCAATTGTTTTTTAAGCAATTGAAGCTGATGCCGGATTGAAGCGTCAAAGACAGTGTCTTTAACTTTTGCTACAAATCCGCCAATGATTTTTTCATCGATAATAATATTCAGCCGTACTTTTTTATTCAAATAGGCTTCAAATTTTTTTCTTAAAGATTCTATTTGCTCGCCGGACAACTGGCTTGCTACAACAACTTCAACGTTTGCAATGCCGAGATGATCATCTTTTATTTCAAGGAAAGCACTGACTATATTATCCAAAAGATTTTCTCTTCCTTTTTTGACTAAAAACTTCAAATAGCCAATAGTTTCATTATCAACTTTATCCTTAAAGATTTCATCAATCAATTTTATCTTCAGATGCGATTTGATAACAGGATTAGAAAGAGCTCTTTTTAATGCAGGATTCTCTTTAAGGGTCTTTTGTAAAAATTCCATATCGGATGAAATGCTGTCAATCATCTTTTTTTCAAGAGCAAGGTCAAGGAGTGAATTTGCATACCGGTATGAAACTTTATAATCAGCCATCTTTAATTCTTACCTATTTCATTTAAGTAACTATCAACCAGTTTTCTTTGCTTTTCCTGATCGAGATTTTCTTTAATAAGCTTGCCGGCTGCCTGAATTGCAATCTCAGCAACATGCGATTTAAGTTCCTGAAAAGCTGCATCTTTTTTACGGTCAATTTCTGCGGCCGCATCATCAATTAGCTTTTTGGCTTGTAATTTACTTTCCTGAATTATCTGCTCTTTCAACTTATCTGCATAAACTCTGCTTTGCTCAATAATCTTTTTAGATTCTTCTTCGGCTTTTGCAAGGCTTGCCTGATTCTCATTGAGAATCCTTTGTGCTTCTTGTTTTGCAAGCTCGGCTTTTTCAAGTGATTCTTTTATAGCATTTTCACGATTATCTAAAGCAGTAAGAATAGGTTTCCAGGCTACTTTCTTTAGAATGAAAAGAAGAATAAGAAAAGTAACTACAGTCCAGAATGCCAGTCCTCCATCAACAGAGAGTAAACCTCCGCCGACGCCGCTTTCAGATTCCGCAAACACTCTTGAAGAATAAAAAGAAAATAAAATTGAAATTAATCTTTTCATTTTATCAAATTTTTTATGATTAAGAATTAAATGAGTAAATACTCATATAAAAGAATTACTTGCCTGCAAGAATAAAGCAGATAACCAATGAGAAGAGCGAAATACCTTCGATCAAAGCTGCTGCGATGATCATAGAAGTTCTGATAGCTCCGGCTGCTTCTGGCTGCCTTCCGCTGGCTTCCATTGCTGCGGCTGCCAATTTTCCAATTCCAAGAGCACCACCAAAAATTGTTAATCCTGCGCCTAATCCGGCTGCTAAAGCTGCTAACTCCATGAATTTTTCTCCTAAGGAATATTTTTTAATAATTTATTTTTAATGATCCTGATGAACTGCCATCCCTATAAATAAAGATGACAACATTGTAAAAATATATGCCTGTAATAAGGCAACTAAAATTTCCAAACCATAAATAAAGAGAGCCATTCCAACCGAAACCGGAGAAATCAAATAGCTCTGCATTACAAAAATCAAGCTGATAAGAGCATAAATCACTATGTGTCCGGCCGTCATATTTGCAAAGAGACGTATAGCCAATGCAAATGGCTTTGTTAACAAACCCAGCAACTCGACAACAACCATTATTGGTAATAAAAAAACCGGTACACCGTGGGGTATAAGTCCTTTGAAATACCCGAAAAGACCATTCTTCCTGATTCCGCCAATCTGAATCATAAAAAATGAAAATGTTGCCATTACCGCTGTTACTGCAATATTACTTGTGAAAGTTGCAGAGAAAGGGATCAACCCCAGAAAGTTGCCAAAAAGGATAAAAAAGAAAGCGGTTAATAAATACGGCAAAAATCTTTCATAGCCCTTGCCAATGGTTGGGATTGCAATTTCATTTTTTACAAAAAGAATAAAAACTTCCAGAAGATTTGAAAATCCTTTGGGAATGAGTGTCTTCTGGTATTTCTTTGAAGCAAAATAAAAAACTATAACTAACAGCGCTGCAGCAATCCACATAACAAAAACATGCCTGGTGATTGACAAATCAAAACCAAACAATTCAATTTGCGGCAAATAAACTTTTCCGAAGGGAGAGAAATCCAGATAATTTCCATCCATTACGTGATGTAAAATCCAATCACTTCCGGAATGCTCGGTTTTTTCAGCACCAGCCTTCAGTGTATCTGCCACTATTTTTGAAGTATCGCCAGACATTTATTTTTCTTCAAATTTCGAAGGATTTATCCTGATTAAATAAACAATTTCTATTATGAGTAAGAAAAAGTATAAAAGAAAGATTGAAAAAATAAAATAATTCGTTCTAAGTTCCAAGAATTCCAGCCCTATAATAATCATAAGCAGCATAAAAAACATTCTGACAACCATGCCCCCAAAAACCACTAAAAGAAATGATTTATCGGCTTGTTTTAATCCCTTTTTTATGGAGTAAACCCCAAAAATGAAATTAATAAATGTGATTATCTGTGCAGCCAATAAAGAATAGAAAATTGGTGCTGGAATTACTTCAAACTCAAAAAGGACTAAATTGATAATGATCAAAAAAACAAGTAAAAAGACAATATTTCTAAGGAATCTATTCCTTTTCACCGGAGTTTTTCTTTTTCTCAGCATCAAGAACTGATTTGATGAAATGGTACAGACCTGCAAAAGTCCCTAAAACTGCAAAAATAATTGTGTACAAATACCCTGTTTGGAACTTATTATCAAGCCAGTCGCCGAATAAAACTGTGATAACAATTGTAGCTGCCAGCTGCATACCTAAACCGAGCAGAGGTGCCACATCTCTGATCGATTTATTAAAGCCAGAGCTTTCCTTCTTTCCCATAAGAGGTTAAGATTGTAAAGTAGAGGAATCCTGATTAAATACAGATTCAGTCATTTTACTGTTACCTTCGAATCGGGCTCCAGCTTCAATGACTAATATTCGTGTGATTATATCTCCTTTAAGAATTGATTTAGATTCAAGCGTTAATTTTTCTTTAGCCTGCACCGAGGCATTGACAGTACCGCCAATTACAATTAACTCCGCCTGAACCTCACCGGTTATTTCCCCGGTTTCGCCAATTGTAATACTTCCTTTAGCTTTAATATTACCCTGAATTTTCCCATCAACTCTGATGTTTCCGTTACTTGATACTTTCCCTTCAATCACGACTCCGGAGCTGATGATAGTAACTTCGTCGACACTTTCAGATATCATTTTGTTTTTCAATTTTATTCTCCTTGATCATTAATGAATAGAATTTGAGGATTAACAGGTTTATTATTTATCCAAACTTCAAAATGGAGGTGAGGGCCTGATGTTTTTTCGCCCGTATTTCCGCTTAGGGCAATCATTTCACCCTGAATAACTTTTTCTCTCTCCTTCTTTAATAGAAGTGAACAGTGCTTATAAATTGTTATAACATTTCCTGAATGAGATAAAATCATTTTGTAACCATCGTCAACAGTGTAATCAGAAAACACAACATATCCATCTGCAGGTGCTACCACGGGTGTATTTGTTTTAACGACAAAATCAATACCCATATGCCCTTTTTCGGGTTCAAATCCTCTGCTGATATAACCCAGAACAGGCTTAATTAAAATCAAATCATTTGATTGAGAAGCGAAGACCTTTTGAATAAAAAGGAAAAATAACTTAAAAACATTTCCTTCTTTGGGAGGAACTATAGAGTCCTCCTTCTTATTGTTTTTCATTATTGAATCGATCAATGTTGAATCACCAAGCATAATTGCATATTTTAGTTTTGAATTAACCGATTTCAATCTTTCCAGTTCAGCAAGTAAGAAGTTGACTCTTTCACTGATTTCTTCAAGACGCCGGTTATCTTCACTTGATAAATTTGTTTCCCTATATGAGAGCAAGTCCGAGATTGGAGAATTGGTGATAATGAAAAATCCAAGAAAAAAAACAATGATCGAATAAACAGTAAATGCAATCAGAACTTTTGGAGTTCGAACTTTATAGGTTCGGGACTCCGCTGCTGAAATATCTGGCACCAATAGAATCGTATATTCAAGAAACTTTCTGAATTTTTTGTTGAGTAATTTTATTTTTTCCAAAAGCCTTTTCATCAATTACTTCCTAATCGTCTTTTAATTTCGTTGATATCCTGAAGTACTGTTGCTCTGATATTCTCGTCTTTAACCATACTCAAATATTTTTCAAAATATTCTAAAGAACTCTGATAATCTTCAATAATGTAGTAGATAATTCCGAGATTTTTGTACGCTTCAGAAAATGAAGGATCAATTTCCAATGTCTTCATAAAATTTTGAAGTGCTTTATCATAAACTCCTTGTCTTGAATATAAGCCGCCTAGATTAAAATAAGCAAGCGCAAAATTTGGGCTAAGAGCAATTGCCTTCTGGTATGAACTCAGAGCTTCTGAATAATTTTGTTTGACTGATTGTGCATTTCCTAAAAGTACGTAAGCGACTTCATTTGGTTTTATCTGTATTGATTTTTCATAATTTACTATTGCATCATCAATCTGGTTCTTATCAAAGTAAATATTGCCTAAATTGTTGAATGCATCATAATTCGGGTAATTATAATTAGGGGAAAAAGCGATAATAAGAACAGCAAACAATATTGCCGCAATCGAAGGATAAATTAATGCTTTCAGGTTTTTACTTTCAAAACAAGATATCGTTTCATTGATACCGTAAGCTGCAAAAATCAGGAAGACGGATGCAATACCAACTCTGAATCTTCCTATTACAAAAAATACCACCACAGAAATAATATAGCTTATAGTAAAAAGTAAAATCAGTGGATTCATTTTTTTTGATCTTGCCGCATAATAAAAGCCGAAGACTGATATTACTGCAATTACAAAAAACCCCGGCAGAGGCAATTTTAATAAATCAGAAAAATTTTCTTTTGCAAAGTTTATATCTACAACTGATGATTGGGGATTTTCAGAATGATCAAAAAACAGCAGCAGCTTTTTCAAAATCAGGTAAATAGAAGATGAAGGATTTGAAGTGTTAAATTCGATTCCCTGTCCGAACCAATAGGCGGATGCTTCAGAAGGCAATAAATCTTTTTGTAATAGCTTTTCTGCAAACTTTTCACCTGCCATATCTCTGAAGAAATCAAAATTTTTAGGTGTTGTAAATACACCGGTTGCATCTTTATTGTTTCCGATAAAGTAATTTATGCCACCATTTGAGCTGATGATTACGAAGTCTTTTCCTGCAATGTAATTAATCAGTGTTATTGCGAATACAGGAATTAAAACACCTGCAATGAAAAAATAGATACCGGATTTTATTTCAGTCCACAGTGCATTCTTTTTTATATAAATGTACAAAGACCACAAAAGTAAAACGGGTACAAAAAACAAAATATTTGCACGGAATAAAGAGGCAACTCCGAATATTAACCCTGCAGTAATCCAATGTTTATTTTTACTGACAGGTTTTTGCACAGAAAAAAGATAAATAACAATTGAAATTAAAAAAGCCTGAAGAGTCTCACCTAATAAATTGCCGGTATAAAAAATAAACACAGAGTAAATTGCAGCTGCAAAAGCCGATATATACGCTGTACGCTGATTGAATAAATTTCTTGCAGCCAGAAAAACAAAAAGTATCGCACCGGTACTTAATAATGCTTGAATAATTCTCACCGCTGTAAAAGATTCACCCAATAAAGTAAATACAATTGCAAGAAAATAAGAATAACCGGGTGACATAAAGAAAGGTTCGTCTAAAATCCAGGAACCTGAGTTTATAATAAACCTGGCTTGCTCAGTATAAATCTTTGCATCTGAAAAAACATAAATCATAAAAGGAGAAGAGGCAGATTCCAGAATGTAATAGATACGAAGAGTGAAGCCGAGCAGTAGAATCAATCCTAATAATTTAATTTCCCGCTTATTAAAAACGCGGGACTTCTTTAAATCTGCTTTCTTTACTTCGGTCTTTTTCTTCTGATTCGCTGTCATTTGTATTTTTTCATTATTTCAGCAAATTTTAAGTTGCCTTCTCTCACAAGCTTTGGTTCATCGGTTGTCAGATCAATTAAAGTTGAAGCAAGGAAGTATGATTTTTTTTCAGTATGAAAAATTGCATCAACTTCATCAGCAAACTCATACTTAATCAATTGAGGATCGTTTATGGGCTCTTGTTCGGTTCGGTTCACACTTGTGGAAATCAAAGGCATTTTTAGAGATTCAAGAAGGCTCAAGCAAAACCGATTGTTTGGAATTCTGAAAGCACAGGTTTCAGCATTAAAAATTGAGCGCATTTCCTTATTTAAATTTAGTATGAACGATACCGGGTTTGGCCAAATTGAAATCAGGAAGTCAATGTGTTTTTCATAATTGAATTCAACATATTTCCTCAGGTCTTCAATATTACTGATAAGCAGAATGTATCTCTTCCAGTTTGCTCTTCCCTTTATTTCATTTATCCGTTGAATTGCATTTTCGTTAAAAGGATTTGCGCCAAATCCATAAATAGTGTCTGTGGGATAAATAAAAACCCCGCCTTCGAGATAGATTTTTTTTGCAATAGCAACAGCATCTTCTAAGTCTTTGTCGACATTTATCCAATTAGGGCTTTTCACCTAACATCTCCGCAACTTTATTGAAAACTTTTTCAGGTAATAACTTCACACCGCAATCAAAATGATTCAATGGGCAAACATCGTAACCGTGAATTCCGCAGGGTTTGCATTTCAAATCATCGATGCTGATAAATGAACTTTTTTTATTATAAGGGTAAAAACCAAATTCCGGCACAGTAGAACAATATAATGTTAATACCGGAATATCTGCACAAATACCAAAATGGGTAGGTGCACTGTCATTGCAAATTAAAAGCTTTGCCTTTTTCAGAAGAATAATAGTTTGAATAATTGAGAAAATTCCCGCAGCATTAAAAACTTTTTTGTCAAACTTTTTAGCGATTCTTTCGCAAATTTCAATTTCTCTTTCACTGCCAATTAACACAACATTCTCATCTTTATCAAATAACTTTTTAACTACTTCGACAAAATGTTCTTCAGGATATTTTTTTGTTTTCCAAACACTTCCCGGGGCAACTGCGATGAAACCTGCTGATAATTTATTCTTTTGAAAAAATAATTCTACATCTTTTTCTGATTCAACCGGAAATGAAATTTCAGGCAATATTCGCCAGTCCTGCTGTTCCCAGTTAGTCCCAACCAGGTTGAGATTTCTTTTCACTTCGTGATCTGAAAGTTTATATTCAACAATGTTTTTATATACTGAACTTAAGCTGCTGTTTGAAAATCCAAAAGTTTCACGAACTCCTGAGTTTAGCACTATTAAAGAAGTTCTGAATGATCTGTGAGGAGAATAAATTCGTGTATATTTATTTCTCTTCAGTTCCCGGATAAATCCAAATAAGGATAGTATAGATTTATGTCTGCTTCGCTTGTCAAGTACAATTACTTCATCAACATATTCTGAGCAGGCAAAGATCTCCCTTGTAACAGGAATACAAACCACATCAATTGAAGACGATGGAAACTGCTTTTTAAGCTGCTGGATCATAGGTAATGTTAGAATTGCATCACCAATAAAAGCTGTTTGTATAACTAATATCTTTTCCACAAGCATAATTAATACTTCCACCGTTTGTGCATCCAGAACCACTGTTCAGGATATTTTCTGATGAATGTTTCAAGAAATTCATTATGACGCTTTGTCAACTCCACTACTTTTTCATTCTCGTCATCGGGTAGATTTTCGGTTGTTATCTCTTTGATATAAGCTTTATAACTCATATCCGGTTGTCGAACACTAATACCGTAAAAAATTGGAGCCCCGGTCTTTAAAGCCAGAATTGCCGGTCCTGTATAAGCCGCAGAAGATCTTCCAAGAAAAATAATTCTCGGACTTTCAATCGGGCCGCGTTGATCTGCAACCATGGCAACTACTTTTTTCTGAAGCAAAACCTGGTAAGTCTGGCGGACTGAAACTCCAAGAGGAACAACACTATTCCCCCATTTCGTTCTCATCTTATCAAGCCATTTGGTAACAAAAGGGTTCCTCTGAGGTTTAATGATAACGGAAAAGGGCAGCCCGAGCTGAAGAGCAATTGATGCAGCAGTCCATTCCCAATTACCAATGTGACCCGAAAGCACAATCAGTCCTTTACCTAATGCATATTTTTGTTTAACAACCTCAAGAATTTCTTTATCACACTTTACAAGATTTTTCATTTCCTCTTTAGAGAGAAACGGAGAATAAAATATTTCGATGAATGTAACAGCAAAGCTTTTATAATTAGCAAAGGCCAGTCTTTTTATTTCTTTTTCGCTCAGATCGGGAAAAGTTTTTCTGAGATTATCAAGCACAGTTTTTTTTCTGATGGGGATGAGATAATAGAACATTAGTGCAAATATTAACCCAAATTTGCGGGAGATTTTTAATCCCATAAATCTGAAAAGATAACTGAAAGCAATCAGTAAAATATATTCGATTCGATTTTTCAATATAACCTTGAAATGTCCGCACAAACTTAAATAATGATTGCTTCTTTCAGAAACAAAAAATCGCTTGCCCCCGGAGCGGGAACAAGCGATTTAATCCTGAAAATCCCAAAAAATTTTTTAGGTTATCTTAATACCTGAATTTTTCTCTCCCAATTATCATCCCGCAGCTCTCCTCTTACAGTTGAATGGACGAGAAGATATTCATTAAAACCAATTACATCGGCAAATATGAAAATCACACCACCTTCAATATGATTATAATACCAGATTTCATAAGGTTTAGTATCAACCTGGTTCGGGTAGCGTTCAATTTCACTCGGCTCACCGTAAGTTATGTAAACCCGGCCTCTGTCCGACCTCCAGCCTTTTTTGGATGTAGTTCCAAATTTATCATTGGAATATTTTACGCGTTCAAGATAGGATTTCATTATTTCATTTTCAGGAGTTCCGGGAGTTTCATCTCTTGCTTTCCAGAATTTGGATAGGAAAGCCCTCTTACCTTCATTGTTATCAATCGACTCCCATTGAGATCTTTCATCAATTGTTGCGATGTATGAAGAATATCCAAACATTTCATCAAGCTCTTCATCTGACATACCTAAAAACTGTGTGCCTGTTTGTTCAGTTGTGGCTATCGTAGTTTTAGTTGTATCGATAACTTTAGGATTGTAGATAAACAGTCTCTTAGTTGAAACCAAAGATTGGTTATTTGCACTGTCGATAAGAGCGACAACCAGAGTATAAGCTCCGGTTGGGATTTTAGTAATATTCAAAGCACCAACTTCTACCATCGAAGTAATTTTAGTTGAGACTTTTTTCTGTTTCGAAATCAGGCTTTTATTATTAACATCAACAAGTAGGTGGCGCAAAGTATAATAATCTGATCTTGCATTCAGATTAACATTGTAAAGTTCTGTGTAGAAGTAAACAATTGGAAGAGATTCTCCAAAGATTTTTGAGGGATTCGGAACGACCTCATAAGTATTTTTATAAAACATTGAATTACTTTGTTCAACCTGCTTAATTGAGGTTGCAAGCTGAATATCACTTATAGAAAATCTCTCCTTAGGCAATCCTGAAATTGTGACTGGATAAGAGACTGTGTCAACTTTTGAACTTTCATTCAAATCACTGCCGGTTAAATAGCAAATATAATTTCCGAACGGAAGAAGAAAGCCAAGATTACCCGTCAGACTTTTTAGACGGTCAATTGTAGTGTCAATCAGCTCATTATTGAAATTATACATTTTATCAATAGCAGTTAATCCAGTTGATTTGTCGATGAACTTTATTTGAAGCGTTCCACCGCAGCTATATTTTCCCTCAGATGAAACGAGTTTCAATTGCGGCTGATAAAATGAATAGTAAATTTCAACATAGCCGGTGCTGTCGTCATAAAAAAACCTTGCAAAATCAAAATCGACTTTGAAAATATCTTGGGAGAAAGCTGCTGAAGAAAAAAGTAAAACGGAAATAAGAATTTTTTTAATCATAATTTTAATAATAAAAAAGGCTGGTTTCCCAGCCTTTTTGATTTATGAAACAATTACGTTTAGAAACCGAGCTTTACAGCAAACAAATGGTTTGCATCAAAGAACCTTGCAAACCTGTAAGCATAATCAACAGTAATGTCCAGAGCAGTCTTCAGTTTAACACCAGCGCCAAGAGTGACTCCGAATATATTTTCTTCGTCCTCGAAGCTGGGGTTATCATCGGCTTCAGGCTGAAATGCATAACCACCTCGGAGAAATACCAGATCGTTATAGCTGAATTCAGCGGCCAATTTGTACTGATCATTTGAAAAGTTGTTGTTTTCAAATGAGGTCATTACCAATCCTTTAATATCATTGGCAAAGGATCTTTCATATGCTATACCAAGCTCGAGTTGTGAAGGTAATTCAAAAGGAGCCGCATCAATCTGATAATACTGGAAACCTCTGTTTGAAAGAGGATCTTCAGCTACTCTCAGCAAATCAGGACCATCGAATGACATCGAAGGACCGAGATTTCTTAATACGATTCCAATCTTTAAGCCTTCTAAACCGGCAAAGCCATTGTACATTACACCAGCATCAAATGCAAAACCGGTTGCACTTACTCTCATTATCTTTTCAGAAATAAGTTTGAAATTTGCACCAACAGAAATTCTGTCGGTAAGATAATTCGAATATGTTAATCCGATTGTAACATATGTTGGTGAAAAAACAGAACCTGTTCCCTGAGGAGCTTCAACAGTAGTAACCGGTATATCGCCAAAGTCGATAGACTTAATACTAAGCCCCAATGCACCGAAGCCTTCAAACTGAGTTGCAACAACTGCATAAGAAACTCCGATGTCGGCAATATAATTCATCTGCGAAAAGAGAACTTCAACACTAGAGTTCATCAGGCTTAAGCCAGCAGGATTATAATAGATAGCTTCTGAACCTTCTATACCTGCAATATATGAACCGTTAAGTGATAAACCTCTTCCGCCGACCGGTATTAACAACTCTTGAGCACCCGCAGTACCATTTCTTCTGCCACCGCCGGCAAAAATTTCGGCACTGAGCACAAGCAGTACTGCTAAAGTAAGTACCGTGTATTTTAGAAATATTTTCATTTTAAACTCTCCATAATTAAATTTTTAATTTTGAGAGCGGGTATATGCCCACTCATAATTTACAATCTATCAATGTATTGAGTCTCTCTTATTACGGCAATTTTCAGAACCTTTGTTCCGATTCCCGGTAAATCGATATATGCCAGGTACATACCGCTGGCTACCGGTAATTGATCCTTATTTAAGAGATTCCAATCTGCAAATTGTGAATTATCATCTTTGTCTATTCTTTGAATAAACACACCTGCTAATGAAAATATTCTTATAGTTGCCTGATGTGGCAGATTTGTAAATCGTACAAACCTGTTGTACTTATTTTGCTCAAGAGCATGAGCGCCAAAATATGGATTTGGGAATACGCTGATTTCATCAAGCCTGTTTTTAGCAACTTCAGGATTGTTCAACTTTGGAGCCGTGGCAACAAATTCGAACTTATCATCAAGTGTAATCGGTTTCCAGGTTGCTATTCTAATCACTGTTCCCGGATCCGGCAGATCCGCAGGATCATTGCTCTTGGTCATGAAAGTCAGATTGACTACCGGATAATCAGACTGTGTTGCAGCTCCCGAAGGATTTGGAATGGGCTCAGTGTATGTAGTTCCACCTAAAGGATTTACGAAATATAAATCTTCATAGGCAACACTATCTTTATCCAGTCTGCTAATATCTAGATACAGCGACGACCAATTTGAATCCTTGAAACTTACATTTCTCTGAGTAGCGGCAGCCCACTGATCAAAAACTTTAACATATAAACGTTTGTCATCGTTTGGATCATCCGGGTTCCCGATATTCCAGAATTCCAGCGGTATAGTTCCCTTTCCAGTCGGATTAGATTTGAACTGACCATTAGCAAGTCCCGACCAGAAATAATAGTATTCATTATTGGTTCCTGTGAATCTCAACTCATAATCATCTGATCCAATAGAACTTCCTGCCAGATTCTGTATTGAGCTTGCTGTGCCTTTTACTGATGCTAACCACCACTTACGCGTTTCATTAGTAGTAGTAACGCCAAAGCAGTTTCTTCCTAATCTTGGTACGTATGGTCTTAAGTTACCGGATGAGGGGACATCCTTGCCATTTTCTTTAATAAGAGATACTTCTCTTACTTTTGATGTTGAGTTACCAGGATCTGAAACTGCAATAATAAATCCATCAATAATTTTAGTATTCTTTGATGAATCTACACCGGCTGCAGTTAAATCTGTAAAAGCTGTCTCGTTCTTAATAATAGTATCACTCCTGGTAACATTAACCAGGTTCCATGCAAGAGAAGTTGCAGGTGTTGGATCAACATCTGTAAAGAAGACACTATACTTATCGCCGGTAAGTGCATTAGGATCCACAACACTAACATTTACTAATCCATTGCTGCGTCCGGCTGTTCGTGTAACTTCTATCAGGTCACCTTGATTATAAGTATACTCGTCACCAACCTGAGGTGACTGTGGAAATACTTCTATTGGTGCATATGGAGTTCGTAAGACTTTTGGACTACCATTGGGGCAATAACCATAAGCTACTACACCAATATAATACGGACTTCCATTATTCAACGGTCTTCTCGAATAAGCATCAGTGGTAATTTCAAAGAACCTTTGAAGCTTACTATCAGTACCATTAGCAACCGGAAGCAGAACAGTTTGCCCCTGAACTGTCTGGAAGTCAAGAATCTCAGTTATACCATTTTCAACGTCAAATATGCCAAGCAGCACCGGATCGGATCCGGCAATATTACTGAATTGGTATACTTCATATCCTTCGAACGTATATGTCGTATCAGATAAACCTTTCCCGCCAAGTAAAGGATCAAAAGCATCATAGGATTCCGAATTGTCTTCCCAGTAAAAAACAATCTTCCTATCTAATCCTACTGCCGTAATTGAGGGCTGAGGCGGAGCCGGAACAAGATTGAAGTCAAGATCATATGCGATTTGTGCCGCACGATCAGTTTCCTTTAAGACTTTCAAGCTGTTCAGATTATCTGTACCTCTTGCACAGAGGATACCGACAACAACTTCTTGCGTATCTCCCGGTACCATTGTAAATGTTCCGGAAGACATTGTAATTCTTCTGTCTCCGGGAGGTTTACCACCAGGCCAGCCAGGACCCTCGTACCAACCTGTTCCGGCTATCGGATCACCAGAAAGGCAATACTGAACTTCAAGACCGGTATTGGGATCAACGAAGGGTGACCCGTCATATGTTCGGCTAGTCATATAATAATACATTTGAATAGAGCCGCTGGGAGAACCCAAATCCGGATCTATGTAAGTATTATCATTATTAATATAGAATGAGAATGAGGTTAAAGGAAGATTAGTTTTTCCTTTTATCCATCTCCCATCAAATTTTGCACTATCTGGCAAATTTTTCTCGGTAATTATGGGATATCTTGCCGGATCGTAAGGAATTACCGGACCCTGGAAAAAGTCATATCCGGCAGCAGGAGGCGGCGTTCCATAACCGGTTTCATCGTTATTATCACTATTATAGATGAAGCCAAGTGTAAGTAGTGTGTCGCAGCCAGAATAATCATCATTGGCATATCCCAGATCCGGATCAGACCAATAAGCCAGAATCATATCACGGATAGTGTTATTACCTTTATTTATAATTTTGTATTTCTTGAATACCATATCACCAAGGGGTCCGGTTCTGTTGAACCCGAAAATAGTACATTGAATTTCAAGACCCATCGGTTGAGTACCGTACAAGAAAGTAGTTCTGGAAGCGTCGAGGTCGTTCATCACGAACCATATTGTCTCGTCTCCAAGAGATTGGGGCAAGTCTACTCCACGAGTAAAAATTTTATCGCCGTCTACATCAACCCAGGGAGCGCCATCTTCAACAGGCCAGTTGTTGTAATCGGATTCATATCTGTCCCGATCAGTACCCGGAGGTAAAAGTTCCCAGCCTTTTCTGATCCTGTAGATTTTATATTTAGGATTTGAAGCATCGGATGTAACACCGGGAAGAATCGGGCCGGCAGCTAAGCCGTATCTGTATGTACTTCCACCAACGCGGGTTTCTGTACCAACTTTGCCTCCGAAGAGCAAACCATCTTCAAAGATAGCTGCAACAGTTCCATTGATTCCGCCAGGCCAAACAAGACCGCTACCGTTAGTAATAGGATTATATGAGCCCATACCATTATTAGCAAAGTACATCAGGATCTGATTAATGGCTATGTACTCAGTAATATCATTTGTGTTCGTTTTATACGTTTGATTTCCCTTTTTCTCCTCGGGCAGTGTCGCTCCAAAGAAAACAAGAGCAAGAAACAGTATAAAAAGTTTAATAGGAATATTTTTTTTCATACTTAACTCCTGCAAATATTCATTTGATTAATATTCTAACTTTAAACCTAACCTGATCTGTCTTGGCGTACCATATATATTAGCGTTATCATTATTCACGGTGTTGTAAACATCAATATATTTCTGAGCAACTGCCTCACCATAGGTTTCACGGTAGCTCTGAACAATACCGGCTCCTTCATCTGAAGCGAGATAGCCATTATTCGTTGTGCCTGTTTGTATAAATACATCTGTAACATTCTTTGTATTAAGAATGTTGATGACCCACAGATAAATATTGAAATCCAGCGGGCCAAGCTTGAATGATTTATCAAGACGAGCATCAATCTGGAAGTTCCATGGTGTAGTAGATTCGTTAAGTGTTTCAAGAGGAATTCTACCGTTACCATATCCTTCTACTTTGGTGAAGTTATGACCACTATTGAATGTAAACAACAAGTTCAACCCTGTATTGCTTAACCAGGCCGGGCCATCGTCTTCGCCAAATCTGTAGTCAGCATTTATTGAACCTCTGTGAGTCTGATTGAAGTCAAGAGGAGATATCTGCTGAGGCAGAAATGGAGTAGCCGTTGGAGACTGCCAGAGAGCTCTGAATCCGGTTGAAGAGGTAGAACCTGTTCCACGGGCATCGGAGAATGTATAATCCAATGTTGCAGAGAGTCGTTCGGTTCTCCTTAAATCAAGTCTCAATTCAAATCCCTTGGTTGTAGCAAAATCGCCATTTGTAAATGCGTAATATGAACCATGCTGTGAGCTGGGATCGGCATAAACAAAACGGATTTGCACCTGGTCTTTTATATCTTTATAAAAGGCTGTTACGTCAAAAGCAAAGTTCTCGCCAACCTGCTGTGTAAAACCAATTTCGTAAGAGGTTGTTCTCTCAGGCTTTAATCCAAAACCAACAGGGGCTTGAATTGCATATCCACCTTTAATATTATCAGACGCAACAACCCATCCCTGATATATATCTCTCAATCTTGTCTGCTGTATGAATTTTCCATACTGGGCATGGAATTTTGTAACATCAGTAAGATTAAATGAGAAACCTAACCTTGGACTAACCTGAACAGTAGGATCAACTTCGACTAACTCATCAGGATCAACAATTCCCTCCTCATCAAATTGAATATTAGTCGGATCTTTAAATACTTTGCTGTCTGTTTTAATATAATCAAGACGGAAGCCAAGATTGAATACAAGGTCATTGAATTCCATTTTATCCTGAATATAATATGCAGCAAAAATTGGATGTTTAGGACGATAAAGTCCTTCTTCATCTGTCTGATTTCCTACTAAATCATATCCGTAATTATCAACTCTTCTGTACCATTGAGTGTAAGGAGCATCAGGATTTTCGCGGGCGTAATTTGCAAGTAAAGATGCGCTGCCAAAAGCATATCTTCTGATAGTCCAATACTTGAATTCGCCTCCGGTCTTGAATTCATGCTCTTTACCAATCTGGTAAGTGAGGTCGATATTTCCACCTAAACTCTGCTGTCTTATTTTCTGATAAAATGCTTGTGTTTCAGACGGCTTGGCAAAAGTAGAATTAAAAGCACGGTATCTTGCCAAATCTGAACCATCTCTTAAAAGCGTATATCCGATTGCGGCGTTGTCCAATGAGTCACCATATGATTTAACATTATGTTTGAAATCAGGGTCCATATTAACATCGTAGTCTGAATAGTAAACGAAATTAAGATCATAATAAGCATTTGAGCTAAGAAGATGTGTAATTTTAAAATTACCTGTAGCCGTATAACCTTCGCTGATGCCAGCTCGTTTTTCGGCAAGTAATTCAGCAATACCAACACCATCTCTGCTATAATACTGGTAATAAGTACCGCCAACTTTAAAGATGAACGGTTTGAAATCTGCAGAGATATTTCCCTGAAGTCTCCAGCTTTGAGTAGCAGCATTAACAATATATCCTGCAGGATAAACAATGCTAAATGTATCTGCTCTCGATCCCAAAGAAGGGTCTGTCAGGTTAACAAAATTTGCCCCCTCCCAATATCTTATCGGGCTTCGCTGGAAAATGTTGCTTCCAGCCAGGAAGAATTTAAATGTTTTATCATTCGGGATTATAGGACCGCTGATAGTAGCAACATATTCGCTATAACCATATGAATACCCGCCAAGGAACTTCCGGTCGCTTGTGGGAGAGACAAAATTATCAGTTATAGCTTCAAGAGAAATATTGTATCGATCAGTACCTGATTTTGTGATAGTGCTGACAATTCCGCCGGTAGCACCGCCAAATTCAGCGGAGTAACCACCAGCCTGAAACTGAATTTCTTCGATAGAGTTTGTGATAATACTTGAGCTGTTACCTCCAAAAAGCGCATCTGTTACAAGCACTCCGTCAACATAGAATGCAACTGCATCAGAACGACTTCCACGCACATAAATGTTTCCACCCTGATTTACTACACCAGCCTGCTGAGATACAATTGAGTTAACACCTCGAACCGGAAGATTTTCAATATCCTCTGATTTAATAAGCGTATTAGAGTTGGTGGAGTTTTTATTAATAAGAGGTCTTATTGCCTGAACAACAATTTCCTGAGTTTCAATTGAACTGGATCGCAGCTCAAAATTAACTTCGCTTGTAAGGTCGGCGTATACTCTTATATTTTCGATAGTAAAATCCCGATAACCAATATAACTGGCTTTAATCGAATATGTACCGGGGGCTACGTTAAGAATGAAATAATCACCATTAACATCAGTAGCAGAACCAAGTGTGGTTCCAACCACGATAACATTTGCTCCGATTAAAGGTTCTTTGGTATCAGCATCGATTACTCTACCAGCAAGCTTACCGGAGGCCATATTAGGGATTGAGTTGGCCAGAACTGGCAAGCTAAGGAGTAAAGTAAGCAAAATTGTAAATTTCCTAAGCATACTGTTTACCTTTTATTTAGTTAATAATTTTATTTACCTCTAACCGGGAGAGGATCATTTTCTAAATGCATAATGCCAGGATTAATGGCATTACCTGTTAAAACAAACAAATATCTCTTACCTGCCTGAATTTGAACCGAATCAGATGCAACAACATCAGTAGTAAGCAATTTTTTGAACACAAACTTGCGCCCACCAACTGCAGCATCTGTGAACCTTACGTCATTGAAGCCTTCATCTTTATTAAAGTCTTCAATTATTAAAGAATCTTTTCCGGCTGTTCCGTCATAAACATCAATTCGTGGCTGATCTGTTAAGGGATTCAAAGCCTGAGTTATCAAATATAAAAATGAAATATAAGCTTTACCCTGAACAGGCGAATTGTCATAATAGGTTAAGCCTTCAGCAAAAGTAGCATAATTGAAATTGTTTAAAGTGTCGACTGTTGAATATTCTCCTGTGAAAAAGCAGCTAACTTCATTATAAGAAGAGAAGTTTATCTTTTTGTTATAAATAGTATCATTAGTTGCTTTATCAACGATAGTTATTAATCTTTGTCCGGCGATAACGTCAAAGAAAGGTGTAACTTCCTGATATGCCAGGTCGCTTAATTCTGCAACGGGAGTAGTTCCATCGATTGTTACGACAAGATTGGCAACATTAGCCGAAAAGTTACCGATTCTAATGACGGCAAATGGACGTGCCGGAGCTTCAACAGTAGGTTCTTCAACACAGCTAAAAATTCCGATGGCAAGTAAAAGAGAACTGAGTATCAGTGCTATTTTTTTTAGCCGCATACTAAACTCCTAAATTTTCTAAAATAATTATAAAGGCAGAAGCCTAACAAAAGCATTGCAAATGTTAGGCATCCACCAGGAAATATTATGTGTCTAAATCATTACTTTAAGAGCATCATCTTCTTTGAACTGGTGAAATTACCAGCTTTCAAAGTGTAGATATATAATCCTGATGCCAGATTTGAAGCATCAAAATTAACAGTGTATGAACCTGCATCTTTTGTTGTATTAACAAGCTCTGCAACTTCATTACCAAGTACATCGTAAACCTTTAAGCTGACATTGCCTCTTTCAGCAACACTATAGGTTATCTTTGTGCTTGGGTTGAAAGGATTTGGATAGTTCTGTCCAAGATCAAATGAATAAACAGAAACCGGATCTTTTACATCTGTGAAAACAAATGTAACTGGTGCAACATAAAATACTGCTGGGCCAAGATTGTTATAAATGTGAGTAGTATTACCGGCCTCATACCAGTAACCAACGAAAGCAGTATAACTTCCGCCGCCATTGGTTCTCAGAGTTGGAGCCATGTGTGAACCGTTCTCATTCATTAAATCGGTTTCGGTTAGGTTAATAGGAGCAGACCAGTCACCTGACAATGATCTGTAAGAGAAATACACGTCGCAAAGCGAATCACCGGCAGTTGGTGAGCCATTAGTCCAGGTAGCAGCCAGTACGTCTCTTTCTTTATTCATTGCTAACCAGGCAGAAGGACCATGCTGTCCAAGTCCTGGGCTAGGATCCTGGAATCTCGTGAATGTTGAATCAGTAATACCGGAGAAGATCACCTTTCCATCCCAGCCGGTAGGTGTTTCAAATACCTCAACAAGTGCGTTAATACCAGAGTTGTTATCTATAGTAGTGTCAGTTACTGAGAATGTTAAATGGACATATCCATCTTTATCAACATTGATATCACCGGCATAAGAAACAAATCCATCGCCTTTAATAAAATCGTAAAGACGATCGTAGTTGCTGAGAGCAGGAATGGTTCTGAAGTCACATACTTTTATTGGTGCCCAGGTAGCTCCAAAATCGGTTGATTTTGAATAACCGGGATACCAACCGCTAACGATTGGATCGCCAGGATTAGGATCGGGCATTGTACCAAGGAAACCAACGTAAGTTACATTATTAAATCCAACCCCTCCAATACCAATATTACCACCATCTCCGAAAGCAGCAGAGTTTAGGTTTGGATCGTCAACGGGAGTAATAGTTCCAAAATCCTGTGTTCTGAAAATTCTATAGGAAGCATCTCCTTGATTATCTGTTCCCCAGAAAAACCAGTCAGCACTTGTCCAACAAGGGACCTGAGAACTGTAAGCTGGTGGACCTTGATCAATTGCTGAGAATGGGCTTCCGAAGCCAAGCGGCTGATCAGCACCATAACCTAAAAATCCAAATGTAGATGGATTAAGTTCCGGCCAGGAGAACAAGCCTGTTGTAGCAGACAAGTTACCACCGGTTGGATTACCTATTGCCATGCTTGGATATCTTGCAAGCTTCTGAGGAGCAGCACCATTTACTGCTGCTATTCTTGTCCAGGTTAAACCTGCATCTGTTGAAATGTTGTACCACAACTCACCAGAACCAGTAGCATAAGGGGTTTTCCCTCTGTGTAATAATGCAACGACATCCGCATCCTGGTCGAAAGCAATTGGGTTTAGAACTGAGATTGCTGGTCCGAATGAGTTTGCCATTGTATCAACAGCAACCCAGGGAGCTGCAAGAGGACCAACACCACCATCATTACGGATAAGGCCATCAAATTGAGGCTCTTCCATAAGAATCGGTGCTTTTTTATCAAGCACTCTCTCTTGTGCTAATCCAATAACCGGGAGGAGTGAGATAAGGAGTAATATAACGGAAAGTTTTTTTAGCATAATGCTCTCCTTTTATTGTTAAGTGAGATTTGTTAATTAAGATATTGAGCAAAAACAATAAATCAATGGAAATTTTATTAAAAACTTAATATTAACTTATTGTTAATTCTAAACACCTCGAAAAAATACTACATTACCATTCTTTAGTCAAGTAAAAATCCCCTTTATTTTTTGTTCAGAAATACAGTTTTTTCTGATAAATGTCAAGCAATAATAAAATCCGCTAAAAATTAATTCGAACCGCTCTTATGTCTTTTATTCCATCTATCGATGAAATCTGATTTATCACTTTTTCATCTACGGGATTATCAACATTAACTACTGTAAGCGCTTCACCACCAATGACTGTTCTGCCAAGCGAAAGCCCTGCAATATTAATTTGTTTATCAGCTAAAACACTGCCTACTTTAGCAAGCATTCCGGGCCGGTCTATGTTGAAATATAAAAGCATATTCCCAAAGGGATTTATTTCAAGACTAAAATTATCATATCGAACAATGCGTATTTCATTTAATCCGAAAACTGTTCCGGCAATTGTTTTTTTTAATTTCTCACCTTCGCACTCAATCGTAAGAAGATTATTATAATTTTCATTAACTGAGCTTTGAGTTTGATTGATTGTAATTCCAAGTTCCCGGGCAATAAATGGAGCACTGATAAAATTAACAGGATCAGTAAGTCTTTCAGATAAGAAACCCTGAAGTACATATGCAATTATCATCTCGCTATTTCTCTGAAGCATTTCACCGGAAAGCGAAAGATTTATTTTTTTCAGGTTCCCTTCTAAAAGCTGAGATTGCAATGAACCGAGTGCTTTAGCAAGCTTGATATATGGTTTTAAATTTTCCGAAATTTCATTTCCCGGCGAAGTATTAACCGCACCGGAGATCTGGTTATTGTTAAATAGCGCAATTATCTGCTCGGCTATTTGAATAGCAACTTTAACCTGTGCTTCCTCCGTTGAGGCACCAAGATGAGGTGTGCACAGCACTTTTGGATGTGTGAACAGCTTACTTTTGAAATCAGGAGGTTCTTGTTCATAAACATCAAAAGCCGCTGCAGAAACCTGACCTGAATCTAATGCACTGATCAGTGCTGCTTCATCAACTAATCCTCCGCGGGCACAATTAATAATCTTAACTCCTTTTTTGCATTTAGCGAGCGAGTGCTCAGAAATAATATTTCTTGTTTGCTCATTGAATGGAACATGTAAAGTAATAATATCTGAGGTTTCAAACAGCTCATTCAGAGCAACGGGTTTTATTCCGGCTTTAAGAGAGACTTCTTCTGAAAGCAAAGGATCAAAACCAATGACTTTCATTCCGAACGCTTTAGCTCTTAGCGCAACTTCCTTCCCAATTTTTCCTAATCCGATTATGCCAAGAGTTTTATTATTGAGTTCGGAACCTTTGAATGACTTTCTTTCCCATTTTCCCTGACGAAGAGAGATGTTAGCCTGAGCGATATTTCTCGACATACCAAGCATCAAGGCAATTGTGTGCTCAGCGGTAGAAATTGTGTTGCCGCCGGGAGTATTCATAACAATTATTCCTTTTCGGGTAGCTGCATCAACATCAATATTATCAACTCCTGTTCCTGCCCTTCCTATCACTTCCATATTTTCCATGTGTTTAATCAGCTCGGAATTAACCTGAGTTTCGCTTCTTACAACAAGCCCATTGTAACCGGGAATTATTTTTTTAAGTTCATCAGGTAAAATTCCTGTTCTGAAATGGACATCAAATCCGGCTTCACTTAGCATAGAGACACATTGCTTGTCAACCGGATCGCTAACAAGTATTTTCTTCATTAGTTGAGTTTTTATATCAGATTACTGAATTAAGTTTTTGTACTATTACATTTTTGGGAACTGCACCAATAATTGTATCCTTAAGTTTGCCTTCCTTAAACAGTAGTAAAGTAGGTATACTGCGAACGCCGTATTTTATAGAGGTTTGTTGATTCTCATCAACGTCGAGTTTACAAATCTTTGCTTTTCCTTCATATTCATTTGCAAGCTCTTCAATTATTGGGGCAATCATCTTACAGGGGCCACACCAGACCGCCCAAAAATCAATGAGCACAGGAAGAGAAGATTTTAATACTTCGTCGTCAAAATTTGAATCTGTTATGTTCTGAGGTTTCATAAGCTTCCTGAAAATATTTATTCATTAATAAAACTATTCGCCCTGTCCCACATAATTAACAATATCCTCCCCTCCATCAGCATTAATAATACCGCCAGATATCCACTCACCGCCTTCTCTGCACAATAGAGAGATTACTTTCGCAACGTCTTCCGGAGTGGTTAGTCTTCCTTTAGGATTTTTTCTTTGTGCCACTTCAATCATTTTTTGATTGCCCGGAATTTTTCTTAATGCAGGAGTATCGGTTACGCCTGCCATAATTGAATTAACTGAAATGTCGTAAGGGCCCAGTTCCAAAGCAAGCTGCCGAACGTGAGACTCTAGAGAAGCTTTAGCTGCGGAAACAGCTCCATAATATGGAATTGCAGAATGACTGCCGGAACTAGTCATTACAAATATTCTGCCTTTCTTCATAAAAAGGTTATTCGCAATTAAATCCTGCACCCAATAAATCAATGAATGAGCCATAACGTCCAGAGTCATTTCAAGCTGAGCTTTGGTTAATGCCTGTTCATTATCTTTAGGAATAAAAGGTTTCAGCGTTCCGAAAGCAAGTGAGTGCATTAGAACTTTTACAACCGGCTGACGATGAAAAGTATTTACAAGCTCTTTTATTATTTCTTCACGTTTGAAAGCATCTGCAGCATTAGCATTGAAGAACAGAGACTTTGAACCAAATGAATGTATTTCGTCAATAATTCTCTCAACATTATGCATGGTTGCCTGCCTGTCGAGATGAATGCCAATAATGTTGTATCCATCTTCGGCTAACTTAAGAGCAGCAGCTTCACCAAATCCTGATGAGGCTCCAAGGATCATTGCCCATTGATTATGCTTTTCACCTGGTTTCATTAGTGAATTATAACCTCGTTTTGTGGCTTGAAAATTTCAGGGTGGAATAATACTAAAACCGATTTAGTTAAACAACAAAATGTTTTCATTCCGGCAAACAGCAAAATTTCTCTTTTTACTTCTTCCAGAGAATCAGCGAATCATCACCTAACAGGTTGACAATCTCCCTGATAAATTTTTTACTCAGCTTAACCCGGTGATCCTTCAGGTTGAAAAGACTACCCTTATTTCCATTTTGAGTTAAATGAAGATATACAGGCGTGCTGCCTTTATTAGCAGATAAAATATTTTTTACAGCAAGAATTTTTTCGGGCTCATTTTTTTCTTTTGCGATTACTATGCGAATGCTTTGCGTCATTTCTTCTCTGGCCAAATCTATGGGAATAAGCTTGTTGATGTGCAGCTTAATTGCATCACCGCTGCTCTCAAGTTTACCAATGATAAATACAGGTTCTTCAAGCTTCAAAAATTTTCCGTACTGATCATATATTTTTGAAAACATTATGCATTCGGATGAACCCGAAAAATCATCAAGCTTGAAAAATGCCATTGTCCTTCCAACCCGGTCGATTTTAGTTTCAAGCTCTGTAATTATTCCGCAGGCAGTAACATCAACTTCAGCTTCATCAAGATCTGCCGTTTCACCCAGATGAATAGATGAGAATGATTTGTATTCAACTTCATAATCATAAAACGGATGACCGGTTACATAGAAACCGATCACCTGACGCTCTTTACTCAATGTTTCTCTTTCGCTCCATTCTTCTGCCGGAAGGAGTTTCGGTTCAGGAATTCTGACTTCTTCTTCGATGTGTCCGAACAGACTTTCGCTCGTTCTGATCTTTGAATTTTGAACTTTGTGAGCAAAATCAAGTGCAAGTTCTATAGAATTAAAAAGTTGTGAGCGTGATTTATTAATAGAATCAAAAGCACCGGCAAGAACTAATCCTTCGAGACATCTTTTATTAACTATACGGTTATCAACATTCACGCAAAAATCAAAAATACTCGTAAAATTTCTGCTAAGTTTTTCTCTGCTCCTGATAATTTCTTCAACCGCTGATACTCCGACGTTTTTAATTGCAGAAAGACCAAACCGGATTTTACCGTCAACAACATCAAAACCCACGGAAGGATTGTTTACGTCCGGAGGAAGTACAACAATTTTCAACTTGCGGCAGTCTTCAAGAAATCCGGAAACTTTATTTGTGTTTTCAAATTCATTAGTCAGGCTTGCTGCAAGAAATTCAGCTGTGTAATGAGCTTTTATATAAGCTGTTTGATATGCAACGTAACTATATGCAACCGAATGGCTCTTGTTGAAACCATAATTTGCAAATTTAAAGATAGCTTCAAATATCTCTTCGGCAATTTTTTTATCAATGCCATTCTTTACAGCACCGTTTATAAATTTTACTTTCTGTTCTTTCATCACGCGTAAATCTTTTTTACCCATAGCTCTGCGAAGAATATCTGCTTCCGAAAGAGTCATACCGGCAACTTTATTTGCAATTTGAATTACCTGCTCCTGATAAACAATAATACCATAAGTTTCCTTTAAAATATTTTCAAGAATCGGATGCGGGTAAGTAACGGTTTGCCTTCCAAACTTTCTGTCAATATAATCGTTAATAAAGTCCATTGGCCCTGGTCTGTAAAGAGCATTCATTGCTGAAAGATCATTGATACTTGTCGGATGCAGTCTTTTCAGATACTCTCTCATAGGAGAAGATTCAAATTGAAAGATTCCGGTCGTTTGTCCTTTTGAAAAAAGCTGAAAAGTTTTTTCATCATCAAGAGGAAGGTTATCAATATCAATTTCAACATTATGATTCTTTTTGATCAGAGCAATCGAGTCACGGATAATTGTCAATCTTCTCAAGCCTAAAAAGTCCATCTTCAGCAAACCGACATATTCAATTTCTTTCATATTGTATTGTGTAACAACATCGGTTTGAGATACAGCGGTAGCCAGAGGTACATAATTACTTACATCATCGGGGGTGATAACAATACCCGCAGCATGTTTGGACATATTGCGGTTCATTCCTTCCAATACTTTAGAGTACTTTATCAGGTTTTGAATATCAGGATCCGAAGATTCTTTTACCCATTTGAGCTCAGGAACATCAGCAAGCGCCTGATCAATAGTAAATACTTTTCCGAATTTTGATGGGATGTGCTTAGTAATTTTATTTACGGTTGGAATCGGAATTTTCAAAACACGTGCAACGTCTCTGATAACAGCTTTTGATGAAAGCCGGTTGAAAGTAATAATCTGGCTGACACAATCATTTCCATATTTTTTTCTTACATAATCAATCACTTCGGCTCTTTGATCATCGGCAAAATCAATGTCGATATCGGGTAAAGATTTTCTATCCGGATTTAAAAATCTCTCAAACAATAAATCATATTCAAGAGGATTTATGTTTGTTATTCCAAGACAGAATGCAACCAAACTACCGGCAGCACTTCCCCTTCCCGGGCCGACGACAATATTTTTCTTCTTTGATGAATTAATGAAATCCTGCACAATAAGAAAGTAACCCGAGAAGCCCATCGCTTTTATGGTGTTGAGCTCAAATTTAATTCTGTCCTCAATTTCAGAAGTTATATTTTTAATTTTTTTGTGAAGTCCTTCATATGTCAAC
Source organism: Ignavibacteriaceae bacterium (assembly GCA_013388545.1). Taxonomy (GTDB): domain Bacteria; phylum Bacteroidota; class Ignavibacteria; order Ignavibacteriales; family Ignavibacteriaceae; genus JACAFB01. Next base: position 114,810 of record JACAFB010000031.1, read on the forward strand.
TGCTCAAGGTAATCATCAAAGGATTTAGCAGAAGAATCCCCGGGAATCGGGAAAACCGGGAAGTGATATTGACCGAAATCCAGTTTAATATCAACCTTCTCTTCAATTTCAAGAGTGTTTTCAATTGCACCTTTATAATTCTTGAAAAGCTTTTTCATCTCGGAAGCAGATTTGAAGTAAATCTGATCTGTTCCATACCTCAACGTGCGAAAGTCTTCCCCGTTTTTATCTGAAAGTAGTAAAAGAATATTGTGAGCAATAGAATGTTCCCTTTCTATGTAATGACAGTCGTTTGTTGCAACCATCTTGATACCAAGCTCACGTGATAATCTCGGAACACCTTCAAGAATCGGTTTGTCAACTTCAAGATTATGATCCTGAATCTCCAGATAAAAATCATCGCCGAATAATTCTTTAAACTTTATTGCATTCGCCCTTGCCTTTTCATAATCATTATTTACAAGGTATGAGGAAACAATTCCTGCAGCACAGGCAGATGTACAAATTAATCCTTCACTATGCTTTTTAAGTACATCAAAATCAATTCTTGGCCTGTAATAAAATCCTTCGAGATGACCGATGGTAGAAAGCTTTGAAAGATTTTCATAACCTTTATTATTTTTTGCAAGTAAAATTAAATGGTGATATGGTTTTGTTTTTTTTCTTCCATCAACCTCATCACCTTTACCGCGATCAGTTCTTTTACCCTCTTTTACGATGTAAGCTTCCATTCCAAGAATAGGTTTTATTCCCTCGCTTTTCGCTTTGCGATAGAATTCAGGAATGCCGTATAAAACTCCATGGTCGGTTAAAGCAACTGCCTTCATATCATTATTTCTGGCAGCGTTAATTAGATGTTCAACCGTACAGGCACCGTCTTGTAAGCTGTAATGTGTGTGATTATGAAGATGAATGAAATCTGACATGTTAAATCAAAATTAAAATTATTACGCGATCAAAAAATTAAGAATGTCATCTCAAGCTTTTCAAAGAACGAAAGTTAATTCACTCTTGGAAAAGCCTGCCTGTTCAAAACAGTTATTAAATAACAGGAAAATTTTTCAGAAATTTTGTAAGTGCTGATCGAAGTTAATGAAATTGAAAATCAAAATCTAAAAAGGGAAAATAATTTTTAGGCTGAAAAGTTTTTAACAGGTTAAATTATGATTTTAATATAAGACAAAAATTATGTCAATTTACATTTAAGTTTCTACAGTTTATGTCATCATTTCTTTCCTGTATGCCCAAATCCACCTTCACCGCGATGGGAAGAATTTAATTCATTCACTTCTTCAATTTCTGCATAATATACTTTTGAAAGAATTAATTGAGCAATCCGGTCTCCACGTGAGATTAAAAATTTTTCTTTGCCAAAATTCATAAGGATAATTTTTACTTCACCCCGATAATCTGAATCAATGGTTCCCGGTGAATTTAAAACTCCGATTGAATGATTTGCAGCTAATCCGCTTCTTGGTCTTACCTGCAGTTCATAACCGGGAGGAATTTCTACAGAAAGATTTGTGGGAATCAACTCGGCTTTTCCCGGTTCGAGAAAAAAGCTTTTATCTATTGCCGCACGGATGTCCATTCCGGCGCTGCCCTGTGTTGAGTAAGAAGGGAGCGGAATATCTTCGTATCCTTTTCTTAATCTTTTTAGTTTTATTGTTATCTTCATTGATTGAATGATTAAACGTTTTTTGAGGATTTAAAAAATTTTTTCAGAATAAAATTCCATTCATTTCTATCTAAAACAAAAATTAACATTGAAACAAAAAACAACATCAAAAGCCCGGCTTTGATCATAAAATCCAGACTATCGATTGAAAGCAAATAATAATAAGCAAAACCAAGCAGTCCGATTATTAAAAATATTTTAATAATCCTTCCGTACTCATAATTGACCTGGTAAATCTTTTGAGTGACTAAAAACAATAGTGCAGCCATAATGGCGTAGCTTGCAAGTGTTGCAAGAGCAGCGCCCATTATTCCAAGCACAGGAATAAGAATAATATTTGCTGCGATGTTTATCACTGCTCCTGCACCGGTTATGAATGGCACGTAAATACTTTTTTCTTTTATAAAAATGCCTGCAGTAAAAACAACATACAGTCCATTTAGCAAGTAAGCAAAGAGAACGACCGGAACTATTTTAAGACCACTCCAATAAGCCTCACCAATCAGGTGCTTACCGAAGATGCTCATCATTACAAGATCATCAATGAATAACGACATTACAACTAATATCACGGAGCCGACAATCAAAAAATATGTAAGGACTTTTGCGAATGTTTGCTTAGCATTCTGTTCCTTTGATTCAGCCATGAAAAAGGGCTGCCATGCATACTGGAACATGTTAACAAACAGCATCATGAAAATACCAAGCTTATAATTTGCCTGATATATTCCAAGAGTTGAAAGATTGGTTAACTTTTCAATTATCGGTCTGTTGATTACCTGAATCATCATTGAGGCTAAACCTGAGGGCAGATAAGGAATCCCAAATTTTAATAACCTTGCCAAGAGCTGCTTGTGAATTCTGAATCTTATATTTTCACGAATCAAAGGAACCATCAGAATCAAAGTAATTGCTGAAGCAGCAAGGTTGCTGATAAAAACTCCTTCAATTCCGGATTTAAGCTTTAAAATAAAAACAAGATTAAGTATAACATTTGTAACAATGTTTATGATTTTTATTGCAGCAAACTTTTTAGCTTTTCGCTGAAGTCTTAACTTAATAAAAGGAATGGCGGTGATTGCATCAAGAAATAATATCGGGGAAACAAAATAAAACAAGTACTGATAACTGTGCTCAACACCAAGTGCAACTGAAACGGAACTCCTGAAAAACAGAAGCACGGTAGAAACTATAAATGATACAATAAGCACTGACAAGTATGGTGTTGAAAAATTATCTTTTTCATCCCCAAGCTCATTTAAAGAGGCAAACTTGAGAAATGCAGAATCCATCCCATACAAAAGAATAATGTTGAACAACGCCATAAAGGCATAAACGTTTGTAATGATTCCGTATTCTGCAGGCATGAAAATATTTGTATAAAAAGGCACAAGAAGAAAATTGAGAAACCTGCCAAGCATAGTACTGATTCCGTAAACGGCTGTATCTTTAGAAAGTTGTTTAAGCTTCTCAAACATTATCTTGTACTTTTTAAAATTGAAATTTCTAGCGATATATCAAGCGCTTTTACACTATGAGTTAAAGCTCCCGAAGAAATATAGTCAACCCCTGTTTCGGCTATCTGTTTTACGGTTTCAAGAGTTATACCGCCGGAAGCTTCAAGCTTACATTTACCATTCACAAGTTTGACTGCTTCTTTCATCATGTCGACTTGGAAATTATCAAGCATAATAATATCAGCATTAGCATTTAGTGCTTCCTGAACTTGTTCAAGGTTCGTGGTTTCAACTTCAATAAGCAGCGCGGAATTTTTTTTGTTTCTATATTCAATACAGGCTTGTACGGCTTTAGTTATCGAACCGGCAACTGCAATGTGATTATCTTTAATGAGAAACATATCGAACAAACCGAATCTGTGATTTTTACCACCCCCGATTTTGACTGCGAGCTTATCAAGCTCTCGTAAGCCGGGAACTGTTTTTCTGGTGTCAAGTATTTTTGCTTTTGTGTGATTAATTCTTTGTTGAAAAGCATTGGTAAGAGTTGCAATTCCACTCATTCGCTGTAAAAAATTTAATGCTGTTCGCTCTGCTGTTAATAATGAAGCCGCTCTTCCCAAAACAATTGCAGCAATAGTTCCTTTTTTAACAAAAGAGCCATCAATTAAATTTTTATTAAATGCAATTTTCTCGTCAAAAATCCGGAAAACCTTTTCAGCAATTTCTAATCCTGCAATGATTCCATCAGCCTTAACTAAAAATTTACCCTCAGCGCTTACATCGTTTGGAATAGTTGCCCGAGTGGTTAAATCTCCTGTCTGAATATCCTCTTCGAGTGCTTTCCTGATTATGTCTTCAATGGATCGGTTCATTTAGTTTGACTTAAAAATATTTTTTAATTGCCCGGTAAAAGAATTCAGGTGGTCTGATTGGTTTTTTTGTCTGAGGATTGATAAAAACCAATTCAACATATCCCTGACAAATTTCAACGCCGCGTTCTTTGCTTCTGATAATATGATCGATATGTACTTTAAGTTCAGGAAGTTTTTCAACTCTGGTTTCTATTTCAATCAGCTCGTCATAATAAGCCGGATTTTTATACTTTATAAAAACCTCAACGACCGGCATCTGGTATCCGCTTTTTTCAATCATTTTATAAGTGAGATTATTCTCACGCATCATTTCCGTTCTTCCGACTTCGAAGTACTCGAAGAATTTTCCGTTATATGCAAAATGCATCTGATCGGTATCGGCATATCGAACACGAAGTTCTGTTTTATGTAAGAGCATAATTATTACTTCAACTCAGAATAAAAAATCCCGAGAAATATCGGGATTAGAAAATTTTAAATGCAAGGTTCAACCTGAAAATTATTCCTGGTAAACACCCATTTTACCGAACTTTTCTATTCTTCCTTCAAAAAGTTTATCGGGTTTTATTTTAACAAGCTTATCAAGTTCTTCGATTAAAACTTGTTTCAGGTTGTCTGCCGCTAATTTATGATCTTTATGAGCTCCGCCCAGTGGTTCAGGAACAATCCGGTCAATTATTCCTTGCTGAAGCAGGTCGGGTGCTGTTAGTTTTAATGCTTCTGCGGCCTGTTCTTTATATTCCCAGCTTCTCCATAATATACTGGAACAGGATTCGGGACTAATAACTGAATACCAGCAGTTTTCAAGCATAAGGATTCTATCGCCTAAGCCAATTCCTAAAGCACCGCCGCTGGCACCTTCACCAATGATAACTATGATAATTGGTACCCTAAGCTTACTCATTTCAAAAAGATTTCTTGCAATTGCCTCTGCCTGTCCTCTTTCTTCGGCTTCAATTCCGGGAAATGCACCCGGTGTGTCAAGCATTGTAATTACAGGCCGGTTAAATTTTTCTGCAAGTTTCATTAATCGAAGTGCTTTTCTGTAACCTTCAGGATTAGACATACCAAAATTTCTGTAAAGATTTGATTTGGTATCCCTTCCCTTTTGCTGCCCGATAATCATAACTTTATAATTATCAAGCTGGGCTAATCCGCCGACCATCGCCTTATCATCCTTATAGCTTCGGTCTCCGTGAAGTTCAACAAAGTTTTCAGTCATAAGATTGATATAATCAAGAGTATAGGGACGATCGGGATGACGAGCAAGCTGAACGCGCTGCCATCTTGAAAGCCCTTTGTAAAGTTCTTCTTTCAACTGTTTAACTTTTTTTTCAATCTTAATAATTTCGTTTCCAATATCCAGGTTATCTGAAACTTTCCGCATTTCTTCAAGCTTAGCTTCAAGTTCAAATATTGGTTTTTCAAAATCTAAAATTGCTCTGGCCATCTTAGCTATTTTTACTCCACATTTTATTTATTGATTTACCAAGAATTTCAAGGTCTAACCAGATGTTCTGATTTTTCGCATAATAAAAATCAAGTTTTTCAATTTCTTCCTGATTACCGTATTCAATATACCAATAACCCGTTAACCCCGGTTTACCGAAATATAAATTATCCTCTTTTCGGCTTTTGGGTCCAACAAAGCTGTATTTACCGGTTAACACTTTTGGAACATCCAGAATAAAATCAGAAAAATCAGATTTCCTTCCTGATAGTTTGTGGTTGAAATATATGAACGGATAAATCAAAAACAAAGCTGGAAAAGCAAGGCAAATGTCGAACAGAGTTTTTATGAATTTCATTTTGGGGTCAGAAATATTGTAATGCAATTCAATCAGTGGCATATCATCCAGAAGTGTGACAGCGGTTTTCCCAACTATGAATTCAAGATTTGAACCAACTATTTTGAATTCAACATTTTCATTCTGACATCTGGAAACTATTTCCATCATTTTATTATAAGAGATTTCACTCGATGAGAAAATAATTTCATTAACATTAAACTCTTTGATAATTTTTTGTATGTTCTGATCAGTTCCCACCACTTCAAAAGAATTAATTTTCATCCCGACTTCTTTATTAGAAAATCCAATAAGCCCGACAATGTTTCTCAAATCTGTTCGTTTATGCTGAAGTTTATGCCCGATCATTAAAGCGGTTTCATTCAAACCAACCACCAGTGTTCTCTTTTGACCGGCAGAATCAAACGACAAACCAACTTTGAAAACAACTTTTGCAACAGCTCTCCAGAATGATAAAAAGACCATCAGGAATAAATATGATATCAAAACTACTGCGCGACTGTATGCAAATTCCTTAAAGAAAAATGTAAGCGAAGTAAGAACCGGCAAAGAAACCAAAACCGATAACTGGATTTTAAGAACTGAAATTTTATCCTGCCTGTAAGCCCCGACAATCATTGCAATAAACATCTGGATCAAAGCCGGAACTGTGTAAACTATTATCACCGCTGAGGCGGGGAACCCCTTCCACCCGCTCAAATTCATATAAATTTTTTCGGCCGCATACAAACAGAGATTGAATATTATAAAATCAATAATTATTGAGATGATGATGAGCTTTTTCCTGGCAAGAAATGCAAATGCTCCTCTTACCACAATTGCACTTCTCAAAATCAATTCAACTATAAATGAAGATGAAAGATGTTTCTTTACAAAAAGATGCATTGCGCTGTAAAAAAATTTCACCTCGTCGTAACTGCTTCGCTTGGTGCTTTCACCTTTATAATGAATAATCTGGGTTTCAGGCACGTAATAAACTTTGTAGCCGGCTTTTTGTATACGGTAACAAAGGTCAAGGTCTTCGCCATACATAAAAAATTGTTCATCGAAGCCGCCCACTTTGTCATAAACCTCTTTAGTCATCATCATAAATGAACCTGAAATTGCATCAACTTCATAAGTTTCATTCTCGTTGAGATAGGTGAGATTATATCTGGCAAAAAGTTTACTTTTAGGAAAAAGATTACTGAGACCGGTTACTTTGGTAAAAGAAGTCCAGGGCCCGGGGAAACTTCTTCGGCAAGCGAGTTGAAGAGTGCCGTCGGGATTCAGAATCTTGCAGCCAGCAAGCCCTGCTTCTTTATGCTTTTCAAAAAATGAAATCATTTTTTCAAATGTATCTTCTCGCACAATTGTATCGGGATTTAGCAGAAGCAGATATTTACCGGCGGCTATTTTCATAGCCAGGTTGTTGGCTTTACCGAATCCGAGATTTACTTTGTTTACAATTAGTTTAACAGCCGGAAATTGTTCGCGGATAATCTCTGCACTTCCGTCATCAGATGCATTATCAACCACGATGATTTCATAATTCAGATTTGTGCCTGCTTTGAATATTGAGTGAAGAAGATTCTGCAGGAATTCTTTTACGTTATAGTTTACTATAATTATTGAGAGGTCCAAGCTAAAACCTTATAACTTACCGAAGATGCTTCTTATTCTTAATATCCAAACCATGATTACGGCTTCCCTTACAATTTTCTTTGACATTTTGGATTTGCCCTTAACCCGGTCAACAAAGACGATCGGTATTTCTTTAATTCTGAAACCTTTTTTGTAGGCTTTAAATGTCATCTCTATTTGAAAAGAATAACCGTTTGACTTTACTCTGTCCAGATCAATTGATTCGAGAACTTTGCGGCGAAAACATTTATAACCACCGGTTGCGTCACGGACAGGAAGCCCGGTTATTATTTTAGTGTAAACGCTGGCGAAAAAGCTAAGCAGAAGTCTTTGCATAGGCCAGTTAAGCACCCTTACACCATTAATATATCTGCTTCCAAGAACGAGGTCAGCATCCTGTATTGCTTCAATGAATGCAGGAATTTCATCAGGATCGTGTGAAAAATCAGCATCCATTTCAAAAATATAATCATAAGATTTTTCGAGGGCATATTTGAAGCCTGAAAGATATGCTGTTCCCAATCCCATCTTGAAAGGACGCTTGATCAACTTAACTCTTTGGTTTGATTTGCTCAGTTCCTCAACATAGTCAGCAGTGTTGTCGGGAGAATTATCATCAACAATCAGAATATCGATTCGTTCATCTTTGCTGAGAACTTCAGGAATCAGATTTTTTATGTTTTGAAGTTCATTGTAAGTGGGAATAATTACTAAAATTTTTTCTGAATTCATTTTCATTCCGGAAATAGTTTTTCAGGTCTGGAATTAAAATTATATGTTTTCATTCGTAGTGCCCTTTCCCGAATAACACCACAAAAATGGTTCTGAAAAGAATTTTTAAATCCATTCTTAATGACATATTTTCAATATAAAAAAGATCATAGCGCAATTTAATTTTTACGTCTTCAATAGATTCGTCGTACTTATGCTTTACCTGTGCCCAGCCTGTAATCCCGGGCCGGACTTTTAAACGTCGTTTATAGTATGGAATTTCATGCGACAATTTTTCAACAAAGAATGGTCGTTCAGGACGAGGACCAACTATACTCATCTCACCGCTTAATACATTAATGAATTGAGGCAGTTCATCAATTCTTACTTTTCGTATGATTCTTCCGACGCGCGTAACACGCGGATCATCTTTTTGAGACCAAACAGGACCTGTATATTTTTCAGCATCTTGTTTCATTGATCTGAATTTTACTATTCTGAAAATCTTTCCATTCATTCCCATTCTTTCCTGAACAAAGAAAACAGGGCCCGGCGAATCCAGCTTTATAGCAATTGAGACAATTATAAAGATTGGCAAGGTCAATATCAGGATTATAAAAGATATTATTATATCAAGAAGGCGTTTTGCTGTTTTTTCCCATTCAGGCATAAGCTGCGGCATAATGTCAATCAAAGGAATGCCGTAAATTTGTGATGTACGCGCCTGGCCTGAAAGAATTTCATACAAGTCGGGCACTATTTTAATGCCTACATTCCTGCCTTCGCATTTTGCAATTACCTCTATTAAAATGTCGTGATCATCTTTTTCAAGTGCAATGATTACTTCTTTCACCATGTTCTGTTCAATAAATGTATCAAGCTTTTTTACTGAACCAATTTTTCTGCATTCCTTATAAGTTTCGTCTTTATTCTCCTCGTTCTGATCAATAAATCCAACCACATCAAGTCCTAAAGCTCTGTGGTGTTTCAGTTGGTCAAACACCTCAAATGCTTTCGGGTTAAATCCTACTATCAAAGTATTTTTTCTTCCAAACCCGTTGATAAGAAGTCTTCTCTGAAAACTTCGAAGAAGTAATCTTCCGGAACCAACAAAAAATATAAACAAAGACCAGTAAATGAATATTAATATCCGCGTACCTGAAGATATATTATGTATGTAGTCATCCAGAAAGATTAGAAAGAACAAAATAAAAACACCGACTATTGAAGCTTTGAACAGCGTCACAAGCTCATCGATTCTTGAAGAGGCAAACCAAGTACGGTACATACCAACGAAAGTGAAAATTATCAGCCAGTATGCATAAACAACTATCATCGGAAGAAAGAATTCGGGCATGCTGATCACGTCAAACAGACCGGATTGAATTCGGATATACCAGTAAATCAGCCAGGCAAGGTTAATTGTAATAAAATCGCTGAGCAGAATTAATATTTTTTCAATTGTCTTATTCATTATTACCGTGGAGTTGATTGCCAGAACGCAGTTTGCCTTCCTGTGATAAATTTTATTATTCCAATTAACATTGCAACATTTGTCATCACAAAATAAAATAAAACCTGAAGAGGAACTATCCGAATTTTTATTTTTTGAAGCACATATCCAACAAGAGAAAGTAAATAAATTATTATCTGCAAAAAGAAAGCATTTTTATATAACTCACCCTCATTAATCAGGAAGAAATTTGAAGCAAAAATCAGAAGTAATATTACCGGGGAATACCAGCGGATAATTTTGTGCGACCACAAACCATAACTAGCCAGCCCGTAGGAAGGTAAAAGAATTTTTTTTATAGCACGAACTGTTGAAAGATTAATCGAGTTGTTCCGGATTTTTCTTCTGAACTCAGCTTTTATATCAGGTGCCGTTAGCTCTTCAGCTACAGCTTTTGATTTATAAAGAAAATCTTTTTTCTTTTCCAGTATTTTCATCGAAAGATAAAAATCATCCATCACCGGATGTTCAATAGGAATGTCTGTGAAAAGTTCTTTTCTTATACTGTATATGCCGCCGTTGGCACCGATTAATTTTCCAAGTTCCCCTTCTTTTTCTTTCAGAAGAGTTTCAAGATCCCAGTATGTTTTTTCTTTGGTTCCGGAATTAATTGATTCTTCATATTCCTGAAGGACAAGCTTGCCGCTTATTCCTCCAACTCTTTCATCTTTGTATTCGCATAATAAATTCTTAAGTGAATCTTTCATATAAATTGTGTTTGCATCACAAAAGACAAGAATTTCCCCGGAAGCTTGTTTTACAAGATCGTTCAAAACCCTGGCTTTGCCGCGTCTTTCATTAAAAAGAAAAGCTTTTAATTGAGGAAATTCTGAATTCAATGCCATTAAAATGTTGTTGGAGCTGTCTGATGAATTGTCCGAGCCAACAATTACTTCAATTTTATCTGAAGGATAGTCGGATGCAAATAATGTCCGGATAGTTTTTTCGATTACCTTTTCTTCGTTGAAAACCGATATAAGTACAGATACTAACGGCCTGTAATTCGGATCAGAGATATAATTCTTTTTCCTGAAGAGCCAAATAATCCAGATCGAAAGCGGATATAAAAAATATATGTGGATGAAAAGCCCAATCGAAATCCAGAATAATATTTTAGAGATTACTTCCATTCAGTTTTTTTGAATGTATTGTTGATAAACTTTCTCTAATTTTTCGGCGATTTTTTCCCAGGTGTAGTTTTCAGCCACAAAACTTCTTCCATTTTGCTGAAGTTTTTCAGCGTTAATTTTACCTGTGAAAAAATCAATTATTTTAACCTTAAACTCCTCTGCTGAATCTGCAACCAGCAAGTGCTCGCCGTCTTTTACTTCAATGCCTTCTTTCCCGATTGAAGAAGAAATTAATGCATTACCCGCCGCCAGCATTTCAAGAACTTTAATTCTTATTCCACCGCCTATACGCAGCGGAACAACCACCAAAGCTTTGTCTCTGAGAGCTTCAAAAATATTTTCTACATAACCAGCGGCGATCACATTTTTTTTGACTGCCGCAGGAATTTTTAATTTATTCATATCACCTTTGCCGAAAACATAAAGTTTTATATCTGGAAAGGTTTGTGATAAATCCGGAAGAATGTCATTTATGAACCAGTTTGCGCTGTCGAGATTGGGCAGCCAGTTTAATGAACCGATATGTGCTAATGAATAAGGGATTACATTCTGTTTTTTTTCGTTCAGCAAATAACTTTCAACACCCGCCGGTATGATTGAAGTTTTGATTCTTGAATTTGTCCTCAATAAATTCTGCTCATCTGTTCTGGAAATCATAAGACAATTATTAAACTTGCTGCATTGTTCAACTTCATACTTTCTCAGTTTTCTAAACTGATGATTAGCATAAAACCTGAGCAAAGGATTTTTTTGTTCCTGTGCAAATCTCTCCATAATCTGCATTTCAAGATTATGTTCTCTCAGAAATACCGGGGCATCGGAATACTTTCTTATCAGTTCAACTGTCCAGCTAAGATGCAAATGATCAACGTGAACAACATCAACCTTGGTTTCAGATAAAAACTCAATTAAGAAATCTGCCAGTTCTTTCCTGATAAATTTTGAAATATTATATGGAATAGCTGAGAATAAATTTAATAGAGCCGGCACGAATTTGTTTTCAGTATTGACATCAAGAATGTAAGGTTTGCAAAACTTGCTTAGCTCTCTCTCAGCCCAACTTTTATCAGAGTCTTTTCTGTAAGCAACAAAATGAACTTCGTGTCCCCGCAGCGAAAGATATTTCATTATACCAAATATGCCGATTCTCCCTCCGTCATCAAGCGGAATCGGAATTTGCGGGGCAATCTGCAGAATTCTCATTTAAAAAACTTTATTTGTAACTTTGATTCAGCTTATAAAGCCTATTTTGAATTCAAATATAAAAAAAACACAGTTTACCTCTAAAATTTTTAAACTTATAAATCTGACTTATTATGATTATTAAGACCGACTGCAGATTTTTTGAAGGCGATATCCCCTGCAAACCACATAAACAATTTGGTTATCATTGTTCTGATTGCCCATCTTACCAAAAAATACAAAACAAGATTCTAATTATTAAGCTTGGTGCAATCGGTGATGTTATCCGGACCACGCCTGTTTTAAGGAAGCTCAGAGAAGTTTATCCATCGGCTCAAATAACATGGATCTCTTATTATCCCGAAATACTCTCTGCTGAATGGATTGATAGAATACTAAATGTTTCAGCTGAAAACATTCACTATTTAAATCAGATCAAATTCGATTGGTTGATTAATCTTGATAAAGACCGGATTGCTATTTCGTTAGCTCAAAGCATTGCTGCCGAAAAAAAATCGGGATTCGGAATTGATGAGTATGGAAGAGCAAAACCTTTTTCTACCGAAGCTGAGAATCATAAATGGCTTACTGGTATTTTCGATGATCTCAGCAAACAAAACACAAAACATTACGTTGAGGAAGTTTTTGATATTATTGGCTATAAATTCAATGCCGAAGATTACATCCTTGAAAACAAAGAAATGTCGAAATGGGATCTTGACTATTCAAAAAAAATTGTCGGGCTGAACACAGGCTGCGGCGGAAGATGGACTTCGCGTCTCTGGCCGGATGAATACTGGATTGAGCTTTCAAAAAACCTGATAAAAAACGGATACGAAGTTGTTTTGCTGGGTGGCGAACAGGAACATGAAAAAAATCTGTTTCTCTCATCAAAAAGCGGTGCAAAATATTCCGGACACTTCCCACTGAAAAAGTTTATTTCGCTTGTTGATCAATGTACGATTGTAATTACAGCGGTTACTATGGCTATGCATATTGCAATGGGGCTTAAAAAAAAGGTAATAATATTCAATAACATTTTTAACAGGAATGAATTTTACCTATATGGTCGCGGAGAGATTTTAGAACCGCAAGTTAAATGCGAATGTTATTACAGCCCGGTTTGTCCTCACGATTCAATGAAATCTATTTATCCTGAAAGCGTTTTTAATAAAATTAAGGAACTGCTTGGATAGATTAAATGTGGCTTTTATTTCCGAAGTCTCAAGTCTTTAATAAGAAGAGCCTGCGCCCATACTGCCGAAAAAATACTCAGCGAATATTTTTTTTTGTACCGGAGCCATTTAAAGAAGATACTGATGACGCTTGAATATTTCCTGGGTACAGAAAGCTGAAATGCCAGCCCGAACTGTACCACCTTTCGGAAATTGAGATTTTTTTTAATCTGGTCAAAAATTTCTTTTTCATTTTCAAAAACAACCATTCGATTATCAATAAAGTCTTCCAGCCATTTAAAAAATGATGTTAACGCAATAAGTCTTGGTTCCAGCTTACTGCTTTTTGTAAGATTATAATTTGAGTCTCTCCAGTTGCAAAGAATTTTTGATGATGATGCAACTCCGCCGGAATTAGCCAGTTCAAACCAGGTCGCATCGTCTGAGCCCCAGGCGTTGGGAAAGTTTACAAAGCCGCCAATTTCCCTGAGCCTGGCAGTATTACACATAAAATCAGGAGCATAATGAAGACGATAATTTTTTATTCTATGCCAGACAAAATCAGCAGCTGATTCAAATTCAGGACAGGACGGAGATAAAGCAAGTGTGTTGTTGTTATCATCAATAATTCTTACCCGAGTATGAAATAGATTTGTCTGAGGATATTTTTCAGCAAGGGTAATCAGCTCTTTCAGAAAATCTTTTTCGCAGGTATCATCATCCGAAAAGAGTACAAAATATTTCCGTTTTGCATAACTGAGGCATCTATTCCAGTTTTCAACAATAGGATACATTTCCGGATGCGCAATATATCTTATTCTTTTATCATCGAATTGATCAACTATTTCTTTCACATTTTCAGGTGAGCCGTTGTTGACGATTATGAGTTCAAAATCGGAATAACTTTGATCGAGAATGCTACTGATGGATTGTGAGAGAAATTTTGTCTTTACTACAGGAAGTGCAATGCTGATCATTTGACTTTCGGAGTAACTTTTGAAAAAAATGTTTTATAATACTCTGCAAACTGATTCCAGGCTTCTGTTTCATCCCAATCTGGCACAAAGTTCTTTGCCGGTTCAGTATTAAACCTGCTCATAGGTTCAAAAAAATCAGTTTGTGTTTTTAATTCATAATTACATTTGAGTTTTAATCTGTCCCGCATTTCATTCGCAAGTCTTGCAGTAAAGTCTGCCTGAGTTTCAATATATCCACTTGGATTAATTTTCAGAGATTGACCATTTGGCGTATTCAAACACTTCTGCAAAAAATAGAGATAAACTTTAGCTAATAAACTTATGTGAATATTATCACGAACATAAAGCGGTGTATTTACAGCAGGAATTTTATCCTCGAACCAATTCCTTATCAGGTATTGAGTGAATCTTGGTTCTTCAAAGGGGCCAAAGGGATTTGGAATTACGAATTTACCTAAGGTTAAGTCTGATTTCCGTGCGAAATATTCAAAGATGTCATATGAAAATGACTTAGATAAACCATAAGGCGAAAATGCCTGAAGGGTTTCATCCCCTGAGCCCTCACCTTTTTCAAAGACACTTCCGGTCAAAATAATTTTTGAACAGCCTCTGGCAGCAAAAGTTTTTATAACTAATTCAGCATTGTGTGTGTTTGCTTTTATTGCTCCCGCGATGTCGAATTGTTCACTTTTGTAATCTTTAACAACAGCGGCGTGATGACAAAAAATACTCCATTCATTTGTGGAAACAAGATCAAGAAATTTTTCTGAGCCAAATGGACAATCAAAAATGAGAGCAGCTTTATTTTCAAGAAGATTAATTCTTTCTTTTCTTATACCTTCATATGATTTCAGATCTTTTCCGGTAAAAGTACAATAAACTTTCAATCCGGCATTTGATAATTCTTTTACGAACCAGAAACCCGAAAAAGAACTTCCTCCTGTAAATAAAACATTCATTATAAATTTGAGCCCGGATTAAAATCGGGATGAGAGTTGTCTTTATCAGAAATTACAATAGGATCAAATGGCCATTTAATATTGAAGAAAGGATCATTCCATCTGATTCCCCTTTCGTGTTCAGGAGAATAAAATTCACTAACCAGATACAAAACTTCCGTGTTGTCCTGCAAGGTAAGAAATCCGTGACCGAAACCTTTAGGGACATACATCATTGTACGATTTTCTTCATTTAGCTCTTGCCCGAACCATTTCCCAAAAGTTACAGAGTCTTTCCGCAAATCTACGATTGCATCGTAAATTGCACCTTTTAAGCATCTGATTACCTTTGTTTCGGCTTTAGGATGAAGCTGGTAATGAATTCCCCGGAAAGTTCCTTTGAATTTACTTTGAGAATTATTTATCTGAACAATATCATGATCAAGATTAAAACTTGAGTATTCATTTTTGCAAAAGAATCGTGCAAAAAAACCTCTGCTATCTTCTCTTTTATTCAAATTAATTAAGTATGCACCTTTTAGTGGTGTTTCTTTAAAGTCCATGTTTCTTTTCCGTTACTAATAATTGTAATCTCTTTCTAAGCGTGCGCAAACGAACAAATTTATCTCCGTCAAAATCTGCCTCACTGAAATTATGCTGTTTGAATTTATCAAAAAGTTCATTCAGGCCTTTCTTCAAATCATATTCGAGCCTAAAGTCAGGAAGAAGCTGATTTAACAAATCAAATTTAACTCTGTAATTTCTTGGATCGGCACCAACTTCACCTGTATAGCGGACATCAGCAGAGGGAATTAATTCCTGAACCATATCAGCAATATTTCTTACCTGATAATTTTCTTTGTTGTCACCGATATTGATTTGTTTATTCTTAATAACTTCAGCCGGTGCCAGATTTAATGCAACGAATGCGCGTGCAATATCCCGGCAATGAATCAAAGGACGCCAGGGGGTTCCATCACTCATAATTCTGATTTCATTTTTTGTAAATGCCGATCCAAGCAGATTATTTGCCACAAGATCAATTCTCAGCATAGGTGAGAAACCGTAGGCAGTTGAGTTTCTTAAAAAAACAGGAGTGAATTTTTCATCAGCAAGTTTAGCTATTCCTCTTTCAGCTTCAATTTTTGATGCTGCATAAGCAGAAACAGGATTGAGCGGAGAATTTTCATCAAGATCAAGATGCTCACCCTTACCATAAATTGAACAGCTGCTGGAATAAAGAAATCTTTTAACTCCGGCTCGTTTCGAAATTTCTGCCAGTTTAATTGAGCCGTGAAGATTCACGTCATAAGTCAATTCTTCATCTAAATCTCCCATTGGGTCGTTCGAAATAGCAGCAAGATGCATAACACAATCAACGTCTTTCAATTCATCAATAGTCAATTGTCTGAAATCTTTAATTAACTCTTCATCGGGTGAAACCAGGCTCTCCCATTGGCAGCCATCAAATAAATTGAGGTCACATCCAATTACATAATCACCACGTTGTTTTAGTAGTTCGACCAAATGAGTTCCGATGTATCCTTTATGTCCGGTTATCAGTACTTTCACAAAATTCCTTTCGTTTACTTAAATCCAGGGTGCTTTTCCGGAGCTTAAAAGATTTTCAAGATTATCTCTATCTCTTTGAGTATCCATACAAGCCCAGAATCCGAAATGTTTGAACATATTCAATTGACCGTCTTTGGCCAGGTCTGCAAGTGGTTTTCGCTCAAGTATACAATCTTTTTCTTTAGATAAATATTTCAAAAAATCTTTATGAAAAAAGAAGTAGCCACCATTAATCCATTTTTCCGGAAATTCTGGTTTCTCATCAAATTCAAGAACATTCTCGCCGCTGATTTTTATTTCACCAAATCTGGAGGGTGGATTAACACCAAGCACAGTACCAATTTTAGGATGTGAGAGATGATATTTCAATTCTTCTTCAAGGTTAGCATTGGTTAATCCATCACCGTAAGTTACGGCAAAGTTTTCTGCGTCGCCCAGATATTTTTCGGCAGCAATAGCTATTCGTGCCCCTGTCATTGTTTCTTCACCTGTGTACGCTAGCGTTACTTCCCAGTCAAGGTTGTGATCGAAAGAATGAATCCTGGTAGTATTGTTCTTTAAATCAACGGTAAAATCGCTGTTAAGGGCAGAATAATTCAGGAAGTATGATTTAATAACCTCTGATTTGAATCCGAGACAAAGAATAAATTTCCCGAAACCAAATTTCCTGTAGTACTGCATTATATGCCAGAGAATAGGTTTACCACCAACCGGAATCATTGGCTTGGGTCTGAACTCGGTTTCTTCTTTAATTCTTGTTCCCAGCCCGCCGCAGAGAATGAAAACCGGTATTTTGTTTTTATCTGCTTTGTTCATTTTTATTATAGAACCATTTCAGTTTTTCATTAAAAGATTCGAGGTTAAATACCTTCAGAATAAATCTTATTTCTTCAAGCGAAAAAATCTTCAGGTATAAAGTTAATAATAACAGGATTAGCAATGCTAATGCTAAATAAATAAACACATTCAGAAATGAAACCAGATAAATCAGTACCATAACAGTGAAAATCCATAAGAGGATTTTCCATAAACTGAACTCCACAGATAATCCTATTTGCTTTACCATAAATAAAACTGCTATAAAACTGATCAAACCGGAAACAAATTTTGCATATGCGGGCGCATTAAAAGATAAATAAGGAATAAAGATCATATTAAATACTACGCTGATGGCTACAATGATTACTGAGTAATAGAAATTAAATTTCTGTTTATTATATGCAGTAAAAACATCCAACGCAAAAAAATTAATGAATAAAAAAACCTGTGCCCACAGAAGATAAACCAACGGAGCGGCACTTTGCAGGTATTGTTTGCCAAGAATTACTCTGACAATCTCTTCTGGCTGAAAAGAAAAAACCGCAGCAATCGAAAAGGCAGCAATGAATAGAAACTTAAACACCATCAAAAATATGCGGTCGTTCTTTGGCGGATCAGATTTAAGATTGCTCACAATTATCGGGAATACCGTGCTCACGATTGCAGTTGGCAATATATTAAGAGGAAAAGAAAGTCTGGTTGCTGCAGCATATATTCCTGCTGCAAAATCAGAATCAAGATATTTTAGCATAATCACATCAATTTGCTGAAAAGCAACCGAGAAAATCACGAAACCAAATAATGGAAAGGATTCTTGAATGAGCCATTTTATTTCTGAAGATGCTAATGAAATTCTGTAACCGTACTTTTTATTGAGGGAAAAAAGTATCCCAAAGAATCCTGCTGCATTACTGAAAATATATGCCGAGACAAAATAGAGTAATCCGGCTTTTAACGAAGGCATCAGCAAAATCAGAATAAGAAGAATCAGATTATCAAGAATTGCCAGTAACATAGGCAAGTGCATTTTCAGATCAACCTTGAATGGAATTTCAAGAATGTCTCTGAAGTTCTGAAACTTTGAAGAAAGGATTACACCGATAAAGAGAATATTCGAAATTAAGAATTGATTTTCACTAAAACTTAGAATCAAACCGATAATGTTATAGAAGGCAATAACTATAAAGAAAAGAACCAATCTTAGTGTTATGCCATTGTTAATCTTGCTGAAGTTTGAAGAGTCCTTTGAATATTCCCTGAAAATAATCGGGCTTAAGCCAAAATCAATAATCTTAGAAAGAATAAAAACCGTGGCGAGCAAATAACTAAAAACCCCAAAATCCTCAACGCCGAGATAACGCGCAGCAAAAATTATTGAAACAAAATTCAGCAGCAGATTAAGAGCCTGCCCCACAGTAAGAGAGAAAATGTTTGATGAAATTCGTGCTGTTGAAAATTTCAATTTAAATCCTGCCAGAAGTTAAAGCATCTGATTTCATTTTGTCACGAAAACGTAAGGCAAGCTTTTCCAGA
>JACAFB010000019.1 GCA_013388545.1 Ignavibacteriaceae bacterium
GAAGAGTCGATATTAGAATTAAAAAATACAATGATTGAATTGAACAGAAATGCTTCTGAAGCAATGATAGAAGCAGGTGTTAGTTCCTGCACAGATATTACTGGCTTTGGCTTGCTCGGCCATTTACTTGAAATGATGAATGCTTCAAATACATCTGCAAAAATTGAGATGCACAAAATTCCTTTACTAAATAATGTTCTTGAACTCTCATCCTCCGGGGTTATTCCCGGCGGAACTAAAGATAACTATGAGCATACGTTGAATGATGTTAAGTATTCAAAGGAAATTTCTGAGCTGAGAAAATTAATTCTTAATGATGCACAAACATCCGGCGGCTTGCTGATATCCGTTCCTGAATCTCAACATAAATCCCTGTTGAAGTTGTTGCAAGAAAGAGATGTTCAGACCGTTGCAGTAATTGGCAGAGTTACGGTCAGTAAGGATTTTAGAATAATCGTTGAAAAATAATCGCATATAATAATTTTTACTTGCCTACCAGCCTTTAATTCACTCTTTGTTTTAATCTGCCGAATAATTTATATATCGTTGGTTAACCAAATTAACATTGTGGGATTGAAGAAAAGACGAAAATATTTAAAGCCCTTTCCAATACGAAAAGACTCCGCATCTTTAAAGTGCTTCAAAAAAATGGATAGCATTGTATCTCTTAAAATCTGCTTCCGGTTCTGATTGTTTGAAACGATTTACAAAAAGCTATTTCAAACGTGTAATTAAAACTTTATCAATCCGGTTGCCGTCCATATCTATTACTTCAAATTGGTAACCATACTTGTTAAATTTTTCACCGGTCCGTGGGATTTTTTGCAATTCAAAAAGAATGAAGCCGGCAATTGTTGAAAATTCCGAATCTTTGTCATCTACTTTAATTCCAAGCAACTCGTTCAGCTCGCTCAGTTCGGTTGTTCCATCAACAAGATAGGAACCATCTTCCCGGCGGATAATCGAAACCGATTCGGATTCAAAAAGCTCCGGCATTTCGCCGACAATATTTTCAAGTAAATCGTGCAAAGTAATAATACCTTCAAGTGTACCATATTCATCAATTACAACTGCAAGATAGATTTTTGTTTCCTTGAATTTATCGAGTACTTTGATTGCCGATAAGTAGTCGGGAATAAACAATGGCTGCATTATAATATCTTTTAAGTTGACCACACCGCTGCTGTTAAACATTTCATAATAGGCTTTAACTGTAATGTAGCCAAGAACATTTTCAATTTCGTCTTCACACACAAGATATTTCGAAAATGAATTGTCTCTTATTGCTTCGGCAATATTTTGGGCAGAGTCGTTGATATCAAGCCATACAATTTCCTGCCGTTTCGTCATTATCGAATATGCCTTCATATCACCAAGACGAATAATGCTTTTCATCAATTCTGATTCTTTACCTTCGATAGAGCCGTCTTTCACTCCCTGCTCAAGAATAAGGAACAGTTCTTCATCTGTCAATGGCGGTTCGGTGCCCGATCTGACTGAAAATATTTTGCTTATAACTTTTGTTGAAAAACTGAGAAATTGAACAACTGGTGTAGCTAACTTTAAAAAGAGCTTCAAAAGAGGAGAAAGCATAACAGCAATTCGTTCGGGGTTACTGAATGCAACTGTTTTGGGAACAAGCTCGCCAATTACAATTGAAAGATATGTTATAAGTGCTACAACAACTGTAAATGAAATTTGTTTTGAGTAAGGTTTGAGATATTCTAAGTTGCTGAACAGAGGGATAATATCCTCGGCAATCTGGGTTCCGCCATAAACTCCTGCGATTATGCCTATAAGTGTAATGCCGGTTTGGATTGCGGATAAGAATTTTTCCGGCTCCCGCCTTAACTCAAGTGCAATTAATGCGCCCTTGATTCCTCTTTTGGCCATACCTTCGAGCTTGGTTTTCCTTGATGAAACAACCGAAATCTCGGCCATTGCAAGCAATCCATTCAACATTACCAGAACAAGAATGATAAGTATTTCAGAAAGCATTTATAATTCAGTGGATTTACTGATGCAAATATAAGTTTTAAGTTTATTCTTTTCGAATACACATACCCCCACATAGTCTTTGAGAGAAATCAATAGAAATTAATGGAGACTTTTTCTATTATTGTTTTGCGGACTAATTTAATCTAAGTTTTAATTAAATAAATTTTAATTCTTAATAAAGTGAAAAAAATAAATATCTTCCTGTCATTTGTTATCATCCCGGTAATTACACTTACTCAAACTTCTAATTTCGCACAGGGCAACCAATTTCAACAGTTTATTTTTTATGTAAATTCTTTGCCGGACCCGACATCCAAATCTGCTGCTATAGACAGTTTTATGAATTACGCCAGGACACAGGGAATTCCTTTCATTACCGGAGACTCTGCAAATTTTATCTACAGAGGCAACGCAAACTCAATGTCGGTTGCCGGTGATTTTAACTTCTGGAGCCAGGGAACATCTATGATCAAATTAAATCAGACTAACTTCTGGTATTATTCTGAAATGTTTGAAAGC
The DNA here is from genome assembly GCA_013388545.1 of Ignavibacteriaceae bacterium. Taxonomy (GTDB): domain Bacteria; phylum Bacteroidota; class Ignavibacteria; order Ignavibacteriales; family Ignavibacteriaceae; genus JACAFB01. The sequence continues at coordinate 2,518 of JACAFB010000019.1, forward strand.
GATGCCCGGCTTGATTATAAATTCATAAGAAACGGCAGTGAATGGATACTTGATCCTGAAAATCCACATACTGTGTTCGGAGGTTTTGGTCCTAATTCCGAATTAGCAATGCCGGATTATATTCAGCCCTGGGAGGTCAATTACAATTCGTTCATCCAGCATGGAGCTGTAATTACCAGAAATATCTACAGCATTAATGTCGGCAGCACTTATCAGTTGAAAATCTATCTCCCGCCGGGCTATGATTCTTTGTCATCCGAAAATTATCCATCAGTTTATTTTCAGGATGGATTTGAATACGTAAGTCTTGGCAGCGCTGTAAATGTAATTGATAATCTTATCGACAGTAACTTGATTGCACCTGTGATTGCAGTATTTGTTAAACCAAATGACAGGAATGTAGAATATGCCGGAAGTAAAAGAAATCAATACAGACTATTTTTTGTCAATGAGCTTGTCCCATATATCGATAGTAATTTCAAGACTGCAGCAATTCCAGCAAACAGACTGGTACTTGGGGATTCTTACGGCGGAAACATTTCAGCATTGATTAGTTATAATCATCCTGAGGTTTTTGCGTTATGCGGACTTCATTCCGGCGCTTTTCAACCCAATAGTTATGAAATTTATAACAAAGTGATGACTGATCTCGCAAACGGAATAGTTAAAGATATAAAATGGTCTTCAATCTGGGGAACTTATGAAGGTTCTTTAACCGGGACAATGAGCAGTTTCCGCGATTCGCTCATTGCACACGGCTATTCAGTTGACTGGGAAGAAAGACATGAAGGGCACAGCTGGGGCTTATGGCGTGCTACAATTGATAAAATGCTGATTTACTTTTTCCCTGACTCAGCAACTTCAGTTGATGATGAAGAATTTGCTTTTCCAAATGAATTTATTCTTGAGCAGAATTACCCGAATCCTTTTAATCCATATACAAGAATAAATTACTCGATTCCACAGAACAGCTTTATATCATTGAAAGTATATGATGTTCTTGGTAATGAAGTAGCAAATCTTGTCGATGCACAGCAATCAGCCGGCAGATATGAGGTAATATTTGACGGATCAAATCTGGCAAGCGGAATTTATCTTTACACATTAAAGGCAGGAAATTTCACTTCAACTAAAAAGCTTGTGCTGATGAAGTAAATAATTGTTTATAAGTTCAGTTTAGCGGACAAGGCAAGCCTTGTCCCTACAGTGAATTCAAATGGCAGTTTGATTGAGAGAGGTATTTTATGCAGGATCCTAGTCTTTCAGAAACCTAAAATCCTCTCTTTAATACTTTTTCTAAATCAGCTTTAATCATCAGGGTTACAAGATCTTCAAACCTGGTCTTTGCTTTCCATCCAAGAATTTTTCTTGCTTTTTCTGCATCACCAATTAACAGATCTACTTCTGTTGGTCGATAGTAATTGGGATCAACAGCTACAATCGCTTCACCTTTTTTTAGCCGACTTGTAAAATCCCTGATATAAACTTTTTTGTTTTTTGAATAACTGATCAGTTTCTTTGCTTTATCGAGGTCAATAGATTTAATGTATCCCTTTTCATTTTCAGCTTTACCTTTCCAAAGCAGTTCAATCCCGATTTGTTGAAAGGTAAGTTCGGTAAATTCACGAACTGTATGAGTCTCACCCGTTGCGAGAACAAAATCATCAGCCTTTTTATGTTGAAGAATTCTCCACATTCCTTCGCAGTATTCAGGTGCATAACCCCAGTCTCTTTTTGCATTAAGATTTCCAAGAGTCAATTCCTTTTGCAGTCCTGCAGCAATTCGCGAAGCAGCCCGCGTAATCTTTCTGCTGACAAATGTTTCTCCTCTCCTGGGAGATTCATGATTAAATAATATGCCGTTAGAAGCAAAAATATTATATGCTTCTCTGTAGTTTACAATTATCCAGTATCCGTAAAGTTTCGCTACACCATAAGGAGACCTTGGGTAGAAAGGGGTTTTTTCGTTCTGAGGGACTTCTTGAACTTTTCCATAAAGTTCACTGGTAGATGCCTGATAAAATTTTACTTGTTTTAAACCTACTTCTCTGATCGCATCAAGAAATCTTAATGTACCAAGAGCATCAACCTGGGCGGTGTAGTCGGGTATTTGAAATGATACTTTAACGTGACTTTGCGCAGCAAGATTGTAAATTTCATCGGGTTCAATTTTTTCAAGCAGCCTGTTTAGATTGCTTGTATCAACAAGATCACCATAATGCAGAAAAAGTTTTTTGTTAAGTAAATCAGGATTTTCATACAGGTGATCGATTCTTCCTGTATTAAAAGAACTGCTGCGGCGGATAATGCCATGTACCCGGTAGCCTTTTTTCAGCAGTATTTCTGTAAGATAACTTCCATCCTGGCCTGTAATGCCTGTAATCAAAGCGGTTTTCATTTAGTCTCCTTAAATCATTGCTTCAGGTTTAGATAAATACCATTGATAAGTTTTTTTAATCCCGTCTTCAAGCTCAGTTTGGTATTTCCAGCCCAGCTTATTAATTCTTGAAACGTCAAGCAGCTTTCTCGGTGTACCGTCAGGTTTGGTTGAATCATATTCGATTTTTCCTTCGAAGCCCACTATATCAGAAATTATTTTTGCCAGATCGTTAATGGAAATATCTTTTCCCGTTCCGATATTCAAATGGGTTATTCCGTCAGAATAAAGATTTTGAGCATTTATTTTTTTTATGAGAAAGATAATAGCCTCAGCGAGGTCATCGACATAAAGAAATTCTCTTAATGGTTTACCTGTTCCCCAAAGAATAACTTTTTCATTGTTTCTTTCTTTTGCTTCATGAAATTTTCTTAAAAGCGCTGGCAATACGTGTGAGGTCTGCAAATCAAAATTATCGTTAATGCCGTAAAGATTAGTCGGCATAACCGATAAGAAATTGCATCCGTATTGCCGGAAATAATTCTCACAGAGTTTTATGCCGGCAATTTTAGCAACTGCATAAGGTTCATTAGTAAACTCCAGAGAACCTGTAAGCAAATATTCTTCTTTCAATGGCTGAGGAGCGAGCTTTGGATAAATGCAAGAGCTGCCGAGAAAAATGAGCTTCTCTACCCCGGTCTGAAACGCAGAATTAATCAGATTAGCTTCTATCATCAGGTTGTCGTACAAAAATTCAGCGCGGTAAATATTGTTTGCAAGAATTCCACCGACTTTTGCAGCAGCTATAATTACAATTTCAGGTTTTTCAGTTGCGAAAAGATTTTCTACCTCTGCTTGTTTTCTTAAATCGACTCCGGGAAAATCTTTTACTATCACATTTTCGAAAACTTCAGAATTAAGCTTTCGCAAAATTGCTGAACCAACCATTCCGGTGTGACCGGCAAGGTATATTTTCTTTTTCTTTAAGTCATTCATTTTTACAATCCGTAATAAACAGAAAGATAAAATTCATTTAATCTATGCCCGACATAGCTTAAATCGTTTTGCTGTTTTGAAATTTCAGTTGATTGAATTTCAACACGGGCGAAAAGTTCGTGTAGGAACTCATACTTAATTATCAATCCGGCATAAGTATAGTTTGTTCTCAAACCAAAAAGAAAAGGCGGCTGGGGTTGAATTTCATGCTGCTGTTGAAAAGTACCATCTTCACCCTTGCGAATGTATTGCCCCCAAAGTGTTGCCTGCAGTCCCCTGAGAATTCTGTAGTTCATCGACAAATAAATCTGATCTGCATTATGTCCCATCCAATGCCCCAGGTTATATGATGCACTTTGATAAGGAATAGTGGGAATAAAATGTTTGTAAACAAAAGGATATATCTTAGTATACTCTATCTTTAGCGTGAGATTGTTGAATGGAAAATCTGAAATTGATCCACCTAAAGTGAAACCTAACTGATTGCGCTGTTTTACAGGATCAAACAAGCCACCCAGAGTAATTTCATCAATAAATAGTGTTCCATAAAGATGAGTATTTTTTAAATGTCCTTTAGAGCTAATTCCGAAAAAAAACTGCGCATTACCGCCTGCAGTATTTGCCTGTCTGCTTAAATGATGATCTGCAATCCTGAAAAACATTAATGGAATCAAATAAACCAGCTCAAGGTTATCGCTGTAAACGATTGATTCACCGACAGAGATGCTTAATCCTTTAACTGGTCTTAAAGTTAACGTATGCGAAGCAAGAAATTTTTTTCTGAAAGAAAGTCTTTGGTTATTTAGCCCGGTATAATATATCTGGCTTGAATCAATCACGTCTGATGCCAGCCAGCCGTGGATGTAATTAAAACTCAACCAGTCAACCGGAGAAACATCTAATCTTATGTAAGGGAAAGATGGAGCCTTTTGTGAAAGTACCAGCAGCCCGCTTTCGCCATAACCCATTTCAAAAAATCCTTTGCCTGCAGAAAACGAGCCCCAATTCCATGACAAAGAAATATTTGCAGTTACCTCACTGTACTCGATTTTGTTTTCGGAATAGTTTGCTAAAACATTACTGCTTCTTTCGTGAACTCCTGTAACGGGAGTAAAGTCTTTATTTTTATCAATTTTTTCCCCTGCTTCTGTGTTATCCCTGAAGTCAAAACTGTAACCAATAAAATCTTCAACATATCCATAAAGCGAAATTCCGTTCCAGAGATGAGATAATCTGGTTTTATCTCTAGAACCAATTTTCAGTCCAAGTATAGGGCTTAAGTTCAGTTTAAAGAGCTGATTATTAAATGAGAAGAGACGCAATCTTCCCGTTTTATCTTTTCTGAAAAAACCGGTATAAACCGAGTCATTCTTTACTTCGGAAATAAAATTTATTTCAAACAAATAATCTTTTTTGAAGAACTCGAGTTCTTCTTTTTCCAGAGAAGTTAGCAGTTCAATTTGTTTTGAAGCTTCATTAAGTTTTTCAGCGATGTATTTCCTTGGCAGCGGTCTGATATTATCGTTAAAGTCAATTACAGATTTCTGGCTTAGTCGCCCGAGAAAATTATATACATCCCGGTGGAGAGGTTCATAAACTACCTGCGAGTAGCTTAAAACAGAAAACGATATCAGGAAAAATATCAGCCGCATCACGAAAAGAAATTATGAATAGTTTTAACCACATATTCTATTTGTTCATCGCTCAGCTCGGGATAAATTGGTAGCGCGAGCGAAGTATTTGCCGAAAATTCAGAAACGGGGAAATCACCTTTTTTATAATTGAGGTCGCTGAAACATTCCTGAAGATGAAAAGGAACGGGATAATAAATTTCAGTACCTATTTCATTTTTGGTTAGAAAGTCCCGAAGTTCATCACGTTTTTCGACACGAATAATATATTGATTATATATATGGTGATTTTTCTGTCCGGAATTTTCATAAACTGCCTTCGGAAGCAAAACCTTGTTATTATTATCAAAACTTGTTTTTCCGGGAGCTTCAGAAAGATTTGAACTTACAAATAACTTGTTATAAAGCTCTGCGTTCTTTCTGCGCTTTGCTGACCATTTATCAAGATGAGGAAGTTTTACTTTAATAACCGCCGCCTGAAGAGCATCAAGCCTGAAATTACCACCGATTACTTTATGATAATATTTTGGCTCTGCGCCGTGAACTCTTTTAATCACTAATTTTTTTGCAAGCGCATCGTCATTAGTAGTTATTAAACCCCCGTCGCCGTAACAACCAAGATTTTTACTGGGGAAGAAAGAGAAACAACCGATGTCCCCAATAGTACCGACAAATCGTCCGTCTTTAAACTGAGTTCCGATAGCCTGAGCGGCATCTTCGATAACCATCAGCTTATGAGCTTTGGCTATTTCAATGATCATTTCCATTTCGGCGCTCTGCCCGAAAAGATGAACGGGAATTACAGCCTTTGTTCGTTTTGTGATTTTTCTTTCAAAGTCACCTGGGTCCATGTTGAAAGTTAGTGGATCAGAATCGGTTAATACTGGTGTTGCATTTAACCTTGAAACCACACCCGCGGTGGCAAAGAAAGAATAAGTTGGAACAATTACCTCATCGCCGGGTTTTAAATCGATTGCCATTAAGGCAAGCAGAAGAGCATCCGTGCCCGAGGAAACACCTATAGCATGTTTACATCCAAGATAATCACAGAATGCTTTTTCCATACTGGTCAGTTCAGGCCCCATTATGAAATATTGCGATTCAGCCACCCTGATTACTGCTTCGTCTAGTTCTTTTTTAAGACTATGATATTGTGGTTTGAGATCTAAAAGAGGAACTTTCATTAATACTCCTTGTAAATTATTAAATGAAAATTACAGAGAAAGAAATGGAAAAAAAATCTGCAGGTTTTGTTGTTTATCCTAAGAAGATACCTGAAATGATTATTCAAAGTCCGTTAACAAATTTATTAAACGAGATTCCCATTAAATCTTTCCCGGAGACAATGGGATTTTCAACCATCCAGTCGATATTCAAATCAGAATCGTTGAACAGGATAGTTCCTTCCGATTGATGGTTGTATGGTTTGGTACACTTATATGAAAAAATTGCTTCATCAGAAAGAACCGAGAACCCGTGTGCAATTCCAGGAGGCATCCAGATTTGAACAAAATCCCGAGCAGCTATGATAAGCTTAAAAATATTTTTGAAAGTGGCTGATTCTTTGCGAATGTCTATACAAACATCAAGCACTTTGCCGGTTAATACCTGGCATAACTTTCCCTGCGCATTTTCTCCCTTTTGAAAATGGAGCCCGCGTATCGTATTCTTAACGGATTTTGAAATATTATGTTGAACAAACGATTCCTTAATCCCAATTTCGTTATACTTATGCTGGTTATATAGTTCCTGGAAATAACCTCGTTTATCATTATAAACTTCAGGATAAATCAATAGCAATCCGTCGATATTTGTGTTAGCTGTTCTGAGCATTAAAAATTTTTTATATTTCCTTTAAAATTCTTTCCAGATAGTTTTTGTAAAGCGATTGGGGAATAGTCCCAACTAATTTTCTGAATTCCTCTTTGCTGATAAAGCTTTTATGAAGAGCAATTTCTTCAAGACAGGCAACTTTTAATCCCTGTCTGTCTTCAATAACGCCGAAAAAATTTGATGCGGCAAGAAGAGCTTCGGGAGTTCCTGTATCAAGCCAGGCGATACCCCTTCCGATTTTTTCAACCTTTAACTCTTTTAATTCCAAGTAGTGCCTATTTACGTCGGTAATTTCCAGTTCACCTCTTCCTGAAGGTTTCAGACTCTTGGCGATATCAACCACACGGTGATCGTAAATGTACAAACCGGGAACAGCATAATGCGATTTGGGATTTTTTGGTTTTTCTTCAATTGAAATTGCGTTGCCATCCTTGTCAAACTCAACTATACCATATCTTTCAGGATCATTTACCTGGTAACCAAATATAGTTGCTCCTTTATTTTCCTGAACGGCACGATAAAAGAATTCAAGATCGCCGTAAAAAATGTTATCTCCAAGAATCAAAGTAACCATTTCTTTATTGATGAATTTTTCCCCTATAATAAATGCCTGGGCAATTCCTTTTGGTTCGGGTTGTATTGCATATTCAATCTTCAACCCAAGTTGAGAGCCATCCTCAAACAATTGTTGATAAAGTGGAATGGTCTCTTTATTTGAAATGATAAGAATTTCTCTGATTCCGCCAAGCATCAAAATTGAAATCGGGTAATAAATGAGCGGCTTATCATAGATAAGCGCAAGCTGTTTACTGTAAACTTTGGTGATGGGATATAGCCTTGAGCCAGATCCGCCTGCTAATACAATACCTTTCATATATGTAGATTTTTCTGAAAGTTTCGTTGATTCTAAGATAATAAGATTGGAATATTCTCCCAAAAATCAGTTACTAAATTATTCAGAGAAGAGAGCCGCTTAAGAATAAAAGTGCAACCGTAAAATAAATTACCACCCCGATGACATCAACAAGCGTTGCAACGAGTGGTGCAGAAGAAGTTGCTGGATCAAGTCCTAGTCTTTTAAGTATGAAAGGAAGCATCGACCCGGAGAGAGTTCCCCATAAAACAACACCAACAAGCGATAAAGCGACAGTCAGTCCTATAGAAATCCAATGCTCACCGTAGACATTAGTAGAGACTTCCCAGATAAAAATTCTGAAGAAACCGATAAGTGCTAAAATGAAGCCCAGTAATAACCCGGTTATGATTTCGCGTCTCATAACAAAGAACCAGTCTTTTATTGTTAGCTCACCAAGTGAAAGTGCGCGAATTACAAGAGTAGCAGCTTGTGATCCGGAATTTCCTCCGCTTGAAATAATCAATGGTATAAACAATGTTAGAACAATAGCTTTGGCGATTTCGTCTTCAAAAAGTCCCATTGCTGAAGCAGTGAACATTTCACCTATAAAAAGAATTGAAAGCCAAACTGCACGCTTTTTCAACATACTCAATAGCGATATTGTTGAATATGATTCTTCCAGAGCTTCAACTGCGGCAAATTTATGAATGTCTTCAGTTGCTTCTTCCTCGGCGATGTCAAGAACGTCATCAACAGTAACAATTCCAAGTAAAAACATATTTGCATCAACAACCGGCAAAGCTATGCGGTCATACTTTTTGAATACAGCCACAGCGTGTTCCTGGTCTTCAGTAACCGTCAGGTAGATAAAATTTTCATCCATCAAATCAATTATTTTGCTCTCGGGCGATGCAAAAATGAAATCCCTGATCTTTAAATCGTCAATCAGTTTGCCTTTGTCGTCAGTTACATAAATGATATTAAGCGTTTCGCTGTTCTTCCCATTTTCCCTGATGAACTTTAATGCTTCCTCAATTGTCCATTCTGGCCTGACAGCGATATAATCAGGAGTCATCAAACGCCCAACACTGTTTTCGGGATAACCGAGAAGGTTTATAGCAATTTTTCTTTCTTCAGCAGAAAGAAGCTGGATAAGCTGCTTGGCAGCGCTTCCGGGTAAATCTTCAAGGAGAGCTGTTCGGTCGTCCGGAGCCATTTCATTAAGTATTGAGGTTACTTCTTCCTTACCCATTGATTTGAGAAGATCAACCTGGGAATCAAAATCAAGATATTCAAAAGTGTCGGCTGCAAGTTCGGTGTTGAGCAATCGGAATATCAGTACGCGCTCGTTTTGAGGAAGATCTACAAGCAATTCACTGATGTCGGCAGGGGACCAGTCAGCTAAAATTTCCTTCAAAGTGCTCAGGTTTCTCTCAGCAATCAGATCATTGATTTCCGGCCGAAGCAATTGGCTCAACATAAGCACCTCTCAGTTTAGTTGGATTGGTCAAGTGGTTTGTACTTTACATATTTTTATATGTTTATTTTAAAAGTGTTGAAAATTAGTTTTATTATTTTGAAAAAGCAATGAATCTTGTTGTTGATGAAAACATTGTATTTGCAGAAGAAGCATTTTCGCAATTTGGAAATGTCAGATTGTATAATGGCAGAGAAATCACTTCATCTGCTTTAAAGGATGCTGACGCATTAATTATCAGATCAGTGACCGAAGTTAATCAACCTTTGCTTCAAACAGCTTCAGTCAGATTTGTTGGAACCGCAACAATTGGAACAGATCACGTTGACGAAGATTTTTTGAAAAAAAGGGGGATCGTGTTTGCCAGCGCACAAGGCTGTAACTCATTTGCAGTTGCAGAATATGTTGCAGCAGCGATTTTTCATTTAAGTTCTTTATATAATCTTAATCTTCGGAAATGCAGACTGGGAATTATCGGTGTGGGAAACATAGGAAGTAAGGTCAGGATGTTTGCCGAGAGCACAGGAATGAAAGTAGTTTGCAGTGATCCTCCGCTGCAGAGGTTGACCGGAACGAATGACTTTTTTTCGCTGGATGAAATTCTCTCTTCCGAAATAATTACTTTGCATGTGCCTTTAACCTTTTCGGGAGCTGACAAAACATTTAATCTTTTAAATGAGGAAAATCTGAAAAAAACAGCAAGCAATGCTGTAATAATTAACACCTCACGAGGCGGTGTTATTAACGAGAAAGAGATTCTGAGATTAAATAAGACCAAAAAATTTATTCTCATCAACGATGTTTGGGAAAATGAGCCGGACGTAAATCCCGTGCTTGTAAAAGAAAGTACTATTTCTACCCCCCATATTGCCGGATATTCAGTTGAAGGCAGAGTAAATGGAACTAAAATGATCTACGATGCGCTTTGCGAATGGACTGAAAGTGAAAAAAAGTGGAAGCCCGAATTAAGTAAACCAAGCACTCCGGTAATTACTCTTTCCGGAAATGAAAGATTAGAAGAAGCCATAAACAAAGCTTTAAAAAGCGTTTATGATATTCAAAATGATTCAGACCAATTTAAACTGTTACTTGATATGAATAAAGCTGACAGATCAAAACACTTCGACAAAATGCGGAAAGAATATCACTTCAGGAGAGAATTCAATAACTTTACAGTACAGCTCGATAGAAAAAATGATGAATTAATTAATGTGCTTAAAGCATTAAGATTCACTGTCAAATAAAAAGTCTTAAAAATCAATTAAGCTTAAACTCAACGGGAATTTCCATCTTAACATTTACAACTGTTCCTCTTTGAAGCCCGGGTTTAAATTTCGTTAATCTTACAACAGTCTGCGCTTCCTCATCGCATCCAAAACCGATTCCTTCAATCAGTGAAGTGCGAACAACTTTTCCTTTTTTATCAATAAATGCTAAAACCTTTACAATTCCCTCAATCTTTTTTGTTTTAGCTTCTTTAGGATAGATGATTTTCCTCTGAATGGTCTTCATTCCACCTACGGGTTCGGGGAACACTTCGACAACCGAAAAAAAAGTTGAATCATTCTCAAGATTAGTTTCATCGTAGACAGGTGGAACTTCGGGATTGGTTTCCTCAGTGTTCTGACTTATTAAAGCCAGCGAATCGAACTGAAAATAATCGTCAGAGAAATTCTCTTCATCTGAAACTATTTGAGTTATGTATCTCTGATTAGGATTGATCAGTTTTCCTTCTTCGTAAAATAAATCGGTAAGGTAAGACCCGTCCTCACTGAATAAACTTGTCGGGCCTTCTCTTTTGCCGTTTTCAATAGTAAAAAATTCTTTTTGATTTCCGTTGGGATAATAGATCTTAACGAGCCCCTCAACTTTACCGTTAACGTAACTTCTTACTTCTTTCAGATTCCCGTTTTCCCAGTAGAATCTGCTTTCGCCTTCACGTAGTCCGTTTAGCAGCTTAATTACTGACTCAATTTTACCATTAGGGAAATAGCTAATTACGCTATCCTGCTGTGAAAATGAATTAAAAGAAATGAGTATTGTGATTAAAAGAATAATAACAGATTTCAAATTCAGGTCCTTTTAAAATTAGCGATCAAAAATAATATCTAGTTTTTAATTATAAGAGGCATAATAACAGACACAATAAAAATTAAAATGGCGGTGCCGAAAAAGATATACCCAATTTCAATATCATAGTTCAGCAAACCAACCTCGCCGAGCAAATAGTTCCAGTCATGATAAACATTATTGCCTCCCAGCAGAGGCAGTTTCCGGGCCCTCGCATCGGCAGCATAAACACTTATGTTGATAAAATTTTGTCCTAACCATAAGAGACCAAATTGAATTCCTGTTCTGTAAGAATTTCTGAAAAAATACCAAGTAATAAGAGAAGGCAGGATAATCTGCATAAGTGTGCCCCCGAGCGTGTATATATATCTTCCAAAAATAAAAAATACCAGGTGTCCCGCTTCGTGAATTACCAGATCAATATTATCCAGTAAACCATAGGTGCCTCTATTCATTGAAAAGTAAAAAGCAAGTGCAAGAATAATCGCAGAAGGAATCCACTTTTTTATTTCATCCCATTTTGTATATGTCCTTGACTCCTGCAAGCTTCGGATAAGATCATTGTCTTCTTTTTCTTTCATTTGATTGTATTAAACAAAACTGATATTTAACTTCGCAGTGAAATTAACTAATCAATTACCTCAATCAAATACATTAACTTATAGGAAAGGCATATTATGAGAAAAGTTATTTTCATGATAGCGTTTATCTCAATATCGATTTCAGTTCTTGCGCAGGATATCAAAGTTCCGCGTCCAAGTCCGGATGCAACTGTAACTCAAATTGTCGGTGTTACAGAAATTAAGATTGATTACAGCTCACCGGGGGTAAAAGGAAGAAAAATATGGGGCGACCTCGTTCCCTTTGGAGAGGTATGGCGAACCGGAGCAAATGAAGTTACATCAATCACTTTCAGCGATCCGGTAATTATAAGCGGAAATCAGTTGCCTGCCGGAACTTACGGGATTCATACTATACCGGGAGAAAATCAATGGGAATTTATTTTCAGTAAAGACACCAAAGTAAATGGCAGCTCGACTTTTAATAAAGAAAAAGAGGTGTTGCGAGTAAAAGTTGTTCCTGAAGAACATCATTTTATGGAGAGGATGACTTTTCTTTTTACTGATGTTACAGATAATTCAGCCATGGTCAATTTGCTTTGGGATAAGCTGAAGGTAGCATTCAAAGTAGAAACAAATACTCAGGACTTATTTCTTTCCAAAGCCAGAGAACAATTAGGCTGGCAGGCCTCTTTTCAGGCAGCGCAGTACTGCCTTACAAATGAAATAAATCTTGAAGAAGCATTAAAGTGGATTGAAGCTTCTTGTCTTTTCAGTGAAATGTATTGGAATACAAGAGTAAAAGCGCAGATTCAATACAAGCTGGGAATTAGGGATAAGGCCGCTGAAACAATGGAGAAAGCAATCGATCTGGGTTTAAAAATGGAAAATACTCCTTTCGATTTTGATACCATGAAAAAGATGCTTGAAACATGGAAGAAGGAATAAATCAGTTCATTCAGGGTGGATTGAAGAGTCTCTGTTGCAAGAGATTCTTCATTCACTTTATTGCGGTGGATTTGGTGATGCAGGATTCAGCCGTGAAATACTTTTCTTTTATTCAGGCTGGCTCTGCATTCATCCGAGCAGCAATATTCGTTGATGATTTTGCATTCGTGGCAGGAAACGATAATCTTGTCGCAGCCGACGTTGTGGCAATTGATATAATACGAGGTTGGTTTTCCACAAAAGAAACAATGTGCAATATGTTTTAGCTCTTCTTTTGAATTTGGAGTAATGACTCTGCGTTCATCAAAAACGAACATTCCCCCTTCCCAGTAAGTATCAGGAAATTTTTTAATGAAATTTACAATTCCGCCATCGAGCTGATATACGTCTTTAAAGCCATTTTCGACCAGGTACGCAGAAGCCTTTTCACAGCGGATTCCTCCCGTGCAATAAGTTATTAACATTTTGTTCTTAAAATCTTTTAATTCTTTATCAACTACTTCTTTCCACTCTCTAAAATTCTTCATTTGAGGAGTTAATGCGTTTTTAAATTTGCCTATTTTGCTTTCATACCAGTTCCGGGCATCAACTATTATAAAATCTTTTCCTTCTTCATAAAGACGAATTAACTCTTCCGGAGATAATCTTTTCCCTGTGTTTGCAACAGATACCTCATTTAAGTTGCCGTGTACAATTTCATTTTTTATTCTGACATGAATTTTCTTGAAAGCATGCTCATCAGCATCATCTTCTTTAAACCAGATGTCGCTGAATTCGGGATAGCTTGTGAGATGTAATTTATAATTTTCGATGTCTTCTGCTCTGCCGGATACAGTTCCATTTACGCCCTCGTTAGCAAAGAACACTCTTCCTCTGATTTCATTTTCAGTACACCAGTGAAGATGTTCCCGAACGATCTGCTCGGGATTTTTAATCTCAACATATTTGTAAAACAATAAAACTTTATAACTATTCATTTGCAGGGCAAGTAATATGATTGGAGAAATTCTAATCCAGTTTAATTGAACGGGTAAATTATTTAAGTATAAAAGAACAAAATCGAACTAAAATTACTCTCCCTGGGCTTTTGCATATCCTATCTCACCATCAAATAGTCGGAGTTTTTCAATATGCATCCAGTTGAATCTTCTTACATACAGCTCCCGGAGAAGATGGAAAATTTCTTCATCACTTATTCTTAAGTATTCGCCGTTTTCATCTTTAGCAACATAGCGGCATCTGTAATGATCGACAAGCCAGATATCCGGTTTTGGCCCCGGATATACTTTTGTTCCGCGGTTGCTTATCATTTTTAACTCAAGGTGATCAACTTTTTCAGGAACTTTCGGAATACCATCCCAGCTTTCAATGAAGACATCAACACCGTGGCAATCTTCTACCTTTTCTTTATGTGTCTGAAGCATCTCGCTTTTTATCTGCAGGGGTTTTGGTTCACTAAATTCAAGTTCCGAAGGCGAAGCAATTCTTTCTATGATTGCATTTGTGAATTCCATTGTGGTTGCTTTACCGCCGAGATCTTTTGTTTTAATTCCTTCTTTCAATGTTTGAAACAAAGCATCTTCAATCCGAACTTTTGTTTTTTGATAGCCTATATGTTGAAGCATTTGAAGAGCAGATAAAAGTAATGCGGTTGGATTTGCAACTCCCTGTCCCGCAATATCCGGTGCCGATCCATGAACTGATTCGAAAATTGCGACATCATCGCCAATATTTCCACCGGGTGCAACTCCAAGCCCGCCAACTAATCCTGCACAAAGATCACTAACAATATCACCAAAAAGATTCGGAAGAACGAGTACATCAAATCTTTCAGGATTTGTTACCAGCTGCATGCAGGTATTATCCACAATTAAGTCATCGGCTTTGATTTCAGGGTAGTCTTTAGCAACCTCGTTAAAGCACTCAAGAAACAATCCATCAGTCAGCTTATGAATGTTCGCTTTATGAACAGCTGTAATTTTTTTTCTGCCGTAAAGCTTTGCCATCTCGAAGGCATATTTTGCAATTCTCATTGAACCGGGGCGTGTAATAAGCTTTAAGCATTGGGCAACATCTCCTGTTTGAATATGCTCGATCCCTCCATATGTATCTTCAATGTTTTCACGAACAATTATTAAATCAACATTATCAAATCTTGTTCTCACCCCGGGCAGCGATTTTGCAGGCCGAACATTTGCGTAAAGTTCAAGAGATTTTCTAAGTGTAACATTGACAGATTTATGACCGGTTCCCACCGGAGTTGTGGTAGGACCTTTTAATGCGACTTTATATTCACGAATTGCTTTTATTGTATCTTCAGGAACACCTGAAGGATGTTTATCAATTACAGATAGACCCGCCTGCTTTTCAATCCAGCTAACAGGAATTCCGGAAGCATCAAAAATTCTGATAACGGCATCTGCAATTTCAGGACCGATTCCATCGCCTTTAATCAGTACAACAGAAAAATTTTTCATTTTATTATCTCAATATTTTTTTGATTCAAAGATATATTCAGATAGGAAAAACAACCAAGAGATTCTTTTATGTCAAGAAAATTTATTTATGTATGAATCGATATCAAACTTTTTCTCAGCGCCGTTCCGGTTCATATATCTGATTTTCCCATAAACCGGTCTTTCAAACCAGGGTCTATCGTGAACACCGCCAATCGACCAGGCAATGCCCGTGTAACCATTCGGATCTCTTCCATCAAGTTCATACTTATCATTCAGATAAATCGCAATCTTTAAAGCTTCTTCAGGAGATTTGCTCCACTCCAGGATTTTTTTCGCCCAGTACATTCGCATATAGCCGTGCATTTTTCCATTTCTTACTAACTCGGTTTGAGCAGCATTCCATAAATCTTCATGAGTCTTCGCCTGCTCAAAGTCTTTGGCTGAATAAATAAATTCTCTTTCATCTTTCCGGTGTTGGTTAAGAGAAGTTTTTGCCCATTCATGAAATCCATCAAAGGAATCGTATTTAGGATTAAAATAACAGAAATTGTCCGATAATTCCCGTCTGATAATCATTTCTTCGAGGAAAGCTTTTTCAGATTCTCTGTTACCATTAAGACGTTTTACCTCGAGAGCTATTCTTTGAGCTGAAATCTGACCGAAATGCAAGTAAGGAGAAAGGTTTGATTGCCCTTCTTTTGTAGGATCATTTCTAAGCAGGTAATAATTTTCAAACCTGTTTTTAATAAAATCTTCAAGCATCTCAAGAGCTGCTGTTTCTCCGGGTTTGAGCCAGTTAACTTCCTTTACCTCTTGGTTTACTTTTAATGATTTTTCAACCTGCTTCCAATTTATTTCATTTACAGAAAGCTCACTGGTTTTCATTTGTTTTATTGATGGATATTCATCCAGAAATTCGATTAATGCTTTATTTATTTTTGGCCGGATAGTATAAGCAGCAAACTCAATTTTATCAGAAACAAAAAGACACGGAACTATGTTGTGAGCATCAACTTCATAAAAAGGGATGGTTATACTTTTGGCCACATCTCGCTTCCAGATTCTTTTTATTCGAAGAGGATCAAAATCGCTGATTAAACAGGATGCGTTTATTTTTTTGATGAAAGAGGGAATTTCATACTCAGGATTTCCGCTCAGCATAAAGAATGAAATATTAAAATCTGATAATCGATTTTCAATTTCTTTTAACCCTTTTAACATAAAGCCGTATTGTCTGATTGTCGCTTCGAGGAAGTCTGATACCAGACAGAATATCACCGCTAATGGTCTATTCTTTTCAATTGCCATTTTCTGAGCAAAAAGCAGAGCCCAGTTATCGTGCACTCTCTGATCTCGGCTCATCCAATAAACAACCGGACCATTTGTTTCAAATCCAGGTTTTAATAATCTGATTCGTTTTTCGTTAATCATTCACTTTAAATTATAGTTGACATTAAAGAGTATTTTAACCATTTTTTAGAGAGATAAAACATCTCTATCAATTTAATCAAAGGATTGTTTTATGAAAAATTTTATTACTTTCTTATCAATACTTTTTTTAGTTACAAATCTATCAGTGGCTCAGGATAATGCGGGTGATTCACAGGAAACACTCAAAGAACAGCAACTTGCTTTAATGTTTGAAAGGCAGCAGGGAACTAACACACCAACTCAAATCACAGAATTTGATTTACAAATAACCCATCCTCTTTTTGTCGGAGTTGACGATGTTACAATACCAGCATATTTAGGCAATCCTGCTACTAATGACTGGATTCAGGCTTTTGTGGGGGCGGAAGTTTGGGGTGCTGCATATGACCCTGTCAATGATAAGGTATATTTTAATAATGGTTCTACTCTTTATGAATGGCCCGTTGGGGGTACGATCACTCAATTGGGAGCTATAACAGATTCAACAGCTGCGAATCTGTCAGTTGTTAGCTTAGCTTTTTATAATGGAGAACTTTATGCTACAAGGAATATAGCCAACGAGGCTGTATATAAGATAAATCTTTCTACACTTGTAGCTGCACCAGTTATAGATTATACAGATGGCGATTTCGATTTTGGTGGATTAGCCATTGATCCAACCAATGGAGATATTTATGGAACCAACGATGATACTTCTCCTTTTGGTTCGGGGCTTTTCAGAATAAATCCCAATGGATCCGGAACTCTTATCGCTCCTTATCCGGCTGGTGAGACCGACATAGACGGATTGGCAGTAAGTAATGGAAGAATTGCTTATCTGGTTATTGATCAACCAGGAAATATTTATTCTTATGATTTAGTAAATAATACTTACGGTGATACATTAGTTTCTCCCTGGACAACATCCGAAGTATTTAGTGGTGCAACCTGGCTTTATGAAATAGGCGGTGGATTGGGAGTAATGCTAATATCGGATAACACTATAGGCACCGACTCTGTAGAAGCCAGATTAACGGTACTTGGAAAGACTTTTACGAGATTTACAAATTCTGCTGCTCTTAGTATGCCCACAAGTGATTGGCTTCAGTATGATGCAGTATTCTGGATTGGTTATGCCGGAATTGGGGCAGAGATTGATTCCTGTACTGCTTATCTTAATAGCGGAGGAAGATTACTTGTTGCAGATAACGACCAGGGTTATTTTTCAGGCTCGACTTCATTCTTCAAGAATTATCTGATGGCTGTTTATTTAACTGATAACGGTTCAGCTGGCACTATTAACGGTTTGGATATGATGAATGGTCTATCGATGAGTATAAGTGCCGATCCTTATCCTGATGATATAGGTATAAACACAGGCATTTATGGTACAGGTGTTCCGATATTTCTGGCTCCCACAAACACAACTTATGCTGGTATGCGCAGCGATGGCGGAACATTCAGAACACAACTGCTCTGCTGGGACCCTCAGTATGGAGATTCATATTCAACCAATCTCTCGATTCTTGAACGTACTATTAACTGGTTAGTTGATGGAATTATTCCGGTAGAACTTACTTCATTTACTGCAAATGTAAAGGGAAACGACATTGAGTTGAATTGGGAAACCGCTACCGAACTAAATAACAATGGCTTTTCAGTTGAAAGGAAAACTGTTAATTCTGTTTATAAAGAAGTTGGATTTGTTCCCGGTTCCGGGACTACAACCGAACCCAGGTCTTATACTTTTATTGATCCGAATCTGACAGCTGGTATTTATACATACAGACTTAAGCAAATTGATTATGATGGTTCAACAGCTTATTCCGATGAAGTCAGTGTTGAAGTAAAAGCCCCTGCTGCTTTTAGTCTAGAACAGAATTATCCAAATCCTTTTAATCCGAATACCGTAATATCTTTTTCACTTGCTGCTGAATCCAGAGTTACACTTAAAGTTTTTGATATACTTGGGCAAGAGATAGTCACGCTGGTTAATGGAGATTTTACACAAGGATCACATAAAATAGAATTCAATGGAAGCAAATTGAACAGCGGGGTTTACTTCTATAAACTCGAAGCTAACTCGAAGAAAGGACAGGTATTCAAAGATAATAAAAAGATGATACTGATTAAGTAAGCAAGAGTAACAAATCAAATTAAGGGACACAGGTTACTGTGTCCTTTTTATTTTATGGAGCTCAGAAAACTTTGGGCAATATTTAGATGAATTTTGAGTTTGCTTTTCTCCATTCTATCTAATTGAAGAATCATCATTTTTGTTCTTGGGTTTTTCTTAAATACATTTTTGTGTTTATAAATAAAATGCCAGTAAAGAGCGTCCCATATTTTACACCATTCACCTTTTTCGTAATTGCTCATTTTCAGAATATAGTTTGAGGAACTGATGTAAGGCTTTGTACAAATCAATCCTCCGTCGGCATATTGACTCATTCCATAAACATTAGGAACCATTACCCAATCATAAGAGTCAATGTACATTTCCATAAACCATTTATATACTTCGTCGGGATGAATCTCACACAATAACATAAAGTTGCCGAGAATCATCAATCGTTCAATATGATGCGTATAAGATTTTTCAAGTAATCTTTTAATAACAGAATCAACCGGAAGAATTCCTGTTTCTCCGCTGTATAGAGCGGATGGCATTTTTCTTTGGAACTGCCAGAAGTTTGTTGTTCTCATTTTAACACCATCAAGCAGATAAACTGCCCTCATATATTCTCGCCAGCCGATTATTTGTCGAATGAATCCTTCAAGTGAATTGAGGGGTACTTTATTCTTCTTTGCAAAATCCAAAGTTCGGTCAAGAACAGACCGGGGAGTCAGAAGTCCGGAATTTAATAACGGGGTCAGCACCGAGTGAAATAAAAAAGCTTCCTCTTTATCTATTGCATCTTCATAATCGCCAAATAATTTTAGACGGTTGGCAAGGAATTCATCAAGCCAATTCTCCGCTTGTTCAAATGTTACCGGATAAATAAAATCAAATCCATCACCCGGATTTTCAGGAAAATGTTTTTCAATATATTCGATAGCTTCGACTTCGTAGTCCGAATCAGCCGGAAATTTTAGTCCGGGAGCTTTAAATCCTTTAGGAAGTTTCTTTCTGTTTTCTTCATCAAAATTCCACTTTCCGCCAACCGGCTTTCCATTGTTCATCAGGATATTTAATCTTTTTCTTTGTTCGGTATAAAATGAAGCCATTAGATATGATTTTCGGCCGGAGAAGAAATCGTTAATAAATTTTTCATCTGATAAAAACATTGGGGTGGGATGCTTGATCAGCTTTTTACTTAATTCCGAAGCCATCTTCCTGATTCTTTTTTCAAGAATGAAATCAGTTACATCAGCATAATGAATAGTATGAAATCCAACTTTATTAAATAATATGGTTAAATAATTTTTCCTTAGATCAGATTTAAAGCTTGAGTACTGCAGGTAAAAAACATCGTGCCCTTTTTCCCTTAAGTAATCTGCATAAAATCTCATTGAAGCGCGATGAAAGATTAGTTTTTTCTTGTGGAACTTTAAAGGGTAGTGAATGTCACCAAAGAAAAGCGGATCCTCCAAAAGAAAAATTTTTCTTTTCGTATCCAATGCCGGATGTTCTTTGAATAACTGATGTGGAAATATTAATACAGCTTCGTTCATATTTTATGAAACAAACTGTAATCTAAGACAAATGGTTCACTAAAAAATCAAAATAATAAAACTGAAAAAATGAATGATCTCAAGAAACAAGAAAATTACCAGAAACCCGCAATGCTTTTAAAGGCAGAGCGGATCTGAAAATAAATAATTAATATTTTACACTACATCCGTATGGAGTAGAACTTTGGACGCTAACTTCTTTTCCAGCTAATAATTCATTCAATGCTGAGGAAACATAATTTTTTGCATCCTTAATATCGTCAACATCTGTAGTTGGTTTATCGTCAATTCCGCCAGCATAAACAAGTTTTCCACTCTTGTCAATAATATACATATGGGGAGTTGTTTTAGCTCCATACATCTTTCCAACTTTACCATCTTCATCTATCAGATATGCTGTGAATTTTGCACCGTGATTTTTTGAACGCTTGTTAATTTCTTCAACTGTAAAATTTCCCTGCTTGTCTTTGTTGGAAGAACAGATCGCCAGCCAGATTACACCTTCTTTAGTGTATTTCTCCTGAAGACTCTGCATATTTTTTGAATCGTAATGTTTCTTCACGAATGGGCAGTCATAGTTTATCCACTCAAGCACAACAATTTTGTCAGCAAAATCGCTTAATGAATGTCCGTTTCCGTTTGAATCTCTCAGCTTGAAATCCGGTGCTGTTTCGTTCAGTTTTGCCTGCTGAGCGAATACCAGACTACTGAGGAAGATTATAAATAAGATTACAAATTTTCTGTTCATAAGAGAACCTCCTGTAATTAGTTATTAGTGTTTATTTGTTTTTTGATTTCATAAACTTTTTTTGATTGAGCTGGATCGTCCAATTGAAAAACTAAAATTCCGAATAGCTCCTTCAGCTCTTCAGTCTTGAAATGATCATATTCCAATTTTAGTTCAATTCTGTCATCATTTACTTTATAGTTTTGCTCGGCTGTATTCTTAAAAATTCCATTTTCGTAAGGCAGAAAGTAAAGCGAATTAATTTTAGCAAGACCGGGATTTAAGGATTGAATTATTAAAGTAATAAAGTCTTCATCGGGTGTGATTGATAACTCAAAATCATTTTTGACTTCGGGTAGATTTTTTCTTGTTCGTGTAAAAAGTGTTGAAGCATCATCATCTGCCGGGAAATTATTCATCAACATAATCTCTTTTGAAACTGTTGTATTAAACGGAATACAAACATCTTTACAAATCAATGATTTTAATTTTGCAGTAACCGAAACTGAATTTGACTGATAATTTTCAGGTATGGTTAGCTCAGTGAGAAGCAGCACCTGTTTATCATAACCGAAACTTGCGAGTCCTTCATACTCAAAAACTTTTGGAACAGCCCATTGAATTTCCGAAACTGTGATTCCTTCGGGTAAACCAAATTCTATTGATGTTGGAATTCCGGTGTCACCGGAATTTCGCCAGTAAAGATGCCAGCCTTCTTCAAGTTCTACTAAAA
>JACAFB010000009.1 GCA_013388545.1 Ignavibacteriaceae bacterium
TGATTTGGCTGCCTTCTTCATACATCTCAAATTTCGGAAGATTCAAAGTCATTTTATGGATTTCAATTACTAATTCTCTGGCAAGTTGCCATATTTCTAAATTTTTATAACTCATTTTTAATTTCTTTAATTATTTATGATCAAGTATCCAGTATCCAGTATCGAGTATCCTGAATAAGGGTGTTATTCCCAATCCAGTATCACCTTACCCGAATTTCCTGACTTCATAATCTCAAATCCTTCGAGGTAATCGTCAATCTTAAATCTGTGAGTTATGATCGGTTGAATTGGCAATCCGCTTTGAACCATTGCCTGCATTTTGAACCAGGTTTCAAACATCATTCTTCCGTAAATACCGCGAATGGTAAGTCCGTTGAAAATAACTTTTGTCCAATTTACTGCAGCCTTCTCTGGGAGAATACCAAGCAAAGCCATTTTACCGCCGTGATACATTACATCAATCATATCATTGAAAGCGTGAATGCTGCCAGACATTTCTAATCCAACATCAAAACCACCAACCATTCCGAGTTCTTTCATTACGTCAGAAAGTTTTTCTTTTGTGATGTCGACGGCTCTTGTCACTCCCATTTTTCTTGCAAGTTCAAGCCTGTAAGGATTCATATCTGTGATTACAACATTTCTTGCCCCTGAATGTTTTACAATCGCAGCAGCCATAATTCCGATTGGTCCGGCACCTGTAATCAAAACGTCTTCACCTAAAACATTAAATGAAAGAGCTGTATGAACGGCATTTCCAAGAGGATCAAATATTGAAAAAATTTCTTTTGGAATTTTCGGATCGCAATGCCAGATGTTTGAAA
Organism: Ignavibacteriaceae bacterium; assembly: GCA_013388545.1. GTDB lineage: Bacteria > Bacteroidota > Ignavibacteria > Ignavibacteriales > Ignavibacteriaceae > JACAFB01. Next base: position 825 of record JACAFB010000009.1, read on the forward strand.
CAGGAATTACAAGATACTCAGCGAAACATCCGGGACGATTAACTCCAACTCCTTTTGTATTAGGACAAAGATGACCTCTTCCTTCACGGCAGTTTCTGCATGTTCCGCAAACGATATGACCTTCACCACTAACTAGTTCACCAACTTTTACATCGTGAACATTGCTGCCAAATGCTTCAACTGTTCCAACATACTCGTGACCGACGTGCATTGGGACAGGAATAGTTTTTTGCGCCCACTCATCCCAGTTGTAAATGTGAATGTCAGTTCCGCAGATGGAAGTTTTGTGAATTTTTATAAGGACATCATTTGGCCCGTATTCAGGAACAGGAACTTCATCCATCCAGATTCCGGGATTTGCATATTTTTTAACGAGAGCTTTCATTTTTTTCATGACAATACCTTCGGCATTTATTTGGAAAATTTTAATCGTATGAAATTATTTTTTTACTACACTAAAATAATCTATTAGTATGAGAAAGGATAAAAAAATTTGTGCTGTCTGTTCTTCAGGATAGATAAGTCAATTGAAGTATAAGTTCACAAAGTTTTTTGGGGTTAAGCCGACTTTTTTTGACCGCTTAATTCTTCTTTAAGAGAGTTGAACCAATTTTCATCAAGATGATTTTCGGATGCGGTTTTTTTCAGCCACAAAATCTCTTCACTGCTGTAAGCTTCATCTGTATAAACAAGTTTAAGTGCATCTGCTATAAAAGACTCTGCAACTTTTATATCTGAAAAGATAATTGGTTCTTCGCTTATATATTTGTTTGCCATTAGATTCCGTAGTACATCTTCATAAAAGTCGCTCGCAAAACCAAGTTTTGTTGCAATACTACGGATTATTTCCTTTTCTGATTGAGAAAGCTGTTTGTCTTTTCTGGCAGTTATTAAAAGCCCCTTTAAATAATTACTTTTATCCAGAGCGCTGATTTCCATTACAAATACCATTAAAATTTTGACGCACAAAAGTAATAAAATCTTTTAGATTCAAAAATGAAATTGAATTCGCCCAGTCTATTTAAGCAGAATCATTTTCTTAGTTGAATAAAATTCATTCTTTCCGTTTGAAGACTCTGTTCTCAAATTAAAAAAATACACTCCCGAACTTAGTTCTCTGGCATTCAGAAAATATTCATATGATCCTGCTGCCTTTGTTTCATTAATTAAAGTAGATATTATCTGCCCCGCCGGATCGGCCAGAGACAATGTTACTTTGCATTCCTCGGGAATTACAAAGCTAATCCTTGTAAAAGGATTGAAAGGATTGGGGTAATTCTGATTTAATCTGTAACCTTTAATAATATTTCCATTATCAAATTCAACGTCGAGTATTGTATTCCCTTTTTTTAGAACTATATTGTTATTAGGGTCAAATTGAAGCGAAGCTGGCTGCTTATTAAAACTAAGAATAAAGGTTTGTTCATTCACTTCATTAAAAACCTTTATGAGAGTATCGCTGCCATCGCTGAAAACTATCTTAAGCTCGAGAGGCATTTGAAAGAAAGGCGCATTAGTCTGTATTTGTTTTGCCTTGAAGATCACATTCCATTCTGCTGATGAAATCTGCTGGAAATTATAAACATTAGCATAAACCGGGTGATTTGGATTATAGACCCACTGATTAAAAAACCAATTTAAATCTGTTCCTGTTGATGAATTTATTTTATTTATAAAGTCAGAAGTAACTATGTTTTTATATTTAAATGATTCATCAGCGGCATAAGATTTTAATGCACTGAAGAAGACGGTGTCTCCAAGTACATATCGCAGCATATGCAGAACCGCCGATCCTTTAGCATAAATTATGGCATAATTATATAATGTCCCGATCGGAGGAGTATTATTTATCCACGATGGATTATATAACGGAAAACCCGGATTACCCTGAAAATATGATGAAGCATTCTGATTAATTTTTTGTTTATATCTCGTATAGCTGACAGAGTGCTCTGACCAAAGCGCATCGCAATAAGTTGCAAAACTTTCGTTTAACCAGACGTCTGCCCAGGTTCCGCAAGTTATCAGATCGCCAAACCACATATGAGAAAATTCATGTGCGATAAGATCTTCATCCCAGCAATCCGGACAGAGACTGATGAGCGTCTGGTTTTCCATTCCGGCAAAAATAAATTGTGAATTAAGAGTTGCAAATCCGTTCTTTTCAAAAGGATATTTTCCGAAAAGATTTGAAAATTGTGCAAGCATTTCAGGCATTATATTTCTTATGTGATTCAGATTTGATGATGATTCTCCAATGTTCCAGTAATACCTTGAAGGAATAGTATCGCCGGAAACCGGATCAACCAAATTATCAATATTCAACTGGAAATTTACTTTTGCCGAAATCACAATTAAATAAGTTGCGACAGGATCTCTGCTTATCCAGTTATACCAGATCGTATCACCAATCATAACAGAATCAGCTAATCTTCCATTGGAACCGAGCTTCACATTTGCAGGAGTTTTTGCTTTCAAACTGAATGTGGCTTTATCCATCGGTCGGTCATAACAAGGGAACCAGTTTCTGGCTCCCTCAGGTGCAGTGTTTGTAAAAACCATTCCATTACTTACAAAGAAAGAATTATCAGAAACGTTTAAATGATTGAAATAGATTTTAACATAAGCTGTTTCAGCCGGTTGATATGTCTTATCAAGCTGGATCTGAAGAATATTATTCTGATGAATAAAAGATGTTGTATTCATTTTAACCGAATCGATTGAAAGTGAGTTGCTGCCTGCATTAAGAATTATTGTGCTGATTAACGAATCCGCTCTGAGGGTTATCAACACATTTCCAGAATAAGACCTTGGATATGGGCTTATAAAGCAATTATAAATATCTAATTCAAGCTGGTAATCAAGTACATCGAAGGAATGAGTTGGACTATTATTGCCGTTATAATTTCCAGAAAAATTTGAACCTGATCTTAATGAAGGGAATGGCTGGCCTTCAGATAAAGTATTAAATGCAACTAACTTAATTTGAGCTAAGGCTAATAAAAAGAGCAGGGGATAAATCTTTTTCATAAAAATTTCCGAATTAAAATGTTTAACTAAACTTAAATTAAAGATTATCAAATTAAATTTTCAAACTATAATTAAAATTGTATTTTTATTTTTCAGAAAAACATGAAAGACCTTTTTTATGAAAATATTCTCCTTCATAGTTTTACTTTCGATTGCTTCATCGCAGGCACAAAACATAATAACAGATGAATGGTTAACGGGTTTTGAAAAATCAAACTTTCTCCGAACCGATAACTATGATGTTACTCTAAATTATTTTCAAAAGCTTGATGATAATTCAGATTACGCAAAGCTTTTTTCGTTTGGATCATCACCTCAGGGAAGAGCACTTAAATATTTTTTAGTTTCTGAAAATCAAGATCTTATTCCTTTTATTTCATCAAAAAAGCATAAACCACTGCTAATGATAATCAATGGAATTCATTCAGGAGAAATTGAAGGCAAGGATGCCTGTATGATTTTACTTCGCGAAATTCTTATTGAAAAAACAAAAGAATTTTATCTGAATAATATTGACATAATTGTCGTACCAATATTTAATGTTGATGGTCATGAAAGAAAAAGTAAATATAACCGCATTAACCAAAATGGACCTGAAGAAATGGGATGGAGAACAACTGCTCAAAATTATAATCTTAACAGAGATTGGATGAAAGCAGATTCTCCGGAAATGCAGGCAATGCTTGTTCTTATTTCAACATGGAATCCTGATTTTATTATTGATACTCACACAACTGACGGAGCTGATTACCAGTACAGCGTAACTTATCAGGTCGAAAGATTTGCAAACATCCACAGCGAGACTGCTGATTGGCTATCAAATAAATTTGTTCCCTATCTCGAAAGTTCAGTAACACAAAAAGGGTTTTCAATTTTTCCTTATGTGTCTTTGAAAAACTGGTCTGATGGTATTGATTCCGGCATAACTGACTGGGCTTCTTCACCAAGACTTTCGACTGGTTATTTCGCATTACAAAATCGTCCTTCTTTACTTGTTGAAACACATATGATTAAACCTTACAAAGAAAGAGTCTTTGCAACCAAAGCAGTATTTGAAACCACTTTTGAATTTATACAAAATAATGCGGATGAATTATTACTACTTAATCAACAGGCTGACAGAAATTCTTTACTCAATTTATCAAATGGGAAAAAATATTTGCCGTTAAAGTTCGGGCTTTCGGATAATTTTGAAGAAGTTCTGTTCAAAGGTTATGATTACAAGAAAGTTCCTTCTGAAATTTCCGGCACAGATAAAATAGTTTACACTAATTCTCCAAAAGAATTTAAAGTAAAATACTATCGTGATGTTGTAGTTACAGATTCAATTCAGGTTCCGGATTATTACATCATTCCAGCTGAATGGTCAGACTTGGTTGACAGAATGAGCATTCATGGAATCAAATATTTAATTACAGATTTTGATACAACTTTAAAGGTTGAAAGATACAGATTTAGTAATGTTAAATTGGCAAACAACTCATACGAAGGCAGACAGCGAGCTTCATTTGAATTGGAAAGCTTTGAAGAAGAGTTGAGTTTTCCTGCAGGCACTTACATTATTCCAACTAATCAACGAACAATAAAAATTATCGCTCATTTACTTGAACCAAAATGCAATGATTCGTTTGTTCAATGGGGATTTTTAAATCAGATTTTTGAACAGAAAGAGTATTTTGAAGAGTATGTAATGGAAAAAATTGCGGAAGAGATGCTGAGAAATGATGTATCACTTAAAAATGAATTTGAAGAAAAGCTTAAATCAGATGAAACTTTCCGGAATAATCCTTATGAAAGATTAAACTTCTTCTATAAAAAATCCCCTTACTGGGATAAACAATTAAACGTCTATCCAATTATGAAATTAACACTTATGAATTAACAAATGTTTCCTATTATACAGGGAAACATGAATTTTCTTAAATGAAAGTAATGGAAGAAAGGTGTTATTCCTAATCCTGCACAATTGCAGATATTCCAACGATCATTTTCAACGAAGGCAAATGTTGGAAGCGGAATTAGGACATAGAGCCAGGAAGTTCAATTAATCATATTATGGTTGTTGAAATAGAGTATTAAACTTTTCTTAAAAGAATTTATAAATATTTACAAAATATCTCGGTTTTAATCCTTCAAACTTAAATTTGTAGATATCAATTGGTTTCTCAATACCTAAAGAAATAGAAAGCGATTTAGCAATTTTTTCTTTTATATCTACTTGTTCATTAAATGAAAGAGATAATCCTAAACCAGGATTAATCCGTAACCATCTTCCCTGATAATAATCACTTCGATTTTCAGCAAATATTGAAAGCTCAATCGGACTAACACAAGTAGTATCAA
>JACAFB010000004.1 GCA_013388545.1 Ignavibacteriaceae bacterium
CTGCTGGTACTAATGATATAAATCCCAGATTTTCTCCTGATGGTTCTAAGATAATCTGCACCAATTTTGTTAATGATGGTGTTACTCCTAAAGAAATCTGGTTGATTGATCTTTCGGCTACTGACAGAAAACGTATTTCTCTTAATGCTGAAATGCCTGATTGGAAATAAAATTTATTAAAAGGGGGAATCTTAAAGATTAAATTATTTGGTTCCTCTAATCATAGTCCCCTGTCTGATGATAGTGTTTGATTAACTATCCCTCTCAGTTTTTCAAATTATCAGAAAGGCAGGGGATATTTTAATTAATTTTCCTGCCTATCACTTCTGCAATTAGCCTTATCTGTTTCATCATGTCAAAAAATTGCCCGGGAAACAATGCCTGAGGACCATCTGATAAGGCTTTTTCAGGATCGTGATGAACTTCAACCATAATTCCGTCTGCACCTGCTGCAACTGCGGCTCTGGCCATTGGGATAACTTTATCTCTCATACCCAGTGCGTGTGACGGATCAGCTATTACAGGAAGGTGGCTTCGTTTATGAACTACAGGAATTGCAGAAAGATCAAATGTATTTCTGGTGTACGTCTCAAATGTCCGGATTCCTCTTTCGCAAAGCATTACATTAACATTGCCATTTGATAAAATGTATTCAGCCGACATTAACCAATCTTCAATAGTAGCTGCTAATCCTCGTTTAAGCATCACAGGTTTATTTGCTTTACCAAGCTCCTTTAAAAGAGAAAAGTTTTGCATATTTCTTGCACCCACCTGAAATACGTCAGTATATTCTTCAATTAATTTAATCTGACCTATTTCCATAACTTCGGTAATTACCTTCAACTTAAATTTGTCTGCTGCTTTTCTTAACATTTTTAAGCCACTCTCCCCCAGTCCCTGAAATGAATATGGAGAAGTTCTTGGTTTGAAAGCTCCACCTCTCAGTATCTTTGCTCCTGAAGCAGCAACTATTTCTGCGATTGCCATTATTTGTTCTTCACTTTCAACAGAACAAGGACCTGCCATCACAATAATCTCATTACCACCAATTTTGGTATCATCAACTATAATTTCTGTATTTTCTTTTTTAAAGCTCCTGCTGGCAAGCTTGAATGGTTCAGTAATCCGGTATACCTCAGCCACACCTTCAAGGATTTGAACCTTTCTTGTATCAAAATTTGGTTGAACACCTATGGCTCCAAGAATTGTCTGTTCAACACCGGTTGATTTATGAACAGCGAATCCGAAATCTTCAAGATGTTTAATTATATTTTCTAGCTGCTTTTCAGTTATATTTTTTTCTAATACTACGACCACTTTTACTCCATTTCTTTTTAGTGATATTTTTTTTCACCGGCAGTTATTTCTAAATCCAAATAGTCTTCTTTGGTTGGAATAGCACAGGAATATTCCGAATTATAGGCGCAATATGGATTATATGACTTATTAAAATCAAGTGTATATAAGTAATCTTTATCATTGTTCAAATCAAAATCAATATATCTACCGACACCATAAGTTTCATCATTTGTTGTTTTGTCAGTAAACCAAATAGCATAATACTTCTCGCTATATGCAGTCATCCCTTCATAAACATTTACCTTATACTCTCTATCCTTGTAATTGAATTTGAGGTATCCAAACCTGACAACTTTTCTCTCCTCACCTTTAGTGCCAAATATTTTTACTGTATCTTTAACAGAATATTCGTGTAATTTACTTTTAAATACAAAACGTGGATCAGGTTCAAAGTAATTCAGAGATGTAAAAGTTTCACTTTTTGAATTATTGAAAGGGGAGCCGGGATCATTTCTGAAATACTCGTTTTTTTCAGCTCTGAATTTTTCGATTTCTTTCACATAGAGTATTTCTGCATCAGAATAATTTTTCCCGCAGGATGTAAAAATTAAAGAAATAAAAATAATAATAGAGGATATATACTTAGAAAAGTTATTGCTCTTTTTCATCATTCTTAATTTTCTTTTGAAGTTCGTGAAGTTTATGTAATGCCTCAATAGGAGTAAGATTGTCAATTTCAATATTTTGAATTTCACCTCTGATTTTATCATCCATAATTTCGAACATACTAATCTGATTGTCATTTGTCTTTTTCAAGTTTTTAAGTTTTTCCTTTTTCACTTCGTAGGGAGTAAGTTCTTTGCTTTCGAGATTTTGAAGAATTTCCTTTGCACGATTAGTCACGTACAGAGGGAGTCCGGCCATTTGAGCTACCTGAATCCCATAACTGTGATCGGCACTTCCGGGATTAACTTTGTGTAAGAAGATAACCTTATCTCCATACTCCCGCACCTCAACCTTATAGTTTTTAATTCTGGGAAATATTTCTGCCATTTCATTCAATTCGTGGTAGTGAGTTGCAAACAGAGTTTTGGCAGCGACATTAGGATTTTCGTGCAGGAATTCAGTTATTGCCCAAGCGATGGAAATTCCGTCAAAGGTGCTAGTCCCTCTTCCAATTTCGTCAAGAAGAATCAAGCTTTTAGGGGTAGCATTATTAATTATATTTGCAGCTTCCTGCATTTCAACCAGAAATGTACTTTCCCCTGAAGTGATATTATCGCTTGCCCCAACTCTTGTAAACACGCGATCAACAAGTCCTATGCTCGCTGATTTTGCAGGAACGAATGAACCTATTTGAGCCAGGATAACGATAAGCCCAATTTGCCTGAGAAATACCGACTTCCCCGCCATATTAGGCCCGGTTAAAATTATTATTTGATTATCAGTTTGATCAAGCAGGCAGTTATTTGGTGTAAACTTTTCTCCGGCCGGGAGAATTCTCTCAACAACCGGATGTCTTCCCTGGACAATTTCAATTTTGTCTGACGAATTAATTTCGGGTTTTACATAATGATACTCGTCAGCACATTCAGCAAAGGATAAAAAGCAATCGAGCATTGCAATCAAGGATGCATTACGTTGAATCACAACTGTTTCTTCTGCAATAAAACTCCTCACTTCATTAAACAACTGGCTTTCCAGTTCGTAAATCTTTTCTTCGGCATTTAATATTTTATCTTCATATTCCTTCAACTCAGGAGTGATAAATCTTTCAGAGTTTACAAGGGTTTGTTTCCTCACATAACGGTTCGGAATTTTATCTTTATTTGCATTGCTAACTTCGATGTAATAACCAAAAACCTTATTGAAATTAACTTTGAGAGAGCTGATTCCGGTGCTTTCCCGCTCTTCTTTTTGCAGCGAGGCAATCCATTTCTTACCGTTAAACGACACATCTCTTATCTCGTCTAGCTCAATACTGTAATTAGCTTTAATCACTCCGCCGTCATTTATACTCAATGGCGGATTATCGACAATTGCATCCTGGATTTTTTTTACTACGGGTTCAAGCGGCTGAAGTTCTTCACCAATTTGTTTTAATGTATTTACTTCACAGTCAGAAAGCAGGGTTTTAATCTGAGGAATTTTTTTAAGAGATAACTTCAGAGAAACAATTTCCCTGGGATTTGCTCTACCTGTACTGATTCTTGATATCAACCTTTCTAAATCACCTATCTCTTTTAATTCATTCTTTAGATTTTTTCTCAGCTTTTTTTTAGTCACAAGTTCCTCAACAGAATCAAGACGCTTCTGAATGGGTTCTGGTTTGCGCAGAGGAGCAGAAATCCACTTTTTTAACAATCTCCCACCCATCGAGGTGTCGGTCTTATCAAGAATAGAAATCAGAGTTCCTTCTCTGTTACCTTCGTGCATTGAAAAAACTATCTCAAGATTTCGCTTTGTCGAATGATCTAAAAGCATATAATCGGAAGGGTTATACTGAGATATTTTATTCAGATGAACCAGATTTACTTTTTGTGTTTCCTGAAGATAATTCAGTATTGCACCGCTTGCGATAATTCCCCACTGCAGGTTTTCAATACCAAATCCCTTAAGATTGTTTGTTTTGAACTGCATAATGAGAAGTTCATAAGCATAATCAAAATTGAATATCCAGTCGTCAAGTTTAGTTATCCTGATATTTGAATTGAGCTTATTAACAAACAATGAAAGCTCATCTTTGTCTTTTTTCCTTACAACTATTTCGGAAGGCGAAATCGATTCAATTTGCTCAAAAATGCCGGAAGATGCTGTTTCAAAGCAGAAAAATTCTCCGGTAGATATATCACAAAAAGAAATTCCCGCAATATCTTCTTTAAGAATAACTGCCATCAGGTAATTATTCTTCTTGTGGTATAAAAGTTTATCTGATAATGTAACTCCGGGAGTAACTACTTCTACTACTTCTCTTTTGACAATACCCTTAGCAAATTTTGGATTTTCAACCTGTTCACAAACTGCAACACGGTAACCAGCCCTGACTAGTTTTGGAAGATAACTATCAAGTGCATGGAAAGGAAAGCCAGCCAGTGGTACATCTTCAGCCGCACCATTAGCTCTTTTAGTTAAAGTAATTCCCAATACTTTTGATGTGATTTTAGCATCATCTTCAAACGTTTCGAAAAAGTCCCCAACCCTGAATAATAAAATTGTATCAGGATGAGCTTGCTTAATCTTATAATACTGAGCCATTAAAGGGGTTTGCTGCATAACGGTAGCAAAAATAACAATAAAAAAAGTTTATTGCTTCTGGTTCTATATTATTTACCCATTATGAAGCGCTTTGAATGACGATAGTTTTAAGGTTTATACACTATGTTCTTATTGAAAAGAATGAGGATTTTCATATATTTGCCCAATTATTTAACACCCTGGCAATAATTTCTTTTATAGAGACTTTAATTTGACCGAACATTATCATAAATGGTATTCAAACTATTTGAGTCGCGAATTCAGTATGCTCGCTTTCGGACACGCTGGATTTCCTGTAATTATTTTTCCAACCTCAGGTGGCAGATATTATGAAGCTAAGGATCGAGGGCTGATCGACTCTGCTAAATCTTTAGTTGAAGCGGGTAAAATCCGGATTTATTGTCCTGATAGTATAAATAATCTGAGCTGGTATAATTATTCAATTCATCCTGCTGACAGAGTTAAAACTCACATTGGATATGAGAATCTAATTTTGAATGATTTGTTTAATTTCATCAATTATGAAACAGGCTATGAAAGAATGGGAGTAGCAGGCTGCAGTTTTGGGGCATATCATGCCGCAAATATTGCTTTTCGTCATCCCGACAAAATCAGCTATCTTTTTTGCATGGGCGGCGCTTACGATATCAAGCAGTTCATTATGGGGTATTACGATGACAACTGTTACTTCAATAATCCGCCAGATTATCTGAGCAACCTTAACGACGAATGGTATTTAGGATGGATCAGAAAAATGGGAATTATTCTTGGTACGGGCGAATGGGATATGTGCCTTGCGGAAAATATCAGACTATCAGGTTTATTGAACGCAAAAAATATTTCCCACTGGCTTGATCTCAGGTTGGTTGCTGGTCATGATTGGCCCTGGTGGAAACAAATGTTCCCCGAATATCTTTCAAAGATTGATAACTAATTTTTCAGAGTACCCATAATCTGTCAAAATAAGTACTGTTTACTATTTAATTCTAGAAATTTATAATTATTAAGAGGACACCATGAAAAAAATCGGAATTCTATTTGGGCAGGAAAATACTTTTCCTCCCGCTTTTGTTGAGAGAGTAAATTCAAAAAAAGTTCCGGGAATAACTGCAGAATTTGTTCAGCTGGATAAAGTAATTCAAGGCGAAGCATGCGATTATGATGTCATTATTGATAGAATTTCGCAGGATGTTCCTTTCTATAGAGGCTTCCTGAAAAATGCAGCACTAACCGGTACAGCAGTAATAAATAATCCTTTCTGGTGGAGTGCCGATGAAAAATTTTTCAATAATGCTCTTGCGACCAAAATTGGAGTTCCTGTACCAAAAACGGTTTTGCTTCCCTCAAACCAGCATCCGCCGGATACAAATGCAAACTCATTCAGAAATTTAAAGTATCCTTTAGCCTGGGAAGAAATCTTTAATTACGTCGGATTTCCTGCATACTTTAAACCTTTTGCAGGAGGTGGTTGGAAAAATGTTTATAAGCTGAACAATTCAAATGAATTCTTTAAAGCTTACAATGAAACCGGGCAGCTTGTTATGATGCTTCAGGAAGAAGTGATTTTTTCAGAGTACTTCAGATGCTATTGTCTCGACCGAAAAGATGTACACATTATGCAGTATGATCCAAAACAACCTCACCATCTCAGATATGTAAGAAATCCGAAACCGATCGAAAAAAAATTGCTCGATCAAATAAATGATATTGTACTTAAAATCAACAATGCTTTGGGTTATGATTTCAATACTGTTGAATTAGCTGTCCGTGATGGCATTCCATATGCGATTGATTTCTGCAACCCTGCTCCAGACGCAGATGTAAATTCTGTAGGTGAGGAAAATTTCAATTGGATTGTTGAACACGCTGCCCAAATGGCTATTAACAGGGCAAAGAATCATAAAGAAGGTCAGAACAATTTGACCTGGGGTGACTTTATAAAAGCATTTGCAAATAATAAACAACTATAAATCATTAAAAACTTATTCAGATCTCTATGGCAAAACCAGGACTTTTTACTTTAGGCGTAGAAGAAGAATTTCAGATTGTTGACCCCGAATCGCGGGAACTTAAATCGCATATTCAGCAAATACTTGAAGATGGTAAAATGATACTTGCTGAAAATGTTAAAGCCGAAATGCATCAATCCGTTGTTGAAATGGGAACTGATGTTTGTAAAGATGTTAAGGAAGCCCGTGAACAGGTAACAAACCTGCGTCTTCAGTTAGCAAATCTTGCGAAGAAAAATGGTTTAAGAATAGCTGCGGCTGGAACTCACCCATTCTCACATTGGAAGGATCAGAGAATTACTTCTCATCCAAGATATAAAACAATTGTCGATGATATGCAGCAGGTTGCAAGGGCAAACCTGATTTTTGGTCTTCACGTTCATGTTGGAGTTGATGACCGGGAAATCGGGCTGCATATAATGAATGCCGCAAGATATTTTCTGCCGCATATATTTGCGCTTTCTACAAACTCGCCATTCTGGCTTGGCCGAAATACCGGGTTCAAATCATATAGAAGTAAAGTATTTGACCGGTTCCCCAGAACCGGAATACCCGATTATTTTTCAAGTGTTTCTGAGTATGATAATTTTGTTAATCTTTTAATTAAAACTAACTGCATTGATAATGCGAAAAAAATTTGGTGGGATATCAGGCTTCACCCCGTATTTGAAACTCTTGAGTTCAGAGTTTGCGATATTCCAATGAGAGTTGATGAGACAATTACTCTTACTGCATTAATGCAGGCAATAGTTGCAAAATTACATAAGCTTATAAAACAAAATCTGGGATTCAGGCTTTACAGGAGAGTGCTGATAGCCGAAAACAAATGGCGTGCTGCACGATATGGCATTCATGGAAAACTTATTGATTTTGGTAAAAAGGCTGAAGTCCCATATTCAGATCTGGCTCAGGAACTTCTTGAGTTTGTTGACGATGTGGTTGATGATCTCGGCAGCCGGGAAGAAGTATCAAAAGTCAACAAAATACTTGAGATTGGAACCGGCGCTGATCGGCAGCTTGAAGTTTGGGAACAATCATATGATTTGAAGAACGTTGTTGATTACATAATTGATGAAACACATTTGGGGTTATGATGAGAAAAGAGAAAGCGAATATCAAAGTATCCGTCATAGATCTTTACAACAACGAACGAAACGAAGGAATGCGGTGTATTAAGGAAATTGTAACCGATACAGGCAAGAGAAGGGATGATGTTCAAATTACATATGATGTTTTTGAAACACGTTACAAAGGTGACATACCCGATTTATCAAGCGATATTTTTATTTCATCAGGTGGACCCGGCTCCCCTTTTGAAGGTGTTGGAACTAAATGGGAAAAAGACTATTTCAACCTCCTGGATTCATTATGGACTCATAATCAAAATCAAAACAGCACCAAGAAGTATATTTTCTTTATCTGTCATTCATTTCAGATGATGGGAAGATTTTTCAAATTTGCCGAGGTTAATCAGCGCTATGAAAAATCCTTTGGCGTAATACCATTTATCAAAACCGAAGAAGGAGCCGTCGATCCTACTTTGAAGAATTTAACCAATCCATTTTATGCTGCAGATTTCAGAACATTTCAGGTCATAAATCCGGATGAAAAAGTTTTGAAAGAACTTGGGATAAAAATTTTATCTCTTGAAACTGCCGAAGAAATTGGTGAAAGAACTCCTGCAATAATGGCCTGCAGAATTTCAAATGAAATTGTGGGGACTCAATTCCATCCCGAGGCAGACCCTGAAAGTATGATTTTTCACCTGAAACAGAATGAACGCAAAAAACATGTAATAGATAAGTACGGCGAGACACGCTATTATGAAATGATTGAATGGCTTGAGCATCCTCAAAAAATAAAACTGACCAGGAAGACTGTACTGCCGGCTTTTCTCAATCAAGCTATTGATGAACTGACTGCTGTTTATATCGAATAAACAAGAAACAATATGATAAAAGAACTTAGAGAGAGATTTAATAATTCATTTACATCTTCAAAATATGAATCTTTTTTGGGGGAATTAAATTCAGCTTTAAAATATCCGGCTGATTTCAGAATTGCAGAGACACCGATTTTCATTCCTGATGATTTAAAAATTGAATTACTTAAAGCCTGCGATGAGTTAATTTCTGAAATTAACTCTGAGAAATTCAAACAAAACTCAGTTGGGGCAGTCCCAAAACATCTCGATGTTCCAGATGAATCAACTCATCCGGAATTTCTTCAGATTGATTTTGCAGTATGTACAGATTCAGAAGGCAAATTAACTCCAAGACTTATTGAACTACAGGGCTTCCCCTCACTCTACGCTTATCAATATTTCCTGGCAAAATTAATTAAGAAGCATTTCCCTATACCTGATAATTTTGATACTTACTTTAGTAGTCTAAGAGGCAATGATTATATTGAAATTTTTAAGCGAACAATTTTAGGCGAATGCAGCCCTGAAAATGTAATTTTATTAGAGATTGAACCCGAATTGCAAAAAACTAAAATAGATTTCTCAGCCACGGAAGAACTTGTTGGAATTAAAACTGTTTGCATTTCAGATATAATAAAAAGAGGAAAGAATCTTTTTTATAAATCTGACAACAGAGAAATTAAAATTGAGAGAATTTATAACCGGGTAATTTTTGATGAACTTGAACGTAAAAACCTGAAATATAATTTTGATTTCAGAGATGAGCTTGATGTTAAATGGGTTTGTCACCCAAACTGGTTTTTCAGAATAAGTAAATATTCTTTGCCCTTACTTAAATCGCGGTATGCACCAGAATGCTATTATCTTAATTCGTTGGAACAATATCCCGATGATATTCACAATTATGTGCTTAAACCACTTTTTTCTTTCGCTGGTTTAGGAGTTGAAGTTGAATTAACCAAATCACGTTTAGACAAGATATCAGAGCGGCAAAATTATATTCTTCAGAAAAAAATTGAGTATTCACCTGTCATTAAAACTCCTGATGAATTTTCAAAAGCAGAAATCCGTATGATGTTTATCTGGAATGAGAAACCAATTCTGGTTAACAACCTTGTAAGATTGAGCAAAGGTAAAATGATGGGTGTGGATTTCAATAAAAATAAAACCTGGGTTGGCTCAAGTGCCGGTTTTCATCAGCAATAAATTCAAGCTCACTCCTTAATCAAAGATTTAGTATATTTCTCTAACTTTTGATGATTATTTTATTCTAACCAACTCATACCCGGAGTATTGAGATGAATTTCGCTTTTTACGCTATTCGAAAAACTGATAACACAATATTTTATTTCCACGTAAAGAAATCGGCAAGAGATAAATATAATTTTGATGAAAATCTCTACTCAATTAGAGGCAACCTGGTAATCATAAGCTCACACCAGGCACGAATCTTATCTGAAAAAATTAATTCTGTTCGAAGAACTAAAGGAAAAATTGAGCAACTGATAACTCCCGGACAAATCAATGCTCTGGGAATATTGCATGAGATTTTTCACTTTCTTATCAGGTATTATGAGCAGGATATCAATCCCGGAGTTTTTAACCGTGCACTTGAAACTTTAAAGTCTAATCTAAGCGAAGAAGAAATTGATAAACTATTAATTAAATTCATTGAATTTTATCCACCGAAATCGGTTTATACCGGTGAAATAAAAGCACAAGATTTTCTCCGGGCAAATACCGGAAATAAAAGTAATCGCGAAATTATTCTTGAAGAATTAATACTTCTTCATCTTGAAAATATCAATCCCGCAACTCATCTTCTTGAAGAATTTTATAATGACTTTGAATTAAAAGAACAGACAAAATATTCTGAAGTTCTTGATTTAACAGAAAAATTTTTTGAAAACGAAATACCAATCGGTGATGAGAATCTGCCATTAATTTCATTTCTAAGAAAACCTATAATTGCTAATCCATATAACATTGAAGCTCAATTAGATTTTATCAGAGAAAACTGGAATGTTTTTATTCCCGAGGAGCTGCTGAGGAAACTGCTCACCGGTAAGGATTTGATTTATGAGGATGCAAAGTTATTCATTCAACACGGCGGCGGAGAAAAAGGAACACCTCCTGTTCCTGTCTATGAATTTGACAAAGAATACTTTGAAATGCTTAAGAAAAAACTTGCTGCCGGTGGAAAACTTTCTGCAGAAGAAAACCAATTCTATTATGCAGAAACGGAACAGTTTACTCAAGATATTGACTGGATGCCCAGAGTGGTTATGCTGGCAAAAAATGTTTTTGTTTGGATGGATCAGCTCTCTAAAAAATATCATCGTCCTATAAAAAAATTGAATGAAATTCCTGATGAAGAACTTGATACTATATCGCGCTGGAACTTCACAGCTCTATGGCTCATAGGAATCTGGGAGAGAAGCACTCCTTCAAAAAAGATAAAACAGATAATGGGAAACCCCGATGCAGCATCGTCAGCTTATTCACTTTATGATTATGTCATTGCACAGGAATTGGGCGGAGAAGAAGCCTTTGAAAACTTGAAACACCGTGCCTGGCAAAGAGGAATAAGAATGGCAAGCGATATGGTTCCGAATCATACAGGAATTTATTCTAAATGGATCATTGAAAAACCGGAATACTTTATTCAAAGAGATTACCCTCCTTATCCGGGATATGCATTTTCAGGTCCTGATCTTTCAGATGATTCAAGAGTTCAATTGAGGATTGAGGATAAATACTATAATCGCTCCGATGCAGCAGTAGTATTTCAAAGGGTTGACAACTACTCAGGTAAAGTCACCTACATTTATCATGGCAATGATGGAACAAACATGCCTTGGAATGATACTGCTCAGTTAAATTTACTAAATCCGGAAGTTCGCGAATCACTTATTCAGACAATAATGCACGTTGCACGTAAAACACCAATCATTCGCTTCGATGCTGCGATGACTCTCACAAAAAAACATTATCAGCGATTGTGGTTTCCGCAGCCCGGAAGTGGCGGAGCAATTCCTTCACGATCAGATTACTCATTAACTCGTTCCGAATTTGACAGGGCGATGCCAAATGAATTCTGGCGCGAGGTTGTTGACAAGATGAATTCTGAGATGCCTGCTACGCTTCTGCTTGCAGAAGCATTCTGGTTGATGGAAGGCTATTTTGTCAGAACTCTTGGAATGCACCGTGTTTACAACAGTGCTTTCATGCATATGTTGATGAAAGAAGAAAATGAAAAGTACAAACTGCTTATTAAAAACACCCTTGAATTCAATCCGGAAATTCTTAAGCGATATGTTAATTTTATGAGCAATCCCGATGAGGAAACTGCAATCAATCAATTTGGAAAAGGAGACAAGTATTTCGGAGTTGCTGTTTTAATGGTTACCTTGCCCGGCTTACCGATGTTTGGTCACGGACAGGTAGAAGGTTTCTCTGAAAAATATGGTATGGAGTATAAACGCGCATATTATGATGAATTTATAGATGATAATCTGGTCCGGCGTCATGAATCTGAAATATTTCCACTGATGAAAAAAAGACATCTGTTCAGCCAGGTTGTTAATTTTGATTTGTATGATTTTTATGAATTAAACGGAACTCTGAACGAAAATGTATTTGCTTACACAAATAGATCTGGAAATGAAAAGGCACTGATTCTATACAACAACTCATATACAGAATGCAGCGGCACAATAAATTATTCGGTGTTAAAAGTAATTAATACTGAAAACCCCGATAAGCCACTAGGTAAAGTTAAAGTTGCAGAAGCATTACAATTTAAAAATGACAGCCGTTTCTTTTACAAATATAAAGATTATAAAACCCGGCTTGAGTTTTTAGTTAATGGAAGCGAAATCCACGAGCATGGTTTTGCAATATTTCTTAAAGGATATGAGTACAGACTTTGTGTTGACTTCGTTGAGCTTTATGATTTTGAAGGAAAATATCAAAGACTCCAGAATTACCTGGGCGGTAGAGGCGTTTATTCTATTGATATTGCGCTGCGCGAACTGGAACTGGCGCCATTTCATCAGGCATTATTTGATTTATTCAGTCCTGATTTATTATCTGAAATCAAATCTCAAATTTACGGCGTTGAAGAAGCAGGTTCTTCTCTGAACAAAATGAGTCAAGTAAATGAAAAGAATTTGATGACCGAAGTAAATAATCAAGAGTTCAGAATTTCAGAACTTTTTTTAAATAATTTCGAAAAAGTAATTCAAGAACTTAATAGGCAACTTTCAATAAATCTGAATAAATCAGTAGCATTTGAAAAAACCAAGCAAAAATTCACCAGGATTTCAGAAATATTCAGACTTATAGATAAAGAGCAATCCAGAAAAATAAATTCTAAATGGATTAGTGAACTTAACTCATATTTGTTTTTTAATAACAGCCATTCATTGAAGACGTTTAATGATCTGCTTTTAATATATATTATGCTCGAATCAATTTTTTACGATTCCACAAATGGTATTGGATCTCCGGCTGAAGTTTTTGATAATCTCATTCTTCCCAAAGCAATTTTAGAAACACTCGAAAGAAACGAGCACAATTTAAACGATCTTTGGAAAGAAATTCATCTTCTTAAAATATTATTAAACGATTTAACTCCGTTATTAAACGCTGATCAGGATAATGGTAATAAAATTGACCTTTCTTTAAATTCTATAGTTATTAGTTTGCTTAAAAGCAGTGAAACAATTTCATTTCTTCTTTTAAATCATTTTGAAAATAAAAATTATTTCAATAAAGAAAGATTTGAAGAAATTCTTATATGGATTTTTAATTTAAAAACATTAAAAGCATTTGATTTTGATAGAAAAGCAGTTAAAGATAAATTAAAAAATAAAGCAGAAGCAGTTAGTAATAAAAAACCGGCTGATAACTTTACAAAGAAATTAAGACAAGACTTAGAAATATTAATCCTTATGAAGAATCTCGCAGAGAAAAACAACTTTGTTTTAGAAGAATTTATTTCATCAATAAAAGAATTGAAATCCAAACCCATTGCAAAAAAAGTAACGAAAAAGAAAAGTTAAAATGAAAAGATCAGGATTTATATTTTTATTCATACTTCTTGCAGCGAATTCAGTAACCTTCGCACAGTTTACTTTGCAAAATGCTTTTCCCAATCTGACCTTTAGCAGTCCGTTGGATCTTCAGCATGCTGGCGATGGAACAGATCGGATTTTTGTTGTTGAACGTGCCGGAAGGATCAAGGTTTTTCAGAATTCTGCTAATACATCACAGGTAAAAATATTTCTTGATATTACTGATAGGGTTGTTTCAGGCGGTGAGCTTGGATTACTTGGGCTTGCTTTTCACCCTGATTATGAAAATAATGGCTATCTATACGTTAATTATACAAGTCAAAATCCTAACCTTCACACCAGGATTTCCCGATTCAAGGTTACAGATACAAACCCTGATTCGGCGGATAAAAATAGTGAGCAAATAATTTTAACATATGACCAGCCTTATTCAAATCATAATGGTGGCTGTCTCGCCTTTGGACCGGATGGCTATCTTTACATTGCCTCGGGAGATGGCGGTTCGGGCGGTGATCCGCAAAACAACGCGCAGAGTGTTAATAATTTGC
Source organism: Ignavibacteriaceae bacterium (assembly GCA_013388545.1). Lineage (GTDB taxonomy): Bacteria > Bacteroidota > Ignavibacteria > Ignavibacteriales > Ignavibacteriaceae > JACAFB01. The sequence continues at coordinate 14,114 of JACAFB010000004.1, forward strand.
TCGGAAAAATTTTAAGAATTGATATTGATAATCCGGCACCTGGATTATTTTATTCAATTCCTCCCGACAATCCTTTTGTTGATAGCACTGGAACTGTTAGAAAAGAAATATTTGCCTGGGGTTTGAGAAATCCGTGGAGATTCAGTTTCGATTCAGAAACTGGAACTATTTGGTGTGCTGATGTTGGGCAAGATGCGTGGGAAGAAATTGACATAATTCAAAATGGAAAGAATTATGGATGGAGATGTTACGAAGGAAATCATCCCTATAATCTTAGCGGATGCAATTATCCTGAATATATATTTCCAGTTTGGGAATACAGCCACAGCATAGGGGCTTCAATAACCGGGGGATATGTTTACCGTGGTCCAAATGTTCCTGAAATCTTTGGACAATATATATATGGCGATTACAGTTCAAAGAAAGTTTGGGCTCTGAAATATGATGGAATAACTCCTCCAATAAACACGCTTCTTTTAACTGCCCCCGGTTCGATAACGTCTTTTGGAGTTGATAAGAACAATGAACTTTATATAGTTTCATTTGATAGTAAAATTTATAGATTCTTACCAACTGCACCAATTATTGCTCCTTCAAATTTAAATGGTTTAGGAGTTATGCTACTCAGCAATCCTCCTGATGTAATTGTAATGCTTGATTGGAATGATAACTCGGATAATGAAGAAGGATTTATAATCGAAAGAAAAACCGTTGGTTCCGATTTTGTAATAATCGATTCTGTTCAAGCAAACCAGAATTCTTTTGTTGACATCAATGTTATCGACTCAACAATTTATACATACAGAGTTCGTGCATTTGCAGGAAACGTTTATTCCGGTTACAGCAACTCAGTTACTGTTACAACGCCACTCAGAAGTGTTAATTCTCCTACAAGCTTAATTGCTCAGCAAACCGGAATTAATCTCGTAGAACTATCCTGGATTGATAACGATCTTCAGGAGGAGGGTTATAAAATAGAAAGAAAACTTGGTGAAAATGGACAATATTATTTGATTGATTCCGTCGCTGCATCAATTGTTAATTATTCTGATACAACTGTTACTTCACAAAATATTTATTACTATCGTGTTTATGCTTACATCGAACAAATAAGATCAGATTATAGCAATGAAGACTCGGCCTTTGTTTCAGGAACAACTGAAGTGAAGGATTTGTCGAAGCCTGTCAAATTTGAATTATTCCAGAATTATCCAAATCCTTTCAACCCGGCAACAGTGATCAAATATTCAATTCCTGAAAGAAATGCGAATCAATTAGTCAAGCTTGTGATTTATGACGTTATAGGAAGAATAATCAAAACTCTGGTTGAAGAAAATCAGCAGCCCGGTGTTTACGAAATAAACTTCGATGCACCAGATTTACCATCGGGAATATATTTTTACCAATTGTCTGCCGGTGATTTTAGAGATACAAAAAAAATGATATTGTTGAAGTAGCCTTCCCAAGAGAGGATATCAGAATTTTCTGATCAGCCATAATAGGAGCGAAATGACTGCACTGAATAAAAGCATAGTTGAAACAGGAATGTAAATTTTAAAGTTTGGTTTTTCGATAATAATGTCACCGGGCAACTTTCCAAAAGGAAACTTGATTAAAACAGGCCAGAATAATCCTGCAATAAGAATAATTAAACCCAACACTATCAGAGTCTTCTGCATTTTTTAGCTCCTCAAATAGTCAAAGCATGCATTCGCACAGTTTTCACCATCCATTGCCGACGAAACAATTCCTCCGGCAAATCCTGCACCTTCACCACAGGGAAAAAATCCATCAACTTCAGGATGCATATAAATTTCCCGATCCCTGGGAATTCTAATCGGGGAACTGGTTCTCGACTCAATAGCAACTAGCTGAGCTTCTTCAGATAAATATCCTTTCATTCGATGATTAAAAATTGTTAAAGCCTGCTGCAAAGGTTTAATTAGAAAATCAGGATACATTTCATGTAAAGGCACTGAAGTTAGACCGGGAATATAAGAACTTTTAGGAAGTGAAGTGGAAAATTTTCTATTAACAAAGTCAGTAACACGCTGAGCCGGAGCTGACTGTGAATTATTGGCAAGACTGAAAGTAAGATGTTCCAACTCCTGTTGAAGCATTAAGCCGCTAAAAGGAAAACTGTTATTATATTTTTGCCACTCACGTTCACCTACTGAAACTACAAATCCTGAATTTGCAAATGGAGAGTTCCTTTTTGAAACCGACATTCCATTTACAACGATTTCCTCCGGTGAGGTTGTTGCCGGCAGAATTATTCCACCTGGACACATGCAGAAAGTATAAACTCCTCTATGCCCAACATCACATGCAAGTGAATAACTGGCAGCAGGAAGATTTTCTGTTCTTACAGGAGAATGATATTGTATTTCATCTATAAGTGATTGTGGATGTTCAATTCTGAATCCCATTGCAAAAGGTTTTGACTCAAGTAGAATATTTTTTTTATGAAGAAGATAATAAATGTCTCTTGCAGAGTGACCTGTAGCTAAAATCAAAGCATCACCAACAAGCTCCTTTTGATTGTTTAGAACAACGCCAAGCACTTTTCTATCTTTAAGTATAAAATCAGTCACGCGTGAATTAAATAAAATTTCTCCTCCGTTTGAAATTATAGTTGATCTGATACTCTCAATTATTTTTGGCAGTTTATTTGAACCAATATGAGGATGACTGTCAATTAAAATATCCGGATTAGCTCCATGCTTAACAAAGACCTTTAAAACTTTCGAAACGTTTCCTCTTTTAGTAGAGCGGGTATAAAGCTTTCCATCACTATAAGTACCGGCGCCACCTTCACCAAAACAATAGTTGGAATCAGGATTTACAACATGATCTTGTTGCAAAATTTTCAAATCTCTTCTTCTTTCCCTTACATTTTTCCCTCTCTCAATCACAATTGGTTTTATTCCCAACTCTATAAGCCGGAGAGCAGCGTATAAACCTCCCGGGCCCGCACCAACAATTAATACTTTCTTGTGGTTCCTAACTCTTTTATATTTAATTGAATCTATATCATTTACAGGAAATTGATTTATATATACCTCTACAATAAGCCTGTATAAAGGCGTTTTCGTGCGGGCATCAATTGATCTTCGGAGATAGTTAATTGAGGTAATTTCGTCCGGAGAAATTTTAAGCTTCGCTGCAGAAAGTGTTTTTATATTCTCTCTGTCAAAAATTTTCTGAGGTTGAATTTCTAGCTCTACATTTCGAATCATTGAAGTGTCCTCAGTTATAGAGGAAAACTAATCAAATTTACATGATCCCTTTATAATTTCCACCATCTACAAGCAAAGTCTGACCTGTAATATAAGAAGCCTGCTTTGAGGAGAAGAATAGCACAGCGGCGGCGATCTCTTCGGGCATACCCAAACGATTAGCCGGAATCAGTTTTGCCATTTCAGCAAGCATTTCCTCATGAGATTTGCCGGAAATTCTGGCACGAGTTACTGCTAATTCATAAAGTCGATGTGTTAAAGTATAGCCCGGGGCAACATTATTTATTGTAATATTATATTTGCTGACTTCATTGCTCAAAGATTTTGAAAAGCCTGTTAGCCCGGCACGAAATGTATTAGAAAGAAGTAAGTTTTCAACTGGTTGTTTAACGGCTACAGAAGTAATATTTATTACTCGTCCCCACTCATTCTTCAGCATTGATGGGATAACAAGTTTAGTTGTTCTTATCGCACTCATCAAAACCTGATCATACGCAAAACTCCAGTCATCTTCATTTAAGTCAAGAAAGAATCCAGGTGCCGGACCACCGCAATTATTAATCAGTATTTCAATCGGGCCAAAGGATTTTTGGACGCCTTCAATAACATTCTCAATATCTTTAGCTTTATTTAGATCACAAACACACCAAAAGGCATCGGTATTATATTTCCTTTTCAATTCGGCCGCTGTTGCCATTAATTCATCTTTACCACGTGCACATATGGCCACTCTGCAACCCTCAGCAGCCAATCCATCAGCAACAGCCTTTCCTATCCCCTTGCTTGAAGCAGTTACCAAGGCTGTTTTTCCTTTAATTCCCAAATCCATTTCTAACTTCGATTTAATAATTAATTGGCAGGGACAAATTCCTTCTGCATTTCAGAAACAATTTTTGATGTGTCCATTGCAATGACCAATTCTTCATTTGTAGGAATGCGGAGAAGTTTAACTTTTGAATTATCCTTTGAGAAGATTTCCATTTTAGCTTCGTTTTTTGCTTCATCAAGTTCAATACCCAGGAATTCCATTTCTTTACAGACTTCAGCTCTTACTTCAACCGAATTTTCTCCAATACCGCCTGTAAACACAACAGCATCCAGTCCGCCCATAGCCGCAGCGTAAGCTCCAATATATTTTTTTATTTTGTAAGTAAATATTTCGAATGCATAAATTGCTCTGCGCTGATTGTCCTTAACAGCAGCTAAGATTTCCCTCATATCACTGCTTTCTCCACTTATGCCGATCAAACCACTGTGTTTATTTAACAGGGTGCCTGCTTCGTTCAGTGACAGCCCTTCTTTACTCATGATGTAAAGGATTAAAGATGGATCAAGATCTCCGCTTCTTGTGCCCATAATGAGCCCTTCAAGCGGAGTAAATCCCATTGTTGTGTCAATAGATTGACCACTTTTTACTGCAGCCATACTGCAGCCGTTACCAAGATGAGCGGTTACAATTTTCAGATCTTCGATTGGTTTTCCGATTATTTCCGCTGCTGTTTGCGATACAAAAAGATGAGATGTTCCGTGAAAACCGTAGCGTCTGATTTTGTATTTTTTATAAAGTTCGTAAGGAATTCCGTAAAGAAAAGCTTTTGGTGGCATTTTAACATGAAATGCAGTGTCAAAAACACCAACCTGCGGAGTATCGGGCAATATTCTTTTAACAGCCATTATACCCTTAATATTAGGGGGATTATGAAGCGGTGCCAGTTCAATATTTTCCTGCAGAACATTGATAACTTCTTCACTAATTAAAACTGATCCTGAAAAAGATTCTCCTCCGTGAACAACGCGATGCCCAACCGCTTCAATTTCTTCCTTCTTGTCAATAACACCATGATTTTTACTAAGCATTACACCCAGAACATATTCAATTGCGACTGTGTGATCAAGAATTTCACCGACAATTTTTATTTCATCATCATTGAACCGTTTGTGAGTAAGAACTGCACCAGTCATTCCGATCCTGTCAACCAAACCCTTAGCAAGTGCTTTCTTTTCAACTGTGTCAAAGAACTGATATTTTATTGATGAGCTACCACAATTTAAAACTAATACTTTCATAAAATTCCATTTGGTTTTGTTTAATAAAATTTAAAGAATATTAATAAATTATTCTTCCGTTTTCATCATACTTATAGAAACCTTCACCGGTTTTTTTACCGAGTTTTCTTTCCCGGACAAGCTTACGAATTACAGGACAAGGTCTGTATCTTGGTTCACCAAGGGTTTTCCACAAAGTTTCCATCCAGGCAAGCACTTCATCCAGACCCATCATATCAGCCATTTCAAGCGGGCCACTTTGAAAATTATAACCAAGCTTCATAGCTGTATCGATATCTTTCGCTGTTGCAACACCTTCGAGCAGAATATACATTGCTTCATTTAGTAATGGAACTATTGCACGAGTGGTCACAAAACCAGGGTATTCATAAACTTCAACCGGGGTCTTTCCAATTTTGGAGGCAAATTTCTTAACAGCATCAACAGTCTCGTTTGAGGTGTGTAACGATTTAACAAGTTCAACCAGAGGAATTTTAGGGACGGGATGAAGGAAATGCATTCCAATCACTTTATCTGGTCTTGATGTAGATTCAGCAAGTTTTGTCAGGCTTAAAGTTGATGTATTTGAGACGAAGATTCCTTCCTTTTTTGCAAGCTTGTCAACTGTAACGAAAATTGATTTCTTCAATTCAAAATCTTCTTCAACCGCTTCAATAATTAACTCACAGTCCTTAGCCGCTTCGAGGGAAAATTCCCATTTAATCCTGGAAAGAATTGCTTTCTTCTCTGAATTGGTCATAGCCCATCTTTTTATTTCACGGTTCATAGAAGCATTTAATCCCGACTGTGCCTTTTGAAGCCGGGGGCTGTCTTTTTCAATTATGGTTACTTCCATTCCTGCAGCAGCTATAGTCTGACCTATGCCCTGCCCCATTACCCCTGCACCAATTATTGCAATATTTTTTATTAGTTCAGTGTCTTCACTCAAAGCAGATGCGCTTTCGAGCAAATCTTCAAGTTTTAATTTATCGTTCGCCATATTTTCCCTATATATTTTTATTTACTTTCTTTTCTAATGTTAACTGTCTTAATTTTTTCAATTGAGAATCATTGAGATTAATAATCAAGTTAATCTTTCTTCCCTGCCTCAACAAATCTATCTCATCCAATAACCCGTGTAACTGATCTGATAAATGTTGTTCCTTTTTTTTCTGTAACATATCGTTTATTCCAAACGCCAGAAATTTAGCATCGTTAGTATTTTTACAACTAATCGAGAGATATATTTTTATTCCATCATCAAAGCTTGAAGATATTGAGTACTCCCTGATCATTTTCAGCCACGAATTATCTTCCTTTGGATTAACCGGAAGAAACTCACTCAAAACCGATACCAGATAAAATCCCTGACTACTTGCAACCCAATAATAATTTTTGTTTTTCACATTATCGATGGAATATTTTAATCCTTTATTTTCAAAAATTGATCCTTCCTTGTTTTTGGTTCCTTTTTTATCGGACAGATCTGCGGAAGTTAAAACTAAAATGGAATCTTTGAAGGCTTTTAAGCAAACATTTTTGTTCCCTGAAAATCTTTTTTGCACTGCTTCTTTGTCATAAATAAAATATTTATCAATGAAAGCTTTAATCTTTTCTTTACCAGAATTAAAGGTAAGAACGACAGTATTTTGGCCGATCCAGGAAGAAGAAATAATCATCTCTTTAATTCCTTTCCCGGGTAACAATCCGCTTTCTTTTTTGAATAACGAAATCATATCTTCAGAAGAAGCTTTTTCATCCGGCTTATCATTAAATAACCACTTCCCAGCCTCTGAATTTTTTAGATTATCGTAATTCATATAGATAACTATGTCGCTGTTAAAGGGCAGAAAACTTAAAATCTGTTTCTGATACGAAGTTATTGGTTGATCCGGGTCATCCTGATTGCAGCCAATCAATAAAACAAAAATCAGATATAATAACGAGCGGCTCATTTTCTTAGAAATCTTTATTATTAAATAGCCAGATTGAAGACATCATACAGGCGACCAAAAATAAAAAGGAAGTAATAACAGGCTGAAAATCCGAAACAGGTTTACCTAATGCAAGGTCAACATTTATTTTGCTAAGTAATTCTGCTGTTTTGGGAACAATGTAGTAAATTACATCAATTACTGTTTTAACAATATTATTATCAATAAGCATATAAATTTTTTCTTTGAATACTAATAAAAGAGGACTCAGAATAAGGAAGATAAAATACGAAAGCATCATGCCGAGCATTGAACCTTTCGTTAAAATTCCACAAAGAACAATCAAAGAATAAAGCACAGCAAATGTAAAAGTGATGATCACAACTGAATACAAGAAAGAAATATTCCAGTAATTAAATTTGAATGAAATGATCAACCAGACACCAGCGACCAGGAAAAGAATATTCAGAAAAACAACCAGAACTCCGCCGAAATATTTTCCCCATAAAAGCTGTGAACGAGAAACAGGCTTTGATAAGAGCAGATCAATGTTTCCTTTCTCGAGCATAACAGGAACAAAACTAGATGATGCAAATATTGCAAGCAAAAGACACAAACCCGAAAGCGGATTGACAATCATTAATTGAATAGATGAAACTATTTCCTTAAAAATTTGAGGATCATTTGTCTGATTTTGAACCTGCAATAACGTATTCAAATCAGTTACAGCAATAATTGCAAAAGTAATTAAAAGAGTTACGATTGAAAGACCAGCAAAAAAAATAATTACTTTCCTCGCCATTGCCTCTCTTAATGTGAACCAGGTAATGATTAAAATATTTTTCATTGCACTGATTCCTTATCCGATTCATAAATCAGTGAGATAAACATCTCTTCAAGGGTATTTTTAAGCGGTAATACTTCTGTAATAATTATATGATTATTTCTTAGCTGATCTATAAAAGAATTAAGTTCATTAAGATCATTTAGCTTAAGGCTGTATGCGCCATCACTTAGAACAGTAATTGATTGTCCTGCGAGTAAATTTTCAGTTATAGTTTGAGGCAACTTACCCTCAACTCGTATCCGGTATTCCTGCTTTCGTTCAGTTAGTTCTGATACTTTTCCTTCACGAATTAGTTTTCCTTTGTTGAGAATCCCAACGCGATCGGTCACCAATTCAACTTCTGATAATAAATGACTATTAAGAAAAATGGTTTTACCCATTTCTTTCAGGTTCATTAAAATATCTCTGATTTCCTTTCTGCCAATGGGATCAACGCCATCTGTCGGTTCATCAAGAAACAAAACATCGGGGTTATTTATCATGGCTTGTGCAAGTCCAAGCCGCTGCATCATTCCTTTTGAATAAGCTTTTACTTTTATCTTTTTCCACTTTTCAAGCTTTACAAGATCGAGCATTTCGTCGATTCTTCTATTAAGTTCAAAACCCTGCATCCCGCTCAGCTTACCAAAAAATTCAAGCACCTGTTTGCCGGAGAGGTACGGAGGGTATTTATGGTTTTCAGGAAGGTAGCCAATTCTTGATTTGATCTTGTAGTCTGAAACTTCTTTCCCAAGGATTTTTGAATTTCCGGCATTAGGAAATGTAATTCCGAGAAGCAGCTTTATCAGTGTGGTTTTACCAGCTCCATTTGGACCTAATAAGCCAAAAATAGTTCCTGGAGGAATGCTGATGGTAAAATCATTCAAGGCAGTTATTTTTTTCTTACCAAAGGATGAAGAATATATTTTGGTAAGGGAATTAGTTTCAATCGCATTCATATGTAACAAACCCCTGTCGGGGAAATTTTTCTTATTTCTTATTTAAATTTAGTTAAAATTATCATCTCTTTTCAGTATCAAATAAAAAAACCGGAGTGTTACTCCGGCTTTATAATAAAAAAATCATTTCATTAATATTAATTTTTTCATGTCTTTAAAGACATTCTGATTGTTTAAATCACTAACCACAAGTGAATAAAAATAAATACCCGATGCCTTACTTGAAGCAGTCCATTGTGATTCATAAAATCCAGGATTTTGAATTTTATCAACTAATGTTTGAACATGTTGACCGAGCGAATTAAATATTTCAAGTTTCACATTTGCTTCGAAAGGAATAGTGTATTTAATTGTGGTTGTAGGGTTGAACGGGTTTGGAAAATTCTGTCCGAGTTCAATTCTTATCGGGGCAAACTCAACGTTAACATCAATTACATTAGAGTAATCAAAGCTACCATTAAAATCTGTTTGCTTCAGTCTGTAAAGAACAGTACCTGAGTAATAATTATCTGAATAATCATCAACAAAACGATATGATTTTTTTTCTGTAGTGGTTCCATTACCCTGTCTGACTCCAATCGTGGTCCAATCAGAATTTTTAAATTTTCTTTGAACTTCGAAATAATTGTTATTGGTTTCAGAATCTGTACTCCAGTCAAGAATTATCTTTTTATCATCAATGGTTGCATAAAAAGTAGAAAGCTCAACAGGAACGCCAAAATCAATATAAGTTTCATAAACACCACGGCCATGAGTTCCGGCTCTAAGCATCTTTGTTGATGGGGAATAATCAATATGCAAAATGACAGTATTTGGTAGCCCGTTATAAAGTTCAATCCAGTTTAATCCATTATTTTGAGTATAGAACACACCAATATCTGTCCCGACAAAATAAGTTTGGGGATTTGCTGCATCTTCAGTATAAATAAAAAGATCATTGACCGGAGAATCGGGTAAATTGCCGTGTATGCTTTGCCAACTATTACCGCCGTTGGTTGATTTATAAACTTTATTGGTACCGAAGCCCGAGAAAGTAAGCATAACAATATCAGAGGAATCCGGATGAACATAAACTGAAGTTATGGTTTTATTTGGAAGGCCCGCAGTTTTGTTTGTCCAGTTAACTCCTCCATCGGTTGAAAGAAAAACTTTGCTTCCGGAAGTTGCATATAAAATTTGAGGATTGGATTTACTTATAGCAAGCTCTCTTACTGAGCTGGTACCGTTTACATTTCCGGATATTGCAGTCCAGGAAGCACCATTATTCGTTGATTTATAAATCCTTTGACGGGCAACAAAGAAGACTCCATTCTCTCCCGGATGAGCTATAATCGGGGCGACCCAGGCAGCATTTTCATTGTTATTAATTCCGCTGGTTGAGCTGTACCAGTTTACTCCATTATTTGTTGTTCTGAATATTCCGCCGTTTTGTGTTTCTCCAAGTATAAAAGCAGAACTAAAGGGACTAAATGAAACTTCACCTCCGTCACCGCCATAAACCGCTGCCCAATTAAGTGTAGAAAGCGTTTGTTGTGTACCATTATCCTGAGTTCCACCAAGTATTCTACTTGGATCATACGGGCTTGCAGCAATTCTGTAAAACTGAGTTAAAGTTAATGTTTGATTCATATTCGTGAAAGAATTACCATTGTTGGTTGTTTTCCAAACACCTCCATCATTACAAACAAAAAAGGTATTTTCATCGGTGGGATGGAAAAAAAGGAAATGCTGATCAACGTGAACAGAGCCACCATTATATCCATTGGTTATATTAGTAAAAGTGCTTCCGGCATTGGTTGATCTGAAAATATCAATCGCTCCAACATAAACTTTTTCAGGATTTAAGGGATTTACTCTGCAATAGAGGTCATACCAGGCTTGTCCGCCGCCATCCAAATTAGACAGTACAGTTGTCCAGTTCAAACCTTTGTTTGTTGATTTAAAGATGTTGACCGAACCTGAATTAAAATAAACAGCAGCATACATATAATTTGTATTTGACCTGCACAGATCAAAATGTGTGCGGCTTCCGCTTGACAATCCGGAAGAACCAAAAGATTGAAAAGTTGCACCGCCATCAATTGAACGAACAATTCCTATCCCTGAACCAACAGCAAAAGCAGTATCACCATTTGGAGTAAATACCACATCATCGCATCTTCCCGAAGCAAGCACTGTCCAGCTCAAGCCAGCATCTGTACTTCTAAATAAACCAGCGCTTCCTAAAGCTGCTAACAGTTGATCAGGGAAATTTGGCCTTATAACAATTCTTGAAAAATAAGTTGAAAGAGGAAGACCGTTAGTAATGTGAGACCATGTGTTTCCGGCATCGGTGGATTTAAGTAATCCTCTTCCATAGTAAGATGCACCGCTGTAGGTTGCTTCACCGGTTCCGGCATAAATCACATTCGGATTGTAAGGATCAATCACAATTGCACCCATCGAAAGTGAAGCTTGATAATCTGTCAGCGGTGACCAGCTTACTCCACCATCAGTTGACTTCCATACCCCTCCATTAGCAGCTCCGATATAAATTATATTAGGATCGGTGGGATGATAACTGCCTGTGACAATTCTTGAGGAAATATTGCCGTAGTTGAAATAAGCTCCAGGTGTTGGTCCGAGACTAACCCAGACGGAATTATAAGCCTCCTTATTAAAATTTAATTCTCTTAAACTCATTTTCTGTTTAATTGAATTTGAATATGCATCCGGAGAAATGAAACCTTCGGGATAAGCTCTTTCTTCCCAGAAAGCCCACTGTCTTGAAAAAGCTTTAGTATTTTTCACATTATCAGGCGCATTGCTGAAGATTGTATTTTCCATTTGTTTATCCAGAAATTCTACCTGGGCAGGAAGACTTGTTATAATTAAAAGCGAGATCACAATGGCTAAAAAAAATCTGGGCATAATTTCCTCTTTATATTTATTTTTAATATAAACTGTTACGGCATAAATAAAGTGACTGTTAAAAATAATTCTTAATCTTAGATTAAACCAGTGAAAAAGTAACATTTCTCCGGATCATTTTTAAATAAAAATCCAGATGAACATTTTTCAAGCTTTAAAAAATTATTTCGGATACGATAATTTCAGACCGGGTCAGGAAGAAATAATAAGGTCAATTCTGAAAGGTGATAATGTACTGGCAATTCTTCCTACCGGAGGGGGCAAATCCATTTGTTTTCAGATTCCTTCACTTATCTCGGACAAATTCTCAATTGTTATTTCACCTTTGATTTCTTTAATGAAGGACCAGGTTGATGCTCTGAACGAAAAAGAAATCATTGCCTCATTCATTAATAGCACGATGTCTTTTCAGGAAGCGGAACAGGTACTTTCAAATGTTTATTATGGAAAAATAAAACTTCTGTATCTGGCTCCCGAAAGATTAAATAATATTCAATTTGCCGAAAGAATAAAATCACTTAATCCCGAATATCTTTTTATTGATGAAGCACATTGCATCAGTGAATGGGGACATAATTTCAGACCAAGTTATACCAAAATTAAAGATTTCATCGCTTTTACTGGTATAAAAAAAATCTCAGCTTTTACTGCAACTGCAACTCCGGAAGTACGGAATGATATTATCAATCAACTTAATCTTTCTGATCCAAAAATATTTGTTCGTGGATTTGAAAGGCCGAACCTGCAGTTAAATGTCCTGATTTCAAGCAGGAAAAAAGAAAAGTTATTACAGATCCTGAGCCAGCACAAAACTCCTGCAATAGTGTATTGTTCTTCACGAAAAAAAACAGAAGAGGTCGCTGAGTTCTTATACACTGCAGGTGTTAAATGCGACTTTTATCACGCTGGATTAAGCCCCATCCAGCGCAAGAAAATACAGGAAGATTTTATAAATGATAAATTGCAGGTTATCTGCGCAACAAATGCTTTCGGCATGGGCATCGATAAAAGTAATATAAGGCTGATTATTCACTTCAATACTCCCGGCTCAATTGAAAATTATTACCAGGAAATTGGCAGAGCAGGCAGAGATGGCAATCCAGCTTACGCTTTTCTTCTACATGAGGACGCAGATATTCAAATTCAAAATTATTTTATTGCTAATTCCTGCCCTGACAAGGATTTGATTCAGAAAATTTATGATGCAATTTGCGACTTTGGAAGAATTGGTTTAGGAAGTTTCAGCGAAAGAGATATTCCTTTGAACCTGGATTTTATTTCGGCGGTTGTAAAAAAAGAAGTAAGCGCAGGTTTGCTGCACTCAACTATAAAATTACTGGAATCTGCAGGTTACTGGAAACTGGTATCGGCATTTGAGAAAAAGGATGGAATTCAATTTCTCTACAACAAAAATCAACTAAAAAATTTCGTAAAATTTTCAGATGATAATGAGCTTAAGGAATTAATTTTATTCCTTGTAAGAGAGTACGGAGCAGAAATTTTCAGTAAAAAGGTTAAACTCTCCGTAAAAGAGATCGCGGAGAAAATCGGCTCAAATGAAGAGATCATTTATAATTTACTAAACATAATTGCTTCATCAGGGATTGTAGATTTTGATAAAGCAATTTTTTCAGAGAGCGTAACCTTACTTCATCCCCGGATAAAGAGTAGTGAATTAAGGCTAAACTATAAACGAATAAACGAAACATACTTAAATCTTCAGAGGAAGGTTGATCAAATGATAGATTTCGTTTATTCAACTGAATGCCGGATGAAATTTATTTTGAATTATTTCGGAGAAAATGCAGATAGTTATTCGTGCGGTAACTGCGACCGTTGCAAATCACGACTGACAATGCCTGATGAAATTTCGGAATACCTGAAAGAGCTTATTGTCTCAACCATTTTTGAATCCAATGAAAAGATATCAGAAACTTCAATTGTGAATATTTTAAAGGGTTCTGTTAAAAAAGATTCCTACAAAAAATTTTCCCGCTTTGGCTCGGCAAAAACCTATTCGTCATCAGAAATAAAAATGGTAATAAGCAATCTTATTTCACAGGGAATAATTGAAAAGATTGGAAGCGGGAAGAGAAATCTTATACTTTCTGATAAAACCGAAAGAAGCCTTAACACAAAAGATTCATTCCTCAATCAAAAAAAATCAGATAATGATTATTCAAATAACCTCGAACTTTTCAACCTCCTTCGTGAAAGAAGATCATCTGTATCAAAAAAATTCAGGCAGACTCCCGCTCTAATTTGCCCAGATGAAGTGCTGATAAAAATCGCAGAAACCAAACCTCTAACAAGAGCAGATTTATTATCGATCGATGGTTTTACTGAAAGAATGTTTACCAAAGTTGGACAGGAATTCTTAAATATTCTTAATGAATTTAATGATCAAATCAGTGAATTAAAAAAAACAGGGGCTGGCAAAAAAGAAATTCCAAAAAATCTTTCAGAAACATTAAGCCTGTTAAAGAAGGGTTATAAACTTCAGGAAATCGCTGAGATTCGAAAACTAACAGAAGCAGTTATTTCGATGCAGGTTGAAACCATAATTGAATATGAACCATCAACAGATATTACCGGGCTGTTCAATAATGGCGAGCTTGAGCTTATCAACCAGGTGATATCAAACGGGTTTGCAGATATAAAAGATATTAAAAGCAAGTTACCGGATAATTTTAGTTATGCTATGATAAGAATTGCAGTTGCTAAGAAAAAAGCCGATTCTATTTTGAAGAATTCATAAGAGATTCGGCCCGGGTTACTGCTCTATCAAAAAATTCCTTCCACTTTTCGGGATCTTTGTTATAAAAATCCAGAGTCCGTTTATACTGTTCTTCAGTTATGTTATGTTTTTTTAATACAGCTTTCTTCACCTCAAGCCGGTTTGTTTTATTGAAATCTGCTGTGTCATTGGCAATAATCAAATCTGTAAAAACAACAACGAATTCATCTTCGGGAATAGCTTCTTCTTTATCGCAAGAAGCAGCAAAAATTACAACAAATAAAACAAAGAAAAGGAAAGGAGTTTTTTTTCTTAAATCATTCATTTTATCTATTTCATTTTCTTGCTGGCTTCGAATAAAATTCTTTTTTCTTTATCAGTCAGATTTTGGTAACCTGATTGACTAATTTTGTCGAGAATGGCATCAATTTCTTCTTGAGTAATTTCAGATTTATCTTTTGTACCGTTGTTAATCTCAGTAAAACGCGCATCTTCAATTTCACTTTCATTTCCATTAAAACGGCCAAAAGGAGATGAAGAAGAGGTGGATTTAAACTGACGATTACGAAAAATATTCTTTAGCGGTACATGTGTCTTTTTATCAAGCAGAATAAAAATAAATCCGGCAAGTGCTCCCCCAAGATGAGCAAGATGAGCTACTCCACTGTTTGCACTGTCAACTAGTAAAAATTCCATTACAATCAGGAAGCCAATCAGGTATTTTGCTTTAACCGGAATCAGGAAATAAAGATAAATATATCTGTCGGGGAATATCATAGCAAAGGCTATGAGAACGCCATAAACTGCACCTGAGGCACCAATTGTAGGTGCAGGAGATCCTCCAAGCATAGGAGTCAGGAATAGTTGAAATAATCCGGCAACCACACCTGCCATCAGATAAAATAGTAGAAATTTTTTCGGACCCCACATACTTTCTATTTCAAAACCAAACATCCAGAGTGCAAACATATTAAAAAGAATATGAGTAAAACCTCCGTGAAGAAATTGATATGTAATCAATTGCCAGACCTGGAAATTGAAAGGGCTTTCAATAGGGTTCAAAGCAAACCACTTATTAACTATTAACACGCCGCTTGTGCCGTTAAATATCAGACCCTCCATAAGAAGCTGAAGAAAAAACACAGCGCCATTTATTATCAGCAGGTTCTTAATCACAGTAGGATAAAGACTGAATCGTCTGAATCCACCATATCTGTAAGAATTATTCAATTAGGTTCCTTAATTATTTTGAATCGTTTAATGCTATAACGCCAGGCAGGGCTTTCCCTTCAAGGAATTCAAGTGATGCACCTCCGCCTGTTGAAACGTGCGTAACTTTATCTTTCAATCCGGCTTTTGAAATTGCAGCAGCCGAGTCTCCGCCGCCAATAACAGTTACAGCACCTTTGGCTGTAGCATTTGCAAGTATTGCAGCAATTTCAAAAGTGCCTTTTGCGAAATTATCCATTTCAAAAACACCCATCGGCCCATTCCAAACAATTGTACCGGCTTTCATAAGTTCGTTTGAAAACAATTTGATAGACTCAGGTCCAATATCCAATCCCATTTTATCGGCAGGAATATCATCAATACTTACTACCTGAGATGGGGAATTGTTATCAAATTCAGAAGCAATCACAACATCTGCAGGAAGAAGAATTCTTACTCCGGACTTTTTAGAGTTAGCAAGCACTTCGGCCGCCAATTGAACTTTTTCTGTTTCAAGAAGCGATTTACCAATTTCCTTTCCCATCGCTTTAAAAAATGTAAATGCCATTCCTCCGCCTACAATTAAAGTATCAACTTTATTTAAAAGATTGTTTATCACGTCAATCTTTCCGCTGATTTTTGCTCCACCAAGCAAGGCAACAAATGGTCTTTTAGGTTCTGCAATCGCTTTCCCGAGATAATCAAGTTCTTTCTGCATCAAATAGCCGGCAACCGATGTCTTAATATATCTTGTAACACCTTCGGTTGAAGCGTGTGCCCGATGAGCACTTCCAAAAGCATCATTAACATAAACATCGCCAAGTTCAGCTAATTTTTTTGCAAACTCCGGATCATTTTTTTCTTCTTCGGGATGAAACCTGACATTTTCAAGTATCAATACCTCACCATCCTTCATTGAATTAACCATTGCTTTAACTTCATCACCAATACAATCCGTAGCTAGCTTAACCTCTTTGCCGATTAGTTCGGCTAATCGTACAGCGGTAGGTTTAAGACTGTATTTGGGATTTGGGCCGCCTTTTGGTCTTCCCAGATGGCTCATCAAAATGGCTTTACCACCGTCAGAAATAATCTTTTTTATCGTAGGAAGCGATTCAGTTATTCTGATATCATCTGTTATTTTCAAATTTTCATCCAAAGGGACATTGAAATCAACGCGTACAAGTACTCGTTTACCTTTAAGGTCAATATTATCAATCGTCAGTTTATTCATTTTCTACCTTAATAATGATCTTTTAATTGTCGAATAAAATAATGTGAGCATTTCATAAAACTCTGACTTTAGCTTGAAATGCTCACAAAAACTTTAAGAAAGAATTAATTACTACATTTTGGCAATTTTCATTAGCAAATCAACGCAACGGCAAGAATAACCCCACTCGTTATCATACCAGCTGACAATCTTGAAGAATCTTTTTTCATCTTTAAAGTTATTCTGCAATGTCGCAAGTGAATCATAAATTGAAGATCTTTCATCGTGATTGAAATCTGTGGATACAAGCTCTTCGTTAGTATAACCAAGAATTCCTTTCAAATAAGTTTCTGAAGCTTTCTTAAGCAGCTGGTCAATTTCCTGAATAGAGGTATCACGTGCGGCGCGGAATGTAAGATCAACCGCAGATACATTTGCGGTAGGAACTCTGAAGGACATTCCTGTCAATTTCCCTTTAACAGCAGGTAAAACTTCTCCAACAGCTTTTGCTGCCCCGGTTGTTGAAGGAATTATATTAATTGCCGCAGCTCTTCCACCACGCCAGTCTTTCTTTGAAGGTCCATCAACTGTTTTTTGAGTTGCAGTATATGAGTGAATTGTAGTCATAATTCCAACTTCAACCCCAATTCCCTCTTTCAGTAAAACGTGAACAACAGGCGCCAGACAGTTTGTTGTGCAAGATGCATTTGAGATAATATTATGTTCTGCTTTAAGCTCATTATCGTTTACTCCCATAACAACTGTCTTAACATCACCCTTGCCCGGTGCTGAGATAATAACTTTTTTTGCACCCGCTGTAATGTGACCTTTAGCTTTTTCAGAATCTGTAAATAATCCGGTTGACTCAATAACATAATCAACACCAAGTTCTTTCCAAGGAAGCTGTGAGGGATCTTTCGAGGCAATAATACACTTTGTTTCTTCGCCATTAATTACCAGCACATCATCAAGATCAAGCTCGGGTTTACTTTTTTTAGAGCTGATTTCACCTTTATATATTCCATGAACAGAGTCATACTTTAATTGGTAAGCAAAATATTTTGCATCATTGCTTACATCAACAAGTGCTACGACGTCAATTTCTTTGCCTAAGAGATTTTTATCTGCCATTGCACGTAATACTAATCTTCCTATTCTTCCGAATCCATTTATTGCGACTTTAACAGCCATTTTGTTCTCCTTTATTAAGTATTATCATTTTTTATTTCGCAGTTCAAAATTACTTAAAGAGGCTTTTATTAGCAATTCATTTAGTGTCATATATCTGTGTTTTAGAGCAAATTAACTTATTAATAATTCGCTTTTCTGAAAATATTCTTAACTAAATGCTTTATATTTGAAACAGAAATTCTTAAAAAAATAAACAGAGGTATAAAATGATATCTGAAAAAGTATTAAAAGCCTTCAACGATCAAATAAATGAAGAATTATATTCTTCATATTTGTATTTATCGATGTCGGCTTATTTTGAAAGTAAGAATATGCGGGGATTTGCAAATTGGTTCAGAATCCAGTCAGTTGAAGAGAATATGCATGCGATGAAATTTTTTGACTTCGTCAACCAGGTTGGCGGTAAGGTAACGCTTAAACAAATAAATGCTCCAAAGATAAACTGGAAATCAGCGATGGAGGTTTTTAAGGAAACACTTGCTCACGAAAAGCATATCACTGCACAGATACATAAACTTGTTGGAATCGCAAACCAGGAAAAAGACTATGCAAGCCAAAGCTTTTTACAATGGTTTGTAAATGAGCAGGTTGAAGAAGAAGCAAATGTACAGGATTTAATTTACAAATTAGAAATGATTGGCGATAATAAAGGCGGACTGTATATGCTGGATAGAGAACTGGGTGCGAGAGCTACTGGTCAGTAAGTAATCATGTATTTAGCCAACAATATAAATCCTCTTCAATTGAAGAGGATTTTTTATTTAATTCTTAACATCTGCAAGCGGGACAGCAGTTTGCCTCATTGAGTGAACTTTGTTTGCAACAGGCAAGCTGATTTCTTTGCTGACTCTTTGCTCAAAATAATCTCTGAATCTTTCAACCATAAACTTAACCGGCCAGGCAGCAGCTTCACCAAGAGCGCAGATTGTATTTCCTTCAATCTGGTTTGCAACGGTGATAAGTAAATCCAAATCACTGACAGATCCTTTACCAGCAATAATTCTTTTCAGAATTTTTTCAAGCCAGCCTGTTCCTTCGCGGCAGGGAGTGCATTGTCCGCAGCTTTCATGGTGATAGAAGTGAGCTATTCTTGCTAAAACTTTTACGAGGTCAGTGTCCTCATCCATTACAATTACACCACCTGTACCAATAGCAGAACCAACTTCTTTAAGCGACTCTGCATCCATTCTAACACCTTCTAGTTTATCTCCTCTGATTGGCGGCATTGAAGTTCCGCCGGGAATAACACATAAAACTTTTTTGTTGTTGGGAACACCGCCAGCATACTTGTAAATAATATCTGTAAGCAAAGTTCCGGTTGGTAGTTCATAAACACCGGGTTTGTTAACGTGCCCGCTTACTCCGAATAACAAAGTACCCGGATGTTTAGGATGACCAATATTAGAAAACCATTCCCATCCTTTTTCAATTATCTTGGGAACGTTTGCAATAGTTTCAACATTGTTGATTGTAGTCGGACAGCCCCACAAACCATTCTGCGCTGGAAACGGTGGTTTTACTCTTGGATATCCTCTTTTTCCTTCAAGTGAATTCATCAATGAAGATTCTTCACCGCAGATGTAAGCACCTGCACCTTTGTGAATGAAAATATCACAAAAGAAATTTGTTCCAAATGTTTCCTTCATCTTTTCGCCGACAAATCCATTTGCATAAGCATCATCAATAGCTTTCTGAAGTAACTTAATCCACTTGTGATATTCACCTCTGATATAAACGTAAGCCGTCTTTGCACCGATTGCATAACAGGTAATTATCGCTCCCTCAATCATTTGATGAGGATTAAATTCAAATATTTGTCTGTCTTTGAAAGAACCGGGTTCACTTTCATCGCCATTGATACACAGATATTTTGGTTTATCCGTAGTCTTTGGCATAAAACTCCACTTTAGACCGCACAAAAAAGCTGCGCCGCCTCTTCCTCTCAAACCTGATTTTTTCACCTGATCAATTATATCATCAGGAGTTTGAGTAAATGCTTTCTTTGCTGCATTATAACCTCCGTTGGAAACGTACACATCAATCAGGTGAAGGTTTTTTATATCGGGAAGTAAAATTTTTTCCATATTATACCAAACCCTTAAATATCCCGAGGGGGGACTTCATTGAAAAACCATTTTCAATTTGATTATACATTTAGCAAACTTCATTCATTTATGATTTGGGGTTAAAATTTTAAACTCCCTCTTCTTTAGAGAGGGTTGCGCTGAGGCCATTTAATATTTCTTCAACCTTTTCTTTAGAAAGATTTTCGTAATAGTCTTCATTAATAGCAATCATCGGAGCTGTGCCACAGCTTCCCATACATTCAACTTCTTCAAGAGAAAATTTCTGATCGGCAGACACGGCCATATGATCAAGTCCCAGCTTTTCTTTTATCTGATTCCAGATTTCATAACCACCACGAAGCATACAGGAAACATTCGTGCAAACCTGGATGTGATACTTTCCCATCGGTTTCTGATGATACATTGTGTAAAATGTTACAACCCCAAGAACTTCTTCTTCAGTGATTCCCAGAACCGTAGCAACTTCTTTCATTACTTCGTAACTGATGTAACCATTCTGTTCCTGAGCAATGTACAGAGCTGCCATAACAGCAGGTTTACGAACAGGATATTTTTTTGTTTCCTGTTCTATTCTGTTAAGATTTTCCTGAGTGAATTTAAATTCCATTATTAGGCTTTACTATAAAAATTTACTTTTATTGATTAAACGATTTAAACTCAAAATCGTATCCAAAATCATACAGCAATCAAATTACTTATCTGCTTCTCCCATTATCGGATCAATACTTCCGATGATTGCAACTATGTCAGATACCATATATCCTGTAACAATTCTTGGTAAGGCCTGAAGATTGCAAAACGAAGGAGATCTGATCTTGCATTTCCACGGGTGACCTTCGCCTTTACTTACAAGATAAAATCCCAGTTCGCCTTTTGATCCTTCTATTGAATGATAAATTTCGCCAACAGGTGGATTTATACCAAAGTTTACAATCATAAAATCGTGGATTAATTCTTCCATTCTGGAATATATTTCTGTCTTTTTGGGAAGAACTTTTTTGGGTTGATTAGCAAGAATTTCTCCCTGAGGCATTTTCTCCAGAACCTGTCTGACAATCTTTGAGCTCTCACGGGCTTCATCGGCTCTTACAAAGTATCTTGCAAGGCAATCGCCTTCAGTATAAACAGGAATTTTGAAGTCTATATCATTGTATTTCAAATAAGGATTTGCACGCCTTATATCAAATTCATAACCACAAGCCCGGAGGTTTGGTCCCGTAAATCCATAATCGAGAGCTTCATCTTTAGGCATTACACCGATACCTTCAAGCCTTTCGATGAAAATACGATTACTGTTGAGAAGTCTTTCACACTCATCAAGATTTTCTTCGAACTGATCGATAAACCACTTTACTTTTGCCAATGCTTCGGGCTGGGCATCATTAGCAACTCCGCCTATTCTTGTATAGCTGTTTGTAAATCTTGCACCGCAAAGAATATCCCAGATATCCAGAATTTTCTCTCTTTCCCTCAAAGTCCATAAAAAAACTGTCAAAGCTCCAACGTCCATTGCAAAAGCACCGATAGCCACAAGATGTGAAGCAATTCTTGCGAGTTCAGCAATCATCATTCTGATATATTGTGCACGAACCGGGACCTCAATGCCAGCAAGTTTTTCTACGGCAAGAACCCAGGCTACATTATTAGCCATTGGTGAAATATAATCAAGGCGGTCGGTATGAGGGATATACTCATAATAACTCATATTCTCTGCCATCTTTTCATAACCGCGATGCAGGTAGCCAAGATCAGGTACACAGGCAACGATCGTTTCGCCATCGAGTCTGAGTAATAATCTGAGCACACCGTGAGTTGCAGGATGCTGTGGACCCATATTTAGAATCATCTCATTCTCAAGAGCATCATCAACAGAAATATCTGTATTTGCGTCAAGGAGCGCCTGAATGATTTTGGGATGAACTTCGCCTTTTTCTAATTTTTCCATATGTAAGCTTATTTCTTAGGTAGTGATAAAGACCCAGGAATTCCCATCAAAGGGAAATCTTTTCTGAGCGGATGATATTCAAAATCTTCAGGCAAATAAATTCTCCTAAGATCGGGATGATTATTAAATTTAATTCCATACATATCCCAGCTTTCCCTCTCAAACCAATTTGCAGATTTCCAGACTGAAGTGACTGAATCAACTGAGCAATCTGATTCATCGAGATCAGTTTTAATTCTTAGCCGGAAATTATTTTTTAGAGAATAAATATGATAAACTACAGTAAATCTGTTTTTTCTCTTCGCCCAATCGATTGCTGTAATATCTTCACATAATTCGAATAAGAGTTCGGGATCGTTTTTCAGGAAGTTACAAACTGCAACTATATTTTTTTTATCTATCTGAAGAACACATTCATTCTTGTAATCAGAAAATGTTAATGACTCGCCGGGAAATTTTTCCTGCACTTTTCTTATTAAAATCTCTCTAAAATCCATCTGAATTAATTATTTTGAATTATTGGAAGATCAGGCAATTTTAAATCTTTGAATTCTCTGGCTTTGCTTCTGCCAATTTTCCCCTGAATCTGAATTAAAGCATTCAATAAATTATCAGGACGGGGAGGGCATCCTGCAAGGTAAACATCAACAGGCAGAAACTGATCAATTCCCTGAACAACTGAATATGACCGGTACATTCCGCCGGTTGAGGTGCAGGCTCCCATAGCAATTACCCACTTGGGGTCGGGCATCTGATCATAAATTTTACGGACTACGTGAGACATTTTGTAAGTCACCGTTCCCGCTACAATCATAAGGTCACATTGGCGGGGAGTAAATCTCATAACTTCTGAACCAAATCTTGCAATGTCATATTTAGGATCACCAACAGCCATCATTTCAATCGCACAGCAGGATATTCCCATTGGCATTGGCCAAACAGAATTTTTTCTTGACCAGGCTATCAGTGCATCTAACTTTGTTGTAAAAAATCCATCATTAGTTAATTTAGATTCTAATCCCATTTGAAGCCACCTTTCTTATAGACGTATAAATATCCAAGTTCTAAAACAACTAAAAATATAAACATCGATATGAAA
Organism: Ignavibacteriaceae bacterium; assembly: GCA_013388545.1. Lineage (GTDB taxonomy): Bacteria > Bacteroidota > Ignavibacteria > Ignavibacteriales > Ignavibacteriaceae > JACAFB01. The sequence continues at coordinate 37,509 of JACAFB010000004.1, forward strand.
GCAGAAATTCCAATTTCGCCAAATAAATTTTGAAATTGAACAGCCCAGGGGTAAACAAAAATGACCTCGATATCAAAGATTATGAAAAGCATTGCAACAAGGTAATACTTGACCGAGACTCTTTCATTAGTTGAACCAACAGGGGTCATACCACTTTCGTAAGTAGAGAGCTTTTCAGAATTTGGTCTTTGTGGCCCGAAAATTCCAGAGGAGAGAACGGTGGCTACGGCAAAACCAATTGCAACAATTAAGACAACAAAAATTGGAATGTATTCTATTATCATTCGGATTTTGGTAAAAATTTGAAGGCAAAGTTATCCAAATAAAGCTTGATTGTCAATTTAAACTGCCGGTTATTATTTACAATTTCACAGAATTTTGATCATTTTTTCAGCCTATACAAAACGGCCGGCGGATTGTTAAAAAACACAACAGTTTCCAGACCGGGATGCTGTAAATTCGGATTAAGTAAATACATGAATTCCCTTCTTAAACCAGCTTCAACAGGACTGAAATAGAGGTAATCCACATTCTTTTTGTTCAACTCTGAAATGAGCTCTTCGTGAGAATTAACCAAGGGTAAAAGTGAAAACTCCATATCCAAATAGTACGCTATATGGGGTTTTCTGGCCGCAATTTTACTACCCTTCTGTTCTTCAGGAACATTTTTATCGTACCATTCCTTCAAGATCAGAATTTCCTGAGGTCCTGAGTCAATTCTTTCTACATTAAATCCGTAGGCTTCAATTATTGCGAAGGAAATAATGAATACGGTTAGTAAAATAATTAACTGCTTCGGCATGAATTTTTTCAGCGATAAGTTTCCAGAATGAAGTGCCGAGACTGCAAAGAAAACATAAAATGGTATCAGAAAAAGCGAAAATCTCTCACTATAAAAAACAAGCAAAAGCAAAAGAAAGAAGAAAAGATTAACCAGCACATAGCTATTAAAAACTGTTGTTAACGGCTTGTGCGGCTTGCTGAAAATGAAAAATACCAGACCAAGGATCGTAAATATTCCAATGTGCCACCCAATTAGAATTTCCATATCTTTTAAGAAATGATCGGCAATATTTCCAATCACTGTTGAAACAAATTTTCCGGGATCTGCAAAAACAACATCGGTCAACGATTTCATTTTGCTGCTTTCACTGAACCAGAATTCATCCCAGCTAACTTTTTCTTTACCATAAATTTCGTAAGCAATGTTCTTATAATTCTCATTGTAAAAGAATGACCCTTTTTCACTCAGGCAATAAAAACCCCAGGGGGAGAAAGTAATAATAAACACGAAACAAAAAATCAGTACAGCTTTAATTCGCTCTTTCCAGCTTATTTTCCAATGATTTATAAACAAGATTGCAAGCACAAAACTTGCTAAAAATATTCCGTTGTATCTGGTCAGATAAGAAAGTCCTCCAAAAAATGCTGCAAGAAGCAGGTTTTTATAATTAGGTTCGTTGCTTTTAAAGAAAAAGTACAGTGTTATGACTGCAAGTGCGTTGAAGAACATATCGGTACCGGCGCTGTAGCTGTACTGAATAAAAATCGGATTAAAAAAAAGCAGAATTGTTGTGATCAGTGATATCTTTGAATCAGAAATTCTTTTGAGAGTTTCAAAAGTAAAATAGATAACTATCGAAGCCGAAAATACCCCTAAAAAAATTCCGGCGGAGAAAAAATCAGGAAAAGCCAATGAAAAAATGCCCAGAGCAATCGGATACAAGGGACCCCTGAACTGATCTATTACAATTATTCCTTCAAGAAATTTTTTTGCTGCGTGGACGTATCCCCAAAAGAAATCAGTTTCAACTCCATAGTCCCCGATTTTATGATAAGTAAAACTAATTATAGAAATAATAATCAGATAAGCTGCTGCAATGAATAGTCCAAAGTGTTTGTTTTCAACAATCGAGTTTAAATTGGATAGAAAGGATTGAGATTTCGACTTAACCTGTCTGACTTCTTTTTTCTTTTGGTTCTTCTTTGTCATTCAATTATTCACTTATATTTTTAATACTAATTTAGTAAAGATTAATTTTTAACTCGATTTTTGTTCATCAAATTACTAAATAATATTAAAATATTTTTCCTTTGATGGCAATCAGAAAATATTATCTCCTGGCATTCACTTCTCTTGCTTTAACCGCTTGTGAAAGGGATTCATTCATCTCAGGTTCAGATGATGGAATCGCACCGGCGGTTCCTACAAACTTTGTAGTATTTCTTGCAGAAGACGGCGACATTATTTTGAATTGGGACGCAAATGTTGAAAAAGATTTGAAAGGCTATAATGTTTGGAGAAAAACCGATTCAACTGATTACAGCTTCCTCGATTTTACCCAGGATGATTACTATATCGATGACTCACTGAATTATTCAACAAAATATTTTTATAAAATTTCCTCTGTTGATTTCTTCGGACTTGAAAGTTCTTATACAGATGAAGTAAGCGCTGTACCTGAAAATAAGAATCCGCCGCGAACACCGCTAAATCTGAAAATCAATGCAAGAAACTGGGAAGGACATAAGTCAATATTTTTGAGCTGGAAGTCTAATCCCGAATCAGATTTAGCCGGCTACAGGATTTATCGTTCTGAAAATGCCAACTTTATTGTTGACAGCAGCACATATCTGAGATTTGTTCCAAATAATTCTTTCGAAGATACGAACAGCACTTTATCATTTTATAAAAATTACTTCTATAAAATTACAGCGGTTGACAAAGGTGATTTATCAAGCTCACCTGCACAAGAAGTTACTGACATGATTTATGAAGAAGCTTTACAAATCTTTCCTGAGAATAATTCAGAAGTATTACCATTTAGTGATTTAAAGATCAGATCAATAGGAGTTCCGGCGAGATATTTAATCGTTGTACAGGAAAATGAATTTTTTGGTGAAATTTGGAGGAATGAATTCAGTTATATCGGTTTATATGATACATTATCCATTCGATTTAATCCGCAATACATTGAACCCTACAGAAATTATTACTGGCGCATAATTACTTATTATCCAAACAGCAGTGAACCTAATAGTATTTCCAGACTATATAAATTCAAGATAAAATATTGAAGCTTTTCAAGAATACAATTATCACTGGAGTCCTCGGGATTCTATTCCTTTTTACTTCAATGGTGAAATGCCAGCAGGATAGTCTTGAACTGCTGATTTTACATTCAGCTCCGAATATTCTTTTTACTAATCTGTCGAAACAACTGAATACTTATAATCTTCGATCCGGATTTCTTTATTCATCAAATACTGAAACGTTCAGTTTAAAGGTTCAGGAGAATTTTAATTCGAGTTTTATAAAATCAACAACAAAAAATATCAGGGATGAACAAGCATTAAAAATTAAAACATTATATAGAATCAATAACAATCTGCTCGCAGGATTGGATGTTTTAAGCAACATATTATCGGACAACAGGCGAATTGAGATCAATCAGGCTTCTGTTTCAAGCGCAATTTTATTTGCACAATATATGCCTGAAGAGTTTCTGCTGATTGATCCGTTTTTTGGCTATTCATTTAACAGACAAATCGGAGAAGCAGACAATGGATATGTTTATGGGTCTGAGGCTCTGCTGAATAATTACAGGTTATCGGATTTTAATCTGCAATCGGCATTAAGATTTAATAATGAAGATATATCGCCCAGAAAAAATTTCTTAAGATATATTAACGTTGCGGCGTCCAAAGAGTTTAATCAGTTTGTAAGCAATACTTTTGAAGGTAAATTTATACAAAAGAGAAAAGATTTTTATTATACTGCTGACTCAGTGACAGCAAATGAATTCGGTATTAAAAACAATATTCAAAGCCGGATTGAAACCACGTACTTTCTTCAGAATAAACTGCAGCTTAACCAGATATTCGATTTACTCGATGTTAATTTTATTTCGAGACTAAATTGGAGAATTATTGACAGAGACACCCGCTACAGGTCAAAGTCAATAAGATCCGGTAATATTTTCGATTCAAAAATCGAAGAACTTAAATTAGAAGTTGAATCTGCCACCTCATACAGATCGGATTTTTTCTCGGGTACTTTGATAGCTATTTATTCGGAACGAGATGAAAAGAATATTACAAAAAAGTTTGAAGGCATAGACGAAAGTTTTTTTGAACAAAGATCAGACCTGGAAAAAAGAAAAAACAACATATCGTTCAGGTCTGCAATTGCTTTTAATGGAGACTTATTTATTTCAGGCAATGACCGGATTAATATCAGCTTATTTCAAAGCAAGTTAAAATATGACACACCAAGCATTGAAAATGATGATGACCGTGATGAAATTTTATCAATAGCCAGATTAAGATATCTTAAAAAAGTTAGTCCATTTTTCGAAGCAATTATTAGCGCCGAAGGATCAATCAGTCATGTGGTTTATATTTTTGCTTCCAGAAGTTCAAATAATTACATAAACAGGACGTTGAAATTATCTGCAGGCGGAATTTATTCTGGCAGCAGATTAATTTCCAGGAATATTTTTGAAGTTTCAGCAAACTACACGGTTTATGATTTTGAAGACATCAATCCAAATTTTCAAAGTTTTTCTTTCAGGCAATTCTCTGCAACGGATTCTACAGTATTGTTTCTCTCTAAAAGAATGAGTATCGAATTACTTGGTTTTATTAAGCTATCTGAACAGGGAGATTTAAAGTGGGCCGAGTTTTCAACCAGACCTACCCGATTCGTTGAGGAAATCTTTATCGAATCAAAGATATTTGCTCTTTTTAATAAATTAAAGACAGGAATCGGTGTTCGATTCTTTGCTCTTTCAAACTACAATTATAAGGTTAAAGAAAAGCTGATCGATAGTCGTTACTCCAGTATTGGTCCTCTTACCGAAATCACTTATTCAGTAATTGAAAAAATAAATTTAAGATTGTATGGGTGGTACGAAATAATCTCTGAGAGGAACTCATTACAGCGTGAACAAGCAAATCTTAACTTTGAGCTGCAATGGAATTTCTGATTGTTAAAAAAATATTTTTTACTATTTTTAAGCCCTAAGTTGAAAGCTATTAATATTGACCGAACGAAAATATAGTCTTGAAATCGAGAGTGATCCTAATCAGCTGATCACTGTTGAAGAATTTGTAAATTATTTCAGCCGTGATATTGGACTGAATGAAGATCAGATAAACGGATTAATGCTTGCCGTTACTGAAGCCACCACAAACGCTATCAGGCATGGGAATAAAAATGACCAGACAAAAACAGTGCTGATTAACGTTACAGCTAACCAGAACATCTTAAAGGTTGTTGTAAAGGACCAGGGTGTTGGTTTCGACCCCAAGGATGTTCCGGACCCTACCGATTCTGAAAATTTATTAAAAGACTCCGGACGCGGGCTCTACCTTATGCGTGTTTATATGGATGATTTACAGTTTAATATAACTCCCGATGGTACAGAAACAATCTTAATACTTCATTTTTAGCAAATCTTAACTTCTATTTTTAATTCCCCCCTTTTCTTTACCAATTTTACTTTTTAACTTTTGATAGAAATTAATTTATCTAGTAACTACACTCCAGGAGTAAAGCATGAAAAGAAATAAAATTTCAATTATCGGTGCAGGACAGATTGGTGGTGTTCTTGCTCAATTGATCGCATTAAGACAATTGGGTGACGTAGTTTTATACGATATAATAGAGGATATGCCGCAAGGTAAAGCTCTTGATATTGTTGAAGCTTCAAGAGTTGATGGTTTTGATGTTTCAATCAGAGGAACAAATGATTACAAAGATATTCAGGGGTCTGATTTAGTTATAGTTACCGCAGGATTGCCACGAAAACCCGGAATGAGCAGGGATGACTTACTTGTAACAAACGCAAAAATAATGCAGACAGTAGCAGAGAACGTCAAGAAATACTGCCCGGGATCCATCTCAATTATAATTTCGAATCCACTTGATGCAATGGTGACTCTATTTCAGAAAATCACAGGATTTCCTCATAACAAAGTAATCGGTCAGGCAGGAGTACTGGATTCCTCGAGATTCGCTACCTTTATCAGCTGGGAGCTGGGAGTATCTGTAAAAGACGTTAATGCTCTGGTACTCGGTGGCCATGGCGATACTATGGTTCCTATTGTAAGGTATGCTAACGTTAATGGTATTCCTGTAATGGAACTGCTTGAGAAAAAATACAAGGATAAAGCAAAAGCTGAAGAGGTTATGAAAGCTATGGTCGAAAGAACAAAAATGGCAGGCGGAGAAGTTGTTAAACTTTTAAAAACCGGCTCTGCTTTCTATTCACCCGCTTCATCTTCAATCGCTATGGCAGAAGCAATTATTTTCGATGAAAAGAGGGTTTTACCAGTTTGTGCATTTATCAACGGTGAATTTAATGTTTCTGGGTATTATGTAGGAGTTCCTGCAGTAATTGGGGCAAACGGCGTTGAATCAATTATTGAATTCTCACTAAACGCTGAGGAAAAAGCGCTGCTTGAAAATTCTGTTAGTGCTGTTAAGAGTTTGGTTGCAGATATGGAGAGACTTGGTTTCTGATTATTAAATTAATAAAAAAACCCTCCGTTATGGAGGGTTTTTATTTGTTAATTTTAAGTCACTCAATTAACAGGATAAACACTAACAAATTGCCTCTCACCTCGTTTAATCTCAAATTTTACTATTCCATCAATAGTAGCAAATAAGGAATCATCTCCACCCTTCTTAACATTAACGCCAGGATGAAATTTAGTACCTCTTTGCCTTACGATGATATTACCGGCAAGGACTTTTTCACCACCGAATTTTTTAACTCCTAACCGTTGGGCATTGCTATCACGACCGTTTCTTGATGAACCTTGACCTTTTTTATGTGCCATAAATTTATTTCTCCTTTAACCGATCTTTGTAATTTCTATTCTGGTTAACTGCTGTCTATGTCCGCGTAATTTTCTGTAGCTCGTTCTGATTTTCTTCTTAAAAACAATAACCTTATCATCTTTTAAATGCTCAAGAACTTTAGCGGTAACTTTGGCACCACTAACATAAGGGCTTCCAACTTTGGTTTCGTTATCAGTACTTAGAACCAAAACCTTATCAAATGATACATTCGATTCCAACTCATTTTCAAGCCGCGGAACGTAATATTTTTTATTTTCAAAAACTTTGAACTGTTGACCTAAAATATCAACGACTGCAAACATATTATCCTCTTAATAAAAATTCAGGCGGTAAATTTAATGAAATAAGCTTTATGTGTCAATTAATTACCCGTAAAATATTTAGCCTAAACATTCAGAAAATCAATAAAAAACTCACTTCTTAAGTCGGAATGAAAATTCACTACCTTTGCCGGGCTCACTTTTAACTTCAATTTTTGAGCCGTGAGCTTCAATGAGGTGCTTTACTATAGCAAGTCCCAAACCGGTACCCCCAGCTTCTTTTGAGCGAGCTTTATCAACCCGGTAAAAACGTTCAAAAATCCTGTCAATATCATTTTCAGAGATCCCAATTCCGGTATCTCTAACGATAATTCTTCCGTGTTTTTGTTCCTCAATCACAAGAATTTCAACCTCCCCCTTTTCAGTGTATTTAATGGCATTTTGAATCAGATTTACTAAAACCTGCCTGAGTCTGTTTTTATCGCCAAACAGCTGAAGACCGGATCGAGCAGGAGAAAAAATCAAATCTATTCCTTTTTCCCGTGCAACCTTTTGGAATTCAAGAACCAAAGGAGAAATAAATTCATTAACAACAAAGTATCTGTAACTTAATCTCATTTCCCCTGATTCAATCATCGATATATCAATTAAATCATTAAGCAAAGTGCTTAGGTGCAATGTATGCTGTTGTGCCTTATCGATGAAGTATTTATTAACTGTATCATCATTCAATGCGCCGTTTAAGAGAGTTTCGAGATAACCCTGAATTGCAAAAATCGGGGTTCTTAATTCATGAGAGACGTTTGCGAGAAACTCAGTTCTGATTCTTTCAAGTTTTTTCAGGTATTCGATGTCGTTCTTAGTCTTTTCGAACATAAGTTTAATTTCTTCCTGAAGATTTTTAAGATTCCGACTCATTATTATTTGTTCGGAATTTTGGAACTGATTACCTCTTATTTTTCCGATTATATTTTTTATTTGGTCAAGTTCAGATTTTCTTTTTCTGCCAACTATGTTAAGAAAAATCAAACTTGTGATTGTAAAGAGAATAAGAAGGCTGAGGAATAAAGAGTTGAATCCAACCAGGAAATAAATGATCAGGATTATTAACAGATACAGAAAAACAAATTCTTTAACATAAATAATAGAGTTGAACAGATTGGTTTTTATTTCACTCAGCACTTTTAAACCTGTATCCAACACCTTTAATAGTCTCGATCAAATCCTCATATTTGCCGAGCTTTTCCCGTATTTTTCTGATATGTACATCAATAGTGCGGTCAACCACAAAAACATCAGCACCCCAAACTTCTTTTAAAATTAGTTCTCTGCTAAATACTCTTCCCGGATTGTTGGCAAGAAAGAAAAGTATTTCAAATTCTTTCCTTGGAAGAATCTTTTCTTCGCCATCAATTAATACAGAGTAAGTAATTTTGTCAATTGATAATGGCCCGATTTCGATCTTTGAAATTCCAGACTTTTCAGGAAATTTATTTTCAACGTTCCTTAGATTGGCTTTTACCCGGGCAATTAATTTTTTTGGTGAAAGTGGTTTTTGAATGTAATCATTTGCCCCTAATTCAAGTCCAAGTATTTCATCCATTTCGCCTGACTTAGCCGTAAGGAAAATTACCGGGGTATGTTCAAACTCTTTTCTTGCTCTGATTTTTTTACAAACCTCGTAACCATTCATCTTGGGCATCATAATATCCAGTATAATCAAATCAGGGTTTTCAGCAAGCTTTTCAAGAGCCTCGTAGCCATCATACCCATAAATTACATCGAATCCTTCCTGCTTCAGATTGTATTGAAGGAATTCGACTATATCTTTTTCATCATCTACAAGCAGAACTTTTTTATTCATTTTTTCAGATTTTTACTTCTTTATTTGAATTGGCTGATTCATAAATCGAAGATAAAATTTTCATTCTTGAGAGAGCTTCATCTCCGGTACAGAAAAGCGGGTTAAGATCTTTTACCGCACCAATGAAATTCTTGAGCTCATTCAGATATGATTTTTTATGCATACTTAATGAGGTTTCCGATAAGTTCGGAGTAAGATCAATAAATCTATCCTCAATTCTTTTGACAATCTTTAATGGATTAATAGAAGCATTACCATTTGAACCGTAGATAGTTAAGTAGAAATAGTCCTTTTCAACAGGGAGCGACCATGAGGTTTCTATATTTATCAAAGAAGAATTTTTGCACTTAATAAATGCAAAAGCAGTATCCTCAACATTTTTAGTATAGTGGTAGTAACACTGAGAGGATAAACTATCAACGGGAGGATAGTCTAAAAGCCAAAGTGACATATCAATTAAAGAAATACCAAGATCAAACAGAACACCTCCGCCAGACTCTTCCTTCCTTGTAAACCATTTCCCAAAGCTGCTTTGTGTTCTTATCCAGCCGCACTTTACATAAAAAGGCTCTCCAATTTCACCGGCACTTACCAGGCTTCTCAAAAGCATCAAGTCAGGTCTGAACCGCATATTCATACCCACCATAAGCTTTCTTTTATTTCGCTTAGCTGTTTCAACTATTTCTTTTGCTTCTTCATATGTACGTGCAAGAGGTTTTTCAACTAAAACATCTTTCCTGGCACTCAGACAATCAATAGCTATATCCCGATGGGTATGAGTTGGAGTTGCAACGATTATTACTTCAGCTTCGGTTTCTTCTAAAAGAGTTTGATAATTAGTATATCTGTTGCTGATGTTAAATTTATCAGCGACACTGTGAAGACGGTTTTTATTCACTTCAGCCACACCTGAAATTTTAACATTATTCATCTTCAAGAGATTTGGCAGATGAACTAACTGAGAGATTCCACCCAGTCCGATTACTGCAACATTTGTTTTTTCCATCAGGCAATAACCTCGGAATTATGAACTTTATCTGCACAGAACAATTTTACTTTTGCAGCAATTCCAGCCGGATCAATTCCCAACAATTGGTGAAGCTGGGGCTGGGTTCCATGATCAACAAAATAATCCGGAAGCCCAATCCTTAAAATCCTATTCTTATAATTCTTATCAACAAGATATTCACTCACTGCGCTTCCAAATCCTCCGGGCAGTACATTTTCTTCGAGAGTAACTATTTTTTTATGCTTGTTTAAGATGTAATCAAGACAGTTAGTATCCAAAGGTTTTGCGAAACGCATATTAATTACTTCACATTCAATTCCCTCATTTTTAAGTAATTCAGATGCCTTCAAAGAATAATCAACCATCGATCCAAGAGCAAGTAAAGCTACATCCTGACCATCTGAGAGTTTTTCGCTTTTACCAATTTCTATCAATCTGAAGCCGGGTTCAAGCTTAACGCCCAGAGCAGAGCCACGAGGATAACGAAGAGCAATCGGTCCTTGATAATTGACCGCAGTAAAAAGCATATCTCTTAATTCTGCTTCATCTTTTGGAGCCATAATTACCATTCCGGGAATCATTCTTAAATAAGAAATGTCAAAAGTGCCGTGATGAGTTGGACCATCGGCTCCTACCAAACCAGCCCGATCAAGCACAAATACAACATGGAGTTTCTGCAGTGCTACATCGTGAATAATCTGATCAAAAGCTCTTTGCAGAAATGTTGAATATATTGCAACAACCGGAATGATTCCCTGAGTTGCAAGCCCTGCCGCAAATGTAACAGCGTGCTCTTCAGCAATGCCAACGTCAAAATAATTTTCAGGAAAATTTTTTTGAACTATATCCAAACCTGTTCCATCGGGCATTGCCCCTGTTATACCAACAACATTAGGATTCTCTCTGATTATTTCAACCAGCGCATTTCCGAATATTGTTGTATAGGCGGGTGGACCTTCTTTTTTATAAGCTTTACCAGTTAATTTGTCAAATGGTGTAGAAGCGTGGAGCCGTTGAACATGCTCTTCAGCTGGTGCATAACCTTTTCCTTTTTGAGTTATTGCATGTACAAGTATTGGACCCTTTAAATCCTTTACCTGATCAAATATTTTTATTACCTGATGAAGATTATGCCCATTAATTGGTCCGAAATATCTGAATCCTAGGGCTTCGAAGAGCATTCCCGGTGTAATCACCGCTTTGATTCCGTGTTCTAATCGCGCGGCAATCTTTCTTAAACGATCGCCAAACTGATCAAGTTTGCCGGTTAAATCCCACACTTGCCCTTTGAAGCGATTATAGTCGGGATGTGATATCATTTCAGTAAAGTAATTAGAAATTTGCCAAACGTTTGGAGCAATAGACATATTATTGTCATTCAACAAAACAATGAGATCAGATTTAAGAATTCCCGAATTGTTCATAGCTTCATACGCCATACCACCAGTCATAGCACCATCACCTATTACAGCAATAACTTTGCGGTTTTCTTTTTTCAAATCTCTGGCAACTGCCATTCCTAAAGCTGCTGAAATAGAGGTTGATGCATGGCCGGCTCCGAATGAATCGTATTCACTTTCGGATCGTTTCAAGAATCCCGAAAGTCCATTTAGCTGACGAATAGTTTTGAGTTTTTCTTTTCGGCCGGTTAAAATTTTATGAGGATAAGCTTGATGGCCCGTATCCCAAACTATCAGATCGTGCGGGGTATTAAAAACTTTGTGCATTCCCACTGTCAATTCAACTGTGCCTAATCCACCTCCAAAGTGACCGCCAATTTCGGAAATCGTATCTACTAAAAATCTTCGGACATCATCGCATAGAGTTTTGAGTTCGGCTAAATTCAGTTTACGAATGTCTGCCGGCACATCTACTTTAGAGAGCACGGGGTATTTTTCATTATCGATCATCTCTTATCTTCCTGGTTTATTACGATCTTTTACCTGTTTACATTTCTTGAAAATTCATCAAGCTTTATTTTTAATTCGGTGATTTTGAGCTCCGCATTTTTTAATGCAGTAATGCATTCCATTGAAAGCTTAACACCTTCTTCATAAAGTTCAATCGAAGTCTCTAATCCGATGTTTTCGCTTTCAAGTTTTTCAGAAATTTCTTCAAGGCGGGTAAGCTTGCTTTCAAAATTATTTTTAATGATCTTTTTTGACATAAGCTCGTGATCCTGTAATAGTTATTCGCCGATTTTTAATTTACCATCATAAAATTCCAACTCGGAAGGCTTACTAATATCATATAAATTCTTACGTGAAATATATTTAGAATCTTGCTTAACTAAAACAAAGCCTCTTTTCAGAATCTTTTTTATATCAAACGAATCAATCAAATTCTTTAAGTAAAAAAGCCTTTTTTCCTTCTGAAATAATAAATTGTTTACAGAATTATCAATTTTGATAAGCAAATTATCAATTTTTTGTGAGTCCAGTTTTATTTTGTCAAATGGAGATCTAAATCCGATGGAATTATTAATGTTTTGCAGTAAAATGTAATGAGAATCAATAATTCCATTGACTTTTTTAATAACACTATCAGATAACTCATTTATCATAGAGAAAAGTTCATTTTGATCGGGAATTGCTAATTCCATCGCAACAGAAGGCGTGGGAGCCCGCAAATCTGCAACGAAATCTGCAATAGTAAAATCAATTTCGTGTCCAATGCCGCAAATAACCGGATGCTTTGAGGCAAATATTTCCCGGGCGACTATTTCTTCATTAAATGCCCATAAATCTTCTAAAGATCCGCCACCTCTTGCAACAATAATAACATCAATATCATTACGCTTGTTTAATTCTTTTAACGATTCTACAATACTTTCAGCAGCTCCTGGTCCCTGAACTTTACAAGGAGCAATTACAAGCTCAACAATTGGGAATCTTCTTTTTGCAACGCTTGTCATATCCTGAAAAGCCGCACCATCAATACTTGTAACCAAACCAATTTTTTCAGGGAAAGCCGGGATGCGTTTTTTATAAACTTCATCAAACAATCCTTCTGCAAAAAGTTTTTGTTTAAGCTTTTCATATGCAGCCTGAAGTTCGCCAACACCAAGTGGTTTAATTGATTTAACATCTATTTGATACGATCCGCGGGGAGGATATACCGTTAATTTCCCGGTAACGATCACTTTCATTCCATCCTGAGGAGTAAAAAAAACATAATTGTTAAATCCGCGCCACATAGTACAATTAATTACTGAATCACTATCCTTGAGACTAAAATACCAGTGACCTGAAACGTGAGGTTTGAAGTTTGAAATCTCCCCGACAACAGAAATTTTTTCAAATATTCCCTCGAGAACAGATTTGATCTGTTTACTAATTTCAGAAACGGTAAAAACCTGGTTGCCGTTATATTCAAAATCTAATTCGGGATTTTCCAATTCTGTTTTCTTATTTCTGAATTTGTAGTTCCTGTTTTTGCTTATCTAATTCATTGTAATCGAGTTCGGATCCGAATAAACTGTGAGGAATTAAGAATGCTACTAATAAAAGCAGGGATGCAAAGATTACCCAAAACCTGGGTTTCTCTGCTTTTAATACTGCAATTAGAGCAATCAACCAGCCAATTAAAGCAATCAGAGTTTTATTATCAGTCAGATCGGTTCCGAAAGGGAAACCAGACCAATAAACCCCGAAAGCATACTTCTGAACAATAGGTCCTAATATCATCCCGCCTAAAATTAAAAACACAACAGTAATAATTGTAAGCCTTTTATAATTGGGATTAGGTTTTAAGAATTCCAATCCGGTTCTTGTTGAAAGCAGCATTGCTCCAAAAATCACTATTACATGAATAATCAGGATAACTGCAGGAACATCTCCTTTAAACCTTATGATCACCGGTTGATCGGGAATTACTTCTGAATAAGAATTTTTTAACAACAAAATCCGATAAAGCAGTTTACCAGCAGGAGGCTGATGAGGTAATTCGCCAATTAAATATCCATCACTGTAGTTCATCTGAATCTGGGTCCAATCATCACTGGTTTTATATCTTTTCCATTCAAGAATGCCGTTTATAGAATTATCATTCACTCTTAATTTTACGATTGAATTGCCTTCACCGCCGTGGCTTCTATTGAACACATAATCAATCCGGGATCCATAAAATTCTTTTTGTCCAGTGATTGGATAAGTAGGACCGGAAATTCTTTGATAAACAGCCAAAGCTGCTGTAATGAGAAATGCAAAAAGCCAGATAAGAATTGATCGAGTCATTGATTTATCAAAAAAGAATATTTCAAATATCCCACTTTCCCGGGAATTATTTTAATCTGAAAATTAAAACTTAACGCTGAAGCCAAGAGTAGGCAGAATCGGGAACATATTGTTTGCTTCTCTTCCAAGCGTAAGGTCTTCTGTAATGTAATAATCATAACCGATTACATTTTTTCTGTTATAGACATTAATTACATCAAGATAGAAAATCCAGTCAAGATTCCAGAATCTCGCAGCAAAATTTGCTCTGAGATCAAGCCTGTGATAAGCCGGTTTGCGTGAATTCAATTTGTTTTCTCCAAAATCAACATCATAAACAACCTGAGGATCGGCGTTTGGATTTCCAAAAACTCTTCTTGTAGCTATAGTTGGCGAATCAGGAACACCGTCAAGATTTGTGTCAACATTAATAATTCTTGGTTTAATTCCTATAGGTTCACTAATTGCAAACCCTGAACCATACTGCCACCTGAGCCCAACTTCAAACCAGCTTGATACCTGATAATTCAAAACAATATTAATAGTATGCCTCTGGTCAAATCTGAATGGATATTTAACACCGTTTTCATATCTGTTAGCATATGCCAGAGAATATGAAATCCAGCCGGAGATTTTACTATCATCTGACCGATTCTTTTTTGATAGAAGTAATTCAAAACCATAAGCCTCACCAAAAGAACCATTGATCGGCACCTGAGTAGCTGAATCTGACACCACCCCTACAGGCCTCGTCCACCCTTCAATCAATCTTGGATCTTTTCCGGGAACCGGCTCGGTAAAGAATCTTGTACCCGTTACTCTTTTTTGAATATACAGATCATCAAAATCTTTGTAGTAGCCTTCAAGCTTGATGCTCCACTCATTTGAAAGCCATCTTTCGATTCCAGCAACATAATGAATTGCCCGCTCAGCATTTAGTCCGCGTGTATACTCTTTTCTTAAATCCAGAAGAGCTTCTCTGTCTCTTAGTTTTTCATAGCCGGGAGATTGGTAATAAAGTCCCCATACTAGTCTTAGAGTTGTTAGCTGATCGAATGCATACGAAAGAGAAATCCTGGGAGCGAAATATGCTTTTTCGAGAATATCGTAGTAATCAAATCTCAGACTGGGTTGAATAAAAAGTAAAGAATTGACCTTGAAATTATTTTGCAGATAAACTCTGTAACGACGATAATTTAAGACATCTTTCAAATCGCTTAGTACAGCATTGAACTGTGGATTACCAGAAATAATTGATTTGAGCTGAGGATCCAGATTGAATTCAAAGTCAGTAACAGATTGAAGAAAATCAACTCCGGCTCCTGCTTCAAAAATGTGATCTTTCCAAAGGTAGGTTAGTTTATCATCAATCGAATATTTTCTGTATTTAAATTTCGCATTGAAGCTGAAGCTTAATAAATAAGGAGCCAGTGTGTCAGGTATAATCTCCTCAAAGTTATCACGGTTTAAAGAAGGATCAAGCACACGTGAATCAAAATCTGTTAATCCTTCATTGATATACCAGGAGGCAATCAGCTTATTAAAGAATTTTTTTGACGGGGCATAATGCCAGGCTAGACTCGCAACATTATTGTTGATGAAATTATAAACTCCAATACTGTCGGGAGTATTCCTTTCTTCACCGCTAACAACATCAACTCCATCGCGTGAAATTATTCCCGTAAACAAAAATTTATGTCCTTTATATGGACCAACAACAAATTTTCCCTGAATATCATAAAAATTCGGGAAAGATGTGTTCTCATCAACCAGGCCGGCATTTTTAACAAACGGTTCGATGATCAGATCATAGTATGTCCTTCTGCTATTGATCAGCCAGCTTCCTCTTAAATCAAAAGGATTCTTTCCTTCAAGCACCAAATTAGCATCAACAATAGATGCATTCAGATTTCCGGTAAGAGTTTTTTTCGTGCTGCCTTCCCTGTTCGTTACATCGAGAACTGCCGAAAGCCTATCTCCATACATTGAAGGGAAACCACCGGATATCAGGTTTACCTGTTCAACTGCATCAGGATTAAACATACTTATTACACCATAAAGCCTGTAAGGATTAAAGACTTCCACATCGTCGAGCACAATTAAATTCTGATCGGGTCCACTACCACGAACAATAAGCTGCGAGGAAAAATCATTTGGGGCAAGCACCCCGGGAAGTGTCTGAAGAGTTCTGAAAACATCTTCAACTGCACCGGGCAATACTTTTGCATCTCTCGGATTTAAATCTATAAGACTGGTTCTTGTATCACGCTGTTCCTGCTGCCTGATGCCTGTAACTTCAACCGTTGCTACTTCAATGGCGATAGATTTTAGTTTAACATCCAATTCAACAGTTACGTTCTGATCAACCTGAACCGGTAATATTTTAGTTTCAAAACCAATTGCACTAAATCTGATCGAATAATTTCCGGTAGGAATATTATTTAGTTCATAGAATCCATCCTCATCAGTCGCTTCGCCAAAATTAGTATTTAATATAACAATATTGGCGAAGGGAATCGGGAATGAATCTTCAGTAACCCTTCCTTTTATAGAGCCTGACTGTGAATAAATCGTAATTGAGGATAATATTATAATTAAAATGGTTTTCATAAAACTTAAAATCTTTTCAAACATATCATCTAAACACCGGGCTGAAAAAAATCATTCCATTAACGGACCAAAAAATTGACCGACGGAGTGGACTTAAAATTTATTACGGATTATAAATAGAATGAGAAATAATTTGAATACAATCCCACCGAGACTTCCTGAAAATTTCTTCCGCTGTCGTTCGGCTGAAAATTATATCTGTACCGGGTAAAAATTGTAAATGTATCCAGTATTTTGAACCAACCAATTGAAAGTTCGGGGCTAATACCATTGTAACCAAAAAAATTTGTAAAAAAGTTTAAGCCCGGAGAAAGGTATTTAATCACCGGAACTTCAAAAATATGTTTGTAGCCTGTACGGAAAAATTTTCTATTCTCAGCATTAAAAATGTAAGAATATTCGATAGCAAAGTAACCTTTAGGATAATTATAGCTTTTGCCTCGAAGTGAAATTAATGGAATTTCTTTTGTTAATTGGAAATAAGAATTATCCTTATGAAAAACTCCTCCGGGCATTGGCAATCCAAAAACAATCCCGCCGAAAAGACAAAGCATTAAAAAGTTTGAATCTTCACGAAGCTGAGGTTCATACGGAAGTTCAAAGTCATATTCTTCGCTTTGCACAATATTCCCAACTGAGTCCTCTACAATAATCTGGAAAGGGACAACTTTACCCGAAAATTTTTTATTTTCAATCGGCAGTCCGAATGTATGTCTTTCAGAGTAAATAGTTGCGATGTTATACTCATAAACTTTATCCAGAATAAGTTTTGATTTTGCCGGAACACTCGTGAAAAAAGACAAAACAAAAGTATGAGGAGATTCAGGAGTTGCATATGAGTCAATAATAAAAATCTCGATTGGAATATCTTCATATTCATC
Organism: Ignavibacteriaceae bacterium; assembly: GCA_013388545.1. GTDB lineage: Bacteria > Bacteroidota > Ignavibacteria > Ignavibacteriales > Ignavibacteriaceae > JACAFB01. Next base: position 55,215 of record JACAFB010000004.1, read on the forward strand.
CTGAGCGCTAGCAATAAAAGAACCCGAAAAAACCAAAAGCAGAATAAAGGTAATTTGTTTCATTATAACTTTCTTAAATATTTCAATGCTCAAATTTAATGAATAGTATCTTTATCAAAAGAGAAATTAATATACAGGAATGTTAAATTCACTTTATCTTCTCTTAATGTTCAAACAACAGAGTTTATTTTGCTGAAATAGAATTCTAAAAGATGAATCACCATTTTCTGAGTAGTATTAAAGAAACAGAAGTTTGTCTAGAAAATTTACTTTACGGAATTAAGTTTATCTTTAAGTTATCCCGGTTCCAAATACATTAAACTGTTAAAAATTTAAAGATTATTTTAATGACATTTCAACATCCCTGATCAGATCTTCCACATCTTCAATCCCAACAGAAAAGCGAACGAGTGCATCTGTGAATCCGTACTTTTCTCTTTCTTCTTTTGGAACCGAAGCGTGTGTCATTGAAGCAGGATGACAAATTAAACTCTCAACTCCGCCTAGACTTTCAGCAAGTGTGAAAATCTTCACATTGTTTAACACCTTTTTTGCTTTTTCAATTGAACCAAAATCCGCTGAAACCATCCCACCAAAACCACGCATTTGTTTCTTTGCAAGCTCGTGTTGCGGATGATCTTTCAATCCCGGGTAAATTACTTTTTTTGCTGCACCAGATTTGGAAAGAAATTCTGC